>NZ_JBYOJO010000004.1:0-174346 GCF_057798955.1 Cupriavidus sp. 207A1 | reverse complement strand
CCCCTCGGTGCGCTGGGGGGGGGGGGGCGCCCCCCCCCCCCCCCCCCCCCCCCCCGCGGCCGCGATGCGGGCCGATACGCTATACACTGTCAGCCGGTGCCGGCCGGGGCGTCGTATGGCGCGGCGCCACCGCCGCACCGACTTCCGTCATTTCCCCGCTCTTGCATCCATGACGATTCACCGTTTGCTTTCCGTGGCGCCGCTTGCGGCGATGGCCATGGCATCCGTCGTGCACGCCCAGGCAGTCCAGCCCGGCGACCTGCGCGCCAGCCCCGAGCGGCTGGTGCAGGCGGCGGTGGAGGGCGTGATCGGCACCATCCAGTCGGAGCCGCAGACCCGCGCCGGCGATCTCGGCAAGATCACCGCGGTCGTGCAGCAGCAATTCCTGCCCTACACCGATTTCCAGCGCACCACGCGGCTGGCGCTGGGCAGCGCCTGGCGCACGGCCACGCCGGAGCAGCAGCAACAGCTGTACGAGCAGTTCCAGACCCTGCTGGTGCGCAGCTATGCGGTCTCGCTGGCGCAACTGCGCGAGCAGAACGTCAAGTTCCGCTACCAGCCGGCCAAAGCCGCCAGCGGCGCCACCGACGTGGTGGTGCAGACGCGCGTGATCAACAATGCCGACGAGATGCAGATCGACTACCGCCTGCAGCGCACCGCGACCGGCTGGAAGATCTATGACATCAACATGATGGGGGCATGGCTGATCGAGGTGTACCGCAAGCAGTTTGCCGATATCGTCGCGCGCAACGGCATCGACGGGCTGGTGAAGCACCTGACCACGCACAACGCGCGCCAGGCGTCGGAGACCTGAGCGGGCGCCCGCCGCGGCCGCGCTAGGGGTGCCCGCGCCCGGGCGCGGCCCGTGCGCGCCGCCAGCGGCGCAGTTCCACCCATTGCCATGACAGCAGCGCCGGCACCCCGAACAGGATCTCGCGCGCGCGCTTGACCAGCGCCAGCGCCAGCGCCACCTCCGCGCTCATCCCCAGCACCTGGCCCAGCAGCATCACCGCCGCTTCCTGCACGCCCAGCCCGGCCGGCACGAAGAAGGCCACGTGGCGCGCGGCCTGCGTCAGCGACTCGATCGCCAGCGCCTGCCAGAGCGGCACCGGATGTCCCAGCAGCCATAGCGCCAGCCAGATCTCCAGCGTGCCGCTGACCAGTCCGGCCAGTTGCCAGCACAAGGCCTTTGCCAGTTCGCGGTGGCGCCGGTTGAGCGCGCGGATATGCGCGTCCAGGCGCGCCCCGTCGATCAGCGCGACGATGCGGTGGTCGGCGCCGAACAGCCGGCGCGCCGCGCCTTCCAGTTTCTCGAACAAGGCGGCGTGGCGCAGCGACAGCGCGAACAGCACCGGCACCGGCAGCGACAGCAGCAAGCCGGCCAGGATGATCCACGCACTGGCGCTCTGCCGCAGCGCGGCCACCAGCATCAGCACGCCGATGGCGGCGAACAGGTACTGCGAGAACATCGTCAGCATCACTTCGACCACCACGCTGGCGGTCACGGCTGTGGTATCGCGGATGCGCAGACGCGTCAGGCGGATGCCGACCAGTTCGCCGCCCACGCCCACGGTGGGCAGCAGGCGGCCCACCGCCTCGCGCACCGCGGCGACCCACCACAGGAAGCCGACGCCGGCTCGTTCGTCGGGATCGGCGGAGGTCAGCAGCACGCGCCAGCCCTGCGCGTCGAGCAGCAGCGGCAGCGCGTGCAGCGGCACCAGCAACAGCAGCGGCCAGCCGCCCCGGGCCATCACGGCGGCGATATCGCCGGCGCCCTGGTGGATCACCAGCGCGGTCAGCGCCAGCAGCCCGAGCAGTCCGGTCAGGTAGGCCAGGCGTTTCATCGGTAATCGTCAGCGCAACGTCCTGCCGCCAAGCACATCGGCAAAGCCGCCGCGCCGGTGGGCAGCCTGCTCCAGCGCCGCGCGCACGCGCGGCGACAGCAGCGCGGCCAGCTCGTCGGCATGGCGGTAGCCGTGCATCGACGGGGCGATGGCCGCGCCGGACACCACCGCCGGATGCAGGTAGATCTCGCCCACGCCGGCGGGCAGTTGCGCCAGCGCCTGCAGCAGCGCGGCCTCGTCCATCTGGCCGCTGCGCGCGATGCCGACCACGTAGTCATTGTGCGCAATGCCGGCGCGGTCCAGCCGGCGGCGCAGCAACGCCAGCCACGGGCGCAGCAGCCAGGGTGCGCCCGCCTCGCGCGGCAGCCGCATCGCGCGCAGCCCGTAGTCGCGTCCGATCGACAGGATCAGCGACAGCACGGTCGGATGCAGGTGGAAGTGCTTGTGCGCATTGACGTGGTCCAGCGCCAGGCCGGTGGCGGCAAAGGCCTCGAACTGCGCGCGGATTTCCGCGGCAAGCTGGCGGCGCACCGCGGGCAGGAAGAAGAAGCGGCACCCGTCCAGCGCCATGGCCGAGCCGAAGCGGCCGTGCGCATCGGCCAGCGCCGGGATGCGCGCGCGCGGCAGCGTGGCCGGGCCATCGGCCAGCACCACGTGCAGGCCCACGCGCAACGCCGGCAGCCGGCGCGCGCGCGCCACCGCATCCGCCACCGCGGGCGCGCCCACCATCAGGCTGGCGGCGTTGAGCACGCCGTCGCGATGGGCCAGCTCGACCGCTTCGTTGACGGCCGGGTGCAGCCCGAAGTCGTCGGCGGTGACGATCAGCGCGCGATGTGCGGCAGCGGGTGCCGCACCGGTTGCCGCACCGGAAAGGGCCCGGGCCAGGATCAGGCCTCGTGCGAGCGCAGGAAGCGGAAGAACTCCACGCCTTCGCGCAGGCGCCGCTTCATCATGTCCCAGCTGCCGAGCATCTCGCGCACGATTTCCCAGATCTTGCCGGGGCGGAAGTAGAAGCGCTTGTAGAAGGTCTCGACGCCGTGGTAGATGTCCTCCTTCGACAAGTGCGGGTAGCTGATCGCCGCCAGCTGCACGCCCTGGTCGTTGACCAGGTTGATGACCTTGTTCTCCTCGAGCCAGCCGTTCTCCACCGCCTGGCGGTACAGCGTGGTGCCGGGGTAGGGCGCGGCCAGCGAGACCTGGATGGTGTGCGGGTTGATTTCCTTGGCGTACTCGATGGTCTTCTCGATGGTCTCGCGGGTTTCGCCCGGCAGGCCCAGGATGAAGGTGCCGTGGATCTGGATGCCGAGCTTGCGGCAATCTTCGGTGAAGCGGCGCGCGATGTCGGTGCGCAGGCCCTTCTTGATGTTCAGCAGGATCTGGTCGTCGCCGGACTCATAGCCCACCAGCAGCAGGCGCAGCCCGTTTTCCTTCATGACCTTGAGCGTGCTGTACGGCACGTTGGCCTTGGCGTTGCACGACCACGTCACGCCCAGCTGGCCCAGCCCGCGCGCGATTTCTTCCACGCGCGGCTTGAAGTCGGTGAAGGTGTCGTCGTCGAACATGATCTCCCTGACCTCGGGCATGTTCTCCTTGATCCATTTCACCTCGGCGATCACGCTTGCGGCCGAGCGCGTGCGGTAGCGATGCCCGCCCACGGTCTGCGGCCACAGGCAGAAGGTGCAGCGCGAACGGCAGCCGCGGCCGGTGTAGATCGACACGTAAGGATGCTTCAGATAGCCGATGAAGTAGTTCTCGATCTTGAGGTCGCGCTGGTAGACCGGCGCCACGAACGGCAGCGCGTCCATGTCCTCGATCATCGGCCGCTGGCCGTTGTGTTCGAGCGAGCCGTCCGGCAGGCGATAGGACAGCCCGAGAATTTCCTTGAGCGGTTTGCCCGCGGCCACGTCCTGGCAGGTGTAGTCGAATTCCTCGCGGCAGACGAAGTCGATGGCGTCGCTCGCGCCCAGCGTGCCGCCGGGATCGACCGCGGGCTTGGCGCCGACCATGCCGATCATCACGCCGGGATGGCGCTGCTTGAGCGCCTCGGCGAATTTTGCGTCGGTGGGGAACGACGGCGTGCTGGTGTGGATGATCACCAGTTCATAGTCCGCGGCGATCTCCAGCGTCTGCTGCGCGGTCAGGCCGTCGGCCGGGGCATCGAGCACGCGGCTGCCGGGCACCAGTGCGGCCGGCTGTGCCAGCCACGTGGGATACCAGAACGACTTGATCTCTCGCTTGGCCTGGTAGCGCGAACCGGCGCCGCCATCGAAGCCGTCGAAGGACGGGGCCTGCAGAAAAAGGGTTTTTTTCATAACGGCCTCTTGGTATGGATGCCGGTGAAAGGTTGGGTGTCAGGGACGGGCTTCGTCGGTTTTCGCCCCTCTCCCGCTTGCGGGAGAGGGGCGGGGGAGAGGGCCGGCGCTCGCCCGGAGTGGTGCCTGTCGTGGACCGACAGCACCTGCTCCCCCCACCACACCCGCTTGCCAGCCAACGCCAGCGCCCAGCACGCCAGCAACAAGCCATCGCGCAACGGCGCCCGCAGTGCCCCCGCGACGCCACCCGCCAGCACGCTGCGCGCCATCATGCCGACGGCCGCCGCGGCGATCACCAGCGGCAGCGGCGCCAGCCACACGCCCAACGCCAGCATCGGCCAGGTGAACGTGACGAAGCTGAACGCATAGCCCGCCGGGTTCAGCGAGGCGATCGTGCGCATCCAGCGCAACTCATGCCGCCACAGCAGCGTAAAGCTGTCTTCGGTGATATCGGTCGACACCATCACCTCCGACAGCACCGTGCGCAAGCCCAGTCGCCGCGTCAGCTCGCCCAGCCAGAAATCGTCCGCCAGCCGGTCGCGCAAGGCCTCGAAACCGCCGATCGCCGCCAGCGCATCGCGGCGCAGCGCGATGGTCGCGCCGAAGGCAAAGCGCCGCGAGCCGCCCGCGTGGGCGATGCGCACCGCCGGCACGAACCAGTCGTCGATGAACTGCGCGCCCAGGCGCGACCAGAAGCCGCCGATGGCATGGCCACGGTACAGGCAGGTGACCACGCCGACGCCGGCATCCGCCAGCGGCGCCGTCACGCGGGCCAGGTAGTCCGGCGCCACCGCGACGTCGCTGTCGGCGATGACCAGCGCATCGTGCCGGGCCGCGCCGGACAGGTTGACCAGGTTGCTGACCTTGAGGTTGCTGCCGTGCACCCGCGGATCGATCACCAGTGCGATGTCGCAGTCCGGGAAGTCGCGCCGCAGCCGCTGCACCACCGCGATCGCGGGATCGTCCGCGGCACGTACGCCGAACACCAGCTGGAAGCACGGATGCCGCTGCCGGCAGAAGCTGGCCAGGTTGGCGTAGAGACGGGGTTCGGCGCCGCACAGCGGCTTGAGCACGCTGACCGGCGTGGCGGCCATGGCGCCGCGTGGCGCAGGCTTGCGTCGCGACAGCCAGGCCGCGGCCAGTGCATAGCCAGCCGCCACGCAGACCAGCGCTGCGCCGGGCAGGATGCTGGCAAGTCCGGCGGCCATGGCAATGGCTTCAGTGCGTGGCGGCGCTGGCAGGCGCCTCGGCCGGCCGCGGCTGCTGCGCGGGCGGCCGGGCGCGCTGGATTTCCTCGAGCTTGATCTCGACGTGGCGCGAGAACACGTATTCGGCCGGCCGCTGCCGGTCCAGCGCAATGTCCGGCGCCATCGGGCCGCTGGTGCGCACGCCGCGCAGGCTGACGCCGAGCGCCTTGAGCGGATGGGCAAAGGTGTCGGCCACGGCGGTGGCTTCATAGCCGCTGTGCACCATGCAGTCGGCGCATTTCTCGTAGTTGCCGGTGCCGTAGGCGTCCCAGTCGGTCTCTTCCATCAGTTCGCGGAAGGTCGCGGCATAGCCTTCGCCCACCAGGTAGCACGGCCGCTGCCAGCCGAATACCGTGCGCGCCGGGTTGCCCCACGGGGTGCAGTGGTAGGTCTGGTTGCCGGCGAGGAAGTCCAGGAACAGCGTCGACTGGCTGAACGCCCAGTTCTTGCCCGCGCGGCCGCGGCCGAGGATGTCGCGGAACAGCTGGCGGGTCTTGCCGCGGTTCAGGAAGTGCTGCTGGTCCGGCGCGCGCTCATAGGCATAGCCCGGCGACACGGTGATGCCATCGACGCCCAGCGCCTTGACCGAATCGAAGAAGCTGGCCACGCGCTCGGGCTGCGCGTCGTTGAACAGCGTGCAATTGATATTGACGCGGAAGCCGCGCGCCTTGGCCGCGCGGATCGCCTCGACGCAGCGGTCGTACACGCCTTCCTGGCACACCGAGCGGTCGTGCATCTCGCGGTCGCCGTCCAGGTGCACCGACCAGATGAAATACGGGCTGGGCTGGTACTGGTCCAGCTTCTTTTCCATCAGCAGCGCATTGGTGCACAGGTAGACGAACTTGCGCCGCCGGATGATGCCTTGCACGATCCGCGGCATGTCCTTGTGCAGCAGCGGCTCGCCCCCGGCGATGGACACCACCGGGGCGCCGCACTCGTCCACTGCCTCGAGGCATTGCTGCACCGACAGGCGCTGGTTCAGGATGGGATCGGGGTAGTCGATCTTGCCGCAGCCCGAGCACGCCAGGTTGCAGCGGAACAGCGGTTCGAGCATCAGCGCGAGCGGATAGCGTTTCTGCCGCGACAGGTGCTTGCCGACGATATAGGCGCCCACGCGGGCAACCTGCAGGAGCGGAATGGCCACGACAGCTTCCTCTGGTTGGTTCAGCCTGCAATGTTCTCGTTGGCGGCATCGCTGCAGTCGGGCGCGGTGTCCGTGCCGGCCTCCGCCGATGCCGCCGGTGGCTTCACGTCGGCCAGTTCGGCCGGCAGCCGGAACTCGGCATGCTCTTCGCGCCCGGCCATGGTGGTGACCTCCACCGGGCCCAGCCGGCGCAGCGCCGCGATCACGTCTTCGACCATGGCCTCGGGGGCCGAGGCGCCCGCGGTGATGCCGACCACGTTGGCGTCGCGCACCCAGGCCGGGTCCAGCTCGCTGCCTTCGGCGATCAGGTAGCTGGGCACGCCGCTTTCGGTGCCGATCTCGCGCAGGCGGTTGGAGTTGGAACTGTTGGTCGCGCCGATCACCAGGATCACGTCGGCCAGCTTGCACAGGTCGCGCACCGCGCTCTGGCGGTTCTGCGTGGCGTAGCAGATGTCGCGCGTGTCGGGACCGACCAGGTTGCTGAAGCGCCGTCCGAGCGCGGCGATGATGTTGCGGGTGTCGTCCACGCTCAGCGTGGTCTGGGTGACGTAGGCGACCGGGGTGTGGTCGGGCAGGTCTAGCTTGGCGACGTCGGCCTCGTTCTGCACCAGGATCACCTTGCCGGGGATCTGGCCCATGGTGCCTTCGACCTCGGGGTGGCCGGCATGGCCGATCAGGATCACGGTGCGGCCGCTGGCGGCGTACTGGCGGCCCTGGGTGTGGACCTTGATTACCAGCGGACAGGTGGCGTCAATGGCATGCAGCTGGCGCTGGCGGGCATCGGCGACGACTTCGCGCGAGACCCCGTGCGCGCTGAAGATGGTGACCGCGCCGGCCGGCACTTCGTCCAGTTCCTCGACGAAACGCGCGCCCTTGTCCTTCAGTCCCTGGACGACGTGCTTGTTATGCACGATCTCATGCCGCACGAACACCGGCGCACCGTGCTTGACGAGGGCGCGGTCGACGATCTCGATCGCGCGCACCACGCCGGCACAGAAGCCCCGGGGCTGAGCAAGAATCACCTGCATGGAGTAGGCCCCCGACCCTTTTGCTACGGGTTTCAGTGTTTGGGATCGCGCAACGGAAAACGATGCCGGTATCGAGCCAGACCCACCGGAGATCCGCCGCGGATCACATTTTCCTCGCACGGTGGTTACTATATACCCGACACGCCGGCTTTGTCTGGCGCCGCCATGGCCGGCGCCGGGCCGGCCATGGCGACGCCGCCTTACGGGGAAACGGGCTGATGACCAAAAACGATGACGTGCTGGTGACAGGTGCAGCGGGTTTCCTGGGCTCGGCGGTGGCGCGCCAGGCGCTGGCGCGCGGCTGGCGCGTGCGCGTGCTGGTGCGCCCGCAGAGCCCCCGCACCAACCTCGCGGGGCTGCCGGTGAACGTGGCACAGGGCGACATGCGCGATGCCGCCGCGGTGGCCGCGGCGCTGCAGGGCGTGCGCTACCTGTTCCATGTCGCCGCCGACTACCGGCTGTGGGCGCGCGACCCGGAAGACATCGTGCGCACCAATGTCGACGGCACGCTGGCGGTGATGGAGGCCGCGCAGCGGGCCGGGGTCGAGCGCGTGGTCTATACCAGCAGCGTGGCGACGCTGCGCGTCGCCGGCGCCCAGGCACCGGTGGACGAGACCGCGGCGATGCGCCCGCATGAAGCCATTGGCGCCTACAAGCGCAGCAAGGTCCTGGCCGAGCGCGTGGTCGAGCAATGTATCGCCGAACACGGCCTGCCCGCGGTCATCGTCAACCCGTCCACCCCCATCGGCCCGCGCGACGTGCGGCCCACGCCGACCGGCCGCATCATCGTCGAGGCCGCCACCGGCAAGATCCCGGCCTTTGTCGATACCGGGCTGAACCTGGCCCACGTCGACGACGTGGCCCACGGGCATTTGCTGGCGCTGGAGCGCGGCCGCACCGGCGAGCGCTACATCCTGGGCGGGCAGGACGTGATGCTGCAGCAGATGCTGCGCGATATCGCCCAGCTGTGCGGCCGGCGCCCCCCGACCCTGCAGCTGCCGCGCTGGCCGCTGTATCCGCTGGCCTACGGCGCGGAAGCGGCGGCGCGGCTGACCGGCAAGGAGCCCTTCCTGACTGTCGATGGACTCAATATGTCCCGCTACCGGATGTTCTTTACCTCGGACAAGGCGCGCAAGGAACTGGGGTATCAGCCGCGCCCGTACCAGGAGGGGCTGCGCGACGCGCTGGCGTGGTTCCGCGCGCACGGATACCTGGGCCATCCCTGAGCCGCCGGCTCAGGGGCGCAACGGGGCCTGGCTGCGGCCCTTCCACTGGCCGCCGCGCCGCAGCCGGTAGCGCCGCGCCGAGTCGAGCGTCGCGCCCAGGTAGAACAGCGCCGTCACCGGCAGCAGCGGTGCCAGCCACCACGGCTGCCGGTACTCGCGCAGCATCGGCAGGTAGGCCAGCGCCATCGCGGCCCAGGCCAGCCATGCCGGCCATACCCGCCAGCCCAGCGCCAGCACCGGCGGCACCAAATAGGTCAGCACCATGCCGGCGAGCGCGCCCGCCAGCCACAGCGGCGAATGGCGCAGCTGCGTGTAGGCGCTGCGCGCGATCATGTCCCACAGGCTGCGCCAGTCGTCATAGGGGCGCAGCGATACGCTGTCGTCGGCCAGGTCGAGCCGGATGGCGCCGCCGGGCTTGATGCGCGCGGCCAGGCTGCAGTCGTCGATCAGCTCGCCGCGGATCGCGGCAAAGCCGCCGATGCGCGCCAGCGCCGCACGGCGCGCCAGCATGCAGCCGCCGGCCGCGGCGGCAACGCGGCTGCGCGGATCGCGCACGCGGGCAAAGGGGTAGAGCTTGGCGAAGAAGAAGACAAAGGCCGGCACCACCAGCCGTTCCCACGCCGAGACGCAGCGCAGCCGCACCATCAGCGAGACCAGGTCGCGCCGCTCCGCCTCGGCGCGCGCCACCAGGCCGGCCAGCACGCCCGGGCCGTGGCGGATGTCGGCATCGGTCAGCCAGACATAGCGTGCCTGCGGCGCGATGCGGTCGGCGGCGGCCAGGCCCTCGGACTGCGCCCAGACCTTGCCGCTCCAGCCGGCCGGCAATTCGCGCGCGCCGATGACGGTGAGCGAGTGGGGCCGCGCGGTGACGGCCGCGGCGGCGCGGGCAATATCGGCGGTGCCGTCCGCGCTGTGGTCGTCCACCACCACCAGCGCCAGCGGGCCCGGGTAGCGCTGGCCCAGCACTGCCGCCACCGCGCTGCCGATGACCTCGGCCTCGTCGCGCGCGGGGATGATGGCGACTACCTGCGGCCAATGCGCCGGCGCCGGCGCGGCCGGTGGCTTGCGCACGCGCCAGAAGCCGGCGCGCCCGAACAGCAGTAGGCCCCAGATCGCCAGCGACAGCAGCGACAGCGCCATGGCGGCGCCGGGCACGGTGGTCTCGGTCATGCGGCCCCCTGCGGTGGCATGGTTCGGGGGCCATTTTAGGCGATGGCCAGCCGGCGGGCGCGGGCCCGCCGGTGGGGCGCGGACCCGCCGTTGGCTCAGGCGCGGTAGCTCACCGGACCGCGCGAGCGCATGTCGAGCGCGTAGTAGCAGATCGTCAGCAGCACCAGCCAGCCCGGCCCCACGTACAGCGCCACGCGCGTATCGGGGAAGTAGGCCATCAGCGCCACCACCAGCGCCAGGAAGGCCAGCGCGATATACGAGCCATACGGCCAGAACGGCATGCGGAACGCCAGCGCCTTGCGCGCGGCCGGCGCGAGCGAGCGCCGGAACTGGATCTGCGTGACCAGGATGATGGCCCAGGTCCAGACCGCGCCGAAGGTGGAGATCGCGGTCACCCAGACGAAGACCTTCTCCGGCACCAGGTAGTTGAGCAGCACGCCGGCCAGCAGCGCGGCGATCGACACCAGCAGCGCGCGGCGCGGCACGCCGTTGCGGTCCACCTTGGCGAAGGCCGCCGGCGCCTGGCCCTGCAGCGACAGGTTGTACAGCATGCGCCCGGTGCTGAAGATGCCGCCGTTGCACGACGACAGCGCCGCGGTCAGCACCACGAAGTTGATGATGCCGGCGGCGGTCTTGATGCCCAGGCGCTCGAAGGTCAGCACGAACGGGCTGCCCTGCGCGCCGATCTCGTTCCACGGGTACAGCGCCAGGATCACGAACAGCGCGCCGACGTAGAAGATCAGGATGCGCCAGAACACCGAGTTGATCGCATCGGGGATCGACTTCTTCGGGTTGCGCGCCTCGCCGGCGGTCAGGCCGATCATCTCGACGCCGAGGTAGGCGAACATCACCATCTGCAGCGACATCAGCACGCCCGAGGCGCCGTTCGGCATGAAGCCGCCGTGCGCCCACAGGTTGGAGATGCCGGTGGCGACGCCGCCATTGCCGAAGCCGAACACGATCATCGCGCCGCCGCCGATCAGCATCAGCACGATGGTGACGATCTTGATCATGGCGAACCAGAACTCGAACTCGCCATAGGCCTTGACCGCCATCAGGTTGACCGAGCCCATCGCCGCCAGCGCCGCCAGCGCCCAGATCCAGCGCGGCACGTCGGGGAACCACATGCCCATGTAGATGGCCACGGCGGTGATCTCGGCCACGCAGGTCACCAGCCACAGGAACCAGTAGTTCCAGCCGGTCAGGTAGCCCGCCAGCGGCCCCATGTGGTCCTGCGCGTAGCGGCAGAACGAGCCGGCCACCGGGTTGTGCACGGCCATCTCGCCCAGCGCGCGCATGATCAGGAAGATCACCGCGCCGCCGATCAGGTAGGCCAGCATGATTGCCGGGCCCGCCATCTTGATGGCATTGCCGGCGCCCAGGAACAGGCCCACGCCGATGGCCGATCCCAGCGCCATCAGCCGGATATGGCGTTCGCCCAGGCCGCGTTGCAGATGTTCTGCGCTTGCACTCATTGTTCGTTGTCTCCGTGTGATCTGAATGGCCGCGCCAGCCCTTGTGGGGCTGGCGGGGGCAGAGAACTTTTGCGTCTGCGGCGCACGCAAACGGAAAAGAGCCGGCAGGTTAATCAGATAACGGGGATATTTGTTGCTGAATTCGTGCTGAAATGCAGGAAAAGTTGCTGGCGCCGCGGGATGCCGGCGGCCCCGCGCAATGACATGGCATGGGCCGCGGAAGGCGCGCAGGGGGGTGGCACGGTGGCCGGCCGGGAATGCGGGACGGGCCAGTCAGGGATGCCAGGTTGCCGGCTGCCTGTCGCCTGGCAGCGCGGGCCGCTGACTGCCCGCCATCGCATAGGAAAGCTTGTTCGCGGCGTCGACCACGGTCTGCGCCAGCTCCAGCAGCCGCGCTTCGCCAAGCCGGGAAGTCGGCCCGGAAATGCACATCGAGCCCAGCAGGCGCCAGTGCAATCCGAACACCGGCGCCGACACGCTGGAGACCTCGGGCTCGCGTTCGCCGAGCGACAGGTGGAAGCCGCGGCGCCGGATCATCTCGTAAAGCTCCCCTGGTTCGCCAGAAAAAGCCAGGATCACCCGCCCCGGCGAGCCGCTGTCCAGCGGCAGCGCCGCGCCGATCCTGACGTGATGGCGAATGGCCTGGGGGCCTTCGACACGGACCAGGCAGGTTCGCTGCTGGCCCTCGCGCACGTAGAACGAAGCGCTTTCACCGGTCTTGATGGTCAGTTCGCGCAGCACCGGCTCGACCACTTCCTGCACGTTGAAGGTGGCCTGGTAGCACGCGCCCAGCCAGCCGGCGGCGCGGCCGAGACGCCAGTTGCCGTCCTCCTTCTGCACCAGGTAGTTGTCCGCCGCCAGCGTGCGCGCCAGGCGCAGCACCGTGGTCTTGTGGATGCCGGTGCGCCGGCTCAGTTCGGCCAGCGACAGCTGCGGGTCGTTGACGCCGAAGGCTTCCAGCACGCGCAACGCGCGCGTCACGGCGATCACGGCGCCGGAACCCTCATCGGCGGATGGGGAGTTGTGTGAATCACTTTTGAGGTTCATGGCACGAAATGCGGTGCACGGTGTGAAACGGCATTGTATGCCGTGAAACGATGCACCACAATCCGAAGCACAACGAAACCAGATTCGGAGACATCCATGCAGTCCACATCCCGCCGCGTCCTCCTGGCCCTTGCCAGCCTGCTGATGGCATCCGCCAGCGTCCATGCCGCGTCGCCATATCCCGCCAAGCCCATCCGCGTGATCGTGCCATTCCCGGCGGGCGGCGGCACCGACATCATCGCGCGCGAGGTGACCAATACCGTGGCGAAGTCGACCGGCTGGGTCTTTGTCGTGGAAAACAAGCCGGGCTCCGGCGGCAACCTTGGCGTCGACGCGGCGGCCAAGGCGCCGGCCGATGGCTACACCATCGCCATGGGGCAGACCAGCAACCTGGCCATCAACGCCTCGCTGTACGAACACCTGCCGTATGACCCGCTGAAGGACCTGGCGCCGGTCAGCCTGGTCGCCTCCGCGCCGCTGGTGCTGGTGACGCACGTCAACTCGCCCTACAAGACCATGAAGGACGTGATCCAGGCCGCCCGGGCCAAGCCCGCATCGCTGAACTTTGCCTCGCCGGGCAACGGCACCGTTGCCCACCTGGGTGGCGAGCAGCTGCAAAGCACCGCGAAAGTCAAATTCACCCACGTCCCGTACAAGGGCGCGGCACAGGCGGTCAACGACCTGATGGGCGGACAGGTGGACCTGTACATGGCGTCCGTGCCGACGCTGCTCGGCCACATCAAGAACAACAAGCTGCGGCCGCTGGCCGTGACGTCAGCGAAGCGCCTGCCCGACCTGCCCCAGGTTCCCACCGTGGCCGAGTCCGGCTATCCCGGCTTCGAGACGGCGACCTGGTTCGGCTTCGTCGCGCCGGCCGCGACCCCGAAGGACATCGTCGTGCGGCTCAATGCGGAATTCAACAAGGCGCTGCAGTCCCAGGCGCTGGCCAGGAAGCTGAACGAACAAGGCGCCTCGGTGCTGGTCGGCACGCCCGAAGCGTTCGCCACGCTGATCAGGCAGGACATCGGCCGCTGGGCCGCGGTCATCAAGGCCTCCGGCACCAAGCTGGACTGATCGACTTCGACCCTATCCCTCTCATCTTGCTGGAGTTTTCCATGAGCTTGCCCAACATCATCAAATCGTTCGAACGCGTGCCCGCCGCCGTGGTCGAGCGTGCCGCGCGCTTCCAGCCGGCGATCCTGTCGGATGTCGGCGGACGCCGCGGCGCCCTGCATGGCCGCATCCGCGCCCTGCGTCCGACCATGAAGGTCGCCGGCCCCGCCTTCACCGTGGAAGTCCGTCCCGGCGACAACCTCATGATCCACGCCGCGCTGGCGCTGGCGCAGCCCGGCGATGTGCTGGTGGTGGACGGCAAGGGCGACCAGACCTCCGCGCTGATGGGAACGATCATGATGCATGCCGCAAGGCAGCGGGGGATCGCCGGGGTCGTGATCGATGGCGCCGTGCGTGACAGCCTCGAGCTGGAGGACATGCAGTTCCCGGTTTTCTCGGTGGGCACCAATCCCAATGGCCCGACCAAGGAAGTCGGCGGCCGCATCGGCCACCCGATTTCCGTCGGCGGCGTCACGGTGAACCCGGGCGACTATATCTGCGGCGATGCCGATGGACTGGTCGTGGTGGAGCGCGGCAAGATCGAGGCGCTGCTCGATGCCGCGGCGAAGAAGGAAGAGGCCGAAGCCATGCGCATCGCGCAGATCAAGGAGGGCAATACCACCGCGCCGTGGCTGCTGGCATCGCTGGTGACGGCCGGCGTCCTGAAGCAGGGAGAAGCCCTGTGACCAGCAAGGACGTCATTATCGTCACGGGTGCGGACCTGGCACCGGAAGCGCTCGCGCTGCTTGGCGATTACCAGATCGTGTTCGCGGGCAAGAAGCCGCAGACCGACGAGCTGGTCGCGCTGGCGCGGCAGCACAACCCGGTCGGCATCATCGTGCGCTATGGCAGCGTGACGGCCGAAGTCATGGATGCGGCGCCGGCCCTGAAGGTGATCTCGAAGCACGGCAGCGGCATCGACGTGATCGACCAGAAGGCCGCGGCCGCGCGCGGCATCGCGGTGAAGGCCGCGGTCGGCGCCAATGCCGCCGCGGTGGCCGAACACGCCTGGGCGCTGATCCTCGCCTGTGCCAAGTCGGTGCCGCAGCTGAACGCGCGCATGCGCGCGGGCCACTGGGACAAGTCGATCCACAAGACCATCGAACTCAATGGCCGCACCCTGGGCATCGTCGGCCTGGGCGAGATCGGCCGCCGCGTCGCGGTGACCGGGGTGGCCATGGGCATGCGCGTGATCGCCTTCGATCCCTATGCGAAGACACCACCCGCCGGCGTCGCGCTGGTCAGCGAGCTGCCGCAGCTCTACCAGGCAGCGGACGTGGTGTCGCTGCACTGTCCGCTGACCGACGAAAACCGCGGCATGCTCAACCGCGAGACGCTGGCCCTGTTCAAGCACGGCGCCATCCTGGTCAACACCGCCCGCGGTGGCCTGGTCGACGAGCCGGCGCTGGCCGAGGCGCTCGACGGCAAGCTCTACGCGGCGGGCCTCGACAGCTTCGCCGTCGAGCCGATGGCCGTGCCGCATCCGTTCCAGAACCTCCCGAACGTCATCCTGTCGCCGCATATCGGCGGCGTCAGCGATGCCGCATACGTGAACATGGGCGTGGGCGCCGCGAACAACGTGCTTGCCGTGCTGCAGGGCTCTGCCGCGGCGGTCTAGGCGAGGCTTCGACGCTTCACCGGTCAAAACAATACAGGCATGGCGGCCGGCGGGCAGTCGGACCGGCCGCTGCCAGGAGACAACGATGATTCATCGCAAATTTGGTCTGTTTGCAGTGCTCGCCGCGATCGCCACCGCCAGTGCGGCGCCGGCGTTGGCGGCCTACCCCGACAAGCCCGTGCGCATTGTCGTGCCGAATCCCCCGGGCGGCGCCGTTGACGTGGTGACCCGCAAGGTGGCGCAGAAGCTCACCGAGCAGACCGGCCAGAGTTTCGTGGTCGAGAACAAGCCGGGCGCTTCCGGCACCATCGGCACCACGCTGGTCGTCAAGGCGCCGGCCGACGGCTATACGCTGCTGGCCAATGACAACTCCTACACCACGCTGCCCTACGTCTTCAAGAAACTGAACTGGGACCACCAGACCGCGCTGGTGCCGATCGCCCCGTTCGCGTTCTCGCCGGTGGTGGTCGGGGTCAAGGCCGATTCGCGCTTCAAGGACCTGGAGTCGCTGATCCGATATGCCAAGGCGCATCCGGGCGAGGTGACATTCGGGAGTGGCGGTCCGGGCAGCTCGCCCCATTTTTCTGCGGAAGCCTTTCAGCAGGCCGCCGGCATCAGGCTGATGCACGTTCCGTACAAGGGTGCCGGCGAAGCCATGGTCGGCCTGCTGGGCGGCAGCGTCGACTTGCTGGTGGTGTCCACGCCGACCGCGCTGGCGCCGGTCAAGGGCAACCAGATGCGCCTGCTTGCCATCAGCGGCAAGCGCCGGCTCGATGTGTTCCCGGAAGTGCCGACCTTCGCGGATGCCGGGCTGCCGACATTCAGCCTGTTCAACTGGTCAGGCCTGGCGGCACCGAAGGGAACGCCCGCGGAAGTGATCGCCCGGCTGCAGGCAGAGGTGCAGAAGGCCCTGCAGTCGCCTGACATGAAGCAGTTCCTGGCGCAAATGGGCTCGCAGCCGGGCAGCCTGGACAGCAGCGCGTTTGCACAGCTGATCCAGCGGGAAACCGAGCAATGGGCGGCCGTTGCGCAGAAGGCCAATATCGAAAAGCAGTAATCGCACTGGCAACCACGATGATCCTTCTTCAGCAACCCACCGTGCGCGATGCCACGGTGCTTACCCGCCTGCCGCAATCGTTCCGGCGGCAGGATCGGGACAACGCGTGGTCGCTGGCCAATCGCGGCGGCGCGGTCACGGAGTCATTCCTGGAAGGCCCGGTCTGGTCGGAAGGCCACCTGTGGGTGACCGACATTCCCTATGGCCGCGTGTTCCGCATATCGCTGCAGGGCAGCTGGGAACTGGTGGCCGAGTACGACGGCGAGCCGAACGGCATGAAGCGCCTGGCCAGCGGCGACTTCCTGATCACCGACTACCGCAACGGGCTGATGCGGCTGGACCCGGAGGCAGGTGCCGTGACGCCGTTCCTTGAGCGCAGGAATTCAGAGCGCTTCCGCGGTGTCAACGACCTGACCTTCGATTCGGCGGGCAACCTGTACTTCACGGACCAGGGCCAGACCGGCATGCACGATCCCACCGGCCGCGTCTACCGCCTGTCGCCCGCGGGCAAGCTCGATGTGCTGCTGAACAATGCGCCGAGCCCGAATGGCCTGGTGCTGTCGCCCGACGAGAAGGTGCTGTATGTCGCCATGACGCGGGGCAACTGCGTGTGGCGCGTGCCGCTGCAGGCCGACGGCTCCGTCAGCAAGGTGGGCCGGTTCTTCACGTCATACGGACCGAGCGGTCCGGACGGGCTCGCCATGCGCGCGGACGGGTTCCTGCTGGTGGCCAATCCGGGGCTTGGCTATGTCTGGGTGCTGAACCATCGCGCCGAGCCGGTCGAAGTCATCCGCACGCCGGTCGGCGCGTCGTTGACCAACCTGTGCTTCGGCGGCGCTGACGGCAAGACGCTGCTGATGACGGAATCCACCACGGGGACGATTCTGAGTGCGGAGGTGCCCGAAGGCGGTGCGCCGGTGCATGGCGGGGTTGTGGCCTGACGATTGCCATGGGTGCCCGGCGCATCGTCGGCAAGCGGGCGCCTCAGGGTCTCAGGGGTCCGTTTGACCGTGTGCCTTGGCCGGCGGCGCACCGATATCGATTTGCAGGCTGGGGAAGGCTTCGGCCGCCGCGGCGACAGCTTCCTGCCTGGTGGAGAAAGTCTCTGTCAGCGAGACGACGAAGCCATCCGTCAGCATCCGGACGTGCCATCCGCCGTCGTCTTCGCGCATGACCAGTACGAAAGGGGGCTGCGCGGGAGCGGCATCGGGCATGATGAAGCGGACATTCATACGATAAGGCGAGCGGGCGCATACGGTCGCGGGACGCATGGGGACCAGTGCGCGGCAATCCGACTGGAAAAAAGGGCTGGCCCGCGGCCAGCCCTTTCCCACTGCAAGCTACAACTACCGGGTAACGATCAGACCCAGACCAGGTCCGACGTCGACAGGCTGCCCAGCTGGTTCGCCGCGCCCAGCAGCGCGACTTCGTGCTCGGCCTGTACGAAGGCCTGGGCGCCGTTGTTCAGCGTGAAGTCGAGCGGGTTGAACGCCTCGCCTTCGGTGTTGAACAGCAGTTGCAGGTCGGTGCCGCTGGCGTTGTAGTTGAACGAGCCGTCTTCGTTGTACGTGCCCACGCGGATCACGACGTTGACCGGATCCAGGCCGTCGCCGATGTAGAAGGCGAATGCCGGCAGGCCGTTGCCGCCCGGGGCGTTCGTCACGTACATGGCGTAGTCGCCCTGGGCCAGCGGGTTCGACACGTCGACCAGGATGGTGTCCTCGGCCACCTTGAAGTCGGTGATGACGTCTTGCTTGGCCGCCGCGCCCGGGTTCGTCGACTTGCCAGCCTCGGCCAGGTGGTTCTGGTCGAAGTTGAAGTAGAACGAATCCGCGCCCGCGCCGCCGGTCAGTACGTCGGCGTGGAGGCCGCCGGCGATGAAGTCATCGCCTGCGCCGCCGTCGAGCGTGTCGTTGCCTTCGCCGCCGAACAGCTCGTCGTCGCCCGCTTCGCCGTTGATCACGTCGGCACCGCCGTTACCAAACAGCGTGTCGTCGCCGGCGCCACCGTTGAGCGTATCGGCGCTGTTCGAGGCGTAGACCACATCACGCTGGCCCGAGCCGATGAAGGTGAACGCTGCCGCGTCGGACGGATCTTCCATCACGATCGTCACGCCGCTGCCCTTGAGGGCCGATGCGTCGATGGTGGCGAAGTTGTTGTCCTCGAACGCGAAGCCGGTGACCTCGCCGGAACCCGACAGGATCAGCTTGCTGTCGGCGCCGGCCTGCTCGTCCAGGTCCAGGCGCACCAGGCTGGAGTAGCCGACCGGGATGTCGAGGCCGGCATAGCCTTGACCATTCGCCCACACCGTACCGCTGGCGTCACCGTTCACCGAAGCGCCGGCAGCTACGTCGACCTTCATCAGGTTGACGGATGCAGCCTGCAGCCATTCGCCGCCTTCGAAGCCGCCGAGCAGGTGCATATGGCCCGAAGCCGCGGCAGCAATGTCGATGCTGGTGATGGTGGCGCGCTTGTCAGCGCCGGCGGCATCGATGCCCCACGAGGTGAACTCGGTGCTGATGCCGGTGCTGAGCTTCACGGTTTCGAGGTCGCCGGCGGCACGGGCATCACCCACGCGGCCGATCTCGATGTCGCTGTCGGTGGCGCCTTCCACGACCAGGTGCTGCAGGTTGGTCGCTTCATCCATCAGGCTTTCGAACTGGTTGCCCAGCGACAGGTCGCCCAGGCCGGTCGACTTGATGTTCAGGCGCTGCACGGTGTCGCCATCAAGGATGACGCTGTCCGTGAAGTTGTTGCCATCGATGGTGAGGTTGCCAGCGGAGTTGTTGGTGATCGACAGGTCGGTGGTGTAGCGGCCCGAGAACGAGTCGTCCACCTGCAGGCCGCGGGAAATCACCACGCTCTCGCTGCCGTTGTGGCTCAGCGCCACCTTGTCGGCGTTGATGACGCGGATGCCCGACGGATTGCCGGCGTTGCCGATTGCGCTGGTGGTGCCTTCGATGTTGATATCGAGCGTGGTCAGCGCCTGGCCGTCGTAATCCACTTCGACGCCCTGCGCCAGGTTGCCCTGGATGTTCAGGGTCTTCAGCGTGCTGTCGAAGTTGTTGAAGTCGGCACGGCCGGTCGAGGCCTTCAGGTTGATCGTGGCCAGGTCGTTGATGTTGGTGCCGTCCAGGTGGACCGCGTTCAGGAACGTGGCGTCCAGCGTCTCGACGCGGCTCATGGTCGGCGCGCGGTTGGCTTCGGCGACCGTGGCGTTGGCATCGAACACGGCGACGACCTTGTCGGCGCCGGCACCGCCGTCGATCACGTCACCCGTGCGCAGCGAGTCGCCGACGTTCAGCACGTCGTTGCCCGAGCCCAGCTTGACGTTGACCTGCTGGTCCGATTCCGAGATGTTCAGGTTCAGGTTGGCCAGTGCGCCCGAGGCGTCGATGGTGGTCAGGGTCGAGTCCAGCGCGCCCTTGATGCCGAAGTTCAGGCCGGCCTGGCCGCCCTTGATGTTCAGCGTCTTGGTACCGTCGCCGATCAGGTCGGTCAGGTTCGACTCGAAGCCAGCCTTGTCATCGTTGATGGTCAGGTTGATGGTCTCGACGTCGAAGCCGGCATCGGTGTTGATCTCGACCGTCGCGTTGACTTCCTTGACCGAGACGTTGGCTTCCTTGCCCTGGATCTGCTGGCCGTCGAAGTTCAGCGTGATCTTGTCTTCGGCCTGGATCGCGTCGACGAGGTCATACTGCGTGGCGGCGCCCTGCAGGTCTTCCAGGCTCACGTCGCCCTTGACCTTCTCGACCACGACCTGCTGGATGTCGGTCCAGTTCTTGGTGGTGACGGCGACATCGCCGGTCGGCTGGATGGTGACCTTGCTGGCGCCGGCGATGGTGGTGCCGGAGTAGAGATCCTGCTTGGCAGCCAGGCTCAGCACGACCTTGCCCGGGCCGGTGATGGAGTCGCCCTGGGTCAGGGTCTCGGTGCCGCCGGTCACGGTATCGGCGGCGCCCAGCGTGATGGTGTCGATGGCGGTGGTCAGCACCTTGCTGCCCGGTTGCGGTGCCGGGCCGGCGACGATCTTGTCGATCGCGGCTTGCGGGTTGCCACCCTCGCCAGCCTGGTCGACCGGCTTGAGCCAGTCACGCGCCTGCTGCGCGGCCCAGTCGCCGCTGTACTTCAGGATTTCGGTGGTGGTGTTGAGGGCCGTGGTGAAGCCTTCGGCCGCGGCCAGCTTGGCATCGATGGCGACCTTGTCGCTGCCTTGCGCGCCGTTGACGATGTCCAGCGCGATGCTGGCCAGGGTGGCCTTGGGCGGGTTTGCCGCGAGCAGGCCGGTATAGAAGGCGAGGCCGGCCGGTTCGGCGTCACGGCCGAACATCTGCTGGTAAATCGCGTTGATCTTCTCGCCGTGGGTCTGGCCGCCATACAGCGCAGTCGACTCGGCCGAATTGCCGAAGGCATCGATGATCGCGTTCAGATTGCCACCGACACCGTCCAGCTTGGTGGCCCAGAACTCCAGGCCCGTCGGATCGGCCGGGCGGCCGTAGTAGGCGACGTAGACCTTCTGTACCTGATCGTAGTAGGCAGATGCTGCCATAGTGTTCTCCTGGGAATAAAAACAAGCGATCTGGACTTCGGCCTGCCATCCCGCGGCGCGGGCCAGTACGAAATCCGGATCTCGCTTCCGTTGCAGCCTGCAAGGTCAACGACATTGGCAGTGCAGGCTGCGACACGCTGCAAAACGCGTCGGGGGGCAGTATCCGAAAATGCGCACGTCGAATCAGTGACTGGGGCCACAAAAACGCGCAAAGGCAGAGGCCATGCATCGGTGCGCCGAAACGCTTGCGGTGGAGAACGACGCCAACGCGCCGTTGGCGTGACGCGCTACCCGGCGCCGTGGCTCGTTGCCAGTGCGCAGACCGGGATCTCGAGTTCGCGCGCAAGCCGGCGCAGCAAGTCGGCGGCGGGCCGGCGGCGGCCGGTCTCGATCATCGAGATATAGGCGCGCGTTACACCGACGCGCTCGGCCAGTTGAGAACTCGGCAAGCCGCGAAAGCGGCGCCATGCGCGCAGCTCGGAGCTGCCGGCGGAAATCGCGGCCTGCACCAGCAGCGGCGGGCAGAACGAAGTCGCGGTACCGGCATCCTTTCCCGCTTCCTCCAGCAGCCGCTGGATGCAGCCCCTGATGTCCTTCCACGTCCGCTCGGGAACCAGCACGAAGCGCCGGCCCTCGTACTCGATGAATTCCACCTCATGCATGTCGGCTTGCCCTGAGAAGCGCACCGGGTGGTGCGTGCCTGTCGAAAGGCAAGGCTAGCCGATGGCATGCGCACGGGGATGTGACAGGTGTCACAGCATTGCCGCCGCCGTCCCCTTTGGTGGGGTGTCTATCGAACTCGCCGCAAGTTGTCTTGCTTTTCTGACGAAATGACTTTAATAATTCGTCTGAGATTTATTGCAAATTCATCGGTTATGGCAAACATGCCATGTCAATACCGGATTTCGGCGACGCGCAGGTTACCCATGTTTGGGTGATGAGCGGGGCCGCGATTGCGGGCACCATGTTGTGCCGGCAATGTCCGAACGATGTGCCCGGGGCATGGGCGCATCGATAGCAATACTGCCTTGGTCTGTGTATTGAGGTTTTTGCTTTACCAACGAAAAAGACCGTGATGCAAAGCACGGCTCGACGGGGAATGAAGGTGGTTGAACGAATAACAATAGTAGTTCGTACGGAAACGGGTTGGGCGATCGAGCAGCATGTCGGAGAATTTGCCGTCGTCTTCAATGGGGAGTACCTGAGCTGCATGCAGGCCAAAGAGGCAGCCGAGCGGCTCTTCCCCAATCAGCATGTCACAGTCGCGCCGGTCAGCCGGCATCCACATTCAGGGCCTGCTGCCAAGCCAAGGCCAACGCGACGAACAAGGCGGGGTTCACACTGAGCATGGCGGGCGCATGATTTCGCAGATGCGCCTGCCCTCACCCCCGCCCCTCTCCCGCAAGCGGGAGAGGGGAGCAAACAAGCAAGAGAGCAGGCCTGTGGCCTCACCCGCGATAACGCGTGCGAGCGCAGCGATGCGCTCCGTGCCCGTGCGCTTGACCCGAGATGATGGGCGCGTGCGGCGCAGCCGCAGGCGACCCACCGCGCCACCCGCTCCCTTCCCACAAAAAAAGATGCCAGGCGTGCGGGGGCAGCCTGGCGATAACGGGAAAGTTGGCGGGGTCATTGCGCCAACAGGACCCACTATAGAAGCTCGCGATCCACCCGGCTGTGATCGGTATCACAAGCCCCTACGGGCGTCCGCGCGCGCGGCGGTGCCGGCTGAATCTCCATGTCCCGCAACACGATGCCACTTCGCAAACCTTCGTCAGGCTCGCGCACGAAGAACGACGGGCGCTGTTTTTGCGCGTCATAGACGCGTGCCAGATAGACGGCCAGCACGCCCACTGCGAGCAGCAACAGGCTGCTGAACGCTGCCTGCGCAATGATCACGGTGGTAAAGCCGTCCAGGGCATTGCCACTGAGGTAGCGCGCCACGGTCTGCACGATCAGCAGGAAGCTCAGCACCACGCCGGCGAAGCCCGCGATGGCGACCGCCTGCAGCGGCAGCGACGAGAATGCCACCAGGCTGCGCAGCGAATAGCGCAGCAAGCCGGCCACCGACCATGAGGAATGCCCCGCTTCCCGAGGCGCCACGTCGAAGGGGATATCGACCTGACGGAACCCCACCCACGCCACCAGCCCGCGAAAGAAGCGGTCCCGCTCCGGGCAGCGCAGCAGCGCATCGGCTACCTGGCGGTCGAGCAGCTTGTAGTCGCTGGCGCCTTCGAAGGAAAAGCCGGTGGCGCGCTCGAACATCCGGTAGAACAGGCGCGACGCCGTGGCATAGGCAGCGTGCTCCTCGCCGCGATGCCGCTTGCGCGCATTGACCACATCGGCGCCGGCGCGCCAGGCACTGATCATCTGCGGGATCAGCGCGGGCGGATGCTGCAGGTCCGCGTCGATGAAGAGCAGGCCGCGGCCGCGGGCACAGGCCAGCCCCGCTTCCAGTGCCGCCTCCTTGCCGAAGTTGCGCGAAAAATGGATGGCGCGCACGTACCGGTGGCGCCGTGCCAGCTCGTCGGCAACCGCCGCGGTCTGGTCGCTGGAACCGTCATTGACGATCACGATCTCGAAGCGCGAGACGGCCTGTGCGAGTTCGCTGACGATACGGGGCAGCGCGAGCGGCAGGCTGGCCGCTTCGTTGTACGCGGGGATGATGACGGACAGCTCCGTCGGTTCGCTGGTGTGCATGGGGATCACCTGATGCCGGAGCTACAGAAGTGCAGACCATGCCGGGCCAGGCAATGGGCGGTCCACCCGCGCCCGGCAATGTACTGCGTGTCATACGGCGGCCCGAGCACGACCAGCACGCCTGGCGCAAGCCCCTGTCCGGACAGGGCCGCGGCGAAGCGCGTGCAGTCGGTCTGCTGGCGTGCGCCGGAGAGACTGTTGATGGCGAGGCCGCCACGCGCGGCCAGCAGCTGCAGGGCGAATCCGCCATGCATGGCGGCTCGGTCGTCGGAGCAGCCCACTGGCGGATGGAACGCCAGCGCGGCATGGCGCCCGACCAGCGCGCCGACCAGCGGGTCGGATGACACCGGGTCCATGGGCTTCTCGGCAACGGCGACCGAGCGCAGCACCGCGGTGTCGAGCCACTGCAGTGCGGCGACGGCCACCATGCAGGCAGCGGCCGTGCGCGGACGGTAGCAGCGCGCCAGCCCATACAGCACGAAGGCGGCAATGGCATAGCCCACCGGCCAGAAGAAGCGCCCCGAGGCGCGGAAGGTCGTGCTCAGGCCCTGCAGGCCCGCCGGCCAGTCGTAGCGCAACAGGCGATAGCCGCCGGCATACACAGTGGTGGACAAGGCGTAGAGCGTCAGGCAGGCCAGCAGCGCCAGCAGCGGCCATTGCCGCCGGGCCGCGGCGCGCAGCGGAGCGCCGCGGCCCGCGCAGGCGGCTCCCGCCACCAGCAGCAGGCCTGCCAGCAGGCCCAGGCCGAGGTAGTTGAATCCCTCCATCTGGCCCGGCGTGCCGCGCGCAAAATGCCCGCTGCCCGGCAGCAGGCCGCTCTTCCCCATCGCGCCGAACGGCGCGAGCAGGTTCATCGAGTAGATGCCGAAACCCTCGCTGCCGCGCACCAGGCCCTGGCCGAGATAGCCGCCCAGCGCAAGCGCAAAGCCAAGCACGCCCAGGGTCAGGCCGACGGCCGCCAGCGCGCCGCGCGCCGCGCCAGGCTGCCGCGCAAACGCCGCACACAGTGCGCTCAGCAGGAAGAACGGCAAGGTCATGGCCAGCAGGTAGGGATGGGTGCCCAGTGCCACGACCAGCAGGGCTGGCCACCTCCAGTCCAGCGGCGTGCGCACCATGGCCGCGGGCGGGCGCAGTGCCAGCGCCAGCGCGAGGATCAGGACGAATTGGCCGCACAGCGCCAGATGCCACATCCAGTAACGGAACAGCAGGGCAGGCATGACCAGGGCCAGTACGGTGCCGGCGGCAACGTGAACGGCCTGGCGCAGGCCCAACCGGTCCAGCAGCAATGTCATTGCCCAGGCTTGTCCCAGCATGCAGATCCAGAGCCAGGCGGGCGTCAGTTCCGGCGCCGCGCCGCCGGCCCGGTACCACAGCTTGCCGGCCAGGGCAAAGAGCGGAATGCTGTCGGTGAAGATCACGCTGCGCAGGCCGTCGAGGCCGGGCACGCGCATCGAGAACAGCGGCAGCCGCCAGCTATCGGCGTAGTAGTACCAGGCGCCGGCCAGCGCCTGTGCCTGGTCGCCTTGCGGAAAACGCAGGGCCGGATCAGTGCCCAGCATCACTGCCGGCGACAGCACCGCGGGGGCAAGGATAAGCGCCGTGAGCAGCGCAACGGCGATGCGCCGACCGAGCGTCAATTCAGTTGACGCACGCTGGAGAGCCACGCGCAAGGCGCCGGCCATCATGGCGTACCGGCCGCACGCGCACGGAACAGCCAGCGCATCGCAACGAAGTTGAGGACGACCATCACCACTTCCGCCGCCAGCTTGGCCACCAGCAGCCGCTCGCCACAGAGTTGCAGTGCCAGTGTCAGCACCACCGGCGAGAGCGCCACGCCGGCGAGCGTCAGCACGCCGTAGCCACCGCCCTGGCAAAGCAGCCCGTGCGCATCCAACCCGCTATGGCGGAAGGAATAGCCCTTGTGCGCGACGAAACCGATGATGGCGCCGGCGCCACGGCTCGCCGCCTGCGCCGCCGCCGGCGCGACACCGGCATGCGTGAGCGAAAGGAACAGCGCGATATCCGCGAGCAACAGCGCGCAGCCGGTCACCACGTAGCGGCCGAAGGTCGTGCGCACCGGCAGCGCATGCACGCCGCCGTGCCGGTGCTGACCCGTCACGGGCAAGCTCCGGTGGCATGCAGATGCTCGCGCAGCACGACTACCGGCGGTGCAGCACCCTGCAGGAAGCGCAGGCGTGCGGCGTGCTGCAGCCGGGCCAGCGCGGTGTCGATATCCGCGGCCGGTCCGCCGGCCGAGCGGCGCGCCTGCGAACCGGCCTCGGCGGAAGCCGTGCATGGAATGCGAAACCCGTCCACCATGATGTCGAACTGAATGGCGTGGCTCATGCTCTGGCTGCCTTGCTTTTCTCGCTGGGTCAAAGCGGCAAGCGTAGCCGGCGGACTGCACCCGTTCCGTGATGGGTGTCACATTCCTCCGCGTGCCGTCACCCGCGCCCCGTGGCGAGCAGTTCGCGATAGACCTCGAGGGTTTCGCGCGCGCAGCGCTGCCAGCTGAAGCCGGCGGCGCGGCGCAGGGCGCGTGCGCCGATGGCCGCACGCCAGTGCGCGTCTTCGCAGGCGCGCAGCATTGCCGCGCTGAAGCCATCGATGTCGTCCGGGTCCAGCAAAACCCCGCCATCACCCACCACGTCCGGCAGCGCCGAACGGTCCGAGCAGATGACCGGTACCCCGCAGGCCATGGCTTCAAGCGGCGGCAGGCCGAAGCCTTCGTAGATGGACGGGTAGACCATGGCGCAGGCGCCGGCGACCAGGCTCGGCAGATCCGCGTCGGGCACATAGCCCGCCACGCGAACCTCGCCCCGCGCCACGGCGGGTGCCATCTCGCGCTCCAGCTCGCTGGTCAGCCAGCCCTTGATGCCGGCCAGCACCAGCGGCATATGGCGTCGCAGCGCGGCCGGCAACCGCTGGTGCGCGCGCAGCGCCGTTGAAAGCCGCTTGCGCGGCTCCAGGGTGCCCAGTGCCAGCAGATAGCGGCCGGGCAGCAGACCCTGGCGTGCGAGCACCGGCGCAAGCACGTCGGTCGCAAGGGGCCGGAACGCCGGCGCGACGCCGTTGTGGACCACCCTGACCTTGCCGGGGTCGACCTCGCACAGTGCCAGCAACTCGGCGCGCACGAAGTCGGACACCACGATGACGCGGTCGGCCCTCGTCAGCGCGCGCGGAAACTGGCGGCGCATCAGGTCGACCCGTGCAGCGGGATGGGTCTCCGGATAGCGCAGCCACGATACGTCGTGCGCCGTGAGTACGGTCGGCAGCGCGCCGTAGCAGAAGGGCAGGAAGTTGGTCTCATGGTAGAGCGCCGCCTCGCGCGGCAGGCCCGCGCGGAACCGGTGCGCCTGCCACGCGCGCGAGGCGGCATGCGCCAGCCCCGAGCGGCGCAGCAGGCCCCGCCCCGCGGTACGCCATGCGGCGGGGCGCGCCGCATTGTGCGGCGCCAGCCCATCGGCCCCGGCGTGAGCGCTGGCGCTGCGGGCCTCGCTCCAGCCTGTGCCCAGGAAACAGTGCGGCGCCGCGCCAAGCGCCGCCAGCTCGCGCACCAGGTGACGCGTGTACTGGCCGATCCCGGTCAGCGGGGATGACAGCGAAACGGCACCCACCGCGACGCACAGCGGCTGGGCCAGGAAGCAGGAGGACAGGGGCATGAGGCGCAACCATAGCGAGCCGGTGGCCGCCGTTCTGTGACAGCCATCACACTGCGCGGGTGCGCG
The DNA here is from genome assembly GCF_057798955.1 of Cupriavidus sp. 207A1. NCBI lineage: Bacteria > Pseudomonadati > Pseudomonadota > Betaproteobacteria > Burkholderiales > Burkholderiaceae > Cupriavidus > Cupriavidus sp. 207A1. The sequence goes on along the minus strand of NZ_JBYOJO010000004.1, from coordinate 147,091 downwards.
CCACGAGAGACTCTGCCACCAGCGCCGACCAGGGCCGGATGCCAAGCCACACACTGACATGAATATTCTGCACGTCTTCAAGGTGTACTACCCGGACTCGTACGGGGGCATCGAACAGGTCATCCGCCAGCTCGCGCGCAGGCAACCCGACGGCCTGGCGCACGAGGTATTCACCCTGAGCCGGCATGGCGGTGGCGCGCAGCGCGAACTGGAGATCGACGGCGTGCGCGTCACGCGCGCGCGTGCGCACCTGTCGCCAGCCTCGACGCCGATCTCGTTCAGTGCGCTGGCGCAGTTCCGGCGCGCGGTGGCGTGGGCCGATGTCGTGCAGTACCACTTCCCATGGCCCTTTGGCGACGTGCTGCATTTTGCCGCGGGTGTGCGCGTGCCGGCGCTCGTCACCTACCACTCCGACATCGTGCGCCAGCGCCTGCTGATGCCCGTGTATGCGCCGCTGATGCATCGTTTCCTGGGCAGCATGCAGGCCATCGTCGCCACCTCGCCCAACTACCTCGAAACCAGCGACGTACTGCGCCGCCATCGCGCGCGCGTGCACACCATCCCGATCGGCCTCGATGCCAGCGAATGCGAGGCGGACCCCGCCCGCGTCGCCATGTGGCGCGAACGCGTGGGGGAGGGCTTCTTCCTGTTCGTGGGCGTGATCCGCTACTACAAGGGCCTGCATATCCTGATGCAGGCGTGCCGCGACGCGGCGTTCCGCGTCGTCATCGTCGGCACCGGACCGCAGGAAGACGCCCTGAGGCAACAGGCCGTCGCGCTGGGGCTCGACAACGTGACGTTCCTCGGCGTGCTGCCGGATGCCGACAAGCATGCGCTGCTGTCGCTGTGCCGGGGTGTGGTGTTCCCCTCGCACCTGCGGGCCGAAGCTTTCGGCGTCACGCTGCTCGAAGGGGCAATGTTCGGCAAGCCGCTGGTGTCTTCCGAGATCGGCACCGGCAGCAGCTATGTCAACGTGCACGATCACACCGGCTACGTGGTGCCGCCGGCCGATCCGGCATCCCTGCGTGCCGCGCTCACGCGGCTGCACGCCGACGCCAGCCTGGCCGCAACCCTCGGCCGTAACGCCCGCGCTCGCTTCGTCGAAAAATTCAGCGCCAGCACGATGCGGCGGCGTTACCACGCGCTCTACGAGAGCGTGCTGCGCGACGGCGCGGTGACAACGCCGGCGGGCGAACCGGAGTTTCGGCGCTGGTGAGGTTGCGGCCAGCATGCGTCAACGAATTGGGATAGCGAACGCCTTGCGGATTCTGGTCGCGTACTCCGTTGATGCGCCGGCCCTCACCCCCGCCCCTCTCCCGCGTGCGGGAGAAAACAAGAGGGCAATAAGAACCAGAGGGATCGCCCGCGATAGCGCGTGCGAGCGCAGCGACGCACTCCATGCCCGAGCCCAAGGCCTGAGATAGGGCGTGCGCGTAGCGCAGCCGAAGGCGTCCTACCAACAACGCCGTTCGCAGGCGGCCACCGACCTGAAGTCGGGTTCGTCCATCCGACCTCGAACGCCAGGCACATCCAGGTAGCGTCAGCAGCGTCGAACCACCAACCGCTTCACCGCAAGTCACCACCGTTCGAACCACCAACGCCGCCTTAGCCAGCCGCTCAGGCGACGCGCTTCTTGCCTACTTCTTGGCGCTCGGACAAGAAGTAGGTCGCCGGCTACGCCGGCGAAACAGCCGCGCCAGCCAAGGACGACAGCCATCCGCATTACCTAAGGAAAACCTCTCACCCACCAAAACAAAACCAACCGTGACCCACCTCACACAATTTTGTGATGAACGTCACAAGCACCACCCCAGCCCTCATCCAGAATTCGCACCTGCTTTGTGACACCACGTCACAACGCGACCAGCCCCCGGCAGGTGCCATTCTCCGCAGTGCTTAAGGTGTATCCGCAATCCATATGAGCCAATCCGCGCCTCCCGGCAGTGAAATCCTGACAGCCCTGCGCGCGCACAAGAGTGCCCTGCGCAATATCGGCGTGTTCAGTGCCGTGATCAACCTGCTGATGCTCGTGCCGTCGCTCTACATGCTGCAGGTCTACGACCGCGTGCTGCAAAGCCGCAGCGAGACCACGCTGTGGATGCTCAGCGCCATCACGCTGGGCTTGTTTGCGCTGATTTCCGTGCTCGAGTACGTGCGCAGCCAGGTGGCCATCCATGTCGGTGCCCAGCTTGACGCCCAGCTCAACCGGCGCGTCTACACCGCCGCCTTCGAAACCAACCTGCGCCAGGGTGGCTACATCGCCGGCCAGGCGCTCAACGACCTGACCACGCTGCGTCAGTTCATTTCCGGCTCCACGCTGTTTGCGTTCTTCGACGCGCCGTGGTTCCCGCTTTATCTGGGCGTGATCTTCCTGTTCGACTTCCATCTCGGACTGTTTGCGTTGTGCGGCGCCGCCGTGCTGATTGCGCTGGCGGTGATCAACGAGCGCATCTCGCGCCAGCCGCTGGACGAAGCGGGCCGGCTGTCGCTGCGTTCCGCCGAATCGGCCACGGTGACGCTGCGCAATGCCGAGGCCATCGAGGCAATGGGCATGCTGGGGCCGCTGCAGGCGCGCTGGCTGCGCATTCACGAAGCCTTTCTCGGCAAGCAGGGCGAGGCGAGCGAGAAGGCGTCGATCGTCGGCGCGTGGACCCGCTTCGCGCGCATCGCCTTGCAATCGATGGTGCTCGGCGTGGGTGCCTTGCTGGTGCTGGACAACGAGATCACCGCCGGGATGATGATCGCGGCCTCGATCCTGATGGGCAAGACCCTGAGCCCGGTCGAGGGCGTGATCGGCGGCTGGAAGCAGTGGAGCGCGGCGCGGGCGGCCCACGAGCGCCTGCACAAGCTGCTGGCGGCGAATCCGGCGCGGCGCAGCGCGATGTCGCTGCCGCGCCCGCGCGGGCAGCTCGCCGTGGCGCGGCTGGTCGGCGGCGCGCCGGGCACCGCGCCGGTGCTCAAGAACGTCAACTTCGCGCTGCCGCCGGGCGAGGTGCTTGGCGTGATCGGTCCCAGCGCTTCGGGCAAATCCACGCTGGCGCGCCTGCTGGTTGGCGTATGGCCGCCATTGGCGGGCGAGGTGCGGCTCGACGGCGCCGATGTCTGGCAATGGAACAAGGATGAACTGGGACCGTTCGTCGGCTATCTGCCGCAGGACATCGAGCTGTTCGCAGGGACGGTGGCGGAGAACATCGCGCGCTTCGGCGAGCTTGATGCCGAGGCTGTGGTCGAAGCCGCGCGCCTTGCCGGTGTGCACGACATGGTGCTGAAACTGCCCAAGGGCTACGGCACCGAGCTTGGCCCGGATGGCGCCGGACTGTCGGGCGGGCAGAAGCAGCGCATCGCGCTGGCGCGCGCGCTGTATGGCTCGCCGGCGCTGATCGTGCTCGACGAGCCGAACTCCAACCTGGACGAAGCCGGAGAGGCGGCGCTGGCCCGGGCGATCACGCTGTGCCGCGAACGCGGCGCCACGGTCGTCATCGTCAGCCATCGCAGCAGCGTCCTGGCCGTGACGACCCGGCTGCTGGTGCTGCAGGACGGTACCTCGCATGCATTCGGCCCGACGCAAGAGGTGCTGCGCGCGATGCAGCAGCGGGCACAGCCGCAAGCGGGCGGCAAGCCGGCGCGCGGCGCCGAGCCAGTCCTGGCGAGCCGCGGCGAGCCCGCGCGTGCCGCCGGCTCACATTCCTGACCTGAATCGCCATGCCTTTCGATCATGCATCGTCGCTGCCGCCGGCCGTCGCCGCCGCGCAGCCATCTGCGCCCGCGGTTCCCGCGCGCCGCTACAGCCGCATCGGCTGGACCGTCATCGCCGCCGGGCTGGGAGGCTTCCTGTTGTGGGCGGCGCTGGCGCCGCTGGACAAGGGCGTGCCGGTGGCGGGTACCGTCATCGTCTCGGGCAACCGCAAGGTGGTCCAGCACCCGAGCGGCGGCATTGTCGAGAAGATCCTGGTCAAGGACGGCGACAAGGTCAGGACCGGGCAGGTCCTGGTCACCATGAACCATACGCAGGCGCGCGCGCAGGCCGAGGCGACGCGTGCGCAGCTGCTCACCGCGCGTGCGGTCGAGGCGCGCCTGCTGGCGGAGCGCGACGGCCTTGCCGACATCGACTTCGGCGAGATCGGTCGCGAGGCGGCATCGGATCCGGGCGTGGCCGAGGTGATCGCCGTGCAGCGGCAACTCTTTGCCTCGCGCCGGCAGGCCTTGCAGAAGGAGCTTGGCACGATTGCCGAGGGCATCACCGGGCTGCAATCACAGTTGAGCGGGCTGCGCGATGCGCGCCAGAACAAGCAGCAGCAGCTGGCCGCACTGCGCGAGCAGCTGCAAAACATGCGTGAGCTGGCGCGCGAAGGCTACATGCCACGCAACCGTCTGCTCGACACCGAGCGCCTCTACGCGCAGGTCAACGGCGAGATCTCGGCAGATCTTGGCACCATCGGCCGCACCCAGAGCCAGCTCACCGAACTGCGCATACGCGCCAGCCTTCGCCGCGAGCAGGAACAGAAGGAGGTGCGGACGCTGCTGGGCGAAGCGCAGCGCGATGTACGCATGCTGCGCAGCCGGCTGGAGGGGCTTGACTTCGACGTCGCCAACACGCAGGTGCGCGCGCCGGTGTCGGGCTCGGTGGTGGGGCTGGCCATCTTTACCCAGGGCGGCGTGGTCGCGCCCGGCGCCCGGCTGATGGACGTGGTGCCGGACGGCGAGCCGCTCGAAGTCGAGGCGCGGGTGCCGGTCAACCTGATCGACAAGGTCACCAGCGGCCTGCCGGTGGAACTGATGTTCACGGCGTTCAACCAGAGCCGCACGCCGCGTATCCCGGCAGCGGTCTCGGTGGTGTCGGCGGACCGCCTGACCGAAGAAGAGGGCGCGCCGTACTACAAGATCCGCGCGCAGGTGACGCCGGACGGCATGGACCGGCTCGCCGGCCACCAGGTCCGGCCCGGCATGCCGGTGGAGGTCTTCATCAAGACCGGCGAGCGCACCATGCTGAGCTATCTGTTCAAGCCGGTGGCCGATCGCGCGAGAACGGCGCTGACGGAGGAATGATGCGCGTCGTTCGTGCTGGAACCGGCGTGCTGGCCACGCTCGCCGCCGCTTGCCTGCTGTGCGCGCCAGGTGGCGCCGCCGCGCAGGCCATGTCGCTGTTCGATGCCTATCACCTGGCGCTCGCGCAGGATCCCCGCTTCCGCGCGGCGGTCGAAGAGGCCGCCGCCGGCGAGCAGTACCGCGTGATCGGGCGGTCCTTCCTGTTGCCGCAGATCCAGTTCACCTACAACTGGGCGCGCAACCGTTCGGACATCACCCGCTATGCCGGGCCGCGCCTCGGCGACCAGACCACCACCGAGTTCTATCGCAGCTACAGCGGCGCGGTGCAGCTGCGCCAGCCGCTGTTCAACTGGGACTACTGGTCGCGCTTCCGCCAGGGCGAAGCGCAGTCGCAGGCCAGCGCGGCGTTGTTCGACAGCCGGCGCCAGGAACTGGCGCTGCGCGTAACCACGGCCTTCACCGAGGTGCTGGAGGCCTACGACGTGATCGCGCTGGCCGAAGCGGAGCGCGACGCGCTGCAGGAACAGCTGAAACAGAACTACCGCTTCTTCGACAAGGGCGAGGGTACGCGCACCGACATCGTCGAGACGCAGGCCCGGCTCGACCTCGCGGTGGCGCAGGTGATCGAGGCACGCGACGGCCTGACCGCCGCGCGCAAGCGCCTGGACGCGATCCTCGGAGCCAGCGAGGGCGGCCAGGACCGGCTACTGGCGACATTGTCGCCGGAGTTCCGCGCGCTGGGACCGGTGCCGGCCGATATCGGGTACTGGACCGATGCCGCCATCGCCAACAATCCCGAGCTGCAGTCGCGCGAGCACGGCGTGGAGGCGGCGCGGCAGGATATCGGCCGCGCGCGTGCCGGCCACCTGCCCAGGGTCGACCTGGTGGCCAGCTACGGCGAGAACAAGTCGGAAACCGTCAACACGCTGAACACCAAGTACGACACCGCGTACGTCGGCCTGCAGGTGGCCGTGCCGCTGTTCAGCGGCGGTGCCGTCAGCGCCCAGGTCAGCCAGGCCGAGGCCGGCTACCGCAAGGCGATGGCCGAGTTCGACGGGCGTCGTACCGAGGTCACGGACGAAGTGCGCAAGCAGTTCGACCTGGCCCTCAGCAGCGTGGTCAAGGTCGGCGCCTACGAGCAGGCGGAACAGGCCGCGCGGGAACTGCTGCGCGCGACGCGCCTGAGCATCGCCGCGGGCATGCGCGTCAACCTGGACCTGCTCAATGCGCAGCAGCAGCTGCATACCGCGCGCCGCAACCTGGCCCGCGCCCGCTATACCAACGTCGTCACGCGGCTGCGGCTGCGGTTTGCGGCGGGCCTGCTTACCGAGCAGGACGTGCGCGAAGCCAGTGCGCAGTTTTCGGGCCACGCCGCGACGGTGCAGCGTGAGCGGCCCGAGCGGCCCGAGCGGCAAGAGCGCAGAACCGCAAGCCGCGCCCCGGATGCGTCGGCCGCCACCAAGCCCTTTGGAGAACCCAGACATGGACAACACTGATCTGCCGGTACTGGTCCCGGTGGTGATTTCCGGCGGCGCCGGAACCCGGCTCTGGCCGGTCTCGCGCGAGACCTTTCCCAAGCCGATGATGACGCTGGCGGATGGCGAAAGTCTGCTGCAGAAGACGTTCAACCGCGTGGCGGCCCTGCCGGGCGTGCAGGAGGTAGTGACCGTCATCAACCGCGACATCTACTTTCTCGCTCGCGACACGTTCGCGCGCAGCGCCGCGGGAGCCATGCCATGCAGCTTCCTGCTCGAGCCGGTCGGCCGCAACACCGCCGCGGCCATTGCCGCGGCAGCGAGCTGGGTGGCGCGACGGCACGGCGACCATGCCTTGATGCTGGTGCTGCCTGCCGATCACCTGATCGAGCCGCTGGAGAGTTTCGTCGAAGCGGTGACGGCGGCGGCGGCGGTGGCGCGGCAGGGGTGGCTGGCCACGTTCGGCGTGGCGCCTACCGCGCCGGAAACCGGTTATGGCTACATCCAGGCCGGGCCGCGCATCGGCGCGGCGGGCGAGTCGGCGCACCTGGCGTGCCGCTTCGTGGAGAAGCCCGCGCTGGAGCTGGCCAAGGCCTACCTGGCCAGCGGCGACTACCTGTGGAACTCGGGCATGTTCTGCTTCTCGGCCGGCGCCGTGCTGGCCGAGCTGCAGCGCTACGCCTCGGATATCGTCGACCAGGCTGCCGGCAGTGTCCGCGGCGGCCGCGAACTGCGCGCCGGCGACCAGCTGTCGCTCGAGCTTGACCCGGTGGCGTTCGAGGCGGTGCGCGCCCAGTCGCTGGATTTTGCCTTGATGGAGCGCTCCCAGCGCGTGGCCGTGGTGCGCAACACCATGCGCTGGAGCGATGTCGGTTCGTGGTCGAGCGTGAGCGCGCTGCTGCCGCAGGATGGCGAGGGCAACAGCGTGAGCGCCGAGGCCGTGCTGCACAACACCCGCCGCTGCTTTATCCGCAGCGAGCGCGTGGTCGGTGCCGTCGGCCTGGACAACCTGATGATCGTCGACACCGAGGACGCGCTGCTGGTGGCGCACCGCGAGCATGCCGAGGATGTACGCCACATCGTCACGGCGCTGCAGCGCAAAGGGCATGACGCCTACCGGCACCATCGGACGGTGCGGCGGCCCTGGGGCGCGTATTCCGTGCTGGTGGAGGGCGAGCGCTTCAAGGTCAAGCGCATTGTGGTCGCGCCCGGCCAGTCGCTGTCGCTGCAGCTGCACGCGCATCGCTACGAGCACTGGATCGTGGTGTCCGGCGAAGCGCTGGTCGAGAACGGCACGCAGCACGCGCGGCTGCTGGCCAACCAGTCCACCTACATTCCCGCGGGACAGAAGCACCGGCTGCACAACCCCGGCAGCGGCGAGCTGGTGCTGATCGAAGTGCAGTGCGGCAACTATCTGGGCGAGGACGACATCGTGCGCTTCGAGGACAACTATGGCCGTGCGCCGGCTTCGGCGCACCACGCCTGAAGTGGGCCGGTCGCGCAGACGAGGGAACAAGGACCATGGCAAGACGCGAGGCACTTTCAACGATGCTGCTGTTCGCGCGGCAGGAGCTGGTGGACCGCCAGCAGGGCCAGCTGTTCGGCATGGCCTGGCTGATCATCCACCCGCTGTGCCTTATCATCGTGTTCAGTACCGTGTTCTCGCACCTGATGCGGGCGCGGCTCGGCAGCGACGGCAGCCCCTACGCCTATACTGTGTACCTGATCGGCGGGATGCTGGCGTGGAACCTGTTCGCCAACACGCTGTCGCGCCTGTCCACGGTCTATACCGCCAAGGCACACCTGATCCGCAAGGTACCGGTAAGCCTGGGGCTGATGCCCCTGCACGTGGTCGCGGTGGAACTGGTGGTCTACGGCATATCGATGGCGCTCTATGCCGCCTACCTGGCCGTGATCGGCTTTCCGTTCAACCCGGCCTGGCTGGCGCTGCCGGCGGTGGTCGGGCTGCTGGGCGCGTTCGCCTACGGTGTCGGCATCGTGCTCGGCATGCTCGAGGTGTTCCTGCCGGACGTGCGCCATATCGTGGTGGTCGCGCTGCAGTTCGGCTTCTGGATGACTCCGGTGGTCTACCTGCCCGAGATCCTGCCGCCATGGGCGCGCGGCTTGCTGATGCTCAACCCGGCGTACTGGGCCATCGACGCGGTCCACGTCATCATCCTCGGCGGCCGCTTGCCGGCGCCGGCCCCGCTGGCGGCACTGGCGCTGCTGGCGGCCGCGTTGCTGCTGGCCGCGCGCTGGATGAAGCGGCGGCTGGAACGCGAACTACGGGACTTGCTCTGACATGCCGGGCACTGCATCCACGGCGCCGCTGCTCGCGCTGACGCGCGTCAGCAAGGCGTTCCGCCTCTACGCATCACCCGCGGACCGGCTCAGGGAGGCGCTGCTGCGCCGGGCCTGCCATCGCGACCACCAGGCGCTCGATGGCGTCAGCCTGGAAGTCCGGCCGGGCGACGCAGTCGGGGTGATCGGGCGCAACGGCGCGGGCAAGTCCACGCTGCTCAAGCTGGTCACCGGGGTACTGCTGCCCGATGCCGGCACGGTCCGGCATGCCGGCCGGGTCACCGGCTTGCTGGAACTGGGCACGGGGTTCGATCCCAACCTGTCGGGGCGCGACAACATCGACGTCAATGCCCGGCTGCTGGGCATGGACGCGGCGGAAGTGCGGCGCAAGCGCGATGCCATCATCGCGTTCTCCGAGCTGGGGCCGTTCATCGATGCCCCGGTGCGCACATACTCGTCAGGGATGACGATGCGCCTTGGCTTTGCCATCGCCATTCACGCGGATCCGGACTGCTTTGTCGTCGACGAAGCGCTGTCGGTCGGCGATGCCCGCTTCCAGCAGAAGTGCATCGCCAGGATCCGCGAGTACCGGGAGCAGGGTGGCGGCATTCTTTTTGTCTCGCACGATGTCAACGCGATCAAGCTGGTCTGCAATCGCGCGGTGGTGCTGGAAGCGGGCCGGCTGCTGTTCGACGGCCCGCCGGAGCAGGCCGTGAGCCGCTATTTCCGGCTGATCGCCGGGGTGCCCGCCGACATGCAGATGACGGCGCGCGATGACGACGGCGATGGCGACCGCGACTACGGGCAACGGCGCACGCGCATCGTGGCCGCCACGCTGCATGACGGACAAGGCCGGGCATCGCGCAAGTTTGTCTGCGGCGATGCGGTCAGCCTGCGGCTTGCCGTGGCCTCGGACGACAACGTGGCGCTGAACGTCGGCTTCCTGCTGCGCGACCGCTTCGGCCAGGACATGTTCGGCACCAATACCGGACTGCTGGGGCGCCGGGTCGAGTTCCGCCGCGGCACGGTGTCGGAATGCCGCTTCGATTTCCCGGTGCGGCTGGCGCCGGGCAGCTATTCGGTCACGCTCGCGGTCCACTCGGAGCTGACCCACCTTCACAACTGCCAGCACTGGCTGGACAACGCACTCGAGTTCGAAGTATCGGCATTTGGTTCCTGCGCCTTCGCCGGGGTGTGCGAGCTGCCGGTCAGCTTCAGCCAGACGCCGCAGGGCGTGCGCGCCGGTGCCGGTGCCGACAAGGAGATTCCCTTTGCTTCATGAGCGATATGCGCCATCCGAGCCCACTGAACCGGTCGCGCCGGCCAGGCCCGCGCCAGGCGCGGACGCCGCTTGCGCGGACCAGGCGCGGGAGCAGGCGCGCGCGGCGCTGGAGGCGCTGGTCGCCCGCGTGCGCGCCGAGGCCGCCGCGGCCGATGGCAAGGCCAGCGCGCTCGATCCGCTGTCCGCGGACTACCTGAGCCTGCCCGAGCCGGCGCTGCCGGAACTGGGCTATGCCGGCGCGGACGGTGTCCTGCACCCGGTCCATTTGCTGTCGATCCCGCGCGCGGAGTTTGTCGGGCAGGCCTACCGCCTGCTGCTGGGACGCGAGCCCGACGACGCCGGCGCCGCGCACTACGCCGCGGTGCTGGCGTTGACCGGCAGCCGGCTGTGGGTCGTGGCACAGCTGCGCGGCTCGGCCGAGGGCCGTCGCCGCAGCGTACGGCTGGCCGGCGGCGCCGGACTGCTGGCACGGTACCTGGCGGCCCGCGTCGCGGTACGGCTGGGCCTGGGCGGACCGGCGCGGCGCGCCTTCGGCCGCTACGAGCAGCGCCTGGCCAGCCGCGAGGCGGCGGGGGTCTGGCTTGCCGATGCGTTGCAGCGGCAACGCGACGGCATGCTGCGCGCGCAGCGCGCCTGGCGCAAGCCGATCGAGGCGGTCGCGGGCAGCGTGCTGAATGCCCTGCGCGAACAGCGCGACGCACGCGCGCGCCTCGACGTGCTGGAAGACCAGCTCGACAAGCTCTCGGCCGAGCTGACCCATGAGCGCCTGTCGCGCATGGGCGAGCGCCGCACCGCGCCGCCCGTGCCGGGCCTGCTGCCCCACCACGGCGGTGGCGATAACGTGCATGGCGAGGCCGCGCCCGGCGCGGACCTGCGCGCGCAGATCGAAGCCTATTACATGGCCTTCGAGAACGCTAACCGCGGCTCGCGCGAAGAGATCCGCCGCAAGCTGTCCGCCTATGACGACTGGATCGAGGCCCTGCGCAAGGCGGCACCCGGCCCGGTGCTGGACATCGGCTGCGGGCGCGGCGAATGGCTGGAACTGCTGGCCGAGCGTGGCATTCCGGCGCGCGGCGTCGATCTCAACAGCACCATGGTGGCGTTCTGCCGCGGCCGCGGCCTGGAGGTCGACGCCTGCGATGGCGTAGAGGCCATGGCCCGCATGCCGGCCGCCGCGCTGGGCGCGGTGACGGCGTTCCATGTGGTCGAGCATCTGCCTTTCGAAGTGCTGTACGCGATGATCGCCAACGCGGCGCGGGTGCTGGCGCCGGGCGGCTCGATCCTGATCGAGACGCCGAATCCGGAGAACCTGCTGGTGGGCAGCCATACCTTCTATCACGACTTCTCCCACCGCAATCCGGTCACGCCGACGTCGCTGTCGTTCCTGCTGGCATTCCACGGCTTCGAGGCGCCGCAGGTGCTGCGGCTCAATCCCTATCCGGCAGCGGCCAAGGTGCCCGGCGACGACCCCTTGACCGAACGCGTCAACGGCCACCTGTGCGGACCGCAGGACTACGCCATGATCGCGCGCAAGCCGCTGCTGCCGACGGCCACGCCGGCGCCGCCGCACGAAGCCGCCGCACCGTGAAGATCCTGCTGACCGCGAACCTGGTGCCGTTCCTGCACGGCGGCGCCGAGTACCACATCGCCAATCTCGCCGCCGCGCTGCGCGAGGCCGGGCACACGCTCGAGGTGCTGCGGCTGCCGTTTCGCTTCGGGCCGGAGCACGCCGTGGAGCAGGCCATGGCGCACGCAGCCGCGCTCGATATGCATCGCCCCAACGGGGTGGAGATCGACCGCGTGATCAGCCTGCAGTTTCCGGGCTGGGGGCTTGCGCACCCGGATCACCACGTGTGGGTGATGCACCAGCATCGCGCCGTGTACGACCTGTATGCCGAAGCCGCGGCCACGCCGCCGCTGCGGCGCCTGCGCGAGCGTGTGATCGCCTTCGACAACGCCAGCCTTGCCCGCACCCGCCGGCGCTTCGCCAACTCGCAGCGCGTGGCGCAGCGGCTGTGGCAGTACAACCAGATCGAAGCCGAGCCGCTCTATCACCCGCCGCCGCTGGTGGGGCGGTTCCGCTGCGAAGCGGCGCTGCCGTTCGTCTTCATGCCGAGCCGGCTCGAGACGCTCAAGCGCCAGGCGCTGCTGGTCGAGGCCGCCGCGCGGCTGCGTGGGGGGCTGTCGATCGTGCTGGCCGGCACCGGCGGCCAGATGGAAATGCTGCGCCAGCGGATCGAGGCGCTCGGCGTGGGCCACCGCGTGGCGCTGCTGGGCGAGATCAGCGAACAGGAGAAGCTGCACTTCTACGCCCGTGCCCTTGCCGTGTGCTTTCCCGCGCGCGACGAAGACTACGGCTATGTGACGCTCGAGGCGATGCTGTCCGCCAAGCCGGTGGTGGTCTGCAGCGACGGCGGCGGGCCGCTCGAGTTCGTGCGGCACGGGGAAAACGGCTGGGTGGTGCCGCCGGACCCGGACGCGCTGGCCGCGACGCTGGAGGCCATCGCGGCGCGTCCGGCGCAGGCCGCCGAGATGGGCGTGGCGGGCCGCCAGATGCTGCTGGCGCGCGGCATCGGCTGGGAACACGTGGTCGCGACGCTGACCTCGTGAGCGGCCCACCGTGAAGACAACTGACCACATCATGGTAGAGCGGAACACATGAGAGTAGCGATCGTGGCACCGAGTCCGGTGCCTTTTATCATCGGCGGCGCCGAGAACCTCTGGTGGGGCATGCTGCGCGAACTGAACCGGCGTGCGGGCGTGGTGGCCGAGCTGATCAAGCTGCCGAGCCCGGAGCGCAACCTGATCGAGCTGATCGGCAGCTACCGCACCTTCGCCCGCCTGGACCTGAGCCATTTCGACCTCGTCATCAGCACCAAGTACCCGGCGTGGATGGTCCGGCATCCCAACCATATGGTCTACCTGCAGCACAAGCTGCGCGGCCTCTATGACACTTGCCCGGCGCACCTGGCGCGCCCGCCGGACGCCGCCGCGGTGGCGCGCCTGCGGCTGCCGCCGGGACTCGAGGCAGCCTTGCTGGCGGGCCACGGCGGCGAAAACCTGGATGCCGCGGAGGTGGCCGAGACCCTGCTGGCCGCATTGACGCGCGCGGATGCGCCGCCGGAACTGCTGCATTTTCCCGGGACGTTCGCGCGCGCGGTGGTGCACCTGCTCGACCGCATCGGCATGCAGCCCGGCCATATCCGGCGCTACGCGGCGATCTCGCGCACGGTGCGCGAGCGTGCCTCGCATTTTCCGGCCGGCTGCCAGGTCGAGGTGTGCCATCACCCGACCGGGCTGGAAGGACTGGCGCCAGCCGCGCTGCCGGACGACGCCGGCATCTTCACCGCGAGCCGGCTGGTGGGTGGCAAGCGTATCGACTTGCTGATCGATGCCTATCAGCGCAGCGGCGCGACGCTGCCGCTGCGCATCGCCGGCGCCGGCCCGGAAGAACAGGCCCTGCGCGCGCGCGCGGCGTGCCACGACGGCATTCAGTTCCTGGGCCGGCTCACCGATGCGGAACTGGCCCGGGCCTATGCCCGCGCGGCATTCGTGCCCTTCGTGCCGTACCAGGAGGACTATGGCCTGATCACGCTCGAGGCGATGCTGTGCGGCCGGCCGGTGCTGACCGTCAGCGACAGCGGCGGACCCACCGAGCTGATCGAGGATGGCGTCAATGGCGTGATCGCGGCCCCCGATGCGCAGTCGCTCGGCGCGGCCATCGCGCGGCTTGCGGCGGACCCGGCCGGCGTCGCCACGATGGGCCGACGCGCGCGCGAACGCGCGGCGGCAATCCACTGGCAGGCTTTTGGCGACTGGCTGCTGTCCGGTGCCGCCCCCGCGGCTGCGGCGGCGTGCGCCCCGGCGCCCTGCGCGGCGCATGTGGCAAGCGCGGCCAAGCCCCGCATCGTGGTGGTCAATACGTTCCCGGTCGAGCCGGTGGTCAGCGGCGGCAAGCTGCGGCTGTTCGGCCTGTACCGCCACCTGGCGCAGGCTTTCGAGGTGCGCTTCGTCAACCTGGCCGACACCGCCATGCCGCGCCATGCCAGGCCGCTGGCGCCGGGGGTGGTGGAGGAGGTGGTGCCGGTGACGCCGCGCCTGCGCGAGCAGGCCCGCGACCTCGAACAAAAGCTTGGCGTGTCGGCGGGCGACCTGGTCGCCGCCATGCATCCCGACAGCGTGCCGCAGTGGCTCGAGGCGCTGCGCGAGCAGCTGCGCACCGCGGAGCTGTCGGTTTGCGCGCATCCGTACGGCTTCCCCGCCTTGCAGGCTGCCGGCGTGCCGCGTCCGCACCTGTACGAGGCGCACAATGTCGAGTACGACCTGAAGGCGGGCATGTATGGCCGGCACGCGTGGGCGGCACAGCTGGTGCGGCACTTCGAGCGCCAGTGCGCCGAGCAGGCGTGCGGCGTGACCGCTTGCAGCGAACTCGATGCCGAGCGGCTGCGCGAGCTGTACCAGCTCGACGGAACGCCGGTGGCGGTGCTGGCCAACGGCATCGAGATCGCCGAGACGCCGTTCGTGGCGGTTGCCGAGCGCCACGCCCGCGGGCACCGCCTGGGCAAGGAACGGCCACTGGCCCTGTTCATGGGCAGTGCCCATGGGCCCAATCTCGAAGCCGCCTTGCTGGTGCTGGCGGCGGCCGCGCGCAGTCCGGGGCTGGATTTTGCCATCATGGGCTCGGTCTGCGGCATGATCGACGCCGATGCGCGGCCCGGCAATGTCGCCATGCTCGGGGTGGTCGATGCGGCCGAGAAGTCGCTGTGGCTCGGCCTGGCCGATTACGGCCTCAATCCCGTGCGGGCCGGCTCCGGCACCAACCTCAAGCTGGCCGAGTACACGGCCAGCGGCCTGCTGGTGCTGAGCACGGCGTTCGGCGCGCGCGGCAGCGGCCTGACCGCGTGGGAGGACTTCGTGCCGATCGAGGCCGACGACCTCGCCGGCGCCTTGTGCGCCGCGCACGCGCTCGACGCCGGCCGCCACGGCGCGCTGGTTGCGTCGGCGCGCGCCAAGGTCGCCGCGAGCGGCGACTGGCGCAAGATCGGCGAACGCTACGCCGCCTTTGCCTCGGGTTTCTTGCGTACCTGAATCTCGGCTTCGCCCTTGGCCAGCTTTTCCAGGATGACCGGCTCGCGCACGATCAGCCGGCGCAGGTCTTTCTGGACGATACCGGTGCTGACCAGGGCGTGGATCGCGCGCGACACGGTCTCGCGGCTGACATTGGCCATGATCGCGATGCCCTGCTGGTTGGGCAGGTTCTCGATCGTGACCAGGTTGCCGGTCGGGTTGCGCGCGGCGCTCATCAGGATCGCATAGACGCGCGAGTAGGCCCGGTTCATGCCGAGCATCGAACGGTAGCTGGAGGCCTGGCGGATCGTGTTGCACAGCTTCTGCAGCAGTGTCTCGATCACGCTGGGGTGGTTGTAGAACAACCACTTCGCCTTCTGCCGGGGCAGGAAGCCGACCAGCGAATCGACGCTGGCGACGATCGAGGCGGAGCGGGGCAGGCCGTCGATGATGGACAGCTCCCCGAAATAGTCGCCGGGCTCGACGAAATCGAGCCCCACTTCGCGCCCGTCCTCCGCCAGTGCGATGACCTGCAGCCGGCCGCTCAGCAGCATCATCAGCGAATCGCCGGCGGCGCCGTGGTGAACGACAAATTCCCGCTTGCGAAACCGCTGGATCCGGATCTCGGCCTGCAGCTCGAGCAGCGTTTCGTCATCCAGGCCGGCCAGGAGACGTTGTCGCCTGAGCAGCTCAAGCGGCTTCATTGCTGAAATTCTAGACATGGACGTTACATAGCTGTCACCCCACATCCAAGCTAACACGTCCGCGTTGGCCGCGTTTGTGACTCCTGTCACAAAGCACCGGGCATGGCTCGGTCATCATCATCGCCAGCCTGTCGACGATGCGGGAGCCTCCGGGGCGACCCGCACAGGGGCCGGCGTGCGTCCCCAGGGCCGCACCGAAGTCAGAAGGGGTTGCAATGAAAACGATGATCCGGGGAATGCTGATCGGCTGCCTGTCGATCGGCTGGGCGGTATTGGCATGGGCGCAGGGACCGGCCGAGGTGGGCAAGATTGCGGTGGTGGCCGGCAGCGCCTGGGTCGAGGCGCACGGCCAGCGCCAGCCGCTGCAGGCCGGCAGCGCGCTGCACGAAGGCGTGACGCTGGAGACCGGCAGCGACGGCTATGTCTACGTCAACACGGTGGACCGCGGTTTTGTCAGCCTGCGCCCGAACTCCAGCCTGACCATCGAGGCCTACGCCTACGACAGCGCCGCGCCCGCCAATACCCGGATCAAGCTCAGGTTGAACCGCGGCGTGGTGCGCACCATCTCCGGCGAAGGCGCCCAGGCGGCGCGGGAGCGCTTCCGCATGAACACCCCGGTGGCGGCGATCGGCATCCGCGGCACCGACTTCTCGGTTTTCACCGACGCCCGCACCACGCGTGCCAGCGTGCGTTCCGGCGGCATTGTGATGTCCCCGTTCCTTGCAGGCTGCCGGCCCGCGGACATGGGCCCGTGCGATGGCGGCATGGGGCTGTCGAGCCAGGCCGGCGGCAGCATCCTGCAGCTGCGCCATGGCGAGACCCAGCCGACGCTGCTCGGGCCGCAGTTCCAGCACCTGTCGCCGGAGGCGGTGGCGCCCCCCGGCAAGGACGAGGGGAGCGTCGCCGGCGGACAGGTCAAGACCTCGGCGGTGAGCGCGCCGGCGGTGGTCACCGCCAACGAGATCGCATTCGGCGACGCCGTGAGGTCGCTGCCCGAGCCGCGCCCGGCTCCCGCGCCCGTGCCGGAGCCGCCGGTGGTGCGCCCGCCGCCGCCCGCCCCGCCGGAGGCGCAGAAGCTGTTCTGGGGCCGCTACCAGGCCCTGGCCAACCTGCCCGCGGATACCAGCCTGGACAACCTGCGCGCCGGCGTGCGCGACATTGTGGCGATGGGCGGCTTCGGCCCCTTCGCCATGGTGCGCGACACGCGCGAGCCGATGACGATGCCGGTCACGGGCGTGTTCGGCTTCCAGCTGAAGGGGGCCGAGGCCTACGTGGTGGGCGACGGCAAGGCGACCGCGGCGACCGTCGCCGATCCCTCGCTGGTGATCGATTTCGGCAAGCGCCGCTTCGACACAAGCCTGACCGTCAGCACCGGCCAGCTCCGCCACCAGATGCGGGCGCAAGGCTCGGTGACGGGCGACGGCATCCTGCGCAGCGACCAGGCGGCCGGCAACGCCACCGTGCGCGGCGCGCTGGCCGGCACCGATGCGGCGCAGGCCGGCTACGTGTTCAGCAGCGAGATCGGCGCCTCCGGGCAGACCGCTGTCGGGGCGACAAATTGGGGGCGCTAGGCGCGGCCACGCCGCGCGACTGGCTGCGTCCGGGTCTGTTTGCCGTGGTGCTGGGCGCCTGCGCGCTGCTCGGCAGCGGCATGTGGTCGCCGCGCTGGTTTCACCGCCTGGAGGACCTGATGGCCGACCTGCGCTGGCGGCTGGGGCCGTCCGCGGGCCAGTCGGCGCATGTCGCGGTGGTCGAGATCGACGAGGCCAGCCTGGACATCGTCGGCCCCTGGCCATGGCCGCGCGAGGTCGTGGCCGGGCTGGCGGGAGAACTCTTCACCCGGCACGGAGCCCGCGTGGTAGCCCTGGACATGGTGTTCCCCGAACCGCGGGACGCCGCAGCGGATGCCGCCCTGCTTGCGCTCGCCAGAAGGCACCGGATGGTGTTTTCACAGGCCTTCTACCTGACGCAGCAAACGGCACGCGCCGGCCACCCCGGGGGCGCGCTGCCGGGGCCCGCCGAGCCGTCGGCGCGGGGCGGGCTGGCAGAGGCCCCGGCGGCGACGGGCCATCTCGGCAACTTCTTCGCCGCCGCTGCCGGCGATTGCGTCGGCCATATCACGCCCCAGGTGGACGCCGACGGGGTGGTGCGGCGCATGGCGCCGCTGATCGGCTATGCCGGGCAGCAGTATCCGATGCTGGCCGCGGCTGCCTTGCTGTGCGCAAGGCCCGGCTTGCCCGCGGCGCTGCCATGGACCACGCTGGCGCCGCTGCTGGCGCAGGCCAGGGAGGCGGATGGCTTCGTGCCCATTCCGTGGCGCCACGCGAGCGAAGGGTTCCCGGTATTCAGCGCGGTCGACGTGCTGGCCCGGCGCGTGCCGGCGCAGGCGCTGGCGGGACGTTATGTGCTGGTCGGCGCGTCGGCGCTGGGCCTGTCGGACCATGTCGTCAGCCCGCACGACCCCCGCCTGCCGGGCGTGATGGCGCATGCCGAAATGCTCGACTGGCTGCTGGCCGAGGCTGCCGCGCCCTCGCCGCGGCTGGTGTTGCCGTGGCTGGGCTGGGCCTGGACCGTGGCTACCGTGCTCACGCTAGCGTGGCTGTCGCGCGGCGGCAACCTGCTGACAACCTATGGCGCCCTGACCGGCATGGCCGGGTTATGGCTGCTGGTGCTGCTGGGATTGCCGCCGGGCGCCGCGGGGCGCGCAGCGGTGCTGCCCGTGGTGGCCGCGATCCTGCTGCTGGTCTTGCAGGCGCCCGCTGAGTGGGCGCTGGCGCGCGCGCAGGCGCGGCAGTTCCAGCGCCGTTTCCGCCGCTACCTGCCGCCGGCGGTGATGGAAGCCCTGCTGCGCGAACGCGGCTACGAGGCGATGCTGCCCATGCGCCGGACCGTGACCGTGCTGTTCGCCGACATGGAGGGCTACACCGCGCTGGCCGAAACCATGGCGCCGGAGCGGCTGGTCAAGGTGACCGAGATCGTCCTGGAAGCGCTGACCGCGCAGATCCATGCCGCTGGCGGCACGGTCGACAAGTACATCGGGGATGCGGTGATGGCGTTCTGGAACGCACCGCTCGACCAGCCCGATCACGCGGATCGCGGCCTGGCCTGTGCCTGCGCCATCTTGTCCGGCATGCCGACGCTGAACGCGCGGCTGCAGGCGGCATGCCCGTGGCTGGCGCCGGTGCGGGTCTGCATCGGGCTGCACAGCGGCGACGCTGTGGTGGGTGAGATCGGCTCGCCGCTGCGCAAGAGCTATACGGCCATCGGCGACACGGTCAACATCGCGTCGCGGCTCCAGGACCTGTGCAAGGCGGTCTCGGCCGACCTCCTGGTGGGCGAGGGGACCGCGGCGCTGGCACAAGGCCACGTACTGAAGCCGGTTGGTCGCGCGCGCCTGCGCGGACGCAGCCGGGCCGAGCAGATCTACGCGGTCCGCGGGCGGCCGTGCCCACAGCCTTTCGACCTGTCGGAGCCGGCTGTTGCGTGATGCGCGTGCCCGGTGCACGCGGGCGAGTCTGTGCGCAATGCTGGTGTGGGCGTGCGGTGCCGCGGCCCAGCCGTTGCTTCCCGCGCGGCCGGCCATGCCCGATCGGGCGGCGCCGCACCAGCCGGGATCCCCCGCGAGCATGGGGGCAGACTTGCCGGCGGCGGCTTTTGACGCGGGCGGCGCCTACGAGTCCTTCTACCAGCGCGTCCATGGCGCGATGCGCGACGGCGACTTCGACGCGGCACGGCAGCTGCTGCTCGATGTCGAGCGGCTGCCCCTGCCGCACGCCGGCGCACGGCTCGATATCGCCATTGCCCTGTGCGAACTGGGCGAGCGCGAACGCGCTTTCACGCAGTTCTCCCAGCTGCAGGCCGGCACCGATGTGCCGCCGGCCATCCGGGTGCTGATCGACTCCTATGTGCGGGGTGGATGCAAGCGCCCGGACCCGCGCCTGCGCGGCCAGATTTCACTGCTGGCCGGCTACACCACCAACGCCAACTATGGCCCGGGGGATCCGCTAGTCCCGCTGGCGCCCGGGGCGCCGGTACCATACCTGTTGCTGCAGCCGTCCCAGCTGGCACAGGCCGACCGCTTTGCCGGCATGGACGGCAGCGTGAACTGGGGAACCGGCGGGGTCGAAGGGTTGAACGTGTCCGTTGGCGCCTCGCTCCGCCAATACGCCCAGCGGCAGGACTATAGCCAGTACGGCGCAAGCCTGGCCGCCCACTATGGCCGCGAAACCGGCGCCGGCCTGGTGGAGGGGCAGGCCGCGCTCGGCTATACCTGGCTAGGCGGGCGGCCTTACCAGTATGGCGCCAGCGGGCTGCTGGGCTACTGGCTGCCGGAGCGCCAGCTGGCCGGCAGGCCCTACCGGGTCGGCATCGATACCAGCATGGCGCTCGACCGCTATCCCGACGGCCACGCCTTCGATGCGCGCCGCCACGACCTGCGTTTGCGCGGGCGCCTGGACCTCGCTCCGAACCTGCAGGTGTCGGCCGCCGTCGGCCTCATCCGCGACCTCGCGCGCTACGAGCGCGCGGGCGGCGACCGCGATGGCTACGCCATCCTGGCGAACCTGACATGGCTGCCACAGCCGCGCCACCTGGTGGTGGCGCTCGCGCAGCGCCAGGAACTGCGCGATCGCCAGCCGTACTTTCGCGCGCTGTTCGGCGACACGCGCCGCCGCCAGGTGCTCAGCCAGGTCCTGCTGCGCTACACCTATCGCCATGCGCCGGATCTCTCGTTCTATATCCAGGGCCTGTACCAGCAATCGGACGATTCCATCCCCCTGTTCCGCTATCGCGCCGGGACCGTCAGCACCGGCGTGCTGATGGACTTCTGAGCGGCGCGGCGGAATTCGCGATGGCGCAGGCAGAGACGGTTCTGGCGGAGATTGTGCCGGCGGACACATTTTCATGCGGCCCGCGCTGCCACAATCGCCTGCTGCGCCTGACATGGAAACTTTGCGCGTCTCATGGATTGGGAAAAACTGACCAACGGCGGCCTGGGCGAATTCCATCGCTATCCGCGGCGGGCCCGCCGCAACCGCACCGTGCCTGTCCTTATCGTGCTGGCGGTTGCCGTGGCGCTGGCTGTCGGCTACTGGATGCGCTGAGCCGGACGCTGCCGTGCGCCTGGCGGCGTGGCTGGCACGGGTTCCAACCTCAGCAGGCTGGCGCAGCACGCAAAAAATGCCGCCAGTGCCCGGGGAGCAACTGGCGGAAAATGCGGGGATTAACGGCCGTGTAGACGACCGTTACGCGGCATTCTAGGCGGGCATGCCGGCCACGTCGGTGATGCCTGTCACACCGTCAGGCAGTTCTGTGCGAGATCCCACCAAGGTGGGGTCACCGCCGCATCGACAGTGCGCGCGGCCGCCGCACTTAGCGCGCCGAAGGCCGCAACGCCCGCATGCCGGCCTTCACCACGCTTACCGCCGCCAGCACCAGCCCGCCGGCGACGATGCCGGCAATGCCGTCCAGCAACACCGGCGCCAGCACCGCCAGCACACCGCCGATTGCCGGCACTCCTGCCGCCGCCAGCGCCGTGGCTTCGGTCACGTGGTGCATCGCCGGAATGCCGTGCATCAGGATGCCGCCGCCCACCAGGAACATCGCCGCCGTCCCGGCAAACGACAAGGTCTTCATCAGCCACGGTGCCAGCCTGAGCAAGCCTTGCCCCAGCGCGCGGAGCCCCGCCGACGCCTGCTTGCTCAGGTACAGGCCCGCGTCGTCGAGCTTGACGATGCCGGCCACCAGGCCATAGACGCCGACCGTCATGATGACCGCGATCGCGCACAGGACGGCAAGCCGCTGGCCGAAGGGAGCGTTGGCGACGGTGCCCAGCGAGATCACGATGATCTCCGCCGACAAAATGAAGTCGGTGCGGACCGCGCCCTTGATCTTCTCTTTCTCGAACGCCACCATGTCGACGGCGGGATCCGAGACGGCCTGGACTTCACGTGCGTGGTGTGCGGCGTCCTCGGCCTTGCTGTGCAGGAACCGGTGTGCCAGTTTTTCAAAGCCTTCGTAGCAAAGAAACGCGCCGCCCACCATCAGCAACGGCACCACGGCCCAGGGCGCCCAGGCGCTGATTGCCAGCGCCGCCGGCACCAGGATCACCTTGTTGCGGATCGACCCCAGCGCAACCGCCCATACCACCGGCAGTTCACGCTCCGCCCTGACGCCGCTGACCTGCTGCGCGTTCAACGCCAGGTCATCGCCCAGCACGCCCGCGGTCTTCTTGGCCGCCATTTTGCTCATGACCGCGACATCGTCCAGGATGGTGGCGATGTCGTCGATCAATACCAGCAAGCTTGAACCCGCCATGTCAGGGCCTCCGCGCGCGGCAGTGCTGCCGCTCATGCAGCCAGTTCGTCATCCGGTCATGCTCCTCGGTGTCGTGGGTCGTGCAAGCAGGTTTCGTACCGGCCGCCGGTTGAGCGGCTCGCCGCCTGGCGTCGGCGATGGTGGCCATGACGCATGGGGCGGGCCGTCGGTACCGTGTGGTTTCCGGTGCAGCCGGCGAGATTGTAGAACATGGCTTCGGTCCGGCACCGGCGAGCACCTCGCCGACCGGCCCCTTCGTCAGGCATCACCCGCCATCGACAACGAGATGGTCTCGTACAACGCCTGCGCGGCGGGCTGCAGCGGCTTGTCCCGACGGCGTATCAGCGCCAGTACGCGGTCTACATCCGGCTCGACCAGCGGCACGGCGCAAAGCCGTGGATGATCCGGCGGCACCGCCATGCCGGGCAGCACGGCCATGCCCAGGCCGGCCTCGACCAGCGCGAGCACGCCAACGACGTGGTTGGCCTCGTAGTGAATGGTCGGCCGCTGTTCCAGATGGGCGATGGCGTTCTCGATCAGGGCGCGATTGCCGCTGTGCCGGGACACGCTGACCATCCGTTGTCCGGCCAGTTCCTGCCAGGCCACGCGTTCGCGGCCGGCCCATGCGTGGTCCCGGCGCATTGCCAGCCGGTAGCGTTCGGCGCGGATGGCGCGAAAGTCGATATTGGGCTCCTGCGCGCCCATGAAGTTAAGGCCGAAGTCCGATTCTCCGGACAGCACGCTGGCCAGTACGCTGCTGGCGCTTTCGTCGACCACGCGCACGCGCACGCCGGGATGCCGCCCGGCAAACGCGCGGATCGCATGGGGCAGGCAATGCAGGGCAGCGGACGGTATCGCTGCCACGGTCACCAGGCCGCGTTGCAGCGCGGCTTCATCGCCGAGCCGGAACACGGCGTGGTCCAGGATATCGAGCGCGGCGCGGGCCTCTTCCAGGAACTGGCGGCCGACCTGGGTCACCTCCACCCGACGCGTGGTCCGGTCCAGCAGGCGCGAACCCAGCGTTGTTTCCAGCTTTTCGATGCGCCGGCTCAGCGCGGGTTGCGAAATATGCAGCGCTTCGGCCGCCATGCGGAAACTGCCCTTTTCAGCGGTTGCGACAAAGGCCTGCAAATCTTCCAGGGCGAAATTGATGCGCGGCATGCATGAAACGATCAGAACATTGCAATTCACAGAATAGTCTCGCGTGACTACCCTTGCAATGCCCCGAGCGCGCCGTGGCGACGCGATCAAACCGCGCGGCCTGGCCCGATGGTTGTACGCCGACAGCCTGAAGGCAGCCAGACGACGCGCCGCAGGGCCAGCGATATGGAGCCACAGGAGACAACATGAGACTGAAGACCCTTGCCGGCAGGCACGCGTTGCTGATATTCGTGCTATGGCTGGCCGCGCCGGCCTGGGCCGACGAGATCCGCGTGATCACCTCGGGCGGCTTTACCGCGGCCTACCAGCAACTGGTGCCGCTGTACGAGGCCGCCACGCAGGACCGTGTCATCACCGCGTATGGCGCGTCGATGGGCAATGCGCCCGACTCCATCCCCAGCAGGCTGGCGCGCGGCGAGAGCTTCGATGTCGTGATCCTGGCGGACTCGGGCCTGGACAAGCTGGTCGAGCAAGGCAAGGTGGCCGCCGGCAGCCGGGTCGACCTGGCGCGCTCGCTGATCGGCATGTCGGTGCGCAAGGGCACGCCCAAGCCGGATATCAGCACGGCCGAGGCGCTGAAGCAGACCCTGCTCAACGCGAAGTCCATCGCCTATTCCGCCAGTGCCAGCGGGACTTACCTCTCCACCGAGCTGTTCGCCCGGCTTGGCGTCGCGGAGCAGGTCCAGGACAAGGCGCGCAAGATCTACAGCGAGCGCGTCGGCGCCGTGGTGGCGCGGGGCGATGCCGAGATCGGCTTCCAGCAGGTCAGCGAGCTGCTGCCCTTCAAGGAACTGGACTACGTGGGGCCGCTGCCCGCCGAGCTGCAGCAGAGGGTGTTCTTTTCCGCGGGAACGGTCGCGGGCCGGCAAAGCGCGGCAGCGTCCCGCTTCATCCGATTCCTGGCCTCGCCGGCGGCGGCGTCGATCGTCAGCAGCACCGGGCTGGAGCCCGTGGCCACGCCGCTGCCGCCCCCGGCGCCCCCGGAGCTGGGGCAGGGGCAGAAACGTTGAGCCGGGTCGGCTGCGGGGCATGGATCCGATGCAGTCCTGGCCGTACCCTACCGCAGTGATGTCCGCCTCGAAGTGCGCGCCGCGCGCGTGCCCGTATTTGCGCTAGCCGGCCGGAGGCGGACGTCGGCCGGCTCGCTCGTCATGCCCCGGGCGTGCCCCTGCGCGCCTTTTCCCGCTTCCCGCCTCCCAACGCCTGTTCCAGGAACTGCATCAGGGCCTGCACGCGCGCCGTACGTCCGCGCCGTGTCGGCACCAGCAATGTCACCGGCGCGCTGTCGCATTCCCAGTCGGCCAGCACCCGCACCAGCCGGCCATGCGCGACCGCGTCGGCCGTATCCCATTCCGAACGCAGCACCAGCCCCAGGCCCAGTTCCGCCCACTGGCGTGCAATGCTGCCGTCATTGCTGGTGTAGGCGGGCACTACACGCACGGTCTCGCGCGCCGACGGGCGCCGCCCGGCGCCGGCACCGGGTCGTCGGAAGCGCCACAGGGTCACGTCCTCGTCGTTCTCGCGGATGCAGATGCAGGCGTGCGCGAGCAGCTCGCGCGGCGCTGCGGGCGTGCCGTGCTGGCGCAGGTAGGCCGGGCTGGCGCACAGCCAGCGCGCATTGGGCGCGAGCGTGCGGGCGATCCACGATGAGTCGCGCACGGCGCCGATGTGGATCACGGCATCCGAGTCGTGTCGGTCGGGCCAGGGGGTCTCGCGCAGGTCCAGCTGCAAGCGCAAACCAGCGTGGGCCTGCGCAAAGCGCGCCAGCAGCGGCGCGATATGTTGCCGTCCGTAGCCGAAGGGGGCGGCAATGCGCAGCGTGCCGGTGAGGCGGCTGTCCTCGCGCCGGAAAGATTCGGGCAGCGCATTGAGCTGAGCCAGCAGCGCCGCGGCCTCCCGCGCGAAGCGTTCGCCCTCGGGCGTCAGGCTCAGCCGCCGGGCAGTGCGGGTGGCCAGCGCGAGGCCGAGCGTCGACTCCAGCTTGCGCAGGCGCGCGGACAACGCCGGCGGCGTCACGTTCAGCGCGCGCGCCGCGGCACTGAGCGAAGGCGACTGAGCGAGCGTCTCGACCAGCCGCAAGTCCTCGATCTGGATCATTCACTTCAGCTTAACGATTGATGTTCCAAAATTTAACCACAAGTCACCATATCGCTTCTACATTGGGGACCTCTGACAACCATGCGCAAGCCGCCTTCGCAAAAGTAACTCATGGACCCTAACACTGCGCCCGCCTGGCCTCGTGCCGTGCTGTTCGACCTTCTCACCGCGCTGCTGGACTCGTGGACCGTCTGGAACGCCGCCGCCGGCTCTGAAGCCGCAGGCCGGGCCTGGCGTGCCGAGTACCTGCGCAGGACCTACGGCTGTGGCGCCTACGTGGGCTACGAACAGCTGGTGAGGGAAGCAGCCGAACAGGTCGGCCTGCCGGGGACCGCACCACAGGCGCTCGAAGCGCACTGGGATGAATTGCCGCCGTGGGACGGCGCCCGCGAGCTGCTGCAGGCGCTGCGGCCGCATTGCAAGCTGGCAGTGGTGACCAACTGCTCCGAACACCTGGGTCGCCGCGCTTGCGCCTTATTGGACATCGACTGGGATGTCGTGGTCACTTCCGAAGCAGCCGGTTACTACAAGCCGGATCCGCGCCCCTATCGACTGGCCCTGGAGCAGCTCGGCACGCGGGCAGCGGATGCTGCCTTCGTCGCGGGTTCCGGCTACGACATGTTCGGTACGGCGGCGGTGGGGTTGCGCACGTATTGGCACAACCGCGTCGGGCTGGCCTTGCCCGCCGGCGCGCCGGCGCCGGAAGCCGAGTTTTCGACCTTGGCGCCCGCCCTGCCGTGGCTGCGCTCCTTTCATGCTGCAAGCCGCTAAGGAGGCCGACATGACAGGCATGCCTTCCACGATGAGCCGCTGAAGGCAAAGAGCCAGTTCCTGGACTGAACGCATCAAGGACGATATGACCCATTCCGCCGCATCGCTGACGAGCCTGGAAACCCCTGCAGCAATCATCGACACCGTGCGCATGCACCGAAATATCCGTCGCATGCAGACGCGCATGGACGCGCTTGGCGTGCGTTTCCGCCCGCATGTCAAGACCAGCAAGTGTTCGCCGGTCGTGCACGCGCAGATCCTGGCGGGCGCCAGCGGCATCACTGTGTCGACGCTGAAAGAGGCGGCGCACTTCTTTGACGACGGCATCACCGACATCCTCTACGGTGTAGGCATGGTTGCCAGCAAGCTGCCACAAGCCCTGGCGCTGCGCCGGCGGGGCTGTGACCTCAAGCTCGTGACCGACAGCGTGGATTCGGCACGCGCCATCGTTGCCTTCGGTGCGGAGCATGGCGAAGCATTCGAAGTCTGGATCGAGATCGATACCGACGGCCACCGCTCCGGCATCCGCCCGGACCAGCCGGCGCTGCTGGACGTCGCAGCCGTACTGCATGAAGGTGGTGCGCGCCTCGGTGGCGTGATGACCCACGCAGGTTCCAGTTACGACCTGGACACGCCCGAGGCACTGGCCGCGATGGCCGAGCAGGAACGGGCCGGCTGCGCGCTTGCCGCCGAGCGGCTGCGCAACGCCGGTTTTCCTTGCCCGGTGGTCAGCGTGGGCTCGACACCCACGGCCCTCTGCGCAAACAGCTTGCAGGCGGTGACCGAAGTGCGCGCCGGCGTCTACGTCTTCTTCGACCTCGTGATGCGCAACGTGGGCGTGTGTGCGACGGACGACGTCGCGCTCAGCGTGCTGACCACCGTGATCGGCCACCAGGCCGAAAAGGGCTGGGCCATCGTCGATGCTGGCTGGATGGCCATGAGCCGCGACCGCGGCACGCAGAAGCAGAAGCACGACTTCGGCTATGGCCAGGTGTGCGGAGTCGATGGCGCGGTGATTCCAGGCCACATCCTCAGCGGCGCCAATCAGGAACATGGCATCGTGTCGCGCCAAGGCGGGACGGACGCCGACATCGCCACGCGCTTTCCGATCGGCACGCTGCTGCGCATCCTGCCCAACCATGCCTGCGCCACCGGTGCGCAGTTCCCAACGTATCAGGCTCTCGCCGGGGATGGCGAGCTCACCCAATGGAGCCGCTTGCATGGCTGGTGATCGCAACGAACGGAATAGCGCGGTGCGGACCATTGAGCCCCCCACGCTGGCGGCGCCCGGGGGGCACTACAGCCACGCCACGGTCGCCAACGGTATGGTCTTCGTCTCCGGCCAGCTCCCGCTCGCATCGGACGGACGCAAGCTCGTCGACGCCTCGTTCGAGGCGCAGGCGCAACAGGCGCTGGCCAATGTGGAGGCAGCACTGGTTGCCGCGGGCAGCGGCATCGAGGGGCTGACCCAGGTGCGCGTCTATGTCGACAGCATCGAGAACTGGCCCGCCTTCAACCAAGTCTATGCCGCGTGGGCGGGAGCGGCGCGGCCCGCGCGGGCCGTGGTGCCGACTGGCGCGCTGCACTTCGGCTTGAAGGTCGAGGTGGAAGCGGTGGCGGTCGTGTTGCGCGATGCCGCGAACTCTTGATGGGAGCGGCTGGCCTGGCGAGGAAAATCGCCGCCGAAGCGTGACGTATTCCGGTTTTTGCTATGCGCGCTTTGTCCCGCCCGCCTCGGACGACGGGTTGCGCGTATCCGCCGGAACGCGGAACCCTTGCAGTTCATCAGCCGCGCACTGGGCGATCAGCCCGGTCTCCCAGGCCAGGTACGCCCTGGCGGCATCCTGGTTGCCCTCGTGGCGGTCATGCACGAAAAACAGATAGTCGATGCGCGCCGCCGGCGGCAACGGCTCGGCCTCGACGGCTTGCGCCAGGCCGGCCGCCAGCCACGTCTGGTAGCCCGCCTCGGTGCGGAACACATTGGCATAGCCCGCATCCAGCAGATCTTTCCACGCCAGGGCGGCCACCTCGGCCTCGCTCGCCAGCAATACCACCGGATCGTCCGGCGTTGTACCGAGCGACTGCAAGGTTTGCAGCAGGCGCGGCCGGATCGACCAGACGGAGCCTTGCGCGTGGCCCTGATTGAACGCAGCGCTCTCGCGCAGATCGATGACCGCCAGCGCCGCGGCCTCGCCGTGCAGCGCGCGCAGCTGATCGACGCCGAGTACACGCGGGCCCGCACCAAGATCCGGCTGCGGCCTCGCCGGCACCGTGACCGCGGCATCGACGCCTTGCGCAAGGACGGCGCTCTCAAAGCCAAGCTGGTGCAGCCAGCTGGCGGTCACCGGGGCGCGCACACCGTCATCGTCGAACACGATGACACGGCTGCCGCGCACCCCGATGTAGCGGTCCGTGGCCTGGATCAGTTGCCCGCCGGGGGCGTGGACGGCGCCGTCGATCGAGCGCCGGGCGAATTCTTCCGCGGTGCGGATATCGAAAAGGTAGGTCGTACGGCGGTCGTCATCCAGCCATTGCTGGGCCTGCGCCGTCGACAGCGACGGCAGGCCGAAGCGCTGCAGCAGCCGGGCGGATCGATCGCGCGCAGCCTGCAGCACCGGGGCGGAGGGTACGGCGTCGGCGAACCGCTCGCTGCCGTGTTCCAGCGCATGACCGGCGAGATACCAGCCCTGCGTGCCGTTCTCGAGCGCGAGCACCGGGTTGGGCAGGCCGAGGTTCAAGAGCGTCTGCGCGCCAATGATGCTGCGCGTGCGCCCCGCGCAATGCACGACGACCGGCGTGTTGGGATCAGCCAGCAGCGCCGGCAGGCGCAGCGCAAGCTCTCCGTTGGGACAGCCCAGCGCGCCGGGGATGGTCATCTTGCGGTGTTCTTCGTCGGTACGGCCGTCAACCAGCACGAACGGTTCACCGGCGGCACGGCGTGCGACCAGCGCATCGGCGCTCAGATGCGGGGTGTGCTGGATCTGCTCGACCCATTCGCCAAACGTCTTGGATGGCACGTTCACGCCTTTGAACAAGGTGTATCCGGCAGCCGCCCACGCTGGTGCACCGCCGGCCAGCAGCGTCACGTCAGCGTAGCCGAGTGCCGCAAGCCGCCGCGCCGCGCGCGTTGCCACGTCGCCGGCACCGTCGTCGAACAGGACGATACGCTCGGTGCGGCGCGGGGCCAGGCGGCCAGCTTCCAGTTCCAGTCGGCTATAGGGCAGGGGCACGGCGAAGAAGGGATGGCCTTCGCCGTACTGGCCATGCTCGCGCACGTCGAACAGGGCCAGCGACTGGCCGTCATTCAGCCACTTGCGCAGCGTGGTGGCGTCGATGGTATGGATCATGTCAGTCAATGGGGGATGTACGCTGTCAGCGCAAGGCGATGCCCGATGAGGCGATCACGGCGGCGTATCGGGGCAGGTCGCGCGACAGCGTGGCGTCCAGTTCCTGCGCCGACGACGCGACCACGACATAGCCCGCGTCTTCGAGCTGGCTGCGCGTGGCGGGTGCGTGCAGCACCGCCGCCACATCGCGGCTGATACGGTCCACCACGGCGGCCGGGGTTGCAGCCGGGACCAGCAGTCCCTGCCAGCTCTCCACGGAGAATCCCGCAGCCCCGGCTTCGGCCAGCGTGGGCACCTGCGGCAGTGCCCTGGAGCGATAGGGCGTCGTGACCGCCAGCGCCGTGAGCTTGCCTGCCCTGACATAGTCGGTCACGGCAGCCAGGGTAATCAAGGTGGCGTCGATGTGGCCGCCAAGCAGGTCCACCGTAGCCGGCGCGCCACCGGCATAGGGAATGTAGTTGACCTTGAAGCCCAGCTGACGCGACAGCATCTCATGCGCGACGTGCGCGATGCCGCCATTGCCAGGCAGCCCGAGTGCCAGTTCCCCCGGCTTGCGGCGCGCCAGAGCCAGGTAATCCTGGAAGCTCCTTACCCCCAGGTCCGGCCTGACCACCAGCACCTGCGGGTTCACCACGGCCTTGGTGACGCCACGAAAGGCATGGCTGGTGTCATACGGCAGGTTCCTGTACAGCGAGGCGTTCAGCGTCACGCCTTCGCCGCCAAGCAGCAGCACGTGACCGTCGGGACGGGCCTTGGCCACCTGCGCCGCGCCGATGGTGCCGCTGGCGCCGACCACGTTGTCCACCACCACCGGCTGCTGCCACACTTCACTGAGCCGGGTGGCAAGGGTGCGCGCGAGCTTGTCAGCGCTGCCGCCGGGCGCCACCGGTACCACGATCCGCACCGGCCGCGCGGGAAACGCGGCGTCGGCGGCGGTTGCCGCAAGCGGCTGGGCAGCCAGCATCGCTGGCGAAAGCACAAGGAGGAGGGCGCGGAGAACGTTGCGGCGGAGCATGGTGATGACCTGGGGAGAGCCTGCAGGCCGTCGTGGGTGCTTGCATGACGGCCAATCGGACCGTCAAGCTTACGAAGCCGGCCGAACCGCACCAACGAATGTTTGAGCCTATGGATATGCGGTGTGCGTGGTGGCGACGGCCGGTCGGGGTGGAAGCGGACAGCATGTCGATACGCGAAAGCCTTCTTTGGCACCCCGTTGGTCGCGGCGTTACAGTCGCCGCATGACCCAACAGAACCTTTCCCCATCAGCGGTGCCGGGCAGCGACGTTGCCAGCCGGCGCCACGCGGCCGTGGCCGCATTCATCGCCGAGGCAAGACAGTTGCTGGAGCGAGCAGAGCCTGCCGACCGCGAGACGCTGCAGACGGTGGCGCGGGCGCTGGAGCGGCTGGGCGCGCAACGCGACTTGTTCCCGTCGGCGCAGTTTCCGGTTTCGGCCGACAATCCCGCGCAGGTCTATCGCCTTTCCGAAGATCTCGATGGCCGTTATGCGCTGTACGTGTCGGCCGGGCTGCCTGGCAAGGCGCAGCCACCGCATGACCACACCACCTGGGCCATCATTGCCGGCATCACCGGCAACGAGCGCAATGTCTTTTATCGTCGCGAGGCCACCGACGACCCCGCACGCGCTCGCCTGACCGAGACCGGCCGCAGCGATGTCGTCAGCGGCAGCTCCGTCACGCTGTTGCCCGACGACGTCCATACCATCGAGCTGGTTGGCAACGAGCCCGGCCTGCACCTGCATTTCTATGGCCTGGCGCTGGACCGGCTGGGTGGGCGCGTGGTGTTCGAAGGCGCCGCGGGCGGCAGCTATCGGCATTTCGGGCCGCCCAGGCATATCGCCCATGCCGCCATCGACGCCATCGCGCTGAAGGCGGCGCTGGCCGACGGCGACGAGATCGCGCTGCTGGATGTGCGCGAGACCGGGGTCTTCGTGCGCGGGCATCTGCTGCTTGCGGCCTCCGCCCCGTTGTGGCGGCTGGAGCTGCTGGCCGACCGGCTGGTGCCGCGCCGCGACACCCGCATCGTGCTGACCGATGGCGGCGATGGCGGCGATGGCGGAGATAGCCTGGCGCACCAGGCCGCGGCCAAGCTGCTGCGCCTGGGCTGGCGCAACGTGTCGGTGCTGAGCGGCGGCACGCAGGCATGGGCGGCGGCCGGGTTCGAGATCTTCAGCGGCAGCAACGTGCCCAGCAAGGCCTTCGGCGAAGTGATCGAGCACCAGAAGCACACGCCATGGATCAGCGCCGAAGAACTGCAGCAGCGCCTCGAGCGCGGCGATGACCTGGTGGTGGTAGACAGCCGCACCACCGAGGAATTTGCCGATTTCAGCCTGCCGTTCGCGCACAGCCTGCCCGGCGCGGAACTGGTCTACCGCATCGGCGAGCTGGCGCCGCGCCCCGAAACGCTGGTCGTGGTCAACTGCGCGGGGCGCACCCGCAGCATCGTTGGTGCCCAGACGCTGATCGACGCCGGGGTGCCCAACCCCGTGGTCTCGCTCAAGGACGGCACCATGGCCTGGCTGCTGAATGGCCGCACGCTGGCGCACGGACGCCATACGCCGCTGCCCGAGCCGGCCCGCGCGACCCGTGACGCCGCCCGGGCCCGTGCCGAGGCCGTGGCCTGCCGCGCCGGCGTGCGCCGTCTCGATGATGCCGGCCTGGCGCGGCTGGAGCGCGAAGCCGGCCAGCACACCTTGTATCGCTTCGATGTGCGCACGCGAGGCGAATACGAGGCGGGCCACCTGCCGGGCTGGCGCTGGGCGCCAGGCGGGCAACTGGTGCAGGCGACGGACGAATACGCGGCAACGCGCCATGCGCGGATCGTGCTTGCCGACTGGGATGGTGTGCGGGCGCTGACCACCGGCGCATGGCTGGCGCAATTGGGCGCGCATGAGGTGTTCGTGTATGCCCCGCCGGCCGACGCCGCGGTGGACACCGGCCCGGAGCCGCTGCGCGTGTTGTCGTCGCGGCCGGCAGCCCAGTCGGTGTCCGTGCAGCAGGCCGAGGCGCTGTTGCAGGCGGGCCGTGCGCGCATCTTCGACGTCGAGCGCCGCGCCGCCTATGAGAAGCGCCATGTTGCCGGCGCACAGTTCGCCGTGCCAGACCGGCTGGAGGCGCTGATTGCCCGGATTCGCGCCGATGACGTAGTGCTGATCACGTCGTCGGACGGCGTCCTCGCACGCATCGCGGCGGCGGAGCTGTCGGCGCGCAGCGGCCGTGACGTGCGCTTCCTGGCCGGCGGCACGCAGGCCTGGACGGCCGCAGGGCTATCCACCGGCAGCGGCGCGCAGGGCGTGCTGACCGGCGAGGACGATTACTGGTACAGCCCCTACCACCACGCCGATGTGGCGCAGCGCGACGCGGGCTTCCGCGCCTACCTGGACTGGGAGATCGGCCTGGTTGCGCAGCTCGAGCGCGAGGGGGACATCGGCATCCGGTTGCTGGCGCACTGAAAATCCAACCACGGCGCGCGCAGCCCATATCACGCCAGTGTGAGGTGGAAGGCCTGGTCCAGATCGGCCAGCAGGTCCTGTGTGTCTTCGAGTCCGACGTGCAGCCGCACCACGGGTGCATTGCCTTGCCAGGCCCGGTGTTCGCGCAGCCGTTCCGGCGGGGCGACCAGCGCCAGGCTTTCATACCCGCCCCAGGAGGCGCCGATCGAGAACCACCGCAACGCGTCGACGAACGCACTGGCCGCGCTCGCCCCGGCGTCTTGGAATGCGAACGACACCAGCCCGCTGGCGCCGCTGAAGTCGCGTTGCCACAGCGCATGGCCAGGGTCTTCGGGTAGCGCCGGGTAAAATACGCGGCCCACCTGGGGATGGCGCTGCAGCCATTGCGCGACCTCGGTGGCGTTGCGCTGGTGCTGGGCCAGGCGCAACGGCAGCGTGCGCAGGCCGCGCAGCGACAGGTAGGCGTCGTCGGCGCCGATGGCAAGGCCGAGCGCCTCGTGCGCGGTGGCGACGCGTTCCGCCAGCGCGGGGCTGTCCACCACCACCGCGCCCTGCATCACGTCGGAATGCCCGGCAATATACTTGGTCGCGGCCTGGATCGAGATATTGGCGCCGAGCTTCAGGGGCTGCAGGAACCACCCGCCGCTCCAGGTATTGTCCACGGCCACCGGCACGCCCCGATCGCGCGCCACCGCGGCCAGCTTTGGCAGGTCCAGCACCTCGAACAGCAACGAGCTTGGCGATTCCAGATAGACGAGCCTGGTCTCTGACCGGATCAGCGCGGCAAGGTCGTCATGCGCCGGCGAAAAGTATTCGACCGAGATCCCCAGGCGCCGCAGCAGCGTCTTGTCGACGCGCCGCACGGGCGCATAGACGCTGTCGGAGACCAGTACATGGTCGCCGGGGCCGAGCAGGGCAAGCAGCACCAGCGTGATCGCCGACAGCCCGGAGGGCGCCAGGAATGCGCGATGCCCGCCTTCGAGCGTGGTCAGCGCGTCTTCCAGCGCCTCATGCGTGTCCAGCCCGTGGCGGCCGTAGGAGGCGATGCGTTCGCCTGCGGCACGGCAGTGCTGGCGCGATTCCAGCGCCTGTTGGCTGGCAAAGCGCACCGTACTGGTTCTCACCACGGGTACATTGACCGGGCCTGCGCCGTCGCGCAGCGTCGGCGCCCCCGCATGCAGCAAGCGCGTATGTCTGCCCGCTTCGCTCATGCCATCACCTTGCTCGGCTGCATCTGCGTGGCGTTGTAATTGACGATTTCACCAGTTTCCGGATGCACGCCGTAACGGCCCGTCAGCGTTTCAAGCGGGCGGCCATAGCAGTGGAAATGCAGCGTCGGCGCATCGCCAACCACATGGATGCTGTGGATGTCGTCAGGCAGGAAGGCGATCGGCGTGCCGGGCTCGACCGTCAGTTCGCGCGCGACTTCCAGCCGGGCGAAGGCCGGGTCGCTGCGGTCGTCGGTGCGGCGATAGACCCGATTGAACTCGCGGCCTTCCACGGCGACGATCACGGCCCAGGTGTCGTGGTTGTGCGGGATGGTGGTCTTGCCCGGACGGATCGAGTTCAGGTACAGCGCGGCGGCGTCGTCGCCGTCATCGGGGTTCAGGCGGTAGCGCGTCGAAGCGCCGCTGGCCGTATCCGCCGGGGGCGGAAAGTCCTCGCGGGTGAATAGTTCACGCTGCGCCGCCAGCGCCTGCAGGCGCGCGGCCACGGCATCGAGCGCCGCGCGGTCGGGCTGGCCGGCAGCCAGGCGCCGGATGTCGATCAGTGCGGCGGCCACTGCCTTGCGGCGGGCCGCCTGACGTTCGGCGGGAGAAGAATGGCTCATGGTGCGGAGACTCCGTCAGCGGGAAAGGGGGAAGGCGCCGGCGCGAAGGCGGCATCGAATTCGGCCGGCAGGCGCGGGATCGCGCCCAGCGCGCGGCGCAGGAACGCGCGCGTGCGTTCGTGCTGCGGCTTGCCGAAGATCTGGGCCGGCGGGCCGTGCTCGACGATGCGGCCAGCCTCGGTAAAGTAGATCTGGTTGCTGATCTCGGCGGCGAAGCGCATTTCATGCGTCACCAGTACGCAGGTCATGCCATCTTCGACAAGCTCGCGGATCACGGTCAGCACTTCGCCGACGGTCTCGGGATCGAGCGCCGAGGTCACCTCGTCGAACAGGATCAGCTCGGGCTGCATCGCCAGCGCGCGCGCGATCGCAACGCGCTGTTGCTGGCCGCCGGAGAGCTCGCCCGGGTAGGCACTGGCCTTGTCCGACAGCCGCACCCTGGCGAGCAGCGCCCGCGCCTCGCGCTCGGCATCTGCGCGCGGCCGGCCGATGACCCGGGTCGGGGCAAGCACCAGGTTCTCCAGCACCGTCAGGTGCGGGAACAGGTTGTATTGCTGGAACACGAAGCCCACCCGCTTGCGCAATGCGATGAACTCATCCTCGCCGCGCAAGGTCTCGACGGCGGTGTCGCCGACGCGAATCTGCCCGCGCTGCGGCCGCAGCAGGCCGGTGATGCAGCGCAGGATCGTGCTCTTGCCGGATCCGGACGGGCCGATGATGGTGACGGCTTCGCCGCGGCGCACGTCCACGTCGATGCCGCTTAGCACGGCGTTCGCGCCAAAGCTCAGGTGGACGTCGCGCAGCTGTACCAGCGGGGTCGCCGCGTGGCTGCCGGTGTCCCGGCGCAGGAAGGACTCAGTGGCGTTCATGGCGGCGTTCCAGCGCACGGGTCGCGCGCGCGATCGGGTAGCAGTAAGCAAAAAACAGGACCAGCAGACTGAAGTAGACCAGGATCGTGAAGTCGGTGCGCGCCACCGTGTTGCTGGCAACCTGCGCGGTGTCGACCACGTCGTGGACGCCGACCAGCGATGCCAGCGACGTGCTCATCGTGATGCTGGCGTACAGGTTCATCCATGGTGGCAGCATGCGCCGCAGGCACTGCGGCAGCACCACAAGGCGGAAGATCTGGCGGCGGCGCAAGGCGAGCGACTGCGCCGCTTCCCATTGCGCGCTCGGGATCGACTGGATCGCGCCGCGGAAGATCTCGGCAACGTTGGCGCTCGCCGGCAACGCAAGGCCCAGCACGACCTTGAGCCAGTCCGGGAACGGAAACGTCCAGTGCACCAGGTGCAGCTCGAACGGGAACACATAGGTGGTGAAATAGACCAGTACCAGCACCGGCGCGTTACGAAACGCCTGCACCCAGGTGCGCGTGAACCCGCGCAGCGCTGCATGCGACGACAAGGACAGCGCGCCGATCAGCAGGCCGGCGACGGTGCCGAGCGCCATGGCGAACACGCTGATCTCGATATTGGCCAGCAGCCCGCGCAGCAGCGCAGGGGTCCAGGTCCAGAGGCTGCGCAGCGCCGCCGGGGTACTGTCGGCCAGGGTCCAGAACAGCAGCAATGCCGCCACCGCGGCGCATGCGAGCCACCAGGGGGCGCGCAGCGCGCGCGCCTGCAATGGCGGGCGGCCGCTGGCGGCCGGGAGAATCGATTCACTGGCCATAGCCGGGCATCCTCAGTTGGCTTTCCAGCCAGCGACCTGCACGGCTGACCAGCCAGGTCAGCAGGCCGAACCAGGCCAGGATCAGCAACAGCAGTTCGAGCACGTTGTCGCGCTGGGTCCAGATCATGATGGATTCATAGGTCACGTCGCCGACTGCGATGGCCGATGCCACGGCAGTCATCTTGACCAGGTCCACCACGTTGTTGACCAGTGCCGGCAAGGCAAAGCGCACCGCCAGCGGCAGTTCGACCTGGAGCAGCAACTGGCGCCGCGAGAAGGCCAGCGAACGCGCCGCCTCCAGCGTGATGCGCGGCACCGCCTCGATACCGGCGCGCAGCGCCTCGGCATGGAACACCGCCTTGTGCAGCGAGACCACGATCACCACCCAGACGAAGGGCGTCAGCGGATTGCCGGTGCCGCGGCTGGCCAGCTGCTGGGTAATCAGCATGTTGAGCACCAGGAACGCGCAGTAGAGCTGCACCAGCGTGGGCGTGTTGCGCGTGAGTTCGACAAAGGCGCGGGCCGGCGCGGCAAGGGCGCGGCGGCCCGAGGTGAGCATCGCCGCCAGCACGATGCCGGCGGCGAGGCTGCAGGGAATGGTGAGCAGGCAAAGCTCCAGCGTCACGACCAGGCCACGCAGGAACGCTGAACGTTCACCCGCGTC
Source organism: Cupriavidus sp. 207A1 (assembly GCF_057798955.1). Classification (NCBI taxonomy): domain Bacteria; kingdom Pseudomonadati; phylum Pseudomonadota; class Betaproteobacteria; order Burkholderiales; family Burkholderiaceae; genus Cupriavidus; species Cupriavidus sp. 207A1. Next base: position 109,892 of record NZ_JBYOJO010000004.1, on the reverse strand, counting down.
GAGAACGAAGGCATAGTCAAGCCCCAGCGGCTTGAGCGTGGCGACAACCGAGGCGAGGATATCGGTCATGCCGCCACCTCCGCTTGCGCCGGCTGCGGCGCATGGCCAGGTCGGCATGCCTTCATGGCCTTTCACGCTCTGCAAAGACGGCGAAGTCGCCCGGCGAGATGGCCGGGGATGGAAGGAAGACTCTTTTCATAGCAGAAGGGCGCCGTAACGCAGGGGCCCGAGGGTCCCACTCAGGACGCGTTCTTGAAGCGTGCTTGCAGTTCGGGCAGCAGAGGCTGCGGCGGCGTGATGCCAAGCCGCTTTTCCGTGGCGATCAGCCAGCCCGTGCGGTGCCATTCCTGGACGATCTTGTCCACTGCGGCGATGGTGTCCGTCTCGCCCTTGCGGGTCCAGACCACCGAAGGCGCAGGCAGGATCTCGGTGGGAATCGGCGCGGCGTAGTCGGTCCAGTCGGCATTGCTGCGGACCAGCGGGTGGATCAGCGTTGCGTCGTGGACCGCGGCCACGCACTGGCCGCCCCGCAGAGCCAGCAAGGATTCGGCGGAGGTCTTGAAGCCGCGTACCTGCGCGCCGTACTGCTCCTGCAGCGGCTTGACGTAGCTGCTGCCCTGCGACGCGCAGACGGTCTTGCCGCGCAGGTCGTCCCACTTGGCGATACCGCTGCGCTTTGACACCGCTGCGGTCCCGCCGACGCGGTAAAACGGCGTTGGCGCATAGCCCAGCAGCTCGCCGCGCTCGGGGTTGTATTCCATCGACGCAATCAGCAGGTCCACCTTGCCTTGTTGCAGGAACTGCACGCGATTGGAGGGCTGCACAGGAACCAGTTCGGCTTCCACGCCCAGGCGTTTTGCCAGGTCACGGGCCAGGTCGGGATTCCAGCCAACGGGCTGTTGCGTGACGGGATCGATCGAGCCGAACAGGCTGCCGCCGACGAGCACGCCGATGGAGACCTTGCCGCGCTGCTTGATGCGATCCAGCGTGGCATCTGCCCAGGCGGCGTTGATGGTAAGGCAGGACAGTGCCGCGGCAGCGGCGAGGCGAAGGAACGGGAGCGCGGGCATGTCTGAGCATAAGAACAAGGAGGAGACGATGCTATCGCCCTGCGCCCCAGCAAACAAAGAAGGCTTTCGGATATGGATATACAGGTGCGAGGCCCAATGCGGACCGGACATGGTTGCACCAGCCTTGCGGAGGTCAGGCCCCTTGCGGACCGGCGCCGGCGTACCGGCCGGGGCCGCGATGCCGGTCCACGAACTGAGGTTCAGCTGCGGATAGCCGAGCTCGGCGGGTGTCGGCACGTCGGGCAGTTGTGGCAGGCGATGCTCCGAGGCCACGGCCAGCGCGCGCACTTTGCCTTCCTTTATGTGCGGCAACATGATGACGAGGTTGTCCAGTATGGACTTGAAATGGCGGGTGGAGGTCAAGGCCACGGTCACCACCGTGGTCACGGTGCACACTCTGCCGCGCTGCTTGTACATGTTTCCAGTCACGCCCTCGCACCCTGAAGATCATCTGCTCGTTGCCAGGGCTCCAGCGCAGCCGGATCCGTTCCTTCCACTTCCCGCTGGTGGTCGGCAGAAGGCGGACGCTGACCACGCAAGTCGGCATCCCGGCGACATCTTTCTCGACGACGGTTTTGCCCGTCGCCACACACGATGGACTAGTAGTGTCGGCAGGCAGGGCAACGCCTCGGCGGGATCGAGCCATCCGCGAAAATATTTGAAATATAAAACATCGTAACCTAAATTAAATGACGAAGGGCGGTCACACGACGGGACGGCTCTTCGTGCCGGTTGCCGGCGAGCGGTGGTGACGCTGGCATAGCACCTGCCAACAAGAAGGAAAGGGGAGCAAGCAATGAAACTCAGCTGGAGCAGGGGAGTGCCGGGCTGGCTCGGCTTGGCGGTCATCGTATTGCCGCTTGCGGGATGCGAGGGCTCGTCCGAGCCTGCCGCAGATACGGTCTACACCAACGCCAAAGTCCTGACCGTCGATGCCGCCAATACCGTAGCGCAGGGATTCGCCGTCAAGGAGGGGAAATTCCTGGCGATCGGATCGTCGACTGAATTGAGCAAGCATGTCGGCCCCGCCACGCGTGTGGTCGACATGGGTGGGCGCACCATTATCCCTGGCCTCAGCGACGGCCATCTGCATGGCGCAGGCGGCGGCCCGGGCATCGACCTGTCGCGCACGCGCAGGATCGACGATGTGCTGGCTGCGGTGCGCGAGGCCGTTGCCAGCCATGCGCCCGGCGACCTGCTGCAAAGCAACTCCGACTGGCATGAGGCCCAGTTGAAAGAAGTGCGCCTGCCTACGCGCGCAGAGGTCGACGCGGTGGCCCCGAACAACCCGCTGGTGCTGCACCGCGGCGGCCTGACGGCCATGCTCAACAGCGCGGCACTGGCCAAGTGGAATATCACCGAGAGCACGGTGTCGCCCGACGGCGGCATCATCCAGAAAGACAGCAACGGCCAACTGACCGGCGTACTGATTAACAACGCGCGCTCGCTGATGACGCTGCCCGCGCCGCCAACCTTCGACGCGGCGGCCCTGGAAGACATGCAGCACAAACTCAATGCGCTGGGGCTGACCAGCGTGCGCGTGCCAGGCATGTTCACGGGCACCGACGTGCCCTCGGCCTACGCCGTCATCCGCCAGCTTCAGGCCGCGGGCAAGCTAAGCCTGCGCTTCCAGCTGCTGCTCAACGCCATGGCGCCGGTGAACTCGGCCTCGCAGATCAAGTCGATCATTGCCTCGGCCCCGCTGCCGGCGGGCTCCGGCGACGAATGGGTGCGCATCTGGGGCGCGAAGACTTCGGTCGATGGCGGGTTCGAAGGCGGCTACATGAGCCAGCCTTACAGCGAACCGTACGGCAAGGGCGGAACGTTCTTCGGGCTGCCGCTGGTTTCCGGCCAGGCGTACCAGGAGGTGGTCGGCGAACTCTTCCGCAACAGGTACCGCGTGGCCGTGCACGTGGTTGGCGATGCGGCGCTGGACCAGGTCCTGACGGCGTGGGAAAACCTCCACAAGGCCAGCCCGGGCGCCGTCAAGGGCTGGACCATCGAGCATGCCTTCGTGGTCCGCAAGGAACAGCTCGAGCGCGTGCGCGCCCTGGGCGCCAGGCTGTCCGTGCAGGCCCACCTGTACGTTGCCGCACCGGTGCTGTCGAAGTACTGGGGACACGACCGGGCGGAACACGTGACCCCCGTGAAGACCTTCATGGATGCCGGATTCCAGCTCGTCGGCGGCACCGATTCCGCGAACATGCCGGTCAATCCGTTCTGGGCAATGTATCACTTCATTACCCGCGACACGATCACAGACGGTGTCTATGGTCCGGACGAGCGCGTGGGCCGCGTCGACGTGCTGCGCATGTTCACCATCCACTATGCCGACCTGAACGGCGAGGCTGATACCAAGGGCTCGATCGAACAGGGCAAGCTGGCCGACTTTGTGGTGTTGTCGGGGGACTATCTGACGGTGCCTGAGGTTGACATCCAGCATCTCCACGCCACTGCCACCTATGTCGGAGGTCGCCAGGTGTACCGCGACAATGGCACCTCGGTTCCGGCCTTCTGAGTCGAGCCGGAATCAGGCAGCAAGCTCACGTCGGCCCGTTCGGGCCGTCGTGCTTGCTGGCGACAATCGAGACGTCGTGCCGGTCGCTAGCCACACCAATCCCCGTCAATCCACACTCGCCCCCGACGCCCGCACCAGCTTCGCCCACTTGTCCGTATCGCGGCGGATCAGCACCGAGAACTGCTCCGGCGTCGAAGTCAGCGGCGCGGCCCCCGCCTGCACCAGCTTGTCCCGCATCGCCTTGTCTTGCGCGATGCGCGTGATTTCCTGCGACAAGCGCGTGGATACCTCGGGCGGCAACCCTCGCGGACCCACCACGCCGAACCAGACGTCGGCTTCATAGCCCGCAATGCCCGCCTCGGCCATGGTCGGCACGTCGGGCAGCGCCGGCGAGCGCGTGGCGCTGGTCACGGCCAGTGCGCGCAGGCGGCCGGCCTTCACATGCGGCAGCGAGCCCGGCAGGTTGTCGAACATCAGTTGCACCTGGTTGGCAAGCAGGTCGGCCATCGCCGGGCCGCTGCCCTTGTACGGCACGTGCACGATCTCGACACCCGCCATCGACTTGAACAGTTCGCCGGACAGATGGTTGGTGGTGCCGTTGCCGGCCGAGCCCATATTGAGCTTGCCGGGGTTGGCCTTGGCATAGCTGACCAGCTCGCGCACGTTCCTGGCCGGCACGTTCGGATTGACCACCAGGATGTTGGGCACGCCGGCGAACAGCGCCACCGGCGAGAAATCCTTCTGCGGATCGAACGGCAGCTTCCGGTAGAGGGTGGCGTTGATCGATTGCGTGCCCACCGTGCCGAACATCAGCGTGTAGCCGTCGGCCGGCGCCTTGGCTACGAGGTCCGAGCCGATGGTGCCGCCGGCGCCCGGCCGGTTGTCCACCACCACCTGCTGGCCGAGGGTTTCGGACAAGCGGGTGGCCAGTACGCGGCCGAGCAGGTCGGTGGTGCCGCCGGGCGGAAAGGGCACCACCATGCGGATGGGTTTGTCGGGGTAGGGGCCGGCCGTGGCCAGGCTCGTCGCCAGCGTCAGACAGGTGGCAGCCAGGGCATGTGCAAGGTTCTTCATGGGGGCAGGGTCTCCGTGGGACAAGGATAAGGGCAATGCCGGCTGCGGTGTGCGGCGCGGCTCAGCTTTGTGAGGCGAGGTGGTTGAGCGAGCGCTTCAGCGCCGCGCGCGCGGCGTCGAGGCGGGCGCGGGTGGCGTCAAGGGATTCGCGGGCATGATGCGTGGCGGCGCGCTGGGCGGCGATGTTGTCGCGGACCAGTACCGGCGCGGGTCCGCCGGCGGCCATGCGCGCGGCGACGCCCTGTTCGGGGTCGAGGCAGCGGGCGACCGCGGCGGCATCCAGTCCGGCCGCGCGGCCGGCGACGCGCATCGCGGCGGCATCGACCATGTCGGCGCTGATCTCGTCGGCGGGCAAGTGCTGGTCGAGCGCGTCGCGCACCACGGCACCGACGATGTGATGCGCCTGGCGAAACGACATGTCGGCCTCGCGCACCAGCGCATCGGCCAGGTCGGTCGCGGTGGAGAAATCGCGGCGCGCGCGCGCCAGCATGCCGGCACGTTGCGGCGTGGCGTTGGCGATCACCAGCCGCAGCAGCGACAGGCAGCGCAGGCATTCGTCGCCGGCCTCCCAGAAGCCGCGCATGCTCTCGCGGTTGCCGTCGCCCGAGTGCGTGAAATGGCTGCCCTTGAGAGCGGCCAGCGCGCCGGTCAGCAGGCCGAGCATGTGGCCGCCCTTGCCCTTCAGGTATTCCAGCACGACCGGGTTCTTCTTCTGCGGCATGATGCTGGAGGTGCCGGCGACGCTGTCCGGGAAGTCGATCAGGCCGAACTCGGGCGTGGCCCAGACGTACAGGTCCTGCGCCACGCGGCCCCAGCTGACCGCACCCACGGTGATCGCCGCCAGCATCTCCCAGGCAAAGTCGCGCGAGGCCACGGCGTCGAGCGAATTCGGCGCATGGGTGGAGAAGCCCAGCCAGTGCGCCGTCGCCGCGCGATCGATCGCAAAGGCGGTGCCGGCCAGCGCGCCGGCGCCGAGCGGGCAGGCATCCAGGCGCGCCAGCGCCTGCTCCATGCGCGCGATATCGCGGCCGAGCGACTCGGCAAAGCCGGCAAGGTAGTAGCCATAAGTGATCGGCTGGGCCGCCTGCAGGTGCGTATAGCCGGGCATCACCACCGCGGCATGGGCGTCGGCCCGCTCCAGCGCCGCCGTGCGCACCGCCAGCATCGCTTCCAGGATGTCCAGCGCCAGGTCGCGTGCACGCAGCCGGTCATGCGTGGCCAGGATGTCGTTGCGGCTGCGCGCGACATGCAGCCTGCCGCCGGCGTCGGCACCGGCCATCTGCATCAGGTGGGCTTCGTAGTTGAAGTAGGCGTCCTCGCGCGCAGGATCCAGCGGCACGGCGGCAGGCCCCTCCGCTTCGATGCGCAGCAGTGACTGCGCCAGCACCGCGGCAACGTCAGCCGGAACCAGCCCGGTGCCATGCAGCATCAGCAGGTGGGCCTGGTTGATATCGGTCAGGTAGCGAAAGCCGCTGCCGAATTCGCGCATCAGGCGGGGCAGGTAGATGTGCTCGCATACCTCGGCGGCGGTGGGCTGGGTCAGGCGTCGGCTGACTTTGGATTCCATGCTGTGTGATCTCCGAAACGATGGAGCCAGTATGGAAATCCGTCGCATATATCGTCAAATCAGTATTTCCGTCATGCCCATACGGATTTGATATGCTGCACGAAAACCGCTGACCCCAACCGTCGCCAGCCATGAACTACAAGCAGATCGAAGCGTTCCGCGCCGTCATGCTGACGCGCTCGATGACCGAAGCCGCCGCGCAGCTCCATACCTCGCAGCCCAACATCAGTCGCGTGATCGGGCAACTGGAACGCGAGGCGGGCTTCCGGCTGTTCGAGCGCGTCGGCAACCGGCTCGCGCCGACGGACGAAGCCGAAGCCTTGTTTCTCGATGTGGAGCGCTCCTTCGTCGGCCTCGACAGCCTGCGCGCGTCGGCCCGGTCGATCCGTGAATCCGGCGTGGGCACGCTGCGCATCGGCACCGTGCCGTCGATCGCGATGAGCGTGATGCCGCAGGCAATCCTGGCCTTCCGCGAGCGCTATCCGGACGTGCCGATCGCCGTGCATACCAATGATTCGCCCACGGTGGCCAAATGGACCGCGGCGCGCTTCTGCGATATCGGGCTGGTGTCGTACCTGGCCGAAACCACCGGCATCCGCAGCGAGTTGCTGCGCCGCGAGGACGGCGTGTGCATCGTGCCGGCGACGCACCGGCTCGCGCGCAAGCGCCGCCTGCACGCCAGCGACCTCGATGGCGAGCGCTTTATCTCGCTCACGCATGGCGACGGCACCCGCGCCACGGTCGACGCCGCGTTCGTGCCGGCAGACCGGCGCGTGCTGACCCTGGAGACGCCTTACGCGGCCACCATCTGCACCATGGTGGGCATGGGCCTGGGCGTCAGCGTGGTCAACCCGCTGGTGGTGCGCAGCCTGAAGCCGGCGGGTGTCAAGGCGATCCCGTTCGAGCCGGTGATCGCTTTCGAGAGCCACATCCTGTTCAATCCGCAGCGGCCGGTGCCGGCGCTGGCGCAATGGTTCCTGGCGTGCTTGCGGAAAGTTACTGGCTAGGCTGAAAACTGCTGGAGGGATGGCTCCGTTCGTTCCCGTACATGTCAGTATCGCCAGTGCGTGGTGGCCGGATCCGCCATGAGTTCATTGTGAAAATGGCCTGTGGACCAGCGGCACTTCCGGTGTCGGGGCGGCCTCGAAGGGTTCGTTTAGAATCCGGGGCATTGACAGCAATGTGTGCAATTCCTACCTCACCATGAGCAAGCGGCTTACCAGCATCGACATAGCCAACCTGGCAGGGGTTTCACAAACCACCGTCTCCCGTGTGCTTCAGGATTTGCCATCGGTGAAGCCGGAGACCAAGGCGCGGGTCTTAAAGGTCATACAAGACTACGAGTATTCGCCCAGTGCGGCAGCTCGACAGATGAAGACGCGTCGCAGCGGGACGGTTGCGGTGGTGATCGCGAGCCTGTCTAACCCGTTGTACCCGATGCTGCTCCAACTATTAGTTGATCGGCTCGCTAGTCGGGGCTTCCGCACAACGGTCTGGGAGCTCGAAGGAAAGATGGACGAGGCAACGGTGCGTGCGCTCGCCGAGAGCGCTACCGATGGCGTTATCTTTGCCGCCGCGCTGGATGAATCCAGGGAGATGCTGGCCCGAGTCGCGGCCGAGAAGCCGATCATCCTGATCCATCGCTCTGTCGGAACCGACTTGTTCGACACCATCGTGAGCGACAACTATGCCGGCGGCCGCCGGGTTGCAGACTATTTCGTGTCCGCGGGCAGAAAGTGCATTGGCTTGATCTCGGCCGCGTCCAGCAAGAGTTCCAAGGCAAGCACGATCCGCGAACGCGAGCGAGGCTTCATGGAAGGGCTTGGCGCGTTGAGCCAGGGGAACGCCTTTGTGCGGGCCGATGCCGCCGACTTTAGCTACGAGTATGGCTTTCGGGCGATGCAGACACTGCTCGCTGAACGCCCTGATGTCGATGCAGTGTTCTGCACCAATGACATTGTTGCGATCGGTGTGCTGGATGCCGCCCGTCGCAGTGGCAAGCAAGTCCCGGGCGATCTCTGGATCGTCGGCTATGACGATATTCCCATGGCGAGGTGGGAGTGCATCAGCTTGAGCACTGTCCAGCAACCCTTGCCTGCCATGGTCGAGCAGGTGGTAGACCGGCTCCAGCGTCGTATGACTACGCCGGAGCTGGCCCCGTACACCTTTGTGCTCCCTAATGATCTCGTATTGCGACGCACAACATCCTGAGCTTGGCAGTTTTACGATTGCGCTTATAATGACTACGTAACCAAACTAGTGGGAAAGCGTGATTGACCGGCGGGAAGCCGCATCACGCGTTTTTTTGAGGGAAAAATGACTACGTATTCATTTGGTGCGGTGTCCGAGCCTGCTCGGTCGACATCCGTGTTTCGCACTGCAGACGTGTGCGTCGTTGGAGGTGGCGCTGCTGGGGTAGCCGCCGCCATTGCCGCGGCGCGGACGGGTGCCAAGGTACTGCTTCTGGAGCGCGAAGGCTTTTTAGGCGGCACCCTGACGTCGGTGAGCCTGGGCAGCATCTGTGGGCTCTACGCGGTCACGGATACAGAGATACAGCAGATTGTGGGTGGGTTCTGCAACGAAGTCATCGAGCGACTGCGGTCACTTGACGGCCTCGGGGAAACGACTCGATGGCTCGAGACAGCTTCGCTGCCTTATGACCTGTTCGCCATGAAGGTCGCCCTCGATCAACTCGTCCAGGAAGCAAAGGTCGAGGTCTTGTTTCATGCACTGGTGGTTGGGGTCGCGATGAAAGAGCGCGAACTGGACGCCGTGCTGATCGAGACCAAGGAAGGGCGACTCGCCATCCGGGCAAAGTCGTTCGTGGACTGCTCTGGCGATGCCGACCTGGTGAACTTCGCCGGCGCGCCTTTCGAAATTTCGGAAGGCGATCTTCAGTTTCCTACCACCATGGTGCGGTTCGGCGGCGTAGACACCGACTCGCTGGCCCGCTTGAGCCGTCCGGCTCTTCGCGAAAGGCTTGAGCGGGCTGTCGCCGACGGCTACGACCTTCCTCGCACCGCAGGCGGCGTATTTGCCGAACGGCCAGGGCTTGCGCATCTGAACATCACGAAAGTGGCGGTGGACGGCAAATCGCCCAACCCGTTCGACCTTAGTGTCATGTCACGGGCAGAGATTGCGGGGCGGCAACAAGTCTGCACATACCTGAAGGCATTCCGGAAGTACGTGCCGGGATTCGAGTCGGCCTTCGTCATGGATACGGGCGCGGTGATCGGCATCCGTGAAAGTCGGCGTACCGTCGGGAGCTACGTCCTCACTGACAAGGATGTTCTCGAAGGAGCGCGCTTCGACGATGCCATCGGGTGCTGTGCATGGCCAATGGAGGACCACGCTGCGGGCAGGGCGACCAAATGGATCTGGTTGCCGCCTGGCACGTACTTCCAGATTCCCCTGCGTTCGCTTCTGCTGGAAGGCTTCGACAACCTGATGGTGGCTGGCCGTTGTGCATCGGCCACTCATGGCGCGCAGGCCTCGATCAGAGTCACCGCGCAATGCTTCGCCATGGGCGAAGCGGCCGGACATACCGCTGCAACGGCAGCGGCACGCGGCATCAGCGTTCACCATGTTCCGGCGTCCGATATCCAGCAGGTGCTGGAAAACAATGGTGCCTTCCTTGGAGCCTTGCAATGAATTCCCCGAAATACCGTAGCAATTTCGCCCCGGGTACGACCCGTTGGGCACTGCGCAAGGCCCAGTGGCAAGCCCTGGGACTGAGCGATGCCGATCTGGACAAGCCGAAGATTGCCGTGGTCAACACCTCGTCGGAGCTGTCGAGCTGCTTCAGTCACCTCGATGGCGTATCCGCCCACGTGAAGGCGGCGATCCGCGCGGCAGGGGGCGTACCCTTCGAGGTCCGCACCGCCGCCCCCAGCGACTTCATTACCAGCGCAGGCAAGCAGGGCCGCTACATCCTCCCGTCCCGCGACCTGATCGTGAACGACATCGAGGTGCAGGTCGAGGGCGCACAACTCGACGGCATGGTCTGCCTGGCTTCCTGCGACAAGACGACGCCCGGACAAATGATGGCCGCTGCGCGGCTAGACATTCCGACACTGGTGGTGATTTGCGGCTATCAGGCCAGTGGTCAGTACAAGGGCGAGCATGTGGACATCGAAGATGTGTTCGAGAAGGTCGGCATGCACGTGACTGGTCAACTCTCCTTCGAGGACCTGGACGGCATGTGCAAGCGCGCCGTGCGCAGTCCCGGTGTGTGCGCGGGTCTTGGGACTGCCAACTCCATGCACATCGTCTGCGAGGCATTGGGTCTGACGCTGCCAGGTGCCAGTCCGGTCCTGGCCAACTCTCCGGCGATGGTCGACCAGGCCCGAGCCGCCGGCGCACGCATTGTCGAGATGGTCAATGAAGGTCTGACGCCTCGCAGCATTCTGACGCCGGCGGCCTTCCGAAACGCCGTGCGCGTCGCATTGGCACTGTCGACGTCGATCAACGTGCTGCGCCACCTGCAAGGTGTTGCGGAGGAAGCCGGCACGGATGTGGATCTCTACGATCTGTTTGACCGGCTTGGCCGCGAGGTGCCGTTGCTTGCGACCGTCAAGCCCAACGGTCCGCACCGTACGGAGGAGCTTGAAGCGGCCGGTGGCACCCTTGCGACGATCAAGCGTCTAACCTCTATGATCGAGCAGGAGTGCCTGACGGTCTCCGGCAAGACGTGGCAGGCAATTCTCGACGAATACGAGGCGCCTTCGCCGTCGATCCTGCGCACGTTGGACAATCCTGTCTCTACGAAACCGTCGCTGGTCATCCTGAAGGGATCACTTGCACCCGAGGGTAGCATTCTCAAGCTCGGCAATGCCGGCGAGAAGGCGGAGAGCTTTCGTGGCAAAGCGATGGTGTTTCACTCTCAGGAGGAAGCTATCGCGGCATTGGCGGAGGGACGTATCACGGCGGGGACCGTAGCGTGCCTGCGTGGCATGGGGCCGATTGGTGGTCCAGGCGTGGCCTTGGCGTCGTCATTCGTCGCAGCCGTCGAAGGCGCGGGCTTCAACGGCAAGGTCGCCGTCGTGACCGATGGCCAGCTATCTGGCTTGAACCGAGGGGTCGCGGTCGGTCAGGTGTGCCCCGAAGCCGCAGCCGGTGGCCCTTTGGCTCTTGTCCGGGATGGCGACGAGATCGAGATCGACATTCCCGGACGGCAGATCAACTTGCTTGTCGACGAGAAGGAGATGGCTTCGCGTCGGGTCGACGCAGCACCCATCCAGGGGGCTGCGGAGCAAGGCTGGCTGAACATCTACAGCAAGACGGTGAAGCCGCTCGCCAGGGGCGCGGTACTGATTCCCATCCATCCTCGATAAACCAGACTTGGAGGAGACACATCATGAATGCATTGATCAAAACTGCGTGTCGTGCGGCCATCGCGGCTTCGGCCTTGGCCTCAGGTATCGCCATGGCAGCCTACCCCGATAAGCCTGTGCGCATTGTTGTGCCATACCCGCCGGGTGGCGCATCCGATACGACCGCGCGGGTGCTGAGCGAAAAGCTGAAGGAAGTCACCGGTGCCACCTTTGTGGTCGAGAACCGGCCCGGCGCAAACGGAAATATCGCGGCCGAGATGGTGGCCAAGTCGCCGGCAGATGGCTATACGCTGCTGATGGCGAACGTCGGCCCGAATGCGATCAGCCAGTCGATCTACCCGAACCTCGGCTACGACGTCAACAAGAGCTTCGCCCCAATCGGGCAAACCACCACGGTGCCGATCGTGCTGGTGGCCGGACCGAAGGTCAAGGCGGCGGATATCAAGGGGCTGGTGGCAGAAGTCAAGGCCAATCCGGGTAAGTACACCTTTGCGTCGGCCGGCAATGGCTCCTCCAATCACCTGGTTGGCGAGATGTTCAACTCTGGGCTGAAGACGGACATGATGCACGTGCCCTATAAGGGCGATGGCCCGGCTCTGACCGATGTGATGGCCGGGCAGGTGTCCATGATGTTCACTACGGCCGTCGCTGCGCGTCCTTTCGTGACTGGAGGAAAGCTCAAGCTCATCGCTGTGGCAAGTAAGAAGCGCGTGCCGGCGTTCCCCGATGCACCGACAATCGATGAATCCGTGCTTAAGGGATTCGACGCCTCTTCGTGGGGCGGTCTCGTTGCACCCGCCGGAACTTCGCCGGAAATCATCAAGCAACTGAGTGCCGCCCTGATGAAGGTGCTTGCCATGCCGGAAGTGAAGAGCCAGTTGGCGACGCTTGGTGCCGAAGTGGTGGCAACCAGGCCTGACGAGTTTGCCCGCTATATCAAGAGCGAAACCGACAAGTGGGGCGCTGTCGCGAAGTCGGCAAAGGTGGTCGCTGAATAAGCCAGCCCGGAATGCGAACGGCCCTTGAGACCTGGTCTGGTCTCAAGGGCCGATTGCGTTTGTCCCGTCGCGCTGTCCGGGACATCGGCAAAGCGGCAAGCCCAAAGTCCCCTCTACGATTTGGGGCGCTGTTTTCCGCGCCCGCACGGGACTAAGGCGCCGCTATGATTTTCACCGCAGCAGTACTTTCCCGAGCGATCAGCTCCGGCTCGAATTCGTCCTGCAGATCGTCCCGCCGTGCCGCGCCTTCTATCTGCGCAATAATGTTCCGCGCGGTCAGTTCCCCGATACGCACGGGATTCGACCGCATGGTTGTCAGGGTCGGCGTGATAAGTTCTGCGACCTGCCAGTCCCCGAAACCGGTCACAGAGATATCGTCCGGAATGGAACGGCCCAGGGCGCGGCACTCGGCGATGGCGGCGACCGCGATGAAGTCGTTTATGCAGATCAGTGCGGTAGGCCGATGTGGACTGGTCAGGCAGGCGCGCGCCGCGGCGCGCGCCGGCTCGACCTCATAGGGCGTGGGCAGGACCAGTTCCTCGCGCAGTGCGATGCCATGTTCGCTGAGCACGTCCTTGACGCCTTCGAGCCGCTGGACCGACAGGTGCTGGGTATGCAGCGGCCCCGGGAGGACGGCGAATTCCCGGTGCCCAAGGTTTACCAGATAGGCGGTCAGCCGCCGCATCGCGAGCCGGTTGTCGTAGCCAACCGTCGGATGGCTGCCTTCGCGATCCGTTGCCCACATCAGCACATAGGGGACATTGTGCTTATGGATCAGCGAGAAGACGTCGGGGTGGTGCTGCGAGCCGATGATGGCGATGCCGTCCACGCGCCGCTCCAGCATTTCCCGCGCGCAGCGCAACTCGATTTCGCTGTTGTCGCGATGGCACGTCAGAAGAACGGTATAGCCGAGCGCTTCGAGCTGCTTCTCCAGGCTGTCCACGGCTCTGGCGTACAGTTCGTTCATCAGCGTCGGGGCGATGATGCCGATGGACATGGTCCGTCCCGAACGCAGGATCCGGGCAGCGGCAAAAGGCACGTAGTCGAGGCTGGCAATCGCTTCCTGCACGCGCTTCAGCGTCTCAGGCCGCAGCAGTTCAGGTGCCGACAACGCGCGCGATACGGTGGCGGAAGACACGCCGGCAAGGAGAGCGACCTGTTTCACGTTGACCATATTCGGCATGCCTCGAAAACGAAGGGAAGAGCAAGGTTGGAGTGAAGGATGAGCCCGTCCAAGGGTGCCCTGGCGGCCCAGCCCGACGCCGCATTGTATCGTCGAGGGACAAGTCCGCTGGTCAGGAACGCCATGCAAGCGCCGGTCGAGGCCATGCGACCGGCGCTTGCCGCGGCTAGTCGAGCCGCACCTTCGAAGAGTCCGCAACCTTCTTCCACTTGGCGAGTTCGGCGCGAAGGAAGGCGTCAAATGACTCCGGCGTGCCGCCGACGATCTCGGCGCCCTGAGCCAGCAGCTTCTCCCGGATGTCCTGATATTGCAGCGCCTTGTTGAACTCGGCATTCATCTTGGTGATGATGGCCGCCGGGGTGCCCGTCGGCACCATGAAGCCGCCCCAGGATACGGCCTCATAGCCGTTAATGCCCAGTGCTTCGTCTACCGTGGGAACATCCGGCAAGGACGGTAGGCGCTTCTTGCTGGTGACCGCAAGCGCGCGCAGCTTGCCGCTTTTGACCTGCGGCATGCCGGCCAGCGCCGTCGGCAGCGCGACATGGATCTGCCCGCCCAGCACGTCAGTCAGCGAGGGTGCGTCGCCCTTGTAAGGGACATGCGCCATCTTGACGCCCGCCATGGTATTGAGCAGCTCGCCCGCCAGGTGGTTGCTCGCCCCGTTGCCTGCCGAGCCGAAGGTAATCTCGCCAGGCTTATCCTTGGCCATCGCGATCAGTTGCTTCAGATCCTTGATGGGGGAGTTCGCCGCCGTGACGATGACCAGCGGAACCGTGGTCGCCAGGATCACGGGCGCGAAATCCTTGACCGAGTCATAAGGCAGTTTCGAATAGACCGCAGGATTGATGGCATTCGGTCCAAGGTTGGCCATCAGCACCGTATATCCGTCCGCGGCCGATTTCGCTACCAGTTCGTTGGCGATGATGCCGTTGGCGCCCGGCCGGTTCTCGATGACGACCGATTCTCCCCAAGCCTGGCTAAGCTTTGCGCTCAGCAGCCTGGCGGTGACATCCGAAGCGCCCCCGGGCGGATAGGGCAGGACCACCCGGACCGGCTGGGCGGGCCAGTCCTTGGCCGCCGCGTGCGGCGAGGCGGAGATCGCTGCCAGGCAAAGCAGGGCGGCGGACGCTTGTCGTAGATATCGATGCATGATGGGTCTCCTGTCTCCTGATGCGATCCTGCTTCGGGATCGCGCTTGTGCTACCTGCGCTTCAAATCGTTCCTCCCCGGCGCAATCCCGAAATCCGGTCCGCGGACCAGCCGAGGTCGCGGCTCAGGATGTCGTCCGTATGCTCGCCGAGCACCGGCGGCGCACGCCGATACTCGACAGTGGAGCGGGAGAACTTGATTGGGTTGGCGATCTGTGGCGCGATCGCTCCGCTTCCATGGGGAAGCGAGAACACCATGCCGCGCGACTGCACTTGCGGATCCGACAAGGCCTGCGGAATCGTATGGATCGGTCCGCACGGCACGCCGGCGGCTTCCAGTTTGTCCAGCCAGCCTGCCGTGTCGCGGCCACGGAATCGCTCCGCCAGCAAGAACACCAGGCTCTCGCGGTGCTTCAGGCGCGCGGCGTTGGTCGCGTAGCGCTCGTCGCGTGCCAGTTCGCCCAGGTCCAGTGCGTCGCACAGGGCGCCGAACTGCCGGTCGTTGCCGACGGCAACGATCAGCGCGCCATCGCTGGTCGCGAACGACTGGTAGGGCGCGAGGTTCGGATGGGCGTTCCCCCAACGTCGTGGCTCGGCACCCGCTACCAGGTAGTTGGACGCCTGGTTCGCAAGCCACGCGACCTGCGTGTCGAGCAGGCTCATGTCGATGTACTGGCCGCGTGCGCTCCCGACCCGTTCGAACAAGGCGCTGACGATGGCCACGGATGCGTACATCCCCGTCATCAGGTCCGAGATCGGTACGCCGCATTTCTGCGGCCCGCCGCCGGGGCGGTCATCGCACTCGCCGGTGATGCTCATGAGCCCGCCCATGGCCTGCACCACGAAGTCGTAGCCGGCCCGGTGACTATACGGCCCGGTCTGCCCGAAGCCGGTGATCGAACAGTACACCAGGCGTGGATTGAGCTCCGCCAGCGTGTCGTAGTCCAGGCCATAGCGCCGCATGTCGCCGCACTTATAGTTCTCGACGAAAACGTCGGCCGTTTTCGCCAGTTCGCGGAGCACGGCCTGTCCCGCCTCGCTGCTGACGTCCACGGTGATCGAGCGCTTGCCGCGATTGGCGCAAAGAAAATAGGCCGACTCAGCCGTCGGGGTGCCGTCTTCCCGGGCAAGGAAGGGCGGCCCCCAGGCGCGCGTATCGTCCCCGCTGCCGGGCCGCTCAACCTTGATCACGTCGGCACCGAGGTCCGACAGCAACTGGGTGCTCCACGGTCCCGCAAGGATGCGGCTCAGGTCGAGCACCCGGATGCCTTCCAAAGGTCCTGCCATGGTTTTGCCTCCTGTGAATGCCCGGGCTTCAGCTCGGGTCGAACAGCACGCCGGGATTCAGGATCTGCTTCGGGTCGAACGCTTGCTTGGCCGCCTTCAGCGCGGTGCAGAACAGCTCGGGCCGCTCCTTGTCATACCAGGGGCGATGGTCCCGTCCGAGCGCGTGGTGGTGTGTGACGGTGCCGCCGGCGTCCACCATGGCCTGCTCCGCCACCCGCTTGATTGCCATGTACTGCTCGGGAATGCGGGCCTTGTCCCCATAGGCAAACCAGGTGAAGTAGGGCGCGGGGCCGTCCGGATACAGGTGGGTGAAGCGGCACGTCACCGAGCCGGGGCGGCCCGTCACTTCGCGGATGATGCGATGCGTCTCCTTCTTGACGTGCTGGTGAAGTGCGGTGAAGCGGTCCCATGTGACGGCGGTTTCCATGGTTTCGCGCATGACGCCGCGTGCAATGGCGTACTCGCGCAGATAGGGGCCGCGCAGGAACTTGTTGCGCCAGCTTGCCGTGGCCGAATCGGCACCTTCCTCGCTGGTTGCAGCGGTCTCCCAATCGCCTTCGCACGCCGCGCAGATCTCCAGCGCACGCGCCATCCACGCATCGACCGGGTGATCCGCCGACTCGAAGCCCAGCACGAGGATGTCATAGGTGCCGTCGCTGGAGCCGGTGTAGGCTGCCTCCTCGCGCTCGACCAAGCGCGCGTTCGCGGGGTTCAGGCCAGACTGGGACAGCAGCCGTGTCGCCTCCACGGCCTTCGCATAATCGCGGAAGCGCACCGTGATCTGCTTGCGGTAGACCGGGCGGCGGTGCAGCTTGACCCAGGCCTCGGTAATGATGCCAAGCGCGCCCTCCGAGCCCAGGAACAGCCGGTCGGGATTGGGGCCCGAGCCCGATACCGGAAAGCGGCGCGACTCGATATTGCCTGCGGGGGTCACCACCTTGAGGCTTTCGATGTGGTCGTCGATCTGCGTGTATGCAGTGGCGAAATGCCCGGCGGCGCGGGTCGCGATCCAGCCCCCCAGCGACGAGAATTCCCATGCCTGCAGGAAAAAGCGCATGGTCAGCCCGGTGGGCTTGAGCTGGCGTTCCAGGCTCGGCCCGAGCACGCCGGCCTGGATGCGCGCGGCTTGCGAAGTCTGGTCGACTTCCAGCACCTTGTCGAAGTGTTTGAGGTCGAGCGTGAGGACACCCCGGTAGCGATCGTGCTCCGGAGGGTTCACCCCGCCGACCACGCTGGAGCCGCCGCCGTAGGGAACGACGGCAAGCTGTTGGCGGCCGCACCAGTCGAAGAGATCGACGATGTCCTGTTCGGTCCGGGGATACGCGACCACGTCTGGCGGATTCGGGAACTCCTTCCGAATGGCCCGCGCCACGTCCATCGTACCGGCGCCATAGGTGTGATAAAGGCGCTCGTAGTGGTCGGTCGTGCAGATCTCACGCAGCGTTGCAGGCGGCTGTACGCGCGGGGCGCGAAGTTCGATTTCGTCCGCGGTGGGGAAGGGCATGGCCTCGAACTGCTCGACCCCCAGCAACCGGCTCCACGCGGCCTCGAACTCCGAGATTTCCTGCGGCGTGACGGTGTCTCCTTCGTAGCCCCAGCCATAAAACTTCCGACGGCGTTCCTGCATGTCGATGTCTCCAGTGTGGTTTCGGCGCAATGTAATCGATTACATTTTCGTGCAAAAAATACTGCGAAACCGCAGCATAGACCGCTAAACCTGCAATGCAATCGATTACATCAGTGTAGGCGAGGGCAGAATGAAGTCAAGGGCGAAAAACGGGATGTTCAGCAGAAGCGGGACGACGCTGGAAGACGTGGCGAGAAGGGGGGCAAGGGATGGAAGCGGTTAGGGCACGGGGTGTAGAAGAGCCAGCTGCGCCAGTCAGGCTCTCAGCCACAGCATGGGCCCGGCCTTGCCGGGACATTTTCTCTGGGATCCGGATACGCCCCTATTTCGATCGCGACGCGTGCGGCCCGCGCTCCAGGATCTTGTACAGGTGCGAGCGGGAAATCCCCAGCTGCTCGGCCGCGCGTTTCTTGTTGCCGCCGTGGCGCGCGACGGCTTCGGTCACCGCGGCATAGGCCAGTTCCCGCATCCCCGCGGCGGGCTCGGCAGGCGAGCGCTGTGCGGCAGTGGGTAAGGGCAGGTCGTCCGTCGCGGCCGTCTCGTAGGGATCCGCAGCCGCGGGCGCATGCACGGCGGGCTGGCTTTGCGGTCCCGCTAGCCCGCGCGCCGACTCGCCGCGGGCAAAGTCCGCCACGCGCAGCGTCCGGCCATCGCAGAACACCAATGCCTCCTCGATGCGCTGGCGCAACTGGCGCACATTGCCCGGCCATGGCTGGCCGGCGAGGTAACGCGCCACTTCGTGGTCGATGCCGGGCGCGGGCATGGCGTTGCGCGTGCAGAAGGCGTCGACGAAATGCTGCAGCAGCGCCGGGATGTCCTCGCGCCGCTGGCGCAGCGCGGGAATGCGCAGCACCACGCCGCTGAGCCGGTAGTACAGGTCCAGGCGGAATCGCCCCGCGTCGATCAGCTCGGGAATGTCGCGGTTGGTGGCCGAGACCAGCCGGAACTCGACCCGCTGCGCGCGGCGGCTACCCAGGCGTTCGACCATGTGGTCTTCCAGCACGCGCAACAGCTTGACCTGCATTTCCATCGGGATGTCGGCGACCTCGTCGAGAAAGACCGTGCCGCCCGCCGCCAGTTCGAGCTTGCCCGCCTGTCCCTGGCGCTGGCTCCCGGTGAAGGCGCCGGGCGCGTGGCCGAACAGTTCGGACTCGATCAGCGTTGCGGGCAGGGCCGCCAGGTTCAGGCTGACCAGCGGCCGCGCGCTGGCCGGCTCGGCTCCGGCGCCGTGGATGGCGCGGGCCACCAGTTCCTTGCCGGTGCCGCTTTCGCCCAGGATCAGCACCGGCACGTCAAGGCGGGCCACGGTCTGGATTTCGCGGCGCAGGCGCTGCATCGGCGCGCTTTCGCCGATCAGGCCGAACGTCGGTTGCGGTGCGTGCAGGCCATGGCGAAGGCCATCGACCTCGCGCTGGTAGCGCGCCACCTCGGAGCGCAATTCAACCAGTTCCTTGTGCATGCGGACCAGCGCTTCCGGCCCCTTGAACATGACCTGCCCGATGGCGCCCACCACCTCGCCGTCCTGGCGGATCGGCATGCGGTTGACCACGCGGGTGGCGCCGTCAAGCTGCTGCAACTGCCCGATCTCCGCCTTGCCGCTGGCCACCACCTGCGGCAGCCGCGAATTGGGGATGACCTCGGCGGCCGGCCGGCCGATGCCGCCGCCGGTGTCGAGGCCCAGGAATTTCTCATGGACGGGACTGATGAAGCGCACCCGTCCCGCCTTGTCGACCACGGTGATGGCCTGGTACGGGTCGTTCAGGAAGTAGTCCAGGATCGCGCCGGCGAACGGCACCGTGCCGAGGAAGTCGAGCAGCACGGCCTGGGTATCGGCGCGATGCAGAACGATCAGCTGGTGGTCGCCGTCTTCCAGGGACAAGCCGATGAAGCGCTGGTCGGCGGCGTCGACGGGAAACAGCCTGCGTCCCGCACCGGGTGCGCCTGCGCGGGCGCACGCGGCGAACGCCGCGTCGGCGATGGTGGGGTCGGTACAGGCACCGAGCGCTGCCTCGCGAGTACCGTCGCGCGCACAGATGAGCACGCCCAGTGCCAGCTTGTCGGCGTCTTGTGTCGTCATTGAGGACACGTTGTGTCTCCGTGCGTGCCTCTGGTATGGACACGTCGTGTAGTCATTGGGGACATCGTACTGAGGGCAAAGAATTTATTCAATGTAATCAAGGGGTGAATGAGTTTTAGCAGGCTGGCACGTCTCCTGCGAGATGTTGGCAATACATGTATCACGCAAAGACACGGGGGAAGACAGTGAGCTGGCAGCCCGAAATCGATGAACTGGCCCACCGTCGACGGCTCGCCGCCCGGATGGGCGGCGAAGGCAAGGTGGAGCGCCACAGGGCGGCCGGCAAGCTGACGGTGCGCGAGCGCATCGATGCCCTGGCGGACCCCGGCTCGTTCCGGGAGGTCGGGGGCCTGACCGGCAGCGGCCGCTACGACAGCAACGGGCGGCTGGTGGACCTGGTGCCGTCGAATCTCGTGATGGGCCGCGCGCAGGTCGGCGGCCGGCCGGCGGTGCTGGTGGGGGACGACTTCACCGTGCGCGGCGGTGCCAACGAGGGCGCAGTCGGCGACAAGCTGGTCCACGCCGAGAAGATGGCGCACGACCTGCGGCTGCCGATGATCCGGCTGGTCGACGGCACCGGCGGCGGCGGTTCGGTGCGCAATATCGAGATCAAGGGCCATACCCTGATCCCCACCATGAAGGTCTGGCAACACGTGGTGGAAAACATGTCGGTGGTGCCGGTGGTGTCGCTGGCATTGGGCTCGGTCGCGGGCATGGGCGCGGCGCGGGTGGCCGCCAGCCACTATTCGGTGATGGTCAGGGAAACCTCGCAACTGTTCAGCGAGGGCCCGCCTTCGGTCGTGGCCCGCGTGGGCGAGGCGCTGAGCAAGAACGAGCTGGGCGGCAGCCAGATCCACACCCGCAACGGCGTGGTGGACGATGAGGTCGGCACCGAGCAGGAGGCCTTCGCGCGCGCGCGCCAATTCCTGTCCTATCTGCCGCCTTCCGTCTTTGAGCTGCCGCCGCGCCGGGATCCCGGGGACGACCCCGCGCGCCGCGACCAATGGCTGCTGTCGGCGATTCCGCGGGACAGCCGGGCGGATTACCAGATCCGGCCGATCCTGCAGGCCCTGGTGGATGCCGACTCCTGCTTCGAGATCGGCAGGCACTGGGGCTGCGCCGTCATCACCGCGCTGGCCCGCCTGGATGGCTGGCCGGTGGCGCTGATCGCCAGCGACCCGTCCTTCCATGGCGGCAGCTGGGACAGCGACAGCGCCGAGAAATTCACGCGCTTCGTCGACATGGCCCAGGCCTTCCACCTGCCGGTGGTCAACCTGGTCGATACGGCCGGGTTCCAGGTAGGCCTGGACGCCGAAAAGGCAGGGATCATGCGCTACGGCGTGCGCGCGCTGTCGGCGCTCTACCAGGCCACGGTGCCGTGGTGCTCGGTGCTACTGCGCCGTGCCTACGGCGTGTCGGCAGCCGCCCACCAGCACATGGGGCGCTTCAATTTCCGCTATGCCTGGCCTTCCGCCAACTGGGGCGCATTGCCGCTCGAAGGCGGCCTCGACGTCGCCTACAAGGCCGAGATCGAAGGCGCCGACGATCCGGTGCAGAAGCGCGCCGAGATCGAGCTGCGCGTGCGCAGCCTGACCTCGCCGTTCCGCAGCGCGGAAGCCTTCGTCATCGAGGACATCATCGACCCGCGCGACACCCGCGCGCTGCTGTGCGAGTTCGCCAACCTGGCGGCGCCGCTGCGCGAAGCCGGGATCAGCCGCTTTGGCATCCGGCCCTGAGCGCGGCGCTGGACTCGGGCACCCACGGACATCGAATTACAGAGAGGAGACTGCATTGAAGAAGCTGTTGATCGCCAATCGAGGGGAGATCGCGCTGCGCGTGCTGCGCGCCGCACGCGATCTCGAGATCGGGACCGTGTCGGTCTATTCGCAGGACGACCAGGGCGCGCTGCACCGGATCCTGGCCGACGAGGCCGTCGCCCTCGACGGCGCCGGGCCGGGGGCGTACCTCGACATGGCAGGCATCATCGCCGCGGCCAAGGCATGCGGCTGCGATGCGATCCATCCGGGCTATGGCTTCCTCAGCGAACGGGCCGACTTTGCCCAGGCCTGCCAGGACGCCGGCATCCGCTTTATCGGCCCCACCGTCGAGCAGCTCGCGCTGTTCGGCGACAAGGGGCGAGCGCTTGAACTGGCGGCCGACAGCGACGTGCCGGTCATGCCGGCGACGCGCGGCGCGGCCTCGCTGGAAGACATCGCCAGTTTCTTCGACCAGCAAGGCGGCGCGGGCGTGGTGATCAAGGCGGTCGGCGGTGGCGGCGGCCGCGGCATGCGCGTGGTACGCCGGCGCGAAGACCTGGCCGAAGCCTATGCGCGCTGCCGTTCCGAGGCGGGCTCGGCCTTTGGCATCGATGCCGTCTACGCCGAGCGGCTGGTTGCGCGCGCGCGCCATATCGAAGTGCAGATCGCCGGCGACGGCGCGCACGTGATTGCCCTCGGCGAACGCGATTGCACCCTGCAGCGCCGCTTCCAGAAGCTGGTCGAGATTGCCCCGAGCCCGGTACTGAAGCCGCAGCTGCGCGAGCAGATCATCAAGGCGGCGCTCAGGCTGGCGCGCCGCGTCAACTACCAGAGCCTGGGCACTTTCGAGTTCCTGGTCGAGGAAACCGAATCGGGCGAGCAGAAGGACTTTGTCTTCATCGAAGCCAATCCGCGCTTGCAGGTCGAGCACACCATCACCGAGCAGGTCACCGGCGTCGACCTGGTCGCGCTGCAGATCGGCATCGCCGCGGGGCAGGCGCTCACCGATCTCGGCCTGGATCCCGCTGCGCCGCCGCCAGCCCGCGGCTATGCCATCCAGGTGCGCATCAACGCCGAGATGACCGATGCGCAAGGGCTGGCGCGTCCCGCGCTTGGCCGGCTGGAGCGCTTCGATCCGCCTTCGGGCCCGGACGTTCGCGTCGATTCCCATGGCTACACCGGCTATGAACCGTCGCCCAATTTCGACACCCTGCTGGCCAAGCTGATCGTCACCAGCGCAGCGCCGAAATTCGACGCGGCGGTACGGCGCCTGCAGCGCAGCCTGGCGGAGTTCCGCATCGCCGGCGTGCCGACCAACCTCCACCTGCTGCGTGCGCTGGTGCAGCGCGCCGATTTCCTCGCGCAGGACGTCCATACCCGGCACTTCGAGGCGATCGTGCACGAACTGACTGCGGCGGCGGAGGCCATGGCGCAGGCCGGACGCGCGCACGAAGCCTTGCTGGGCGGCGCGGCCCGTGCTGCGCAGGCGCCCGCGCCGCGCCCCGCCGATGCGGAAGAAGAAATCGGCGAGGGCCTGGTGGCGGTCCGTGCGCCGCTGACGGGCAGGGTGGTGGAGATTGGCGTCGCGCTGGACGAGATCGTCAAGCCCGGCCAGACGGTTGCGGTGCTCGACGCCATGAAGATGGAGCACGCCATCGTCGCCGAATGCGGCGGGCGCGTGGTCGACCTGCGGCTGGAGCCGGGCGCACTGGCTGCGGAAAACCAGGTGCTGATCGTGCTGGAGCAGCTCGAGGCCGATGGCATCGCCGTGGCCGCCGCCCAGCAGGCCGATCCCGATGCGATCCGCGCGGACCTGCAGCGCGTGCTGGACCGGCATGCCTATCTGGATGACGCCGCGCGCCCCGATGCCGTCGCCAGGCGCCGCTCGCGCGGCCAGCGCACCGCGCGGGAGAACGTTGCCGACCTGTGCGATCCGGATACCTTTGTCGAATACGGGGCGCTGGCCCTTGCCGCGCAGGCGTCGCGCCGCAGCCAGCAGGACCTGATCGTCAACACCCCGGCCGATGGCCTGATCACCGGCATCGGCCATATCAACGGCGAACTGGTCGGCAAGGAGCGGGCACGCAGCGCGGTGATGGCCTACGACGCCACGGTGATGGCCGGCACGCAGGGCAAGCGCAACCACATCAAGACCGACCGCATCGTCGAGGTGGCGCTGCGCGACGAGCTGCCCCTGGTGCTGTTCGGCGAAGGCGGTGGCGGCCGGCCCGGGGACGTGGATTTCCCTTCGGTGTCCGGGCTGTACCAGCCGTCGTTCGCCGCCTTTGCCGAGCTGAGCGGCAATGTGCCGGTGGTGGGCATTGTCTCGGGGCGCTGCTTCGCCGGCAACGCGGCCTTCGTCGGCTGCTGCGACGTCATCATTGCCGACAAGTCGGCCAATATCGGCATGGCGGGTCCGGCCATGATCGAAGGCGGCGGCCTCGGCGTCTTCCGTCCGGAGGAGGTCGGTCCCGCATCGGTGCAGGTTGCCAACGGCGTGGTCGATATCCTGGTCGACAACGAGGCCCAGGCCGTGCAGGCGGCGAAGCACTACCTGTCGATGTTCCAGGGGCGCGTGGCGCACTGGAGCGCGCCGCAAGCGCTGGCGCTGCGCCATGTCGTGCCGGAGAACCGGCTGCGCGTGTACGACACCCGCAAGGCCATCGAGGGCATCGCCGACGTCGGCAGCGTGCTGATGCTGCGCGTCGGCTTCGGCGCGGGCATCCACACCGCGCTGGCCCGCGTGGAAGGCCAGCCCGTCGGCATCATGGCCAACAACCCCTATCACCTTGGCGGCGCCATCGATGCGGACGCCGCGGACAAGGCGTCGCGCTTCATGCAGCTGTGCGATGCGCACGGCCTGCCGATCATCTCGCTGATCGACACCCCGGGGTTCATGGTGGGTCCGGAATGCGAGGCCCGGGCGCAGGTGCGGCACGTGTCGCGCATGTTCCTGACGGCGGCCAAGCTGCGGGTCGCGTTGCTGGCGGTGACCCTGCGCAAGGGCTATGGCCTGGGTGCGATGGCCATGGCGGGCGGTGGCTTCCGCTCGGCAAGTTTTACCGTGTCGTGGCCGACCGGCGAATTCGGGCCCATGGGTCTGGAGGGCGCGGTCAGGCTTGGCTTCAAGAAGGAGCTCGAGGCCGTGCCGGATGGTCCCGAGCGCAAGGCGCTGTTCGACAGGCTGGTGGCCCAGTCCTACGAGCGCGGCCACGCGATCAACACCGCGGCCGCGGTCGAGATCGATGCGGTGATCGACCCCGCGCAGACCCGCAAGTGGATCGCCCAGGGCATCGCCTCGGCGGACTTGCGCGGCCGCAGGGAGCGCCGCGGATTCATCGATGCGTGGTAAGCACCGTGCCCGACCAATCGCTGCACACAGCACAAGAGGTTTCCATGATGAAGCATGGGTTTGACCCGGCGCAGCTGGCGCTGGGCGGCTTGCGCGTGCTCGAGGTCGGCAGCGGCCCCGCGCTGGCGTACGCGGGCAAGCTGTTCGCCGACTTCGGCGCCGAAGTCATCAAGGTCGAAAGCCCCGCGGGCGACGCGTGGCGGCGGATGCCGCCGCTGGTCAGCGCAGCGGATGCCGGCCAGCCGGAAAGCGCGCTGTTTGCGTGGCTGAATACCAACAAGCGAAGCGTTACTGCCGACGACCGGGACGTAGAGGACGCCGCGTGGCTGGCGCAGCTGGCGCTGACGTGCGACGTGGTGCTGGACGCCCGTGCGCTGGCTGAAGGCCCTGGCATTCTCGGCACGCCGGTCTGGCTGCGGGCGGCCGGCGACACGCCACGGCACGAGCCGATCGAGGTGGCACTGACCTGGTTCGGCGAGAGCGGGCCGTACAGCCATTACGCCGGCGCCGAAGCCGTGTGCCGCGGGCTTGCCGGCGCCGTGCACGGCAGCGGCCCCGCGGAGGGGCCGCCGCACATGCCGCACGACGTGCAGTCGGCGATCGTGGTCGGGCTGAGCGCATTCTCGGCCGCCGTCGCGGCGCTGATCGGAAGCGGGCAGGGCAGCCGCCGCTATGTGCTGAGCGCCCATGAAGCGATCTTCGGCGTGGTCGAGATGGAAGCGGGCATGGTGCAGGACCAGCGCCATCCGCTGCGGCGCCTTGGCGTCAACCGGTTCTGCGGCACGCATCCGGCCGGGATCTACCAGACCGCCGAAGGGTGGATCGGCATCTTTACGCACACGCTGCCGCAGTGGAAGGGCCTGTGCGAGGCCATCGGGCTTCCGGACCTCGGCAGCGATCCACGCTACGCCAGCGGCCCGGAACGGATGGAACGCGCCGACGAGATCGACGCGCTGCTGAGGCCTGCCTTCCTGACGCGCACGGCGCGGCAGTGGTTCGAGATCCTGGGCGACAAGAAGCATCCGGCCGTGATCGTGCCGACCATGGAGACCCTGCTTGGCCAGGCAGTGCACCGGCAGCGCGGCGCTTTCGTGCCGGTCGGCGTGGGCGGCGCTTCGTTCGAGGGCCCGGTGGTGCCGCTGCGCCTCGATGCGGCGGGGCCGCTGCCCGGCGGCAATGCGCCGGCTAAGGGTGAGCATGGCCTGCACTACCGCACCGCGGGACTGGATCATCGCCCGCGCCTGAGCCTCAGGCGCACGGCCGGCGAACGCTTGCCGCTGCAGGGCATTCGCGTCGTCGACCTGACCATGGGCTGGGCGGGGCCGCTGGCGGCGCGGACGCTGGCCGACTTTGGCGCGGAGATCATCAAGGTCGAGAGCACCGGCTATCCCGACTGGTGGCGCGGCGCCAATTTCACCGAGGCGTTCTATCGGGACAGGCTGTACGAGAAGAACTCGAACTTCAACCTGATGAACCGCAACAAGCTGGGGATCACGCTGGACCTGACGCGCCCCGAAGGCAAGCAGTTGCTGCTGCAGCTGGTCGAAAGCGCCGACGCGGTCATCGAGAATTACTCCGCCGAGGTCCTGCCAAAGCTCGGCCTGGACTACGAAGCACTGCGCGCCAGGAACGAACGGCTGGTGATGCTGTCGATGCCGGCCTTCGGACTCGGCAACGCGTGGAGCAACACCCGTGCGTACGGCGGCACGCTCGAGCAGGCCAGCGGGCTGCCGCTGTACACGGGCCACCCGGATGGTCCGCCGGCCATGACGTCGTACGCCTATGGCGATCCTGTCGGCGGCCTGAACGGCGGCGCGGCGATCCTGCTTGCGCTGTTTGCGCAGCAGACGACGGGGCAGGGGCGGCACATCAACCTGTCGCAGGTAGAGGCGATGCTGCCGATGGCCGCACCGTTCATGCTGGAGCAATCCGTCACCGGCGCCGTGTCGCCGCGGCAGGGCAATCGCCATCCGATGCATTCGCCGCATGGGTGCTTCCGTTGCGCAGGCGACGATGCATGGATCGTACTGACGGTGACCGATGCGGACTGGCCCGCGCTGTGCGGGGCGATCGGCCGGGCGGACCTTGCCGCCGATCCCCGCCTGGCGCAGGCCGCGGGACGGCGCGCCGAGGCGGACAGGATCGAGCAGGCGATCAAGTCCTGGTGCGTGGTCCGCGACGCCGAAGCGGCAATGCACCAGCTGCAACTGGCCGGAATCGCCGCGGGCGTGGTGCGGCCCATGTCGCAGGTGCTGCAGGACCCCCACCTGCGCGCGCGCGGGTTCTGGCGCGAAGTCGAGCGCGCCCACATCGGCACCTACACAGCCAGCACCGCATGGTTCAGGACCGGGCCGGACCCCGTGCCCATCCGCCATGTCGCGCCAACGCTGGGCGAACACACCAAAGCGGTGCTGCGCCGCGTGCTTGGGCTCAGCGCGGACCGGATCGCAAGCCTGGCACAACAGGGCATCACCGGCACCGTCGCGAAACCAAAGCACGCGAAGGAAACGACATAGGCCGGCAAGCATTCAGCACACCAATCACGATACGGAGACGACATGAACAAACCGACATGGATCCAGCGCTGCCAGGCAGGCGCAAAGGCCGGCAAACTCAGCGTGGCGGCGGCCGCGCTTGGCATCCTGGCCACCACGATGGCCGCACCGGCCGCGGCGCAGAATACCGGCTGGCCCAACAAGCCGATCCGGATGATCGTTCCCTTTCCGGCGGGGTCGTTCACGGATACCGTGGCCCGGGTTCTTTCGGAGCGGCTGACCAAGTCCCTCGGCCAGCCTGTGGTGGTGGAAAACAAGGCGGGCGCGAACGGACTGATCGGCGTGGGCGAGGTCGCCAAGGCTGCGCCCGACGGCTATACCTTGCTGGTGACCAACTCCAGCAGCATCACCATCAACCCGCAGATCTACAAGAAGGGCACCTATTCGCCGAAGGACTTCACGCCGGTCACCCTGGTCCTCGAGGCGCCTTTCATCCTCGTCACCAACCCTGACTGGTCGCAGAAGAACGGGGTCGGTTCGGTGCCGGAGCTGGTGCGCTACGCGACGCAGCATCCCGGCAAGGTCAGCTATGGCTCGGCCGGGCCGGGCAATATCGCGCATCTCAGCTTTGCCATGCTGAACAACCGCACCAGGATCAAGACCACGCACATTCCGTACAAGTCCGCGGCACAGGCGCAACTGGCCGTGATCAGCGGTGAGCTGGATACTGCCTTCGATACGTGGACGGCGCTGCCTCAGATAAAAGCGGGCAAGCTCAAGCCCCTCGCCGTCAGCGCACCGAAGCGCATGGCGCAGTTGCCGGATGTGCCAACGCTGGAGGAGCTTGGCATCTCGCCCTTCGACGTGACCTTCTGGATCGGCATGCTGGTACCGGCCGGCACGCCGCCGCAGATCGTCCAGAAGCTCCATGCGGTCGCGCAGGGGCTGCTCGAGGACAGCAAGGCCAAGACAGCGCTGGGCCAGCAAGGCGATGTCGTGATGCTAGATCCGGCCAATTTCGCGAAGCGCGTGGCAAGGGAGGAAGGCAACTGGACGGCGGTGATCCAGCGCGAAGCCATCACGCTCGATTGAGCCGGCAGACGGCGCGGCGGGAGTGGCGGATTCCGCGGCGGTAATGACCCTAGAACCGATGCCGCATGCCGGCCCCTATGGTCCCGGCATGCGGCCGCCCTGTTACGCGGTCATAGAAATACGCGGCATACAGATCGGTCCGCTTTGACAAGTTGTAGTCATAGGCGATGCCGGCCGTATGCCGGCTCATTCCCGCCACATCGTTGCGTGTGTTGCCATAGGCGTAGGAGGCCAGCACACTGCCCGCCCCGACCGGAATCGACGCGCCGACCTGGCCGTTCGCATGCCGGATATCGCCCTGGGCGCCGTTGATGGCGGTGCGGATGTACTGTGCCTGCCCGAACAGCTTGGCGACCCCGAAGTCATAGGTCACGCCCAGCTGCGCCGCCGTCTGCTTGTCGAAGCCGGCGAGGGCCGCGGGCGCTGTCACGTCGCCGGGGACGGTGTTGAACCTGACCTGCTGGAAGGCGGCCGTCGCGGCGAAGGCGCCGTTGAACCAGGTTAGGTTGCCGCCCCATTTGTTCTGGCCGTTGCTGCCCGGCTGCTCGCCAAACGCGTAGATCAGGTTCACCGTCAGGCCGCCGGCGGTTGGCGAGGAGTACACGACCGAGTTCGACCATCCGGAGTCACCGATGATCCCGGGATCGAACACGCGTCCATCGGTCGCCGTCCTATAGGTATGGAAGATCGACGGTCCAAAGTTGTAGGAATCGACCAGCGGATTGAACAGGATCGTCGACAGGAAATATGGCGTGGTATTGCGCCCGAGCCGAACCGTGCCGTACTTCGATGATTGCAGCCCGGCATAGGCGCTGCGGGTCAGGAAGCCGTCGCTGTCGGAACGGCCGAAGCGCCCCGTGTCGACGCGGTAGAACCCGTTCAGGTCGAATATCGCCTTGAGCCCGTTACCGAGATCTTCGGTGCCGCGCATGCCCCAGTAGGAAGTCTGCATGCCGCCCGCGCCGACGATGGCCGTGCGCTCGCCGCCCGAGGCGCGGGTGCTGCCGACGAAGGCGTCGACCTGGCCATACAGGGTGACGCCGGATTGGGCCAGGGCCGGGTGTCCAAGGCTCGCGGCCATGGCGGCCGCTGCCAGGGCCGAGTGTTTTCGTTGCATGGTCTCCTCCAGCTTGTTTTCAGTTGGTGTGGTGTGGAAAAACTTGCCGGCGGCGCGCCGCCAGGTGCGCGCGATAGGCCGCCATGTCCTGGATCGGGCGTCGCGCCACGCCGGCGTCGGCGGCCGCCTCGGCCACTGCCGGTGCCAGGCGGGTGATCAGGCGCGGATCGAACGGCGTAGGGATCAGGTAGTCGGGGCCGAATACCAGGGACTTGCCGGGGTAGGCGGCGGCGACTTCAGGCCCGGGCGCCTCTTCGGCCAACGCAGCCAGCGCGTGTACGCAAGCCAGCTTCATCGATTCGGTGATGGTGGTCGCACCGACATCGAGCGCGCCCCGGAAGATGAACGGGAAGCACAGCACGTTGTTGACCTGGTTGGGGTAGTCGGAGCGGCCCGTTGCGATCAGGCAGTCCGGTCGCGCCTGGCGCGCCGCTTCCGGGCGGATTTCAGGTTCGGGGTTGGCCAGGGCCAGGATCAGCGGCTTCTCGCGCATGCCGCGCAGCATGGCAGGCTTGAGCACCCCCGCACTGGAGCAGCCCAGGAACACGTCGGCATCTTCCAGCGCCTCGCCCAGGGCTCGCGCTGCGTAGACGGCAGGTTCCTGCGCGAAGCGGCGCTTGCTGGGATCTAGCGCTTGCCGGTCCGTCAGGATGACGCCGCGCGAATCCAGCACGGCGATGTGCCCGCGCGGCAGCCCAAGGCTGACCAGCAGGTCCAGGCACGCCAGCGCGGCGGCGCCGGCCCCGGAGCACACCAGCCTGACGCGGTCGATCGACTTGCCGGCCACCTTGAGGCCATTCAGGATCGCCGCGGCGGCGATGATGGCGGTGCCATGCTGGTCGTCGTGGAACACCGGGATCTGCATCCGCTGGCGCAGCGCCTGTTCGACCTGGAAGCACTCCGGGGCCTTGATGTCTTCGAGGTTGATGCCGCCGAAGGTCGGCTCCAGCATCGCGATGGCTTCGACGAGCTTGCCAGGGTCCGTCTCCGCCAGCTCCAGGTCGAACACATCGATATCCGCGAACAGCTTGAACAGGCAGGCCTTGCCTTCCATGACGGGCTTGGCGGCGAGCGGCCCGAGGTTGCCCAGTCCGAGCACCGCCGTGCCGTTGGTGATCACGCCGACGAGGTTGTTGCGGGCGGTGTAGTCCCGGGCGTCCAGGGGCTCGGCGTGGATGGCCTCGCAGGCGGCGGCCACGCCAGGCGAGTAGGCCAGCGCCAGGTCGTGCTGGTTGCCGAGGGGTTTGGTCGGCGTGACCGAGATCTTTCCGGGGGTTGGGGTGCAGTGGTAGGCGAGGGCGCTTTGCTTGAAGGCGTCGTCCATGGTGGGTTCGGGGAAATTTTGGGCAAAAGGGGGCCACCGCCCGTGATGACGGGCGAGCGGCCGGCACACAATCCGTTGTTGAGGGCTACGCGGCGATGCCGCCGTGCCTGCCGGACCAGCCCGGCGGATCGGCCAGGAAGGCTTGCAATCCGGCCAGGTCGGTGTCGGCGACGTCCCCGCACCCGCTTAGTGCGTCGAGGACCTCGCGCCACGTCGCCAGCGCATGGACGGCTGGCTGCCAGCGCGACAGGACCGCTTGCGTCGGGAAGGTGCCGTAGTCGAACAGGACCAGCAGGTCCCGCACCACGGCGCCGGCCTCAGACAGTGCGGCGCAGAAGACGGCCTTGGACCGTCCCGCTGCCATCATGTCGTCGACCAGCAGCACGCGCTCGCCCGTGCGGATCTCGCCGACGATCTGCGCGCTGGGCCCGATGCCGCGCGCTTCCTTGCGCACGTAGACCATCGGCACGTCGAGCAGCTCGGCCACCCATGCGGCGTACGCGATGCCGCCGGATTCCGCGCCGGCGACCACGTCGATGCCGTCCAGGCGGCCGCGCTCGCGCAGCAGCTGCACCCCGCGCTGCACCAGCGCGCGGCGCAGTGCCGGGTAGGAGATCAGCCGGCGGCAATCGATATAGACCGGGCTGGCCCACCCCGAGGGCAGGCGAAAAGGTTCGTCGCCGCGAAAGCGGACGCAGCCGGCCTCGACCAGCGCGCGGCCGACGGACCCCTGCAGCGTCGGCATGGTTCGATGTTGGGGCATGAGGACGCTCTCGTTCATGGCTTGCCGCCGAGCTTGTCGGCACGCGGCCGGATCAGGGTTTCGGGGCGCAAGGCCTCGTCGAGCGCCTCGGCGGACATCAGGCCGCGTGCCAGCACCACTTCGCGGATGGTGGTGCCCCTGGCATGGGCCTCGGCGGCGACCGAGGTCGCGTTCTTGTAGCCGATCACGGGATTGAGCGCCGTGACCAGCGCGATCGAGCGCTCGATGGTCTCGCGCAGGCGTTCGGGGTTGGCGGTAATGCCGTCGACGCACTTGTGCGCCAGCGTCAGGCAGCCGTTGGTCAGGTGGCGGAAACTGCGGAGCAGGCTGGCGGCAATCACCGGTTCGAAGGCGTTGAGCTGCAACTGGCCGGCCTCGGCGGCAAAGGTGATGGTGGTGTCGTTGCCGAACACTTCGAAGGCGATCTGGTTGACCACCTCCGGAATGACGGGGTTGACCTTGCCCGGCATGATCGACGAGCCCGCCTGCATCGGCGGGAGGTTGATCTCGCCAAAGCCGGCGCGCGGCCCGCTGGACAGCAGCCGCAGGTCGTTGCAGGTCTTGGACAGCTTGACGGCGATGCGCTTGAGCACGCCCGAGATCTGCACGAAGGCACCGCAATCCTGCGTGGCTTCCACCAGGTTGGGCGCGAGGCACAGGTCGATGCCGGTGATGCGGCGCAGCGCGGCCAAGGCCTTCGGCGCGTAGTCGGGGTGTGCGGTGATGCCGGTGCCGATCGCGGTGGCGCCCAGGTTGATCTCGCGGATCAGCAGGGCGCTTTCGCGCAGGCGCGCCATGTCTTCTTCGAGCATGACCGCGTAGGTCGAGAACTCCTGCCCCAGCGTCATCGGCACCGCATCCTGCAACTGGGTGCGGCCGAGCTTGAGCAGGCCGGAGAATTCGTTCGACTTGCGTTCAAACGCCGCGCGCAGGACTTCCATCGCTTCGAGCAGGTGCTCGATGGCAAAGTACGTGGCAATGCGCAATGCCGTCGGATAAACGTCATTGGTGCTCTGCGCCATGTTGACGTGCTCGTTGGGATGCAGGAAACGGTATTCGCCCTTGCCGTGCCCCATGTGCTCGAGCGCCCGATTGCAGATGACCTCGTTGGCATTCATGTTCGTCGACGTGCCGGCTCCGCCCTGGATCGTGTCGACAATGAACTGGTCGTGCAGCATGCCCTCGCGCACGTCGTGGCAGGCGGCCAGGATGGCGTCGCGCAGGTTCGCGGGCAGCAGGCCAAGTTCGGCATTGGCCTCGGCCGCGGCCTGCTTGACCGAGGCGAGCGCAATGATCAGCTCCGGCCACGACGAGATGGGCGTGCCGCTGATCTGGAAGTTCTCCCAGGCCCGCAGCGTGTGGACGCCGTAGTAGGCGTCGGCCGGCACCTGGCGTTCGCCAAGCAGGTCGGCTTCGGTGCGATAGGTATTGGTCATGGTGATGGGATCCGATTAGGGTTGGCGTGGGCTAGGCCAGCATCCATGGCAGCGTCTCGCCGGCGAGGAACTGGCGGATGCGCCGGCCGTCCGGCAATTCGACGTGCTGCGGCACGTGCATGGGGCTGCGGTGTAACGTGATCGTGTCCTGGTTCGGCGGCATGCCGTAGAAGCGCGCGCCGTTGTCGCTGGCGAAGGCCTCGAAGCGATCCAGGGCATGCTCCTCCTCGAACACGGTCAGGTAGGCCTGCAAGGCGACCGGCGCGCTGAAGATCCCCGCGCAACCGCATGCGGATTGCTTGGCTTCGGTATCGTGCGGCGCCGAGTCGGTGCCGAGAAAGAACGCCGGCGAGCCCGAGGTCGCGGCACGGCGCAGCGCCAGCCGGTGTCGCTCGCGCTTCAATACCGGCAGGCAGTAGTAGTGCGGCCGGATGCCGCCCGCGAACATGGCGTTGCGGTTGAACATCAGGTGCTGCGGCGTGATGGTGGCGGCCAGCCTGCCGCTGGCGTCGCGCAGGACGAAGTCGGCCGCCTCGGCGGTGGTAATGTGTTCCAGCACCACCTTCAGGCGCGGATAGCGGGCCAGCAGGGGCCGCAGCGTGGCCTGCAGGAACGCTGCTTCCCGATCGAAGACATCGACCGCCGGATCGGTGCTTTCGCCATGGATCAGCAGCGGCATGCCGATGTCCTGCATGACCGCCAGCACGCCCGCAATACGGTCGATCGACGTCACGCCGTACTCGGAATGGGTGGTGGCGCCGGCGGGATACAGCTTTGCGGCGGCAAAGGCACCGGCGTCGAACCCGTCGCGGATCTCCGCCGCAGCAGTGGTGTCGCACAGGTAGCAGGTCATCAGCGGGGTGAAGGCGGATCCCGGCGGCAATGCGCCAACGATACGTTCACGATAGGCGATGGCCGCCTGCGCCGTGGTAACCGGCGGTTTCAGGTTGGGCATCACCACGGCGCGGCCGAACTGGCCGGCGGACGCCGGCAGCACCGCGCGCAGCAGGTCGCCGTCGCGCAGGTGCAGGTGCCAGTCGTCCGGACGGCGGATGGTCAGGGTCTGCACAGTCATGGCTGCCTCCCGGCGCGGATGCTTTCGAGTGCCCGATACATGACTTGGGTGCCGAGCATGAAATCGTCCAGGTCCATCGCTTCGTCCGGGTTGTGCGAGCCGTGCTCGTTGCGCACAAAGAGCATGGCGGTGGGGATGCCGGCATTGGCAAACAGCGCGGCGTCGTGTCCGGCGCCGCTCGGCACCATTTCAGTCGGCAGCCCTGCGCCGGCGCACGCGTCGCGCAGCAGGCCAGACAGCGCCGGGTCCATCGTCGCCGGGGCCGATTCGACACGGCGGTCGAATTCGAAATGCACGCCGCGGTCGCGGCTGATGGCCTTGCACTCCGTGCGCAGCAACTGGTAGAAGCCTTCCAGCGTGTCCACGCTCTTGCTGCGAACCTCGAAGCTGAATTCGACCTTGCCCGGAATCCGGGAAATGGAATGTTGCGCGGGGTCGGTGGACACCACACCCGTGGTCACTACCAGGTCCATGCCGCGCTCGAGCAGCACCTTCCAGTGTTCGTCGAGCCGCGTGATCAGCTCGGCCACGGCGAACATCGCATCCTTGCGCAGCCAGCGCGGCACCGCGCCGGAATGGCCGGGTTCGCCGAGGCAGGTAATGCGGTTGTGCCGGATGTTCCCGCGAATTCCGGGCACCACCGCCAGCGGCAGCTTGCGGGCCACCATTACCGGGCCCTGTTCAATATGCAGTTCCAGGTATGCCGCGGCTGCCGCACGGTCAAACAAGGGCTGTTGTGCCGCAATGGCCTCGACGTCGGCACCGACCGCGGCCATGCAATCGGCAAGTGTCTTGCCCGAACTGCGGTGCTTCAGCGCGAGGTCGTCCGCGCCAAGCTTGCCCAGCGCGGCGCCCGATCCCATATAGGCCTTGCCGAACCACGCGCTTTCCTCGCCCCGGAAGGCGATCACGCGCAGCGGTGCGGCGCCGGACCCGCCTTGCGCCTTGCGTGCGATCAGGCACAGCAGGCCGGCGACGATCCCCGCCAGGCCGTCGAAGTTGCCGCCTTGCGGCACAGAGTCGACATGCGAGCCGACCCACGCGGCCGGTGCACGAGGGTCTTCATCGGGCAGGGCGAACACGAGGTTGGCCGCGCGATCGCTCCGTACGTCCAGCCCGTGCTGCCCGGCAAAGCGCCGCAGGTGGTCGGCCGCGGCCGATTCGCCGGCGCCATAGCTGTCGCGGGTAATGCCGACGCCGTCGAACGTCAGCGCGCCGATGTCGGCGAACAATTGTTCCGCCAGCGGCTTGAGTTCCAGGATATCCATGGACATGTCCGGTTGCTCAGCCCGACTGCTGCGCGAAGCGCAGCCAGCGGTCGCTGAGTTGGCGGTCGAGGATCACCTGCCCGGTCAGGTCGCGGATCGAGGCGATGCCGGCTTGCTCGCAATACGCATCGAGCCCGTCGATGATCTTCTGCATGATGCCGGGATCCCTGAACGAGGCCGTGCCGACCTGGATCGCCGACGCCCCCGCCAGCATGAACTCGATCGCGTCCTCGGCGCTCTGGATGCCGCCGCAGCCGATGATGGGGATGCGCACGGCGCGATAGCACTGGTGCACCAGCCGCAGGGCAATCGGCTTGATCGCCGGCCCGGACAGGCCGCCCATGACATTGCCAAGCTTGGGCTTGCGCGTGCGGATGTCGATCGCCATGCCGAGCACGGTGTTGCCCATCACGATCGCATCGGCACCGGCTTCCTCGGCCGCGCGCGCGACTGCGGCGATATTGCCCGCGTTAGGCGTCAGCTTGACCCAGAACGGATGCCGGGTGCGGCGGCGAATCGCGGAGACGGCCTTGTAGGTGGTCTCGGGCAACATGGCAAAGGCCATGCCGTCGGCTTCCAGGTTGGGGCATGAGATATTGGCCTCGATCACGGCGACTTCCGGCAACGACATCTCTTCGCAGGCGGCGCCGAACTCTTCGGCCGTATCGGCGGAAATCGACACGACGACGGGCGTGTCGTATTGCGTATAGGCGGGCAGGACTTCCTGGCGGTAGTAGTCGAGTCCCTTGCTGGGAATGCCGATCGAATTCAGCATCCCGCTGAAGGTTTCCGCCACGCGCGGGGTGGGGTTGCCCGCGCGCGACCTGGGCGAGACGCTCTTGATGACCAGCGCGCCCAGCCGCTTGAGATCCATCGCCTCGCGGTACTCGATGGCGAAGCAGCCGGATGCGGGCATCACGGGGTTGCGCAACGTCAGGTCGCCAACCCGTACAGTCAGATTAGCCAAATTCCACCTCCCCAACCACTTCGCGAATCTTGAAAACGGGACCTTCGCGGCAGACGCGCAGGAACTGCTTGTCGCCATCGCAATCGAACAGCCGCACGCACGACAGGCACACGCCCATGCCGCAGGCCATGCGCTGCTCCATCGCGACCTCGCCCTGGACGCCAGGGTGATCCTCCAGTACCCGCTGGAGCAGCATCAGCAGGCGGTGCGAGCCGCAGGTGTAGACCGCATCGGGACGTTGCGTGTCGATCAGGCGGCGGGCCAGGGCCTCGACCGCCTCGACCGAGGAGGTGCCGTCGGCATCGAACACGGCGTGCACCTCGGCGCTGGCGCCGCGCAGGAACTCTTTTTCCATCAGGTCGGCCGGGCTGCGTGCCGACATGATCGCGGTGATGGCGGTGCCGGCGTCGGCAGCCTGGCGGATCAGCGGCGCCATCGTCGCCAGCCCGACGCCGCGCGCGACCACCAGAATGCGCCGGAACGAGGGCTCGAACGTGAACGTGTTGCCGAGCGGGCCGACGATGTCCAGATGGCCGTCGACCGGGAGCGTGGCCATCGCGCGTGTGCCAATGCCGGTGACGTTGTAGAGGAACTCGATGCGCCCGCTTTCCGGGCCGGCGCCATAGACGCTCATCGGCCGCAGCAGGAAGGGCTGGGCTTCGGCGGTGGCGGGACAGCTGAGCTGGTAGAACTGTCCCGGCCGGGTCATCGCCGCGAGCGGGGCCTCCGATTCGAGCCGGATGTACTTGTAGCGCTGGTTGACCCAGGCATGTTCAACGATTCGACAGCGATAGGAGGCTACGGTAGCCGCGGAATCCGCGCTACACACGGTGGCACACATGTTGGTAACTCCTGAGGATGGCGCTGCGCCGGGCGGCGCAGCGGAGCAATGGCTGGTGCGTGGTTCCGGCGTTATTCCAGTTCCACGCCCTTCAGTTCGGGGATCAGGAAGACGGTGGCGATCATGTCGATCACGTAGATGCTCGCGAGCAGTGCGATCGCCAGCTGGAACGAATACGCCGCGGCGATGGCGCCGACTACGATGGGCCCCAGCCCGCCGACGGCGCGCCCGATGTTGAACAGCACGTTCTGTGCGGTGGCCCGTGCCGCGGTCGGGTACGCTTCGGAAATCAGCGCGCCATAGCCGCCGATCATGCCGTTGACGAACATGCCCATGACGGCGCCGGCCCACAGCATGGTCATGGGATCGGACAGCCTGGCATAGGCCAGCACCATTGCCACCGCGCCGGCCTGGAAGATCAGGAAGGTCGGCTTGCGGCCGATGCGGTCGGCCAGGTGGCCAAAGACATAGACGCCGATCATCATGCCGACGATGGTCACCGAGGTCCACAAGGCCGACTTGGTCAGCGAAAAGCCCAGCGCCTTGGACAGGTAGGTGGGCAGCCAGATCATGATGCCGTAGTAGCCGAAGTTCTGGACCGAGCACAGGATCACGATGCCCAGGCTGGTGCGAGTGGTCTTGCCATCCGCGACCAGCAGCCTGAATGCATTGGGCTTCTTCTCCGTGCGTGCGCTGCGCACGAACACTTCGGGCTCATGCAGCCGGTTGCGGATGAACCATGCCACCAGCGCCGGCAGCACGCCGATCACGAACATGCCGCGCCAACCCACCAGCGGCAGCAGCAACGGCGTCAGCAACGCCGCCATCAGCACACCCGATTGCCAGCCCAGCGCGACATAGGACGACACGCGCGCGCGCTTGCTCGCGGGCCACGCCTCGGCGGCCAGCGCCATGCCGATGCCGAACTCGCCACCGAGCCCGATGCCGGCAATGGTCCGGTAGACCAGCAGGTCCCAGAAGCCCTGGGCCAGGGCACACATGCCCGTAAATACCGCAAACAAGACGATGGTCCACGTCAGCACCCTGACGCGGCCATAGCGGTCGCTCAATGCACCAAAAATGATGCCGCCGGCCACGGCCCCGACCAGCGTCCACGTGACCAGCGCACCGGACTGGCCGGTGGTCAGCAGAAGCGAGGCACTGATCGCCGGCAGCATGAAGCCCAGGATCAGAAGGTCGAACCCGTCCATGGCGTAGCCGATGGCGGAGCCGGCCAGGGCTTTCCACGCGTACGGCGAAGTCGGCGCCTCCGTCGCGGCGACCGGTTGGGTGAGGGGCTGGCTTGTCATGCTGTCTCCATTTTTAGACTGAATGGGTCTCAAAAAGCACTACGCCGCTTTCCTCGTGGCGAATGGCACAAAGGATCGACGAGGCATCAGTGAAAATCTATTTTTTTAGACTATGCGGCCTCGCGCGGCATGGCAAGCGTTTTTCCGGTATTTCCGGGTTTTTCCCTACACCCCGCAGCGACGGATGTGCGCCGCGCCGGCACCATGCTATAGTGACATCAATCTAATTATTGAGACAGACATGGAACGTCGCGCCACCGGTACCGGCGGGATCGATTTCGAGGCACTGGGCGCGCGGCTGCGCGCCTACCGGCTGGGCGCGCAACTGCGGGCCGAGCAGATTGCCGAGGTGCTGGGCATTTCCCGCGCAGCGGTATATCGCATGGAGAAGGGCGAGATCGTCAAGATCGAGACGCTCGAGCGCCTGGCCGGCATCCTCGATACCTCGCTGGAATCGCTGCTCGGCGCGGGCACGGAATACTACCCGTCAGCCATCGCCTACATCGAACGCATGCGCCAGCTCGAGCAGGGCGCCACCCGGATCCTTGCGCACTTCGAGCCGATTTCGTTCCTGCTGACCTCGCCGGACTATGACCGCTTTCTGGAGCAGATGCTCAGGGAGAGCGGCGACAACGACGACGGCCGCATCCAGGCCGTCATGGCCTTGCTGCGCGAGCGCAAGGAATCGTATGCCTCGCACCCGGCGCCGATCCTGAGCCTGATCGGGCTGCGCGAGCTTGAACGCTTTGTCCATTTCGGGCTGGTCGGCCGGATGGACCTGCCCCCCGCGACGCGCATGGAGCGATCGCTGGCGGCGCGCGCGGAAGTGGAGCGCATCGCGGTGTTGTTGGAACAGCAGCATGCGGGAATGCGGATCGGCATCGTTAACGAGAGCATGCCGAATGCCACGTTCCAGATCTTCGAGCGGCCGACCGGCTCTTATGTGGCCATCAGTCCGTTCCGCTTCGGCGAATTTCCCAATATTTCGGCGGGCATCGCCTCGGTGACGGCCGCGCCGGAAGCGGTATCGCTTTACACAAACATGGTCGAGGCACTCTGGCAACGCGCCTACAAGGGCCCCGATGGTGCCGGACTGTTGCGGCGCATGCTGCAGCAGGTCTGAGCGGTTCGTTTTTTTCCCCTGAGAGACTATCCATGGACTTCAAGACGGTTACAGAGCAGTTTGCCAGCAGCGTGCCGGGGACGGACGCATTCCTCAAGGTCAAGGAGCAATCGCTGGCCCTGATGTCCGCCGATCCGGACCACGCCGCCGCGTACTTCCTGGTCTACGGTTTTGCGCGGTCGTATGTGATCCTGCATGACGACGAGGGGATTACCACCGATGTGGCCAATGCCGCCCAGGCGCAGTTGCTGGGCTATATGCGCTCGATCGAGCAGTCGCTTAGCGGCGGGGACAAGGAGCTGCTGGGCGCGATGAACCGGATCGTCCTCGACTATGATGGCCGGCGCCAACTCTTTTGAGGGCCGGATGGGGCTTGTCAACGGTGGGGCCGGGCAGTCCTGACTTCGCCAGCCAGTTCTTCGGTGCGGCTACGGTGGCTGGGGCGGAAATGAGTGCCCGCCCTGCGACCTATCGATAGTCCCCCAGCACCGTCGCCCGCGTGAACTCCTCGATATTGTCCAGCAGCGCGTCGAGCGCGGTGCCGGCGCCATCGACCTCGCCGCGCGCGATGGCCGAGGCCACCGCGGCGTGCAGCTTCGACATGGTGGGCAGGTCCGCGGCTTCCTTGTAGTGGAGATACCAGAACCGCCGCGACAGGCCATGCATCAGCCGCATGGCGCCCTCGGCAAATTCATTGCGCGCCGCCACCAGGCAAAGTTCGTTGAATTCACGATCGGCGCGGACGAAGGCGACATCGTCGCCGTTGCGTGAGGACTGTTCGAATTCCCTGGCCAGCCGCTTGAAATGATCGCGCTGCTCGGGCGTCGCGCGCCGCGCGGCGCTGCGGCAGATCAGGCGTTCCACCTCGCGGCGGGTCTCGAGCAGGCGCAGCTGCCTGCCGACGTCGATCGGGGCGATCAGCAAGCCGCGCTGCGGCAGCACCATGATCAGGTGCTCGCGCGCCAGCCGCTGGATCGCTTCGCGAATGGGCGTGCGCCCGATGCCGGTCATTTCGCTCAGCTGCAGCTCGGATACCGAACTGCCCGGCGCCAGCTGCAGCGTCACGATCGCTTCCTCGATCTGCTCGTAGGCCAGGTCGGTCAGCTTGCCGCGCTGGCTGGCTGCCTCTTCAGGCTCTGGTGCCGCGGCGGCGCGCGGGCGGGTAGCGGTTTTTGCGTTCATGGCCAAGGGTTTGAGAGCTCGGAAGCCCATTGTATATGAGCCATACGCAGCTTCTGTACACAGGTGTCCGCAGGCTTGCGCATGCCCTGCTTTCTGCTATTATCCTACTAATATATTAGATGTGTGCGGAGGCGGCATGGCGGACGATGACGTACTGGTCGTAGGGCAGGGGCCGGTGACGGTGGTCGCCCTGCATGGCATCCAGGGCACGCGCGACGCGTGGATGCCGTTGGCGCAACAGCTCGTCGATCGCTGTACCTTCGTCCTGCCCAACCTGCCGGGGCGCGGCAAGGCGATGCCACCGGCCGATGCCCAGGCTTGCTCGCTCGATGCCGGTGCCGAAGTGCTGCGCCGCACGCTCTGCCAGTTCGTGCGCGGCCCGTTCGTGCTGGCCGGATGGAGCCTGGGCGTATCGGTGGCGCTGGCTTATCTTGCCGGTGCACGCAAGCACCCGGAACAGCCGATGCCTGCAGAGCTTTTGCTGGTCTCCGGCACGCCGCGGCTGAACGCGGTGCAATGGTTCGATGCCGCGACCAGCGAAGCATTGCTGGAAGCCATTGCCATGCGCGAACGGCGGCTGGGGCTGCGCGAGGCAGCGGACCATCGCACCGTGGCGTGGACCTGGCAGTCGATCCGCCACACCGACCAGCGTGCCGCGCTGGCACAGATACGTTGCCGGACGCTGGTCATCCACGGCAGCGAAGACGACGATTGTTCGCTCGCCCACGGCGAGATGCTGGCCAACGGCATTGCCGACGCCGAACTGCTCGTGCTCCAGGGCGCCGGCCATGGCGTGCTGACGCAACGCATGCGGGAGATCGCCCGCCATCTGCGTGCACGCTGGCCGGCGCAGCTGGCATAGCGCCCGACCAGCCGAAATCCCCCCAAAGGAGACAGCATGAGAGTGGAAGACCTCGTATATTTCTGCGCGCCGGCGCGGCTGGTCATGGGCGCTGGATGCCGTACGCAGCTGCCTGCGCTGTTGCGCCGGCTCGGCTATCGCCGTGGCCTGCTGGTGACGGACACGTTCTTCACCGGTGGCACACCGTGGGTGGATGAACTCGTCGCCGGCGCCCGCGCGCACGGCGTCGAGCTGCTGGTCTATG
Organism: Cupriavidus sp. 207A1; assembly: GCF_057798955.1. Taxonomy (NCBI): domain Bacteria; kingdom Pseudomonadati; phylum Pseudomonadota; class Betaproteobacteria; order Burkholderiales; family Burkholderiaceae; genus Cupriavidus; species Cupriavidus sp. 207A1. Next base: position 67,802 of record NZ_JBYOJO010000004.1, on the reverse strand, counting down.
ACGGCGGCATGCCCGATCCCACCACCACGCTGTGCGATGCGGCCACGGCGGCCGTGCGGGAGCGGCTCGGCGGCGCGCCGCTCGACCATGTCATCGCACTGGGCGGCGGCAGCAATATCGACCTGGCCAAGGCGCTGTGCCTGACCCTGCCTGGCGGCAAGCCCGTGCGCGCCTTCCTTGGCAGCATCGACGCCGGCACTCCGATCCTGCCGCTGGTCGCGATGCCGACCACGGCCGGCACGGGCTCGGAGGCGACACCCGGAGCGATCCTGGTCGATCCGGACAACGCGACCAAGGTGGCGGTCATGGACAACCGGCTGCGCCCGGCGGTGGCGCTGGTCGACCCCGAATTCACCTACACCTGTCCGCCGCGGGTTACCGCGGATGCCGGCATCGACGCGCTGACCCATGCGATCGAGTCCTGCCTGACGCTCGATTCCGCCAGCTTTGACCGCGGCGGCGAAGCGGACCCCGGCTACAGCGGCCGCAATGCGCTGACGATGCTGTTCGCGCACGAATCGATCCGCCTGTGCGGCCGGTACCTGTTGCGCAGCTACCAGGACGGCACTGACCGCGAAGCGCGCATCGGCATGAGCTACGCCAGCGTCTATGCGGCGCTGTCATATGGCAGCGCGGGACTCAACGCCGTGCATGGCATTGCCTACGCGGTCGCGGGCCTGACGCACCTGTCGCATGGCACCACCAACGCGGTGATGCTGCCGTACGTGCTCGATGCGCTGGCCGACGTGCGCCGTGAGGAATTGCTGGCGATGGCCCGCCTGCTGGACGTCTCCGACTGCGATCCCGATATCGCCGTGGCACGGGTGCCCGGCGTGGTGCGCGAACTGGTGGCAGCCGTTGGCTTGCCGACAACGCTCCAGGCTTGCGGCATCGGGCAGGGCGACATCGATGCGCTGGTGCGCGATGCACTGGCTGTCACGCGCCTGGCCAAGGCCTTCCCCGTGCCGGACGTGCCCGCGCGCTATGCCGCCATCGTCCGCAATGCGTGGGCGGGCACGCTCTCGGCTGAAACGCACGCTCCGGCGCAGCGGCGCCGGGTGGCGTAGTGCGCTGACAGGGGATTTATCCGGCGCTTTCCTCGCTCGTGCCGCCAGCGGCTGCCTGGCCCTGGCGGTAAACCATTACTTGCACATCAGAAATGTGCAACTAATATATTACAAAGCGCGCCACCACAGAGCGCGTCTCATTGACACAGGAGACAACCATGGACATGTCTGCAGGCGCCCTCAGGCTGGAGGCCGGTATCGCGGCGCGACTGGAACGATTGCCGATGACCGGCTACCAGCGCTCGCTGTTCGGCATCATCGCCACGGCGTGGTTTTTCGATTCGATGGATCTGGGCCTGATGACCTTCGTGCTGGGCTCGATCAAGGCGGAGTTCGGCCTGAGCGCGGCGCAGGCCGGCCTGCTGGCCAGTTCCAGCTTCCTCGGCATGTTTTTGGGCGCGGCCATCGCCGGCCTGCTGGCTGATCGCTTCGGCCGCAAGCCGGTGTTCCAGGTCAGCATGATCTTCTGGGGCGTGGGCAGCCTGATGTGCGGGCTGGCGGACAGCGTGACCTCGCTGATGATCTATCGCGTGCTGCTCGGGTTCGGCATGGGCATGGAGTTTCCGATCGGCCTGTCGATGGTGTCGGAAATCGTGCCCGCGAAGAGCCGCGGCAAGTATGTCGCGATCCTGGAGGGCTTCTGGCCGATCGGCTTTATCGCGGCCGGCGCGCTGACCTACCTGCTGCTGCCGGTGATCGGCTGGCGCGGCATCTTTATCGCGCTGGCGGTGCCGGCGGTGTTCGTGTTCGTGGTGCGCCGCATGGTGCCGGAGTCGCCGCGCTGGCTGGAAGACGTGGGCCGCAAGTCGGAGGCCGATACGGTGATGGCCGGCATCGAGCAGCGCGTGGAACGCGCCTCGGGCCGTCCGCTGCCGGCGGTGTCCGCCACCTTCGGCGGCGCGCAGGCGCCGAGCCGCAAGGCGCGCTTCATGGAGCTGTGGAGCGGCCCCTACGCGCGCCGCACCGTCATGCTGTGGTCGGTCTGGTTCTTTGCACTGCTGGGCTACTACGGACTGACCACGTGGCTCGGGGCGCTGCTGCAGCAAGCGGGCTACGCCGTGACCAAGTCCGTGCTCTACACGGTCTATATCTCGCTGGCCGGCATTCCCGGCTTCATCTTCTCGGCATGGCTGCTGGAAAAGTGGGGCCGCAAGCCGACCTGCGCGCTTATGCTGATCGGCAGCGCCGTGGCCGCGTATGCCTATGGTCAGGCGGCCGTGCACCGGCTGCCGGTGGAGCAGTTGATCGCCGCGGGTCTGTGCATGCAGTTTTTCCTGTTCGGCATGTGGTCGGTGCTCTATGCCTATACGCCGGAACTGTACCCCACACGCTCGCGCGCGACCGGCTCCGGCTTTGCTTCATCGGTCGGCCGCATCGGCTCGCTGGCAGGACCCTACCTGGTCGGCGTGCTGCTGCCGGTGGCGGGGCAGGGCGGTGTCTTCACGCTTGGCGCCCTGTCCTTTGCGGTGGCGGCAGCGGTGGTCCTGCTGCTGGGCGTCGAAACCCGCGGCAAGGCGCTGGAGGAAGTCTCGCATTAACGGTTCGACGCGGGTTCGCCGCGCGGCGTCCCGCCGCGCCTGCATTGGCGCCCCTGGCCACCAGGGGCATTTTTTGGGTCGCCGCATTTTTATATCCAACTGATATGTTAGTGCGGCGCGGATTGACGGAGATGCAATCATGATGACGGAACGCCAACGCAAGTTCAGGGAGCAATACAAGGCCGATATCAGCCCGCTCTACAACGGCCTGCTGCATATCGTCGTGATTTACGGCGTCGGCACCGGCGCGCTGTGGTGGGCCATCCAGCAGCTGCACGACGTAACCTGGGAGTGGGCGCTGATCCTGCCGGTATTCCTGGCGGGCAACTTCGTGGAATGGTTCATGCACAGCTATGTCATGCACCGCCGCATCGACGTCTTCGCGCTGCGCGCCATCTATGAGCGCCACACGCGCCAGCACCACCAGTACTTCACCGACCAGGAACCCACCATCGACACCACGCGCGAATTCCGCATCGTGTTCTTCCCGTGGCGCGTGCTGGCAACGCTCGGCGTGGGCGGCGGTGGCCTGGGCTACCTGGCATCGCTGATCTTCAATGCCAACGCCGGCTACTTTGTCTTCATCACCATGGTGGCGCAGTACCTGATCTACGAGACCTTCCACTATTGCTGCCATGTGCACGACAACTGGTTCGTGCGCAACATGCCCTTCATCAATACGATCCGGCGCCACCACACCGCCCATCACAACATGGGCATCATGATGAAGTACAACATGAACCTGACGTTCCCGATCGCTGACTACATCATGGGCACGTCCGACCTGCGCCGCGGCCTGCTCGGGCACCTGTTCAACGGCTACAGCGAAGCGCACGTCAAGGAAGAGCTGAAGCCGATCATCCGGAAATTCCGCACCGACCACTCGCGCGTGACGCTGGACGGGCCAGTGCTCGATGAAGACGAACGCCGGGCCATGGCCGCCTAGCCGCTCTGCGTGCCTGCCGATCGCCCGCCGCGCTACTCCACCGAGTCCGGCACCTCCTCCTGCTCTTCCCCCAGGAAGCCGCCGCTCTGGTGCCGCCACAGCCGCGCATAGGTGCCGTTCTTCGCCAGCAGTTCGGCATGCGTGCCCTGTTCGATGATGCGCCCCTGGTCCATCACGATCAGGCGGTCCATGGCGGCGATGGTGGAGAGGCGGTGGGCGATCGCGATCACGGTCTTGCCCTCCATCATCTCGTCGAGGCTTTCCTGGATCGCGGCCTCCACTTCCGAGTCCAGCGCGCTGGTGGCTTCGTCCAGCAGCAGGATGGGCGCGTTCTTGAGCATCACGCGCGCAATCGCGATGCGCTGGCGCTGTCCGCCCGAGAGCTTGACCCCGCGTTCGCCGACCAGCGTGTCGTAGCCGGTGTGGCCATGCTGGTCGCTCAGCTGGCGGATAAAGTCATCGGCCTGGGCGTGCACGGCGGCGTGGCGGATTTCCTCTTCGGTGGCGTTGGGGCGGCCGTAGGCGATGTTGTCGCGGATCGAGCGATGCAGCAGCGAGGTGTCCTGCGTGACCATGCCGATGGCGCTGCGCAGGCTGTCCTGCGTCACCCGGGCGATGTCCTGCCCGTCGATGCGGATGCGGCCGCTGTCCACGTCGTAGAAGCGCAGCAGCAGGTTGATCAGCGTGGACTTGCCCGCGCCGGAGCGGCCCACCAGCCCGATCTTCTCGCCGGGACGCACGGTCAGGCTGAGGCCGTCGAGCACCTGCCGTTCGCCGTTGTAGTTGAAGCGGACCTGGTCGAATTCCACTTCGCCGCGCCGGATCTGCAGCGCCGGCGCGCCCGGTGCGTCCTGCACCTTGGCCACGTGCGTCAGCGTGGCAATGCCATCCTGCACCGTGCCGATGTTCTCGAACAACGAGGCCATCTGCCACATGATCCAGTGCGACATGCCGTTGATGCGCAGCGCCATGGCCGTGACCGCGGCCACCGCGCCGGTGCCGATCTCGGCCCCGTGCCACAGCCACAGCGCATAGCCGCCCGCCGCCAGGATCAGCGCCACCACCAGGGCCTGGTTGACGATCTCGAACTGGCTGACGAGACGCATCTGCCGGAACCCGGTTTCCTTGAAATCCTCCATCGCCGCGCGCGCGAAGTGCGCCTCGCGCCGGGTGTGCGAGAACAGCTTGACGGTGGTGATATTGGTGTAGGCGTCGGTGACGCGTCCGGTCATCGACGAGCGCGCATGCGCCTGCTCCTGACCGACCTTGCCCAGCCGCGGCACGAAGTACAGCATGGCCAGGCCGAACAGCGCGATCCAGCCGATGAAGGGCAGCATCAGCCGGAAATCGAAGCCGCCCGCCAGCGCGATGATGGTGATGAAGTACACGCCGATGGCGAGCACGATCTCGATGAAGGTGAACAGCACCTCGCGCACCGCAAGCGCGGTCTGCATGACCTTGGTGGTGACGCGCCCGGCGAACTCATCGGAGAAAAAGGACAGGCTCTGCCTGAGCATCAGCCGATGGAAATCCCAGCGCAGCCGCAGCGGCAGGTTGATCGCCAGCACCTGGTGCTGCACCATGGTGCGCAGCGCCACCAGCCCGATGCTGGTCACCAGCACGATGCCGATCCCCCACAGCACGCGCTGCTCCTGTGCCGAGGCTTCGCGGTTACCCTGCCACGCCGCCAGCAGATCCACCACTTGCCCGAGGAAGGAGAACAGCCACGCTTCGTAGATCGACACGCCGGCGCTCAGCAGCGCCAGCGCGACGAAGTAGCGGCGGGTGCCGCGGGTGCAGGCCCACAGGAAGGCCGCCAGGCCCTTGGGTGGCGGCGGTGCCTCGTCGGGAGGGAAAGGATCAAGCAGACGTTCGAACGCGCGCAGCACGGGGTCCTCCGAAACGGCAGAAGGCCCGCGATCCAGCCGGCATGCGGACCGGGCGGCCTTCTTCGGTGCGAGGCGCAGATTCTACCCCCGTAAGCGCGGTGGTGCAGGGCGTGGGCGGGCCGCGCCTATTCCGCGACGATCTTGCGTTCCACGGCGATGCGCTTCCACTGCGCAAGGTCCTGCTTCATGCGCGCGCCGAACTCCGCGGGCGTCGCGGCCAGCGGGCGCGAGCCGTCCGGCTCCAGGATCGCGCGCACCTCCGGCGACGCGGCGATCTCGGCAAGCTCGCGATTGAGCCGCTGCACCAGCGCCGCGGGCGCGCCCGCCGGCGCCAGCACGCCAACCCAGATCTCGATGCCATAGCCCGGCACCGACGCGGCCAGTGGCGGCAAGTCCGGAAACGCGGGATTCGGCGCCGCGGAGGTCACCGCCAGCGGCCTGACCTTGCCGGACTTGATCTGCGTGGCGATCGAGCTGTAGTTCGACATCATCACGTCGATCTGCCCGGCGGCCAGGTCGATCAGCGCGTTGGCCGCGCCCTTGTACGGCACGTGCATCATCTGAACCTTGGAGGTGTCGCACAGCAGTTCGGTGGCGAGCTGGCCGAGCGACCCCACTCCGGCCGAGCCATAGCTGATGGCCCCGGGCCTGGCGCGCGCCGCGGCGACGAGATCGGCCGGCGTGCGGATCGACCGGGATGCCGCGCTGGTGGACGACACCGCCAGCAGCAGCGGACCGTCGGCCACCAGCGCAACGGGTGCGAACGCGGCCAGCGGGTCATACGGCGAGCGCGCCTGCGTGGCGGCAGCGGTCAGGAAGGTCGACGACGTCAGCAGCAGCACGGAGCCGTCGCGCGGCCCCTTGGCCACGTAGTCCGCGCCCAGCACGCCCGCCACACCGGGCCGGTTCTCCACGATCACGGTGTTGCCCAGGCGTTTCGCCAGCGCCGGCGCGATGGCACGCGCGATCACGTCGTTGCTGGCGCCCGCCGAGAACGGCACCACGATGCGCATCAGCGGCGGGACCGTGGCTGCATGCTCGGGCGGCGCAGCGGTGGCAGGCAGCGGGGAGGCGGCCATCGCCGCCGCGGCCGCCGCTGCGGGCAGGCGGCATGCCAGCCGGTGCCAGATGCGCTTGAAACAGGTCTTGTCCATACGTCGTTCCGGAAATCGTCGTGTTGCAGCAAGCCAGCGCGGCCACGCTGCGGAAGCGGCCGGCGCGCGGCCCGGACCACCCGGGACCACGGCACGCCGCGCGAAAGGATCAGGCCGGGATCTCCAGCGTCAGCAGCGGCGCATATTGCTGCGCGCCGAAGATATCGCCATCGCCCGCGCTGCCGCTGGGCTGCGCGCGGTACATGGTGAACTTGATGGCGAAGGCCGGTTCGTACTCGACGAAATCCGAAATGCGCGAGACTGGCACGCGAAACAGCGCGGCCATGCTTTCGCGGGTCAGCGCCCGCGATCGCTTGACCCGTTCATATTCGGCTTGCTCGCGGAAAATGATGTCGAAGGTGATCTTGTTGACCCCGGCGTTCTTGCTGCGGATGGTCTTGGCGAGCGCGTGCAGCGGCTGCGCCGGTGCCGCGGTGGGCGCGGCGGCCGGGGAGGGCGAGGGGTGGCTGGCAATGGTCATGGTGGCTTCCTTGGCAACGGGGCGCGTCAAACGCCGGCTTCGACGACATGGGTGGGGAAGAGCGCGAGCGGGTCGCGCACTGCCATCGTATGGTTCAGCGTCCAGCGATAGGCGGGGCTGGCGTGCAGCACCTCGTCCAGCGGGAACGACACCGAGCCGGCGGTGCCCTTCACATCCGGCAGCCGCGCGTAGAACATCTGGCGCAGGCCGATCATCGCGACTTCCTCCGCCATCTCGCGCGTGGGCGCGACGCCCTGCACCATCACGCAAAGCTCGTGGCCGGGGCGGTCGCGCAGCGGTTCCAGTTCGCCCATCACCCCGTCGCGTCCATATACGTTGTAGTGCAGCGAATAGCCGGTGTCGCCGAAGCGCGCGCGCACCTGTTCGCGCGCCCAGGCAATGACGCGGTCGACGTTGGCGATGGTGTACGGGTCGCGGATGCCGCACAGGCCCACGTAGCGCTCGCCCACCTTGCCCGAGCCCTCCAGCTTGACGCGCACCTGCGGCGCGGGTTCGAAGCGGGCGCCGGTGATGCGGGTGGTGCGCGGATCGAGCTGCTCGTAGCGGCACTGGCTCATGTCGAGCCTGCCGCCGGCGACGAATTCCTCGAACGGATTGGAGCGCTCGTACATGGCATGTCCGGCCACCGAGGCAATGGTGCAGCGCTGCTCGGGATGCATGGCCGTGACGCGGACGTCGTCGCGGGTGATTTCGCCCAGCACGGTTTCCTTGCCGCCGTACGGCTCCGCGCAGAACGAGGCGCACTCCAGCACCTTGCCCAGGTAGTAGGCATGGTCGGCGGCAAAGCCGTGATGCAGCGCCGGCGCCGCGAACACCGCGGCATCGGAGCTGCGCCCGCCGATGATCACGTCGACGCCCTGGCGCAGCAGTTCCAGGTACGGGTGGACGCCTGCCATGGCGACGATGCGGTCGGTGGCGTCCAGTTCGGACAAGGTCAGGTCGGCGAAGCCGTCGAGACCGCGGATGGTTTCCCCCGCGCCCATTTGCTCCCGCACCAGCGACTTCGGCACTTCGGAATAGAAGTACCCGATGCGCAAGCGCGGCAGGCGGTGCCGTTGCGCGAGGTCGCGCAGGATTTGGACATAGCGGTCGACGCGGCTGTTGGTGCCGGTATCGCCGGCCGAACCGATGATCATCGGCACGCCCAGCCGCCGCGCGGCCAGCAGCATGTGCTCGAGATCGTGGCGCTGCCACGCTTCGGGGCTGGTGGAGGTATCGGAGCCCAGCGGCACCGGCCCGACATCATCGCTGCCCGAATCGGCCGCGATGTAGTGCGGTGCGGCGGCCACGCCGATCTCGAAACTGCCCGTGCGCAGCGGGGCAAAGCCGAGATGGCCATTGGGGCAAATGATCTTCAGCGACTGCATTCAACATTCTCCGGTTAGGTGTCGCTTCGTTAAAGCGAGTCACGCGACACCCAATACGCAGAAGCTGTGCCAGCCGGGCGATGATGAAATTTCCCTTGAAGATCAAAGGCTTGTGACGAGGGCAGGGGGTGGCGCGCGATCTTCACGCGCCTGCTTGGCGTGAATTCCACGCCATTGCGCGAAGTGCGCGCCGCGTCAGCCGGCGGGTAATCCGAGCTTGCCCATCTGGTGCCGCAACGCATGGCGGCTCAGCCCAAGCCGGCGTGCGGCTTCGGCGAGATTGCCGCCACAGGCCGTCAGGGCCTGTTCGATCAACCTGGCCTGGAACTGTGCCGTGGCGGCGTGGTAATCCAGCGGGCCGGCCGGTGCAGCAGTCATGGGCATCAGGTCGGCCGGAGCCGCCGCGGCGCGGTTCATCTCGCGCAGGATCCGCGCCGGCAGGTGGGCCGGCAGCACGCAGTGGCCCGGTTCGAGCAGGCAGATGCGCTCCAGCAGGTTCTCCAGTTCGCGCACATTGCCGGGCCAGCGGTACGCGCGGAAGATGCGCTCGACTTCCGGATCCAGCCGCTCCATGCGGCTGCCGTACTGGCGGTTGTAGCGCTGCAGCGCGTTGTGCGCGAGCAGCAGGATGTCGTCGCCGCGTTCGCGCAGGGGCGGGATATTGATCGAGATGACCTGCAGCCGGTAGTACAGGTCCTCGCGGAACTTGCCGGCATTGACCTCGCTGAGCAGGATCTTGTTGGTGGCGGCGATAAAGCGCACGTCGACACTGATCGGCCTGATCGCACCGACGCGGCGGAAGCGCCGGGTATCCAGCAGCGTCAGCAGCTTGGACTGCATCACCAGGTCGAGCTCCCGCACCTCATCCAGGAACACCGTGCCGCCATTGCCGGCCTCGATCAACCCTTCCTTCTTGCCCACCGCGCCGGTGAAGGCACCGCGTTCGTGGCCGAACAGTTCGGACTCCAGCAACTGCCCCGGGATTGCCGCGCAATTGATATCGATGAACTCGGCGTCCGCGCGGCTCGACTGCTGGTGCAGCAGGCGCGCCACCAGGCTCTTGCCGGTTCCGGTTTCACCATAGAGCAGGACGGTACGCGCCTGGCTTCTTGCCACGCGCGCGACCAGGTCGCGCAGGGCGGCGACCGACGGATGGTTTCCGACGAGTTCCAGGGGAGCATTCATTGCGCATGGGGTGATGACAGGAAAACGCGCCAAATCCAACGGAGCGGGCACGTGCGAAGAATTTTTAACGGGCGTGTGGACCACGCCGGCGTGGCCACCTGGTGCTGGCAAGAGTGGATGCTACCTGAGCATGCAACCCGCAAAGACACTGAATTCTGAGATTAGCGTTTTTCAGATCTGTGCACGACTTACTGAATGTGCCAAATCTTCTATGCTGTAACGGGGTGGTGTTTCGGCCTCTCGCCAATGCCCTCGGTATCGACTCCGCTTGCTCCCTTGCCTTCCTGGCAGCCCGTCATCGTGTCCAGTGAGAACAACGCGCGCAAAGAACAAGAATATGAACACGGAACAGCCCACCCGGTCGATCAGGGTGCTTGTGATGGTGTACGTGCTGGTGGGATTGGCGTACCTGGCCTGGCGCGTCGACACGATCAACCTCGCGGCACCGCTGTTTTCCTTCCCGCTTTATGCGGCGGAAGTCTACGGCTATATCAGCGGCCTGCTGTTCGTGCTGATGACGTACCGCCTGTCGGTGCGGCAAGCGCCGCCGCCCGAGCCGGGCCTCAGCGTCGATGTTTTTGTGCCGACCTATAACGAGTCGGTCGAACTGATCCGTCGCACGCTGCTGGCGGTGATGCGCATGGATTATCCGCATGTCACCTGGCTGCTGGACGACGGCCGCCGCGAATCGATGCGCGCGCTGGCGCAGGAACTGGGTTGCCGCTATCTCGCGCGCGGCGATAACGCCCACGCCAAGGCCGGCAACCTGAACCATGCGCTGCGGCACAGCACTGGCGACTTCATTGCGATCTTCGATGCCGATCACGCGCCGCGCAAGGATTTCCTGGTCAAGACCCTGGGCTATTTCCGCGACGCGCGCGTGGCGTTCGTGCAGACGCCGCAGGATTTCTTCAACATCGATTCGTTCAACCACCGCCTGGGCAAGAGGCGGGTGTGGGATGAGCAGGCGCTGTTCTTCAAGGTGATCCAGCGCGGCAAGGACGCGCTCAATGCCGCGTTCTTCTGCGGCAGCTGTGCCGTGATCCGGCGCGACGCGGTGGCGCGGATCGGCGGCTTCGCGACGGAAACGGTGACCGAGGACGTGCACACCGCGATCCGCTTGCACAAGCTCGGCTACCAGTCCGTATACCACGCCGACTCGCTGGCGTTCGGGCTGGCGCCGCATAGCATCGACACCTACCTGAAGCAGCGCATGCGCTGGGGCATGGGGGCGATGCAGGTGTTCCGGCGCGAGAACATCCTGTTCAGCCGCGGGCTCACCCTCGGGCAGCGCCTGAATTACCTGGCCTCGGCACTGTTCTTCTTCGAAGGCTGGCAGAAGCTGATCTTTTTCCTGACCCCACCCGTGGTGTTCCTGACCGGTGTGCTGCCGATCATCTCGCCGCTGGACAATTTCCTGCTGCTGTTCTGCTTGTATTACCTGCTTTCGATCCTGGTGCACCTGGAACTCGGGCGCGGCTACAACTCGCTGTTCCTGAGCGAGCAGTACGCCATGGCGCGGTTCTTTGCGTTCATGTCGACCAGTGTCGGGCTGTTCCGCAAAAATATCCCGTTTGTCGTGACCGACAAGCAGATGTCTCAGACCGGCAAGATGTGGCTATGGCTGTCGCCGCTGCTGGTGCTCTGTGCCGTGGCCGCCGCGAGCATACCGGTCGGCCTGTACCGCATCTACACGGGCGGGATCCCGCTCGGCGCGGGCCTGGTGACGCTGTTCTGGACGCTGATGTCGCTGGGCTCGGCGATCGCGGTGGGCGCATACGCATACAAGCACTCGCGCAACCGCCGCGCCGAATACCGCTTTCCGCTGCGCGTTCCGGCTACCCTGACCGTCGATGGCAAGACCTGTCTGGGACTGACCGCGGACCTGTCACCGAACGGCGCGCTCTACCTGGGCGAAGCGATGCCCGGCCTGGCGCTGGGCGACGTGGTCGAGGTGGCGGTGCATCTGCCCAACCTCGTCGTCCACGACACCGCCATCGCCACCTTCGTCAAGGCGTCGCGGCCCGGCGCCGCCTACGGCATGTCGGTCGGATTGCGTTTCAACTGGAGCGCGCAAGGCAACACCGGTGCACTGGAAACCTTCCTGTTCGGCAGCAGGCTCCAACTCGAGATGGGAGCCCTGCGCGAGACCGAGACGCCGCCTCTGACACGTCTTGCCGAGATCCTCGGGCGTCACGGGGGCAGCCCGTCCGCGGCGTACAGCTGGGCCGCCGCGCTGTTGATGCAGCCGTTGCGCGTCGGCATGCTGCCGGTGGCCATCGCCACCATCGACGGCGCGGCACCGCTGCTGTTCAGCAGCATCGAGCTGGACCTCAACGCCGGCGCAACCCTGCGCCAGACCATGGCGGCGCAGGCGGGCGCCGTCCAGGAACAGGCGGTCCGGCTCACCCCCACGGGCCGGGTGACCACGCCGACCGGTGATTTCCACCTGTACAACATTGCACCGCATAGCGCGGCTTAACCCGGGAAGATATTGATGATGGCGTACGGAGGCCATGGCGCAGCGTGCCGGCGGCTGGCAGCGATGACACTCTTCGGCGGGCTGGCGCTGCTGGCCTCGCTGCCGGCGGCGGCCGATCCCTTCGTGTTCGGCGGCGCCAGCCTGGCCGGCGGCGGCGAGCGCAGCGAATACGTCGGCATCAGCGGAAAGCTGCTGCCGGTGCCGTTGCTGGTGCAGAAGTTCGTGGTCAGCGACTACCACTACAAGTACGGTACCAACGGCACCACCGTGACGGTGAACGGACAGGCGGCCGAGGCCGCGCTCGGCGTGCAGAAGGGCTGGTCGACGGGCTGGGCCGAGTTCTCGGCAGGCGCCCGCTACCGCTATAACCGCGTGTCGCCGGAAGGGGCGGACAACCGCTCTGACGGCGGCGAGTGGGGCCTTGCGCTGACCGTGCTGGGCCAACAGGAGTTTGCCCGGAACTGGGCGGTCAACGGCATCGCCAGCTACAACTTCGGACCCAAGGCCTACTGGGCGCGCGGGCGCCTGCTCTACAAGGTCTTCGGCGACGCCTGGGCGGGTGTGGAATTCATCAAGCACGGCGACCCGTTCTACCATGCCACGCAAGGTGGCCTGGTCGTGACCGGCATTGCCATCGGCAAGGGCGTGAACCTGGGATTCTTCGGCGGCGCCAGGAAGACCGCGGGCGAGCCGCGTTCCTTCTATGGCGGACTGGAACTGAGCAAGGCGTTCTGAGCGTGGCCGGAACGACACTGCCGTTCAGGAACTCACTTTCATCATGACGAGCCCGCTGACGATCAGTGCGGCGGCCAGGATCCTGACTGCGCTGGCGGGTTCGCCCAGCACGAACAGCCCCACCAGGAACGCGCCCACGGCGCCGATGCCGGTCCAGATGGTGTATGCCGTGCCGAGCGGCAGGCTTTTCATGGACAGGGAAAGCAGGGCGAAGCTGGCAATCATGGCCACGATGGTGATGGCCGAGTAGCCGGGGCGCGAAAAGCCCTCGGACAGCTTCATGGAGTACGCCCAAAGAACCTCGAGCACTCCGGCGATGACGAGATATATCCAGGCCATGATGGCTCCTTGAATCAAGAGCCGGGCCGTCCCGGACATTCATACCCGGTGCGGGCGAGGTCGTCCTCGAAAGTGGAGCATTGTACCGGATCGCTGGGGCAGGCGTGCGCCGGGGCGATGGGCCGCATGGTATCGTCGGCATGTCATGGTCATGCCCTGGGACGTCCAAGATCGGGGGGGGAAATAATGAGAACGAGGCCGGTGCTGTGGTTCGTCGCGATGGTGTTGCTCTTGCCGCGGTTGGCCCTGTCCAGCGAATTCGGCAGCAAGGGCGGGCCGGAGCCTGCCAACCTTCAACAGATCGCGTCACGCCTGCGCGAGGACCCGTATGACCTGGAACTGCTGATCAGCTTCGGCACCTCCAAGGGCGGATCCGCCGGCCATATCGCGCTGGCGCTGCGTGACGACGCGGCGGGCGAAGAGCGGGTCTACTCGGCCAACTTCTACGCCGATCGCGACCCCGCGCACGCGAGCGGACGCTACACCACCGATCTGATGGTCGCCATCCCCAAGCAGGAATATCTGTTCAAGACCGTATCCACGGTCGCCGAGACCGCATCGTTCGGGCTCGACTTCGGCGAGATCTACAAGCGCTCGGTCATCGGGGTGCGGGTCTATGGCGTGCCGGCGGCGGACAAGGCAGCGCTGGCCGCGTACTTCCGCCGCATCAACGACGACTATCACCAGCAACGCAGCAACACCGAATATCACCACGGGCCGATCCGCTACGACTACCTGCGCCTGAACTGCGCCAAGACCATCGGCGCCGCCTTCAAGTATGGCGTCGGCTACCGCGACCTGGCAGTGACCGGCGCCACGCTGTTTTCAGGGCAGCGCATGATCGCGGCAGCCACCGCCAATATCCCGACCGAGATGGCGATGAAGCTGGTCCGGGAATGGGGCCAGCGCAACTACGGCATGGATGTGGTGCTGTACAAGAAGTACCGCGGCTCGGCCTATGTCGATCCGCAAGAGGAAGAAAAAATCGCCTTCAAGGACCTGCCCGATCGCTTCCCGTCGGTGCTGTCGCTCGACTTCCGCCGCGAGGCCGGGGCTTACCAGGACTATGACAACCTGCTGGCGATGTACCTGCTGTTCAATCTCGGCAAGTACAGCGTGCGGGTCAACGAACAGACCTTGTTGCTGGAAATCGAGAAATCGAAGGACCCGATGCCCTATGCCGAGGCGCTGCAGGCCGCCGAGCGCGACGCCCGGGCCGACAGCGAAAAATTCCAGCGCCATATCGAATTCCGTCCGAGTGGCGAGGGAATCGGCGAGGCGCCGGACAATACGCATCTTTACCACTTTAACGAGGAGGCGGAGAGGACGGTGGCGCGCTAGGGTGCCGCCCCTTCAGTCCAGTTCAAGCCCACCCTGCGCCAGCAACTGCCGAAACACCGCCAGCCGCGCGTCGCCCGTTTCCGCCAGCCGGTCGCACACATGGAGGTATTCGGACATATCGCTGTGTCCGCGCAACGCATCCTTGCACTCCCGCTCAGAAATCTCCAGATGGACCCCGGTCAGCAGCGCGCGGCCCTTGCCGACCTGTGCGCTGACGATGGCGGGCGGTGTGCCGGCGATGCCTGCATAGACGGCCAGCACCTCGGTGCCGGGGCCGGGGGCGTCGGCGAAGTCGAAGCGGCAGCCGCCGTGGTAATGCGTGTAAAGCGATAGCGGGACTTCGGTCAGCTTGTCCGTGGTCCGCAGTTCCACCGCGGCGGTGGTGCGCGGGGTGCCGTCATAGAGCTTGCCGCCGGTCAGTTCAGGCAGCGAGCCGACTGCCACCGCATCCACCAGCCGCAGTTCGCGCGGGCCGCAGATGGCGCCGCGGGTGCCGGCGTGGAAGGCCAGTTCGCGGCAGGCGTAGTAGGCGCCCGCGCATATCCCGAGGTAGACGCCGCCCCGTTCGACAAACTGCCGGATGCGCGCGTTCGGCGCGCCGTTCAGCAAGGCGCAATAGGGCAGGTCGGCGCCGCCCGGCATGACGAACATCACCGCGTCGTCGAACAGGGTGGCGTCGTGCCGGATCTCGCTGGCCATCACCGCGCGGATTTCATAGGCCCCCGCGGGCAGCTGATGGCCGATGGTGCGCATCAGGCATGCGGTCCAGTCCGACGCGCCGGCGTCGACATAGGTAAGGATCTGTGGCTTGGGCATGGCCGCATCCGGGTCTTGTCGTCTCCGACTCTAGCCGGTTGGTATCGAAAACGCCATGCCGTCCTCGGCGTGAAAGCAAGGCAGAGCCAACCTGCTATGCTGAAACAGCCGAAGCCGGCGCTGTCGGCGCTATCCCCGCATGCGGTCAATGCAATTTGCGCCGCGGCACTGGCTCCGATCCCGCAGCTACCGGGTAAAGGAAGGAGTCAGCCATGCGTATCTCGCCTGTTCTGTGCGGTTTTGTTGTGGCGGCGGTGCTGGGGCTTGCCGGTTGCGCAACGCCGGATCGTGCCAAGCCGGCCACGACTTCGTCGTTATACGACCGGCTTGGCGGCATGCCGGCGATTACCGCGGTGGTCGACGACTTCGTCGGCAACCTGGCGACCGACCCGCGCATCAAGGCAAAGTTTGCCAATGCCGATATGCCGCGCCTGAAGACGCGGCTGGTCGAGCAGATCTGCGCGGGTTCTGGCGGACCCTGTACCTATTCGGGCCGCGATATGAAAACCGCCCATGCCGGCATGGCCATCAGCAATGACGAGTTCGATGCGCTGGTCGATGACCTGGTGAAATCGCTCAACAAGTTCAAGGTGCCGGCGCGCGAGCAGAAGGAATTGCTGGCGATTCTGGGGCCGATGCGCAAGGATATCGTCTCGCGGTAACCGGTCGAGCCGGGCGGTCAGCACTCTCGGTCTCAGCCGCGCGCGGCCGCCCGCCATGCCCCCGGCGGCAGCCCGAAGCGCCGCGTGAAGCTGCGCGTGAAGGTGGTCTGGTCCGGATAGCCTGACATCAGCGCGATCTCGGCCAGCGGCAGCCGGGAGTCCGACAGCCACTGCAGCGCGCGGTCCAGCCGCAGCCTGGTCTGGTAGCGGTGCGGGGTATCGCCGAAGGCCTCGGCGAACAGCGTCTGGAAGCGCCGCACGCTCCAGCCGAAATGCGCGGCCAGTTCCGGCACGCGCAGCGGCGCGGCCAGGTTGGCGCGCAGATGGGCATCTATGGCCATCAGCGGAAAGACCTCGCGGTCGGCGGGCATGCCGAGGCTGTCGGCCAGCGTCGCGGCCAGGGTTGCCGCAAGGTGCCAGTCTGCCTGCGGCGCGCGTGCCGCGCACGCCGTGCGCCCGGCCGCCAGCGCCCGCACCCGGTTGCCAAGGGCGCCGTCCAGCGCGAACGCGCGCGGACGCGCCATCAGCCTCGCCGGCAGCGCCACCGATTGCGCGGGGAAGTCCGCCACCAGCTGCAGGTTCCCCTGATAGCCCATGTAGTCATGATGGCTGCCGGCCGGCACGATCAGGCCGGTGCGGTCGTCGACGCGGTAGAGGTGGCCGTCGAGTTCCAGCTCGGAGGCGCCGGCCAGGCCGAACAGCAGCTGGTGGTAGCCGTGCTGGTGGCCCTCCGGCTGCGGCCGGTAGCGCCGGTGCTCGACCAGCGGCGCGGCGCGCGCTTCAGCGGGCTTGCGCATGCCGCATCCTGCCACGGGTCTGGCACAGCCAGACGCCGGCACCCGCCACCGCCATGCCCAGCATCTGCACGGCGCCGAGGCGCTCGCCGAACAGCAGCCACGCCTGCAGCGCCGCCAGCGGCGGCGCCAGGAACATCAGCGCCGCGGCATTGGCGGCCTGGCCGCGCCGCACCAGGCTGACCAGCAGCCAGGTGCCGGCGCCGGACAGGCCGATCGCGGCCCAGGCCAGCCCGGCCCACAGCGCTGGGCCGCCGTGCCAGTGCAGCGGCGCGCCGGCTGCCTGGATCGTCACCATCGCGGCGGCGACCAGCATGGCGCCCAGGTTCTGCCACGCCGAGCTGGCGCGCAGGTCACAGGCGGCGATGGCGGTTTTCTGCAACAGGGTTCCCATGGTGATCGAGACAATGGCCAGCACGCCCAGCAGCATGATCCACGGCGACACCGGGCGGGCCGCGCCGTGCAGGCCGGCCTGCATCGCCGGCGCAACCACCAGCGCGACGCCGAGCGCACCCAGCGCCAGCCCTTGCCAGGTCCGCCTGGAAGGTAGCTCTTTCAGCAGGGGAATGGCAAGCAGCGCGGTCAGCAGCGGCTGCAGCGCGCCCAGCAGCGCCATGATCGCCGGCGGCAGGCCCTGGGCGACGGCGCCGTAGCCGGCGCACAGGTAGATGCCCTGCATCAGCGCGCCGGCCAGCAGGTGGCGCGGCGCTTCGCGCAGCGGCGGCCATGCCGCGCGCGCGGCCAGCGACCACGCCACGAACATCAGCCCGGCCACGGCAAAGCGGCCCAGCAGGAACAGGCTGGTGTCGGCCAGCGGCACGATCGCCTTGCCGACGATAAAGCCGGTGGACCAGATCAGGACGAAGGCCATGGCGGGCAGCCAGGCGACAGTGGACAGGGGGCGCGACATGCGGTCAGGCGTTTCCGCTGCGGGAGCGGAAAAGGCAGAAAAAAGGCAAGGCTAGCCAGGCGTGGCGCCGGTGTCTTGGCAAATCCGGCAATCTCGCACTGAAAGCACTGGTAACACTCGCGTGGCGTCGTCGCGTCAACCGGACCGGGCTTGCCACGTAACATGGTGATGGGGATCGAACCGGACGAGGTGAACCACATGGAACCAGCGCAGCATGCAAGACCACCTGGCCTCGGGCGCGTGACCGCCTGGCGCGCCGCCGCCGTGCTGGCGCTGGCCGCGTGCCTGGCAGGCTGTGCCCAGCTGCAGGCGGGACCGGGCAACGGCGACGACCGTGGCGCCACGGCCGCCGCCGACCTGCGCTGGCTCAATACCGTCACCTACGGCGCCGACCAGGCCTCGCTGGACGCGCTGCACCGGCTGGGCCGCAAGGGCTTCCTCGCGCAGCAGCTGGCGATGCCGCTGGCCGATCCACCCGAGCTGGCGGCCGCCATCGACGCCTTGCCCAACCTGCGCGACGGCGCCGCCGCGCAGGTCCAGGCCGCGCGCGAGGCGCGCCAGCGCATCGATGCCCTGCCCGACGACGCGAGCCGGCAGCAGGCGCGCCAGGCGCTCAACCTGCAGGGCCGCGAGATCGTGGCCGATGTGGCGCGGCGCCACTTGCTGCGCGCGCTGTATTCGCCGGCGCAGCTGCGCGAGCAGATGACATGGTTCTGGATGAACCATTTCAACGTCTATGCGGGCAAGGGCCAGGTCGGGCTGCTGCTGGCCGACTATGAAGAGCGCGCGATCCGGCCGCACGCGCTCGGCCGTTTCCGCGACCTGCTGATGGCCACGGTGACCGCGCCGGCGATGCTGGTCTATCTCGACAATGCCCAAAGCAGCGCCAACCGCGTCAACGAGAACTACGCGCGCGAACTGATGGAGCTGCATACGCTGGGCGTCTCTGGCGGCCCCAGCGGTTCGCGCTATACGCAGCAGGACGTGCAGGAACTGGCGCGCGTGATGACCGGCGTGGGCGTGAACCTGCGCGGCACGCCGCCGCCAAAGCTGCCGGCGGCGCACGCAAGCCTGTACCGCAGTGACGGCCTGTTCGAGTTCAACCCCGCGCGCCACGACTTCGGCGCCAAGCTGCTGCTGGGCCATCGCATCGAGCCATCCGGTTTCGACGAAGTGGCGCGCGCAGTATCGATGCTGGCGCGCGAGCCGGCCACGGCGCGCTTTGTCAGTGCGAGGCTGGCTGCGTACTTCATCGCCGACCAGCCGCCGCCCGCGCTGGTCGAGCGCATGGCGCAGACCTTCACGCGCACCGACGGCGATATCGCCGCGGTGCTGCGCACCATGTTGCTCGCGCCAGAACTGGACCGGCAGGCGGACCCGTCCCCGCGCAAGTTCAAGGACCCGATGGTCTATGTGGTGTCGTCGCTGCGACTGGCCTATGAAGGCCGGCAGGTGGCCAACCTGCGCCCCGTGATGAACTGGCTGAACCAGCTGGGCGAGCCGCTGTACGGCCACGTGGCGCCCGACGGCTACCCGTCGGCGGAAAGCGCGTGGGCCAGTTCGGGGCAGTTGGTGCGGCGTTTCGAGATCGCGCGCGCGATCGGCTCGGGGCCGGCGGGATTGTTCGCGGGCGACGGCACCACGCCGCGCGGCGCGCGCTTCCCGACGATCGGCAACAAGCTCTACTACGATGCCATCGAAGCCACCCTTGGCCCCGCCACGCGCGCCGCGCTGAGCCAGGCCGAGTCGCAGGCGGAATGGAACACCCTGCTGCTGGCTTCGCCCGAATGGATGCAGCGCTGAAGGCAACGGAGAGCACCATGCAACGCCGACAATGGCTCAAGACGATGGGTGGCGCCGCGCTCGGACTGGCGCTGCCAGCCATCGCCTCGCGCGTCTACGCGCTGCCCGCGCAGGCCGATGCGCGCTTCCTGCTGGTATTCCTGCGCGGCGGCTATGACGCCGCCAGCGTGCTGGTGCCGGCCGGCAGCGACTTCTATTACGCGGCGCGGCCCAATATCGCCATTCGCCGCCCGCCCGCGCCGGGTGCCGACGCGGATCCCAATGCCGCGGTGGCGCTGGCATCCGCCTTTGGTGCCGACAGCGCCGCGCGCGGCATCGGCGACTGGGCCCTGCACCCGGCGCTGGCACCGACCTTGCTGCCGTTGTGGCAGCAGGGCCAGCTGGCCTTCGTGCCGTTCGCCGGCACGCACGACCTGTCGCGCAGCCACTTCGAGACCCAGGACGGCATCGAGGCCGGCCTGCCCGGCCATGACGAAAGCCGCCAGGCCGCGGCTGCGCTGCGCGGCAGCGGCTTCCTCAACCGGCTGGCCCAGGCCATGGGTGGCCAGGCTGCGCCGGTGGCGTTCACCGACGGGCTGCCGCTGGTGCTGTCCGGCCCGCGCGACGTGCCCAATGTCTCGCTCAAGGGCAGCGGCCGCGCCCCGTTCGATGCGCGCCAGGCGCGGCTGCTGGCGCAGATGTACCGCGGCACGCGTTTCGAGTCACTGATCGACGAGGGCTTCGAGCTGCGCGAGACCGTCGCGCGCCAGGCGCAGGCGGAAGCGCCGAAGGGCGGCATGGCTGGCGCCGGCCCGGCCACCATGGCGTCGCGCCAGCAGGAGATGCAGGCCGCCAGCCGCCGCGCGCTCAGCGCGCGCGGCTTCGAGGTCGAGGCCCGGCGCATGGCAGGGCTGATGCGCGAGCGCTTCAACCTGGGCTTTATCGACGTGGGCGGCTGGGACACCCACGTCAACCAGGGTGCCGCGCAGGGCCAGCTGGCCGGGCTGCTCGACAACCTGGGCCGCGGTTTGTCGGCCTTTGCCGCGGAGATGGGTCCCGCATGGAGCAAGACCACCGTGGTGGTGCTGTCCGAGTTCGGCCGCACCTTCCGAGAGAACGGCACGCGCGGCACCGACCACGGGCACGGCACGGTCTACTGGGTGCTGGGCGGCGCCGTGCGCGGCGGGCGCATCGCCGGCGAGCAGGTTGCGGTGGAAGCGGCCACGCTCAACCAGGATCGCGACTGGCCGGTGCGCAACGAGTACCGGGCGCTGCTGGGCGCAATGTTCCGCAGGTTGTACGGGCTGGATGCGGCGCGGCTGGCGCAGGTGTTTCCGGGGGTGGCGGGGCGGGATATCGGCCTGGTGTGAACCGCGTTCCGGCCGGCCGCACGCCGGGTCCGGCGGCTAGCGTTGGCCGGCCGGGGTGATGATGGTGGGTGCGAGCGGCGTGATCGGTGCTGCGGGCGCAGGCGCAGGCGGCGCCGTTGGCGTGGAGGAGGCAGGGGGCGGGATGGTGGCAGGGGCCGGTTCATTCGCCGGGGGCGGCGCAAGCGGCGCGCTTGCAGCGATGTCCGGTGGCGGCACCGCCATCACCGTCTCTCCCCGATCCAGCGCCAGGCTGGACTCATCATGGTCGCTGTCGGCCGCCGCGGCGGACGCAGCGGCCGGCGGCGCGACCTCGGCTTCCTGTGCCGGCAATGCCGGGCGGCGCGGCGCCGGGCGCGGTGCCGGGGTCTCGCTGGCCTTGTCGCGCGTGAACAGCTGGCTGAACCAGCCGCGCAGCTGCGTGCCCAGCGACGCAAACAAGTGCGTCTCTTCATGCTCGGCAAAGCGCGCGCGGCCGTCGATGATGCGCGCGCGCAGGGCGCGCTGGTAGAAGTCGCCCACCATCGGCAGCGCGCTGTGCGCACCCTGGCCCCAGTAGTCGCTGCGCAGCGTGATGCGGCTGTCGTTGAAGCCGACCCAGGCGCCGGCCACCAGTTCCGGATGCATCAGGATGAACCAGCCGTCGGCATTGTCCTGGGTGGTGCCGGTCTTGCCGGCGACGTCGGCGCGGATGCCGAAGCGCGAGCGGATGCCGGCGCCGGTGCCGCGGTCGATCACGTCGCGCATCACGTCGAGCAGGGTTTGCGTGGCGGCGGCGGGCAGCGCGTGCTCGGCGCGTGCGGGGCGGAACACCTGCAGCACATTGCCCTGGCGGTCTTCGATGCGCGTCACCATGGTCGGCGCGATGTAGTCGCCGGCATTGGCGATGGTGCCGTAGGCAGCCACCATTTCCTTCAGCGTCACCGGGCTGGTGCCCAGCGCCAGCGACGGCACCACGTCGAGCTCGCTGTCGCGCACGCCCATGTTGCGCGCCAGCCGTGCCACGCGCGCGGGGCCCACTTCCTGCATCAGCTGCGCGGTGATGGTGTTGCGCGAATAGACCAGGCCGTCGCGCAGCGTCATGGCGCGGCCGGTGGGCCGGCCTTCGTCGCTGGGGCGCCAGATCTCGCCGCCGGACAGCGCGATTTCCACCGGCTGGTCCACCAGCGTGTCGTCGGGCGTCTTGCCCTCGTCGAAGGCCGCGCCGTAGACGAAGGGCTTGAAGGTCGAGCCCGGCTGGCGGCGCGCCTGCTGCACGTGGTCGAACGCGTCCTGGGTGTAGTCGCGGCTGCCGACCCAGGCGCGGATCTCGCCGTTGCGCGGATCGATGGCCAGGAAGCCGGCCTGGATCCGCGTCTTGCTCTGGTGCAGCGCGCGCAGGAAGGCGCTGTCGGCCATCAGGTGGCGCAGCGCCTCGTCCGGTGCGGTGCCGGCGGCGACGGCGGCGCGGTACTCCGGGGTCTCGCGCACCAAGGCCTGCACCAGCGGCTTGTTGGCGGCCCAGCCCGCGCGCGGCGCCCAGGCGGCGTTGGCAACCGCCTGCAGCCGGTTGCCCTGCTGCACCACGGCCTGCGTGGCCATGGCCTGCAGGCGCGCGTCGATGGTGGTGTGGACCACCAGGCCGTCGGCGTAGATGTCGTAGCCGTTGCGGTCGGCCCAGCCGATCAGCCATTTGCGCAGCTGCTGCGCAAAATGGGGCGCGGGCCCGGGCGGCTCGGTCTGCCGCTCGAAGTCGATGCGCAGCGGGCGCTTCTTCAGCTGCTCGTAGCGCGCCGCGTCGAGCTTGCCGCGCTTGACCATCTGCCCCAGCACGGTATTGCGCCGGTCCAGCGCGCGCTCGGGGTTGAGCACCGGGTTGTAGTAGCTGTTGCCCTTGAGCATGCCGATCAGCGTGGCGCTCTGCAGCACGTCGAGCGAGCGGGCCGGGCGGTCGAAGTAGGTGCGCGCCGCCATCTCGATGCCGAACGCGTTGTACAGGAACGGCACCGTGTTGAGATAGGTCTCGAGGATCTCGTCCTTGGTGTAGAGCGCCTCGATCTTCAGCGCGGTGATGGCTTCCTTGAGCTTGCGCGTCAGCGTGGGGGCGCGGCCGATCTCGTCGGGATAGAGGTTGCGCGCCAGCTGCTGGGTGATGGTTGACCCGCCCTGGCGGTCGCCGGAAAAGGTATGCAACGCGGCCGAGGCGATGCGGCGCCAGTCCAGGCCGTGGTGCTGGTAGAAGCGGTGGTCCTCGGTGGCGATCAGCGCCGCCACCACGTTGGGCGAGATCTGCTTGAGCGGCACCCAGTCACGGTTGGCCCACTTGAACACCGCCAGCTCCTTGCCGTCGGCGGACAGCACCTGGGCCGGCTGCTCGGACTTGGCCTTGCGGATATCGCTGATGCCCGGCGTGAACGGGATCAGCACCAGCACATAGAGCAGCAGCGCCGCCGGAAGCGCGGCCAGGCCGGCCAGCAGGCCGCGCCGGGTAGGGCGCAGCGTGCCGGGCCGGGTCAGGCCGGCGCGCGCGGTGCGCGCCGCCAGTCGGGACAGCCCTCGCCGGAGCGGGGCAGGCAGTGAAGCCGGGAACGAGGCAAGCAGCGGGGCAAGCCGGGTCTTGATCTCAGCCAGCTTCATGAGGCGAAGCGGTCAAGGCACGGGCGCGGGGCGGCACGGGACACTGGCATTACCGTCGTCGGAAAAGCCTGCATCCTACCAAAACGTTCCCGCCGGTTACAGGGAAAACCCCCATCCGCGCGTGATGCGCCACTTCCTGCTGCGAAGCATAGGTCACAAAGCTTTCATATTGCGCCGCCACAATGCCGGGGCCGCCACTCGTGCGGACGATGCGCCGTTGCCGGGTTGCCCGGCTGGGCCGCAGCGCCATGGCTCTCCATGGCGATTCACGGCCCTGGGTCCGGTGCGGTGTCGTGCCTCAAACAGAACACAGAGAAACTACAGTGAAGAAAGCTCTCCTTGCAATGACGGCAGCAGCGGCCGCGTCGGCCGCATCCGGGGTGGCGTCGGCCCAATCCGCGTCCAACGTGACGCTCTACGGCATCGTCGATGCCGGCGTCGAAGTGATCAGCAACGTGCCGGGCAGCGGCGGCGCCGAAGGCACGGCCGTGCGCCTGAACTCTGGCAACCTGTCGGGCTCGCGCTGGGGCCTGCGCGGCACCGAAGACCTGGGCGGCGGCCTGAAGGGCATCTTCGTGCTGGAAAGCGGCTTCGACGTCGACACCGGCACCTCGGGTCAGGGCAACCGCCTGTTCGGCCGCCAGGCCTACGTCGGCCTGCAGGGCGGCTGGGGCGCGGTCACGCTGGGCCGCCAGCAGAACGCGCTGTACGACCTGTTCGGCGCCTTCGACCCGATGGGCGTGGGCCCGCGCTACTCGCTCAACAGCGTCGACTCGGCCTTCAACGGCCGCGCCGACAACGCCGTCAAGTACACCGGCAAGTTCGGCGGCCTGACCGCCACCGGCTTCTACAGCTTCGGCCGCGACAACAACGAAATCCCGGGCGAGACCAAGGTCGGGCGCAACTTCGGCGGCGGCCTGACGTATGCGGCGGGCGGCCTCTCGGTCGGCGCGGCCTACGACCAGTTCCACGGCGGCACGGTGGCGCTGCAGGACCGCGCCGCCAAGCGCGCGGCGGTGGGTGCGGCCTATGCCTTCGGCGGGGCCAAGGTGTTCGCGGGCTACCGCTGGCTGCGCGACGACGGCGTCTCCAGCGCCACCGCGGCCGAGACCCGCAGCAACGTCTACTGGGCCGGCGCGCAGTACCGCTTCACGCCGGCGTTCCAGCTGACCGGCGCGGCGTACTACAACGACACCCGCAACAGCGACGCGGATCCGTGGATGTTCGTGCTGTCGGCGGACTACTCGCTGTCCAAGCGCACCGACGTGTACCTGAACGTCGGCTACTCGAAGAACAAGTCGGGCTCGGCGCTGGGCCTGAACGGCGTGGGCACCGTGGTTGCCGGCGAGAACCAGACCGGCGCGACCATCGGCCTGCGTCATCGCTTCTGAGCGTCACTGCCTGATGCCTGCCCGGCCGGCTGCCATGCCAGCACGGGCGGGTGCTTACCTCTCATATCGACACCTGCGGCTGGTCTTGCGGGGTTCGTTGGGCCGGTTGTCTTGACCGGCCCCTTTTTCCGCTTGCGCCGCTGCTCTGCTGCGCCGCCAACGCCATCGCCAGCTGCGCTCCCGCACCCGGTCCCTATCTATACCGCGCGGCCCCGATAAACTGCCCGAAGCGCTCGCACCAGATCACTACCGCGGCATACTGCGCCGGGTCCACGCCGGGCGGCAACGGCACCGTGAAATTGCCAAAGGTCTTGAGTTCGCCGACCTGCAGCGACTGGTCCTTGACCCGCAGGAAGGCCTCCTTGTTGTCGACGAACGCCGGCGCCAGGTAGATCCGGTAGTCCGGCCCCGGTGCCACGCTGCCTTCGAACGCGAGCGCATTGGCCGAGACATGGAGCCGCCCGCTGGCCCAGTGCAGCGCGTCGCTGCCGGCCAGGTCCTTGCGGAAGGTGCCGGAATAGCGCGCCTGTTGCGATACCGCCTGCACCTGCCCGGCACTGGCACCCGGCTGTGCCGTCAGGATCGGCAGCACATAGATGCCCGCGGCAAAGCCGGCCGCCAGCATGGCGAGGTGGGTCAGCACGAGGATGGCGGGCCTGGCGGTCATGGCGGGCTCCGGAAGGGATGGGGATGCCGGTATGTCGGCGCCGGCGCCGGAACCTGACAGCGCCGTGGCAGGTTGACGGCCTTGGCACATTCGCAACGGTTTCACCAATCCAACACATGGAAGTGGTTATGATCTGGTAGTTGCCCTGTCGAGAAGCTGCCTATGACCCTCCACGTCACGATCCGCACTATCCGTACCGGCACCATGCAAACCGCCCGCTATCAGGCGCGCGTCTACCTGACCACCGATGCCGAGGCTTTGCCGTTGCTGGCAACGGATTGGAGCGAGCGCGAGGCCGAAGCCTTCCGTACCGCACAGTTCTGGGCGCAGCGCCACGCTTATGTGGTGTCTAATCCACGCGCAGGAACCTTCTACGGCGTATCGGGCCGGCGCTGAAGCCGGCCAGCGCACCCCCTACCTTGCCTGCGTCGCGGATGCGGCAGGCGTGCTGGCCGGCCTGGCCGGCGCCGGCGCGCGGCCGGCCGCGCCCATGGCGTCGAGCGTCTTGGCCGCCGCCAGATGCTGCGGAATCATCAGGCCCTGGCGCGCCGTGGCCACCGAAATCTGTCCGCCCTGGGCGCTGCCGCGGGCGACCAGATCGCGCCCGTTGCGGTAGACCAGCCGGGTCAGGTCGGCCACTTCGTTGTCGGACAGGTCCGGGCCGGTCACCAGCACGGCCGCGGTGGCGATGGTGCGCACCGGCGCGCTCAGGCCGGGGTAGGTGCCGGGCGCGATCGATGCGCGGAAATAGCCCGCCTTGCGGCCAACCAGCGCGACGATGGCCTTTTCGTCGAGCGGCAGCAGCCGCAGCGGCATTTCGGCGAGCGCATCGCGGATGCTGTCGGCGGGTACGCCTATCACCTGGATCACGGCGTCGACCTGGTTCTGGCGCAGCGCCACCAGGCCGGTACCCAGCCCCACTTCCTCGGCCTTGAAGTCCTTGTCCGTCAGGCCATGCGCGCCCAGCACGCGCAGCGCGGTATGGCGCGAGGCCGAGCCGCGCTCGCCCACCGCGATGCGCTTGCCACGCAGGTCCGACACCGAGCGCGCCGGATCGCCATCGCGCACCAGCACATGCACCGGTTCCGGATAGAGGCTGCCGATGGCGCGCAGCGAGGCCTGCGGGCCGTCATCGGCGAAGGCGTCCTTGCCCTCGTAAGCGTCCAGCGCGGCATCCCCCTGCGCCAGCGCCACCGAGACCTTGCCCGCGCGCAGCAGGCGCAGGTTCTCTTCGCCGCCGTGCGTGACCAGCGGGATCGCGCGCACGCGCGTGCCGGCAACCAGCGCCTGCGCAAAGCGCAAGTACTGGCCGTGCTCCGCGCCGGCGGCAATGGCATAGCCTTCATTGACCCGCGCCAGCCGCGCGCGGATATTGGCGTGCGCGGTGGTCAGCTCCTGCTCGATCACCGCGCGCTGCGCCGGCGACGCGTCCTTCTGCACCGAGTCGATCACCTTGCGCATCGCGTCCAGGATCGCCGCCGGGCCGCTCGGCGCATTGGTGGCGACGGCCGGGGCCTCGGCAGGGCGGTAGCCGGCCGGCAGCACGCCGACCCAGCGCTCGCCGTCGCGCCGGTACAGCGCCGTGCCGTGGGCGCGGATGATGTCGCCGGCCTTGTTGCCCCCACTGGTGATGCCGGTGATGCCGCGCGGGCCCGCACCCAGCGCCGACACCAGGCCCGCCACGCCGGGCGAATCCCAGGCGCCGAAGTCATAGTCGCGCAGCAGCTTCAGCTGGGCGTCGAAATAGACGATGCGGCGGGTCTCGCCCGCCGGGGCCTTGGTATCGGCTTGCGAGCCGCGGCGCTCAAGGCCCACCACCTGCACCGTGCCCGGCGGCAGCGCCAGTGCCAGCCGCTCTTCGACGCCGGCGCGGATGCCGTCGGCGGCCGGGCCGGCGCCGCATCCCGCCAGCCAGGCGCTGGCCAGCAGGGCAAACAGCAGGGTCAGCAGGGCGCGGCGCCGCATCTCAGCCCCCATCTCAGCCCCCGATCAGCGGCAGCGCCAGCATCATGGTCAGCACGAACGCGTTCATCAGGTCGACGAAGAACGCCCCGGCCAGCGGCGTGATCAGGAAGCTGGTCGGGGCCGGCCCGTAGCGCGCGGTGATGGCGCGCATATTGGCCATGGCGGTGGCGGTCGAGCCCATGTTGAAGCCGATGAACGCGGCCGAGGTGACGGCGGCCTCGTAGTCGCGCCCCATGAAGCGGAAGCACACCAGCACCACGTAGAGGATGATGAACACCACCTGCATGGCGATGATCAGCAGGAACGGGCCGGCGGACATCGCCACGTCGGCCAGGTCCAGCGCCATCATCGTCATCACCAGGAACAGCGACAGGCAGACATTGGTGATCAGGTCGGTGGCGCGGTCGTCAAAGCGCATGCCGGCGAAGGGCAGCAGGTTGCGGATGGCGATGCCGAGCATCATGCACCAGAGGAAGCCCGGGATGGTGATGGCGCCGGTCGGCATCTGCGCGGCGATCCAGCGCCCGCCGATTACCGCGGCCAGGATGCCGGCCAGCGACGCCAGCGCGCCCACGGTGGTAATGGGCGAGACCGCCGCCGCTTCCTCCTCGGTGTCGCCGGCCTCGCGCGAGGTCGAGCGCAGCCGGTAGCGCGAGATCAGGTATTGCGCCACCGGTCCGCCGATGATGCCGCCGACGATCAGCCCGACCGTGGCCACCGTCATCGACAGGTCCATCACCGCCTGCAGGTTGTTGACCTCGGCAAAGCGCTCGGCATAGGCGGCGCCGGTGCCGTGCCCGCCCACCAGCGTGATGGAGCCGCTCACCAGGCCGAAGATCGGGTGCAGGTCCAGCACCCGGGCCATGGCCACGCCGACCACGTTCTGCACCACGATATACGGCAGCAGGATGATGATGAAGATGACCAGCGCCTTGCCGCCGCGCCGGAGCATGCGCAGGTCGGCGCAGAGGCCGACGCCGCCGAAGAACATCAGCAGCAGCACCGGCTTCATGCCGGGATCGATCACCACGCGGAAGTTCACCGCCGCCAGCGCCGTCGACGCGACGATCGCGAACAGCAGGCCGCCGGTGACGGGATCGGGAATGTTGTAGCGCGACAGCACGCCGACGCTGCGGTTGACCAGCGTACCGATCAACAGCACCACCACGGCGGTCAGCAATGAGGCCAGCAGGTCAAGGTTCATCGGGGGCGTCCTGACGCGTAGCATGCATCACTACGGGTTGTAGTCGGACACGGGGGAGAAGGCAAGGAAAGGATGGGCCGCGCCAGGGCGATGGTGTTCTCCCTCTCCCCTCATGGGGAGAGGGCCGGGGTGAGGGGTGGCCTGGCTCGGAGCCACATCGAGCGGGGGCAGTGGTTTTTCAGGACATAACTGTCGTGGAGGCGCCGGCCCTCACCCCCGCCCCTCTCCCGCAAGCGGGAGAGGGGAGCAAACCAGCAGCAGCGCGCATAGGTCAACGCGCCCGCAACGCCTCCACGATATTCATCCGCGCCGCCCGCACCGCCGGCAGGAATCCCCCCACCAGCCCCATCGCCATCGCGAACGCCAGCGTCTGCAGCGCAATCGCCGGGGTCAGGATAAAGCGGAACGACAGGTCGGCGAAGGTCTGGAAGTTGGTGGTCGAAAACGAGGCGAACTGCATCAGCGCCGCGCACGCCAGGCCCGCGGCGCCGCCGACCAGGCCCAGCAACGCGGCTTCGGCCAGGAACGCGGCCAGCACGCTGGCGCGCTGGAAGCCCAGCGCGCGCAGCGTGCCGATTTCCGCCACGCGGTTGGCCACCGAGGCGTACATGGTGATCATGGCACCGATCATTGCCGCGATCGAGAAGATGGTGGACAGCGTAAAGCCCAGGATATTGATAAAGCCCGACAGGGCCTTGGACTGGTCGCTGTAGAAGGCCTGCTCGCGCTTGGCCTCGTCGGCCAGGCGCGGATCGACGTCGAGATCGGCGCGCAAGCGCTCGAACAGCGCGGAATCGGCCAGCCGGACCACCATCGACGAATACGAATTGCGCCGGAACGATTGCATCAACTGGTCCACGTCGCCCCAGATCTCGGAGTCGAAGCCGCTGCCGCCGGCGTCGAAGTGGCCCACCACCGTCCAGTCGCGCTGCGCAAAGCGCAAGTGCCCGCCGATCTGCACGCCGGCAAAGCCGCCGGCGATGCTGCTGCCGACGATGATCTCGGACGAGCCCGGCCGGAACATGCGCCCGGCCACCAGCCGCACCTGCGGGCGCAGGTCCATGCCCGCCGGCGAGATGCCGCGGATCACCACGTTGGACGGCTGGCCGGTGCTGGCCTTGGTCAGCGAGATCAGCACCACGGCCTCGCGCGACGCCAGCGGCCGGCCGTCGCGGCCCATGGCCACGGCCGGGTGCATCTCGATGATGCTGGCCTGGTCGCGGTTGACAGCGCTCTGGATCTCGGTCTCTGCGCCCTTGCGGATCACCACCACGTTGTCGTGCTCGCCGGTGGTGACCAGGGTCTTCTTCAGCCCGGCGTCGAGCATCAGCATGGTGGCGAAGACAAAGACCACCAGCGCCAGGCCGGCCGCGGTCAGCGCGGTGGTCAGGCGCCGGGCCCACAGGTTGCGCGCGATATAGGTCAGCGGGATCGCCACGGCAGTCTCCCTGGCGCTAGCCGATGGCCCGCAGGCCCTCGACGATGCGCACGCGCGCCGCCTGCAGCGCCGGCACGATGCCGGCAAAGATACCCACCGCCAGCGCGCACGCCGCCTGCAACTGCATGGTCTGCGGCGATACCGTGAACACCGGGAACACGCCGCCCACCGCCTGCTTGAAGGCAGTGGCCACCGGCGGCGTGGCCAGCATGCCGAGCGCGCCGCCGGCCACGCACAGCGCCAGCGATTCGCCGAACACCAGCAGCGCCAGGAAGCCCGGGCCGAAGCCCAGCGCCTTGAGCGTCGCGTATTCCACGGTGCGCTCGCGCGCGCTCATGGCCATGGCGTTGGCCATCACCGCCATGATGATCACGATCACCACGTACGACACCACCCGGATCGCCGCGATGATCTGGTTCGACATCGCGACAAAGCCCAGCTGGAAGGCCTGCTCGGTCTCGGTCAGGGTTTCGGCCAGCGAATTGCGGAACACGCCGTCGACCTGGCGCGAGATCGCCGCGGTGTTGTCGGGGTTGCCGACGCCCAATATATAGACGCCGACCTGGTCGGCCTGGCGCGGGGTGCGCTTGCGCACGGTCTCGTTCAGGTATTCCCAGTGGAACACCATCTGCCGCGTGATGGTGCTCTCGTCGCGCCCGTCCATGATGCCGCGCACCACGAACTCCCAGGTGCCGGGATAGATGGTGCCCTTGATGGGGATCACGTCGCCCACCTTGAAGCCGAACTGGTCGGCCAGCTGGCGCCCCACCAGCGCGCCCTTGCGGTCGCGCTGGTAGTCGGCGCGCTGCGCGTCCGGGACGATGAATTCGGGGTAGAGGTCCAGGTAGTTGTCGGAGACCGCGAACTGCGCGAAGAAGTTCTTGGGATCGCGATAGACCCCGCCGAACCAGTTGGAGCGCGCCACCATGGTCACGCCGTCGATGCCCTTGATGCGGCTTTCATAGCTGAGCGGCAGCGGAAACACCAGCGAGATCGCATTGCGCGTGACCAGCCGCGCGCTGGAGGCGGCCGAGGCACCGGCATACCAGGCATCGATCACGGTTTGCAGCAGCCCGAACGCCAGCACCGCGATCACCAGCCCGAACACCGTCAGCGTGGTGCGCAGCTTGTGCCGCAGCGTATTGCGGGCGATCAGCTTGAGCGCGTACATGGTGAATCGAGGCTAGGCCGGCTCGCCACGGATCAGTTCCCCCTTTTCCAGGTGGACCAGCGAGCCGGCCGCGGCGGCGGCGTGCGCATCGTGCGTAACCATGATGATGGTCTTGCCGGCATCGGCGTTGAGTCGCTGCATCATCGCCAGGATCTCGGCCGCCGAGGTGCGGTCGAGGTCTCCGGTGGGCTCGTCGGCAACGATCAGCGCGGGGTCGGTGATCAGCGCGCGCGCGATCGCCACGCGCTGCTGCTGGCCGCCCGACAGCTCCGACGGATAATGGCTCATGCGGTCGGCGAGGTTGACCATGTCGAGCACCAGTTCCACGCGCGCGCGCCGCTCCGCGCGCGGCAGGCGCGTCAGCATCAGCGGCAGCTCGACGTTCTCGAACGCGGTCAGCACCGGCATCAGGTTGTAGAACTGGAAGATAAAGCCGACATTGGCGGCGCGCCAGTCGGCCAGCGCCGCTTCGGGCAACTGGGTGATGTCCAGCCCCGCGACGCGCAGCGTGCCGCGGTCGGGCCGGTCGATGCCGGCAATCAGGTTCAGCAGGGTGCTCTTGCCCGAGCCGGACGGCCCCATCAGCGCGACGAAATCGCCTTCGCCGATCTCCAGCGAGATATCGGTCAGCACCGGCACCGTCTGCATGCCGCGCCGGTAGGACTTGGCGACGTGGTCGATCTGCACCAGCGGCGCGGCGCTCATGCTGGCCACCTCATGGCCTGGCGGTGGCGACGCGGCTGCCGTCGCCGATCTGGTCGCCGGGAGACAGCACCACCACGTCGCCGGGCTTGACGCCCTGCACGGCCACCAGTTCGCCCAGCTTGGCGCCGGTCTTGACCGTCATCTCGTGCGCCTTGCCGTCCCGGACCACGTAGGCCACCTGGCGGCCGTCGCGCGTGGCGATTGCCGCCGGCTGCACCGCGACCACCGGCTGGCGGTCCTGCGCGGTGGCCGCGCGCGACAGGAAGGCAATCTTGGCGCTCATGTCGGGCAGCACGCGCGCATCGCGGTCGACAAAGCGCACCTTGACCAGCACCGTGGCCTTGGAGCGGTCCACCGTCGGCACGATGCGCGAAACCTGCCCGGCCAGGCGCAGGCCGGGCAGGGCGTCGAGCAGCAGCTCGCAGGGCTGGTCGACGCGGATCCGGGCGATATTCGATTCGGCGACATCGGCTTCGACTTCCAGCGTTTCCATGTCGGCGATGGTGACGATCGCGCCCTTGGTGTCGGCCGCGGCGGAGAAGGGCGTGATGTTGTCGCCCACGTTGGCATGCTTGACCAGCACCACGCCGTCGAACGGCGCGCGCACCACGGTCTGCTCGACCGCCACCTCGGCCGCGCGCGCATTGGCCTGCGCCGACACCACCGACGCGCGCGAGCTGTTCACCGAGGCCCGCGCCTTGTCGAAGCGCGCCACGTCGGCATCGTACTGCGTGCGCGAGATCGCGTTCGGCACGATCAGGATCCTGGAGCGGCGCAGGTTCACCTCCGCGTCCTTCAGCTCGGCCTGCTGCAGCGCCAGGTTGGCCTGCGCCACCTGCACCTGCGCCTGGGCCTGCGCGAACGACGCGGCCACGTCCTTGCTTTCCAGCCGCGCGATCACCTCGTCCTTCTTCACGCGCGAGCCTTCCAGCACGCCCAGCCATTCCAGCCGGCCCTGCGCCTTCGACGCAACCGCCGCCTTGCGCTGCGGCACGACATAGCCGGTCGCGTTCAGCAGCGTGAAGTTCTGCGTGGGGTAGGCCGAGGTGACTGTGGCGGTCTGCACCGGCCGCGGGCTGGCCAGCCGGATGGCAATGCCGGCCAGCGCCAGCAGCACCAGCGCGATGGCCGCGTAGCGCAGCCATCGGCGCCGCGGGCGCAGATGCACGCCGGCCGCGGCGGCTTGCCGGTCGATCTTGAGCCTGGACAGGTCGTGGTCAGCCACTGCGCGCTTCCTTTTGCCGGAATGGGCGGGGCTGTCAGTATAGCGGTGATAAGGCGGGACTTCGTCGCGTGCGAGGCAGACAGCGACCGCTTGTTTGCGCCCGCTCCGGCGTGCGGGAGAGGGGAGCAAACCGGCAGCAGAATTGAGGTAGCCAGCTAATGCTCGCCCTCCACCGCCACCTTCAGCTTGCCCAGCGCAAACTCCCATTGCCGCCCGATCGCTTCCAGCGACCGGCGCGCGGCATCGAGCTGGCCGGGCTCGAACTGCCACAGGCGCTCGCGTCCGGCGCGGCTGTCGTGCACCAGCCCGGCCTGCGCCAGCACCTGCAGGTGCTTGGTCACCGCCTGCCGCGTCATGGCGCTGCCCGCGGTCAGCTGCGCGATCGACATCGCGCCGCCGGCGCATAGCGCCGCCACCAGCCGCAGCCGGGTTTCGTCGCCAAGCGCCGCAAAGACCGCGGCGGATTGCCGCAGTTCAGGCGCTTCAGGCAGCGCCGGCGACATGCTTGCGGATATTGTCGACCTGCGCATCCCAGCCGCCGCTGTTGATACGGAAGGCTTCCTGGCGACGTTCCGGCGGGATCCGGTCAAAGCCGGACTCGACCACAGTCAGCATGGTGCCGCCCTCCACCTCGCGCAGCGTGAATTCCACCAGCGTGGCCGGCTCGTCCGAATAATCGCGCCCGCGCTCCAGCGGCGCCGGATGCCAGCGCCACGACAGCAGCCGTTCCGGCTCCATGCGTTCGACGTGGACGTCGAATTTCAGGTACTCGTAACCCGGATAGGTGATGCTGCCCACCACGCGCTGGCCGGGCGCGAAGGTGGCGCCGTCGAAGCGGACGCCGAACCAGCTGCCGAAGGTATCGGCATCGGTCAGCGCGTGCCAGACGCGCGCTACCGGGGCTTCGATCAGGATGCTGCGTTCGATGCGGTCGGTGTCGGAAGGCATGGGCGGTCTCCTTGGAAGGATCGATATGCAACTAAGTGGTTGCATATTAGGCGACGGGATCGGTTACCGCAAGGAAGCATGAAAACTGGCCCGTGTATGGAAGGCAACGCCCGCGGCCGGGCGACCAGCACGGCTCATGCTCAACGCGCCGTACCGGATCGCAATTTGCCGCTAGGAGAAGGACCTGTCACTGAGGTTCCGACCCCAATGGGGCAATGGGTACCGCTGCGGCATCTCTGACCGCCAAGGCCCACAACTGGACGACGAAATTTTCGAGGGTGGGGTTCCTGATATCGGTGTGTCCGCCACTGACATCCGCGGTGGTGCGAATGTTCATGATCGGCAACCGGAAGGGCACATAGCCCTCGGCAGCCGCGCCCCGGACAATATAGTGATTGCCCGCCACCAGCGAACACGCGCCGGGCGTGTCGCAGCGTTGCAAGAGCAAGCGTGCCGCGTCAGGAAATTCCTTTAGCGCCGGCACACACAACGTCGGCTTGTTCTGGTCTATCAGGGAGCCGAGGTTGCGCACGCCTGCCAGTGCAGCGAGGCCCGCTGAAGCGGACAGGGATTTCGGGATGCCGCCCGGACTCGTTGCATCACTGCATGCAGTGTCCTGCGGCTTCGCGAGTTGATGCGTCACGTACGGAATGTGATGGCCCAGGGCCGTTGTGTTCTCCGCGCTGGACTGTGGATCGGCATAACTTTCGAACAGGGTGCCAATGGCGCGGCCGACAGGGAACGTGACGCTGGTCGCCAGGTCGGCCTCCGTGGTGATGACAACCAACCGGGGCGGCAGGTCCGACCTGTATTCTTGGTGGCGTGCCAAGTCGAACTGCGGGCGCAGCTTCATTGCCTCGAACGCCGGATTGACGATCAACACGAGATCCGCCAGGGCTGACGCCGGCGACGTCGACGTGCTTGCATCCATCCGGATCTGGTCCATCAGCGTCTGGGAGACGGTGGAATAGACCACGGCGCCGCCAAAGCTATGG
The DNA here is from genome assembly GCF_057798955.1 of Cupriavidus sp. 207A1. NCBI lineage: Bacteria > Pseudomonadati > Pseudomonadota > Betaproteobacteria > Burkholderiales > Burkholderiaceae > Cupriavidus > Cupriavidus sp. 207A1. The sequence continues at coordinate 32,601 of NZ_JBYOJO010000004.1, read as the reverse complement.
CCATGAATCAACAGCTTGGAATGGCCGTACTTGCGACGCAGTTCGGACAGTCGGGAAAACAGGTCATACACGCCGCCGCTGTTACCGATCTCATGCGCGGCACTCTTACGGTCCCAGAACGTGAAGAGGTAGCTGAATGGTTTGGTCAAACCGTCGCTGGCGATCGAGTCACCGCGCCAGCCCACGTAGACGCCCAGAATATTGCCACGCCCTTCATGGCCGGGCCGGTAGGTCTGATCGACCTCGGAGGCGCGCTGGACCAGTTCCTTGAACCGCTCGACGTCGCGTGTGCCATTGGCCGCGTCGTTATGCCAGCCATGCACATAGACAAGAACCGTGCCGTGCGCGCGTGCGGTCTCTTCCGCCGCTGCTACCGCCCCGAGCATTTGTGCACGGTTCATCAGATTGCCGTAGTCGTCATACTCGACAAAAACCACGCATGCCGAGGGACTCGAACAGACTTTCTTGACTTCGACGGGCTTTGCCGGCGGCAGGCGCCCGCCGTCCGAGGGCCTGGGCCCGAGTTCCGTCTGATATGGCCGTGAGCCAACACAGCCCATGAGAATTGCGCACGTCGCGATGCATGCACAGAGTGCAGAGATTGACCAGACCCGCATGTCCCTTCCCTTCGTTCTTATTGATATAGCCCGCAATCCAATGCGAACCGGCCCGACACTTTAACGTCGAGCCGACGCCGAGCTATACCCTACGTTTTAGGGGAGTCAGGGTGTCGATGATGCGCGCCCGCTACACCCCGCGCCACACCGGCTTGCGCTTCTCCACGAAGGCCTTCAGTCCCTCCTTGCGATCTTCTGATTCGATCGCCACGGCGGCGATGGGCATCTGCTTCTCCCAGGCTTCTTCATCCGTCCAGTTGGCGGACTGGAAGATGATTTCCTTGGCCGCCGCAAGACCCGTCGGGCCGTTGGCCATCAGCTTTTGTGCCAGGGCCAGTGCTTGGTCCAGCGCCTGCCCGGGCTCGACCACGCGGTTCACCAGCCCCAGCGGTGCGAAGAAAGATGGATCCTTCAGCTCGCCCGTCAGTGCGAGCTCCATGGCGATGTGGTAGGGGATGCGCCGCGGCAGCCGGAACAGCCCGCCGCCAATCGCTGCGAGGTTGTGGCGCACTTCCGGCAGGCCCATGCGCGCGTTCTTCGCGGCGACGATCAGGTCGCACGACAGGCACAGTTCCAGCCCACCGCCAACCGCTACGCCTTCGACCGCCGCGATCAATGGCTTGCGCGCGGGCCGTTTGAACACGCCGAAGCCGCCGCGCGGCGGGCGCTCGCGCAGTTCGCCGCGCGCCGCTGCTTTCAGGTCGGCACCGGCGGAGAAGTCGCCGCCGGCGCCGGTGACGATGCCGAGGAACAGGCTGGGATCGTTGTCCAGCTGGTCCATGGCCGCGTTCATCTGCAGCGCGGTCTGGCCGTCGCAGGCGTTCTTCACCTCCGGCCGGTTGATGGTGATGACCAGCACATGGCCGTGGCGCTCGGTCAGGACGCGCGGCGTCTGGGTGTCCGTACGGATATCTGACATGGCGTCTCCTTACAGGGCGAACGAGAAACCGCCGTTGACCGGATAGGTCTGGCCGGTGATCCAGCTGCTGGCATCCGAGGCGAGGAAGGTCACCATGTTGGCGACGTCGTTGGGCCGGCCCGGACGGCGGATCACGTATCTCTCCATGATCTTCTTGGTGCGCTCGGGGTCGGCCTTCAGCCGTGCTTCGATGGCCGGGGTCACCGTGGCCGAGATCGCGACGCAGTTCGCCGTGACGTGGTGGCGCCCCATGGCGCGCGCCACGCCGCGCATGAAGCCGGCCGCGCCGGCCTTGGCGCCGGAATACACCTCCAGGTTCGCTTCGCCCATGCGGCCCGCGTCGGAGATGATGGTGATGATGCGGCCCGACTGGCGCGCGATCATGTCCGGGATCGCGGCGGCGGTGCAGTGGATCACGCCGTAGAAGTTGACGCCGATAAAGCTGTTCCATGCATCGGGGCCGGTCTCCCAGAACGGCTTGCGCGCATCGGCGCTGGGCGTGGCGCCGGCATTGCCGGCGTTGTTGACCAGCACGTCGACACGGCCATAGGCCTCGCGTGCCGTGGCGAACATCGCCTGCACGCTTTCATGGCTGGTCACGTCCGCCTGCACGGCGATGGCGCGGCCGCCGGCGGCGCGCACCTCTTCGGCCACCGCTTCGGCGCGGTCTAGGAAGTAGTCGTTGACCACCACGCCTTCGGCATCGTGGGCGGCGGCATGCAGCGCGATCTGGCGCCCCACGCCTTGCCCGGCGCCGGTCACCAGCATCACGCGTTCGCTGAGGCTGAGCAGGTTGTTCATACGTTTTTCTCCTTGTCTTTCCAGAAGGGCGCGCGCAGGTCGCGCTTGAGCAGCTTGCCGACGGTATTGCGCGGCAGTTCGTCGACGATGCGGATATTGCGTGGGCGCTTGTACGAGGCGAGCTGGCCGACGCAGTGTTCGAGCAGCGCAGGTTCGTCCACGCTCAGCCCGGGCTTGATCTCGCAGAACGCCATCACGCTCTCGCCGAACTCTTCGTCCGGGATGCCAATGACCGCGGCGTCGGCGACGGCAGGGTGGGTTTGCAGCGCCGCCTCGATTTCGGCGGGATAGATGTTCACGCCGCCGGAAATGATCATGTCCTTGGCGCGGTCGCTGATGTAGAGGAAGCCTTCGTCGTCGAGCCGCCCCACGTCGCCGGTGCGGAAGAAGCCGCGCTCGTCGCGCGTGTCGGTGCCGAGCGCGGGGGCGTTCAGGTAGTTGCGGATCGCCACCGGCGTCCAGGCCCAGATCTCGCCGGACTGGCCCGCCGGCAGCACCTGGCCGTCGGCATCGCGGATCTCGATGCGCACGTGGCGGTAGGGGCGGCCGCTCGAGCCGGGCTTGCGCCGCTGGTCGCCGGCCATCATGCGGCTGACCATGCCGGTCTCGGTCGAGCCGTAGCCTTCGTAGAGGCAGTCGCCGAGATGCGTGATGATCCATTGCTTGAGCGCATCCGACACCGGCGCGGCGCCCACCGTGATCGACTGCAGTGACGTGAGGTCGTGCTGTGCCACCGTGCCGGGCGGCAGCGCCGCCAGCCGCTTGAACATGGTCGGCACGCCGGTCCAGTGGCTCACACGGTAGCGCTGGATCGCGTCGAGCACGGCGAGCGGGTCGTAGCGCCGGATCATGACGGTGAGCGCGCCGGCCTTCTGCGCCGCCCATATCTGCGAGGGGCCCGAGCCATGGTGCACGGGCATGGTCAGCAGGAAGCAGGCCTCGGCCGAGGTGGTGCGGTGGGCGCCGACATCCGCCAGATATTCGGTGACGATCGGGTCCGACATATCCGCGCTGCCGCGCATCAGCACCCCCTTGGGCAAGCCGGTGGTGCCGGAGGTGTAGATGATCAGGCCAGGCTGGCCCGCGGAGTATCGCGCGGGGGCGGGGGCGGCGACCAGATCGGCGTAATGGTCGAAGCCCGCCGCGGCGACGTCCAGCGACACCGCGGCCTTCAGCGGCTGGCCGTCGAACGCCGGCAGCAGCGCGGCCGGGTCGGCGTCGTCGCAGACGATGGCGTTGGCGCGGCTGTTGTTGAGGACGTAGCGCACCTCGGCGGGCGTGAGCCGCCAGTTCATGCCCAGCAGCGAGCAGCCGAGCTTGCCGCATGCCGCGGCGATGGCCATCCACTCGAGCCGGATCTGGGTGCGGACCACGACGATGTCGCCGCGGCCCAGCCCGCGCGCCGACAGGGCATGCGCGAGCCGGTTGGCATGGTCGTCGAGCGCGGCCCAGCTCAGCGCGCGCTCGCCCTCGATGGCGGCGAGCGCATCGGGCCGCGCGCGCGCCCAGTGCTCGACGGTGCCGGGCTGCGGCGCCTGCGCGGTCTCTACGGAAGCTTGCATGTTGTCTCCTTGGGTCCTGGCGGGTCAGGACAGCAGGTGGCGGGCCAGCACGCGGTACTTGTGCAGTTCGGTCGGCCCTTCGTAGATGCGCGCCAGGCGCTGGTGGTTGTACCAATGCGCCAGCGGGTTATCGAGCGCGCAGCCGGCGGCGCCGTAGAGCTGGATGGCACGGTCGATGACGCGATCGACCATCTCGGTGCAGGTCATCTTGACCATGCCGGCTTCGACGCGGGTGTCCTCGCCGGCGTCGTGCCGCTCGGCGCTGCGGTAGACCAGCAGCCGGTTCTGCTGGATTTCCACCCACGAATCGACGATGGCCGACTGCGTCGCCTGCAGCGCGGCCAGCGGCTCGCCGAAGACCTTCCGCTCCTTGCTGTAGGCAATCATCATTTCGAGACAGCGCTGCGCGATGCCGAGCGCGCGCGCGGCCACATCGAAGCGCGCCGCCGACAACGCCTGCTGCGCCTGGCGGAAGCCGCCGCCCTCGCTGCTCACCAGCGCATGCGCCGGCACCCGGCAGTCGTCGAAGATCAGCTCATGCGTGACGAAGCCGCCGAGCATGGGAATCTCGCGTCGGACCATGCCGGGGTTGCCGGTCTCCACTGCGAACATCGAGATGCCGCCGGCGCGCTTTGCCTTGTCGGTGCGCGCCACCACGAAGACCACGTCGGCGTCGGCGACATTGCTGATGAACACCTTGGTGCCGTTGAGCACCCAGCCGCCGCCATCCCCGTCCTGGTCTCCGTCCCCCTGGCGGCGGGCAAAGGTCTGGATGGCGCCGGCCGGGTCGGCGCCGCCGCCGGGCTCGGTCTGGGCAAAGGCCAGCACCTTGGTGTCGTTGAGAAAGGGCTCCAGGTAGCGTTCGCGCTGTTCGCCCTGCAGGCCGTAGAGGTTGGGCAGGGCCCGGCCGCCGAAGCGCAGCGGCGTCAGGCAGCGGAAATTCTCTTCGGTGATGGCCAGCAGCGTAACCAGCGGCAAGCCGGCGCCACCCAGGTCTTGCGGCACGCCAAGCCGCCACAGTCCGGCCTCCCGGGCCGCGCGCCGCCCCGGCGCGTAATCGGCGCGCGTGAGTTTTTCGCCCCGGAGGACGCGCGCCTCCAGTGGCATCTGGAAATCGTCGACCAGCCGCCGGACCAGCTCCCGGATGGCGCGCGTCTCCTCGCTGAATGCATACATCGTGGTTCGCTCCTTGTTGGACGGCGTGCTGATATCCCAGCGCGCTAACTTATTAGATAGTGGACTAAGAAATTATGTAAACCTTGGGATAAACCCTAGCCTAGTGCCGTTGAAAGCGGTCGGGATAGGTGAATACCCGTGAATTCACGCGTTTCCTTGATTGGATACTTGCAACGAATCTAATAAGTTACGAGACTTAAAAAACGCCATCACTCTCCATCACGGATGACCGTTCCATGACCGCCCTGCTGAAACCCCAGCTCTACGCCCTGTCGCCTGACGGCGAGCCCGTGCTGCACGGCGCCCGCTGCCGTTGCGGCCATGTGTTCTTTCCCATGCAGGCCTACGGCTGCGAGGCTTGTGGCGCGACCGGGGATGCGCTGACGCCGACGCTGCTGGCGGGCCGAGGCCGGCTGGTGGCCTCGGCGCGGGTCATGCTGCATGCGCGCAAGGACCGCGAGCCGCCGTTCACGGTGGTCACCGTCAGGCTCGACGACGGCCCGGTGCTGCGCACGCTGCTCGACGGCAACCCCGATGTGCCACTGCGCGCGGACCAGCCGCTCTACGCCACGCTTGCCGAGGTCGCCGGTGCCGATGGCGCCGCGCTCGACCTGCGCTTCACCACGCAGCGCTGATTTCCGCCTCACTGCACGATTCCGATATCCCGAGTTCCCGAACGCCATGCAACGCACCCTCAACGACATGCGCCCGGTCTACGTGATCGGCGCCGGCTGGCACCGTTACCAGCCGCTCAGTGAAGACAGCTACGCCACGCTCGGACTTGCCGCCGTGCGCGGCGCGCTGGCCGACGCCGGCATCGAATGGGCGGCGGTGGAGTCCGCCTACTTCGCCAAGGCGCTGCTGCCGATGGCGCCCGGCCGGCCGATGCTGCGCCACCTCGGCGCCACCGGCATTCCGGTCATGCACGTCGAAAACGCGTCGGCCTCGGGCTCGGCGGCGTTTCGCCAGGCGTGCATGGAAGTGGCCAGCGGCATGTGCGAGGTCGCGCTCGCCGTTGGGGTCGACAAGCCCGCGCCGGTGACGCGCGGCGAAGCGGCCATGGGCATTCCGCAACTGGCCGAGGACGCCATCGTTCCTTTTACGCACTTCGCGCTGCTGGCCGACCAGTACGCCCAGCGCCACGGCGTGGACCAGCAGGACTTCGCCCGTGTCGCCGTGAAGAACCATGGCAACGGCGCGCGCAATCCCAACGCGCATCGGCAGCAGCCCCGTACGCTGGAAGAGGTACTGGGCGGCCGCCCGGTATCCGGCAGCCTGACCACGCTGCAGTGCTGCCCGGTGGGCGAGGGCGCGGCGGCGGTGATCGTCGCCTCCGAAGCGGCCATCCGCCGTCTCGGCGTGGACGGCGGCAAGCCGGTGCGGGTGACGGCATCCGCGGCGCGCAGCCAGCGGCTGTATGAGGACGCCACCCGCTTCGACGCGAACCTGACCGAGGAGACCACGCGTCTCGCCCTGCAGCAGGCCGGTCTGCGTCCGGAGCAGATCGATGTGCTCGAACTGCACGACGCCTTCACCGTGGAGGAAGTCGAATATGTCGAGGCCATGGGCTTGTGCGGCCCCGGCCGCGCCGTGCCGATGCTCAGGGAAGGCGCGTGGGACATCGGCGGCCGCTGCGCGGTGAATCCGTCGGGCGGCCTGATTGCCATGGGCCATCCCATCGGCCCGACCGGCATCGGCCAGGTCGGCGAGATCGCGCTGCAGCTGCGCGGCGAGGCCGGCGCACGCCAGCATCCCGGCGCGCGCGTGGGCCTGGCGCACATGGTGGGCGTGGGCGCGGTGTGCTACGTGCACACGCTCCAGCGCGACTGAACAGGCGTTGCAGCGGACAGCGACGTAACAGGACGCATCGAGGGACGGCAAGCCGCGCGCCGACGCGGCCCCGGGCAACGGCAGGCACAGACCCGCCGGCTTACGACAGAGGAGACGACATGCGTTGGACAAGATGCGCGCGCCGGGTACAGGCGCGTGCCGGTATCGCGCTGTTGGCGGCGCTCACCGGGTTTGGCGGACTGGCGACAGCGCTGGCCGCGGAAAGCTCCGCCCCGCGCCGCGGCGGCACGCTGACCGTCGGGCTGGCACAGGACCCGGCCGTGGTCGACCCGATCCGTACCGGCACCTTCACCGAGCGGCAGTTGTCGACGCCGGTCTATGAATCGCTGTTCGATATCGACACCCAGGGCCGGGCCGTGCCGTGGCTGGCAGAGAGCTATACCGTGTCGGCCGACGGCCTGCGCTACCGCATCCACCTGCGCCAGGGCATCCGTTTCCACGACGGCACGCCATTCGACGCCGAGGCGGTGGTGGCGAACCTGCGGCGCACGCGCGACCCGGCCAACCGTTGCCGTTGCCTGAGCAGCATGCGCGAGATCCGCGAGGTGCGCGCGCTCGACCCCTCGACCGTGGAATTCGTGCTGAGCGAGCCCAATGCCGCGCTGCCGACGGTGCTGGCCGATGCCCCGGGCATCATGGTCTCGCCCAAGGCCTTCAAGGCCGACCCGGCCGGCATCGGCACGCGCCCGGTTGGCACCGGCCCGTTCCGCTTTGTCGAATGGGTGCGCAACAGCCGCTTCGTGGTGGCGCGCAATCCGGACTACTGGCGCCCGGGCGAGCCTTATCTCGATCGTGTCGTGTTCCGCGGCATGCAGAATCCGGAGACGCGGGAATCGGCGTTCCTGTCGGGACAGACCGACATGATCCTGCAGCCCACCACGCGCTTCATCTACACCATCCGCGCCGACAAGCGCGTGGCGCTGTACTACCCCGACGGCTTCGGCACCGAGGGCATCTACTTCAACTTCAACCAGCCGCCGCTGGACGACCTGCGCGTGCGCAAGGCGGTGGCCCACGCCATCGATCGCCCGTTGCTGGCGCGCACGCTCGGCTTCGGCGTGCCCAGCCTGGCCTACAGCCCCTTCGGCAAGGGCGTGGCCGGCATCACGCAGCCGACCGAGGTCTACCCGAAGTACGACCTGGCGCGGGCCCGGGCGCTGCTGGCCGACTACGGCAAGCCGGTGTCGTTCACGCTGCAGTTCAACAACAGCCCCGACACCCGCAACCTGGCGCAGGCGCTGCAGCAGATGTGGGAGGAGGCCGGCATCAAGGTGGAGCTGGTGCCGTTCGACCAGAACCGGCTGGTGCAGAACATGACCTCGCATCAGTTCGAGGCGAGCATCTTCCGCTTCACCGGCCGGGCCGACCCGCATTCCAATGCCTTTATCTTCTTCCACTCGCGCTTCGCGCCGGTCAAGCCGAGCAGCAACTACGGCGGCTACCGCAACGCCCGCGTCGACCGCCTGCTGGAGGACGGCATGCGCACCAGCGACCCGGCGCGCCGCGCCGCGATCTACAGCGACTTCGCCCGCGTGCTGGCCACCGAGGTCATGCCCTACGCCTTTCTCTACAACGTGAGCGACACCATCGCCGCGCGCAAGACCGTGCACGGTATCACCGTGGTGCCGGACGGGCTGGTGCGCTTCGGCGGCATCTGGCGCGAAACGGGAGGCCATGCACGATGAAACTCAAACGCTTGCTGACCGGCGCACTGACGGTGGCGGCCACCCTGGTTGCCGTGTCCATGGTGAGCTTCCTCCTGGTGGCGCTGCTGCCGGGCGATATCGCCCTGATCATCCTGGGCGACGCCGCCACGCCCGAGCGCGTCGCCGCACTGCGGCTGGAGCTGGGGCTGGACCGGCCGCTGCCGCTGCGCTACCTGATTTGGCTGTGGGACGTGCTGCACGGCGACCTCGGCCACGCCATCCATTCCGGCGAGGCGACACTCGACGTGATCCTGTCGCGCCTGCCGGTAACGATCGAGCTGGTGCTGCTGACGCAGGTGGTCGCGCTCGGGCTGGCGGTGCCGCTGGGCATCCTCAGCGCCTACCGCCGCGGCAGCAAGCTGGACCATGGCGTGCTGGCCGGCTGCCTGGCGCTGTTGTCGACGCCGGCCTTCGTGCTGGCGCTGGGGTTGGTCTACGTGCTGGCGCTGCGGCTGCAATGGCTGCCGGCCACCGGCTACGTCAGCCTGTCGGAAAGCATCACCGGCAACCTCGAGAGCATGGTGATGCCGGTGCTGTCGCTGGCCCTGATCGAAGTGCCGGTGTACCTGCGCCTGCTGCGCAGCGAGATGGTCGGCACGCTGCAGCAGAACTACATCGCGCTGGCGCGCGGCATGGGCCTGCCCACCTGGCGGATCCTGTTCGAGAACGCGCTGCGGCCGTCGTCGCTCAACCTGATCACCGTGGTCGGCGTGAACATGGGCCGGCTGATGGGCGGCGCCATCGTCATCGAGACGCTGTTCGCGCTGCCGGGCGTGGGGCAATTGCTGGTGGAGTCGATCTACCAGCAGGAGTACCTGATGACGCAGGGCATCGTGCTCTTCGTCGCGATCCTGTTCATTCTCGTCAACCTGCTGACGGACCTGGCCTACGCCCTGGTCGATCCCCGTCTGCTTCGCGATGCCGAAGGCTGACCCATGCGACTATCCCCGAAGCTCTACCTGTTCTCGGTGGCCTGGCTGGTGCTGGTGGCCGGCGCCACGCTGCTGGCCGACTGGCTGCCGCTGCGCGACCCGATGCGCCTGCACCTGGCCGACATGCTGGCCCCGCCCGACGCCACCCGCTGGTTCGGCGCCGACTCGCTCGGCCGCGACGTGCTGGCGCGCACGCTGTACGGCTTCCGCATCACCGCGGTGGTCAGCCTGGGCTCGGTGACGCTGGCGCTGCTGGTCGGCGGCACGCTGGGCGTCTGCGCGGGCTATTTCCGCGGCTGGGTCGAGCGCGCCATCCTGATGCTGTCGAACGTGATGCTGGCGTTTCCGCCGCTGGTGCTGGTGATTGCCATGGTGGCCTATCCCGGGCCGCCGCTGGTGAAGGTGGTGGTGGCGCTCGGCATCGTGTTCGTGCCGGCGGTAATCCGCATCGCGCGCGCCAACACGCTGCGGCTTGGCGAGCAGCAGTTCGTCACCGCCGCGCGCGCGGCCGGCATGGGACACGCCCGGCTGATCGTGCGCGAGCTGCTGCCCAACCTGGTGCCGGCGCTGCTGGCCTACAGCCTGCTGCTGGTTGCGATCGGCGCGCTGGCCGAGGCCGCGCTCAGCTTTCTCGGGCTGGGCGTGCCGCCGCCGGCACCGTCGCTGGGCTCGATGATGGCGAGCGAGCAGTCGCGCGTGGTGGAAGGGCCGCATGCGGTGTTTTTCCCGGCCGGCATGCTGTTCCTGACGATTTTCGCCCTGAACCAGGTGGGCGAAGAACTCCAGCGCCGTCTCGACGGCAGGGCGAGGGCCGCATGATGACATCCGCCGCATCTCACACTAAGTCCGCCGGCCAGCCGCTGCTCGCGGTCACCGACCTCAGGACGGAATTCGTGCTGCCGCAAGGCCTGCTGCGCGCCGTCGACGGGGTCTCGTTCACGCTCGACGCCGGCAAGACCCTCGGCGTGGTCGGCGAATCGGGCTCGGGCAAGTCGGTGCTGGCGCGCAGCCTGATCGGCCTGCTGCCCGCGGGCGTGGCCCGCACCCCCGCCGGGCGCATCGATTTCAACGGGCGCGACCTGCGCCAGCTCGGCGAGCGCGACATGCGCGGCGTGCGCGGCAAGGAGATCGCCATGATCTTCCAGGACCCGCTCACCTCGCTCAACCCGGTGCTGACCATCGGCCGCCAGCTCGAGCAGGTGCTGCGCCAGCACACCGACCTGTCGGCGCGCGCCGCGCGCGAGCGGGCGGTGGAGCTGCTGGCGGACGTCGGCATTGCCGATCCGCGCCAGCGTGCCGGCGAGTACGCGCACCGCCTGTCGGGCGGCATGCGCCAGCGCGTGGTGATCGCGATCGCGCTGGCCTGCACCCCGCGCCTGCTGATCGCCGACGAGCCCACCACCGCGCTCGATGTCACCGTGCAGGCGCAGATCCTGGACCTGCTGCGCCGCCTGCAGGAGCGCCACGCCATGGCGATGCTGCTGATCACGCACAACCTTGGCGTGGTCGCCGAAATGTGCGACGACGTCGCCGTGATGTACGCCGGCCGCATGGTGGAGCAGGGCAGCGTCGCCGACGTGCTGCAGCGCCCGCGCATGCGCTATACGCACGCGCTGCTGCAGTCGGTGCCGCGCGCCGACGCCGAACCGCATGCGCGCCTGCCGGCCATCCCGGGCCAGCCGCCTGACCTGAGCGCGCCGCCGGCCGGCTGCCGCTTTGCGCCGCGCTGCGCTGCCCGCGCCGGGCAATGCGACAGCGCCGTCCCGGCCGCCATGCCCGCCGGCGGTGGCCATTTCTATGCCTGTTGGCATCCTGTGCAGGAGAACCTGACGTGACCGCCCGACTTCCTACCCCGGTGCAGGACACCGCCACGCTGCTGCGCGCCCGCAACCTGGTGCAGACCTACCATGCCAGGGGCGGCCGCCGCGTGCAGGCGCTCTCCGACGTCTCCTTCGACCTGCGCCGCGGCGAAACGCTCGGCGTGGTGGGCGAGTCCGGCTCTGGCAAATCGACGCTGGCGCGCGCGCTGATGGCACTGCCGGCGCCGCAGTCCGGCTCGGTCGATTTCGACGGCGTGCCGCTGGCCCAGGCACGCGGCGCCGCCTTGCGCGCGCTGCGGCGGCGCATGCAGATGGTGTTCCAGGACCCGATGTCCTCGCTCAACCCCGGCCAACGCATCCTCGACATCGTGCAGATGCCGCTGGTGGTGGCGGGCGAGGGCAGCGCCGCCGAGCGCCGCGCCCGCGCCGCGCAGGCGCTCGCGGACGTGGGGCTGGACGCCAACGTGGTCGGCAAGCGCCGGCCGTGGGAGCTGTCCGGCGGCCAGTGCCAGCGCGTCAGCATCGCGCGCGCGCTGGTGCTGCGCCCGCAGCTGCTGGTATGCGATGAACCGGTCTCGGCGCTCGATGTCTCGGTCCAGGCGCAGGTGCTGAACCTGCTGGAAGACGCCAAGGCGGCCCATGGCCTGACCCTGCTGTTTATCTCGCATGACCTGGGCGTGGTGCGCAGCGTCAGCGACCGGGTCATGGTGATGTATCTTGGCAAGGTGTGCGAACTGGCGCCGGCGGGCTCGCTTTACCGCGCGCCGCGCCATCCGTACACTGCCACGCTGCTGGCCTCGGTGCCGTCGCCGGACCCTGCCCGCCGCCTGCTGCGGCCGGCGCTGGCCCACGGCGAGACGCCGTCGCCGCTGGACGTGCCGTCCGGCTGCCGCTTCCGCACGCGCTGCGCCCGCGCCAGCGAGCGCTGCGCGCGCGAGGCCCCCGCGCTGCAGGCCTGCGCGGACGCGCCCGGGCACGCCGTTGCCTGTCATCACCCGCTGCCGTTGTCATGACCCCGGGCAGCGCCGCAAGTCATTCAGAGAGTCGCCATGAGTTTGCAGTCCGAGTCCGCCGCACCCGCCGCCGATGCCGAAAGCAAGACCAACGCCGAGCTGCGCGAGGCCGCCATCAGCCGGATGATCAACGTCGCGATCCAGCTGATCGCCAGGAACGGCGCGTCGCGGCTGTCGCTGGTGGACGTGGGACGCGAGGCCGGCTACAGCCACTCGCTGCCCAATTACTACTTCAAGAGCAAGACGCGGCTGCTGCTACAGGTCTACCAGTTCATCGTCGACCGGTTCCGGCGCCGCTTCGCGCAGTGGTCGCGCGAGCACAGTCCGGTCCGCGTGCGGCCGGGGCTGACCAACCTCGAGGCCACCGTGCGCGCCTATGTCGGCATGGCCGGCGCGGACCCGGTGCCGTCGCGGGCGCTGCACATCCTGTGGGGGGAATCGTTCTCGTCGATGCCCGAGCTGCAGCAGATGGCGCGGCCCATCAATGCCGAGAGTGTCGCGGCGTTCGCCGCTCAGGTGCGCATCGGCATCGCGCGCGGCGAGATCGCCAGCGACGTCGATCCGGAGATGTTCGGCCTGATCCTGCTGGGCACGCTGCGCGGCGTGACGGCGCAGTCGCTGATCGATCCCGAACACGTGGACCTGCCCGCGCTGGGCGAAATGCTGATCCGCATCTTCCGGCAGGGCATCGCCGCGCCGGCGGCGCCTGCCGGCGCCGCTGCCCCGGATGCCCCGGATGCCCCGGATGCCCCGGATGCTGCCGCACCGGCACCGATGCCACCCGACTGAATCTCCTGGAATCCCTTGCCATGACCTTGCCCGCCTCACTCGCCAGCCGCTTGCGGCTGCCCCTGATCGCCGCGCCCATGCTGCGCGTTTCCGGTCCCGACCTGGTCTCGGCCGCCTGCCGCAGCGGCGTGATCGGATCCTTCCCCACCGTCAACGCGCGCTCGGCCGAGGAACTGGATGCATGGCTGACGCGGGTCGCCGCGGACTGCGCCGCGGTCCATGGCCCGACCGCGCCGGCCTGCCCGAACCTGATCATGCGCCGCAAGCCGGAGATGCTGGCCGAGGACGTGGCGGTACTGGTCCGGCACAAGGTCGAGATGGTGATCGCCAGCGTCGGCTCGCCGGCCGCGGTGGTCAAGCCGCTGCACGACGTCGGCTGCATGGTGCTGGCCGACGTGGCCACGCTGCGCCATGCCGAGAAGGCGCTGCAGGCGGGCGCCGACGGGCTGGTGCTGCTCACCGCCGGTGCCGGCGGCCAGACCGGCTGGCTCAATACCTTTGCCTTCGTGCGCGCGGTGCGCCAGATGTTCGACGGCCCGCTGGTGCTGTCCGGCGGCATTTCCGACGGCGCCGCGCTGTGGGCGGCGCGCGTGCTGGGCTGCGACCTCGGCTGCATGGGCACGCGCTTTATCGCCACGCCCGAGAGCATGGCCAGCGATGCGTATCGCCAGATGCTGGTCGACAGTTCGCTCGACGACGTCATGCTGACGCAGGCCTTCACCGGCCTGGACACCAATATGCTGCGCCCGTCAGTCGTTGCCGCCGGCCTCGATCCCAAGGCGCTGGCCGGCCCCATCACGCCGCAGCGGGCCGCGGAGCTGTATAGCGAGCACCACAACGGCGGGCGCGCGCCGCGCCGCTGGGTCGATGTCTGGAGCGCGGGCCATTCGGTGTCGGGAGTCGACGCGGTGCGGGACGTGGCCGGGCTGGTGGACGAGTTGTCGGCACAGTACAAGGCCGCGCAGCACGACACCACTGACCTGCTGGCCGCGGCCTGACGCCATGGACACCCGCGCAATCGGCTCGGCGCCGGACCCCGTGCTCCAGACCCGGCTGACCACACTGCTGGGCATCCGCTATCCCATCCTGCTCGGCGGCATGCACCACCTCGGCACCTCCGGTGTGGTGGCCGCGGTGGTCAATGCCGGCGCCATGGGCTTCATCACGGCGCGCTCGTTCGAATCGCTGGACGACTACCGCGCCGACCTGCGCCGCTGCCGCGCGCTGACCGGCGGGCAACCCTTCGGCGTCAACCTGACGATTTCCCGGCGCGAGGGCTTCAACCGGCTGGTGCCGGATCCGCATCGCCTTCGAAGAGGGCGTGCGCCTGTTCGAGAGCGCCGGCAGTTCGCCCGAGGCGCTGGTCGGCCCCATCCATGACTGCGGCGGCATCCTGGTCCACAAGTGCCCGAGCGTGCGCCATGCGGTGACGGCGCAGCGGCTGGGCGTCGACGCGGTGGCGCTGGTCGGGCTGGAGGAGGGCGGCCATCCGGGCGCCAACCAGCTGTCGGCCTTCGTCAATGGCGCCTTTGCGCTGGAGCGGCTGGAGCTGCCGCTGGTGATCGGCGGCGGCATCGGCAGCGGCCGGCAGATCGCCGCCGCGCTGGCATTGGGAGCCGATGGCGTGGTGATGGGCAGCCGCTTCATGGTCGCCAGCGAAATCGCCGCGCACGATGCGCTGAAGCAACGCATCATCGCGTCGGACGAGCATTGCTCGACCACCATCCTCGGCAGTCTTGGCGATACCTGGCGCGTGCTCGCCAACGACAGCGCCCGCGCGGTGCAGCGCCTCGAGGCGCAAGGGGCGCGCAATCACGCGGCCTTCGGCGACCTGATCCTGTCGTCGCGCACACGGCAGCGTGTCTATCTGGACGGCGAGGTCGATGCGGGAATTGTGTCGCTCGGCCCGGCGGGGGGCTTCGCGGATGCGATCGAACCCGCCGGCCGGATCGTGGCGAGGCTGGTGGCCGATGCGCGCGCCGCCTGCGACGCGCTGGCCCACCGCAGGACTGCGTTGCCGGCGTAAGCCTGCGGCTGGGTCACAGATCCAGCACCAGCCGCTGTCCCCTGCAGCGCGACACGCACAGCATCATCGTCTTCTGCGCCGCCTTCTCCGCATCGGACAAGTACTGGTCACGATGGTCCGCTTCGCCCTCCAGGATGGCGGTCTCGCAGGAGCCGCAGATGCCCTCGCGGCACATGCAGTCCACCTTGATCCCGGCCTTCTCGATCGCGCGCAGCAGCGATTCGTCGGCGCCCACCTGCAGCGTCAGCCCGCTCTTGTTCAGCACGGCCTCGAAGGCGCCGCCGGTGGCGTCCACTTCATTGCGGAACTGCTCGAAGTGAATGCGGCCGGCGTCCCAGCCGGCGGCGCGCGCGGCGTTGACCACGGCGTCGTTGAGCGGGGCCGGGCCGCACACGTAGACGTGGGTGTCGTCCGGCTGTGCGGCGATCAGCGCGGCGATGTCGAGCAGGGTGCCGCTGTCGCTTTCATACAGGCGCAGCTGGCCCGGCTGCAAGGTGGCGGGCAGGACGTCGAGGAAGGCGGCGGACTGGGCATTGCGGAAGCAGTAGTGCAGGTCGAAGTCGGCACCGCGCGCGGCCAGCGCCTGGATATGCGTCATGAATGGCGTGATGCCGATGCCGCCGGCGATCAGCAGGTGGCGGCCGGCGGCGTGGTCCAGGCTGAACAGGTTGCCGGGCGCGCCGATGCGCAGTTCGTCGCCTTCGCGCACCTGCTCGTGCATGAAGCGCGAGCCGCCGCGCGAGGCTTCTTCCAGCCGCACGGCGATCTGGTAGTGGCCGGGCTCGCCGAGCGTGCTGGTGAGCGAATAGGCGTTGCGCAGCCGGCCGCCGTCCATGTGGACGACGACGTGGCTGCCGCTGTCGAAGGCGGGCAGCGCGCCGCCGTCGCAGGGTTGCAGGGTGAAGCGCTTGATGCCGGCGGCCAGCGGCTCGACGCGGCCGACGCGTACGCGGAGCGTGTCAGTCATGGCGGTACCTCGGAATTCAGGGATTGCGGGAGACGCGGGAAATGCGGGAGGGAAGGCGGACCGGCATGGCGCCGGCCCGCCCGGGGCGATCAGGTAATGACCGTCAGCCTGCCGGCAATCCACACCACCAGTCCGCCGACGACCAGCGCCACATAGGGCAGCACGCCGGCGCGCGCGTTGGGCAGTTCCATGTCGCGGCGCATCGATTCGGGGAAGCGGCCCTTGTCCTGGATGTAATGGCGGTAGATAAAGACCGGCACGATCAGCAGCGCGGCGATCAGGCCGTTGCGCAGCGTGTGTTCGCCCTGGAAGTTGGCGCCGGCGCCGACGAAGGCCAGGTCGAAGAAGCCCAGGAACGCGCCCAGCGCCAGCAGCCAGTTCTTGCACTTGTACGGGCGCGGCCAGTCGGGGCGGTCCATGCGGTGGATCCAGCCCGACTGCAGGTTCAGGAACACGAAGATCATGTAGCAGACGTTGGAGATCGACAGCACTGCCATGTAGTTCGACATCAGCAGCAGGAACAGGTTGAACAGCAGGTCGGTCCACATCGCGCGCGTGGGCGAGCCGTGCTCGTTCACGTGCGAGAGGTAGCGCGGCAGCCAGCCGTCGACCGAGGCCTGGTACAGCGTGCGCGACGAACCCATCATCGAGGTCATCACGATCAGCAGGATCGCCAGCACCAGCATCACCACGATCACGTTGAACACCACCGCACCGCCGCCGACGAACCTGGCCATTGCCGCGCCCACGCCGGAGCCGTCGATGATGTCGGGCGCCAGCATGCCCTGCAGCCCGAGCGAGCCCTGGAAGGCGATCGGCACCGCGATGAACATGAACAGGCACAGCACGCCGGACCAGAAGATCGCCTTGAAGGTGTCCTTCTGCGGGTCCTTGAACTCGCGCGTATAGCACACCGCGGTCTCGAAGCCGAAGGTCGACCAGCACGCCAGGAACATCGCGCCCATCGCCGTGCTGATGCCGGCGGCGTTCCAGCCGCCCAGCACCGCGGCGCCGGAAGCGTCATGCGTCAGCGGCAGCAAGGGGAAGAAGCTGGTCGAAGGCATGTCGCCGGTGAACAGCGGCACCAGCGCGATCACCACCAACGGCGTCAGCGAGGCGATTCCCAGGATGCGCTGCGTGGTCGCGGCCGCGGAAGCGCCGCTGTGCTGCAGCTTGAAGGTGATCAGCAGGAACGCGGTGGCGAGCAGGAAGGTGGAATTCACCCGCAGCGTCAGGCCCTTGCTGACGAAGCCCAGGTCCACCAGCGTCAGCTGCCAGGTGTTGATGACGGAATCGGCCGGGAACAGCGCGCTCAGCATATAGCCGGCCGCCAGGCTGGTGCCTAGCGCGAGCATCGGCGACCACGCCACCCAGTTGCACCAGACCGAGACCGGGGCGACGAACTTGCTGTAGCGGACCCAGCCCATCGCGCCGTACACCGACGCGCCGCCCGACTTGTGCGGATACAGGCCCGAGATCTCGGCGTAGACGAAGCACTGGGCAAAGCCGACCAGGATGGCGAGGATCCAGATCACCCAGGCCGGGTTGCCAATGGTGGCGGACACGCCGCCGATGGTGAAGAGCACGCCCGCCGGCACGCCGCTGGTGACCCAGAAGGCGTCCTTCCAGGTCAGGCTGCGCTGCAGTTCGTGCGATGCGGTGGGTTGCTGGGTTTGCTGCTGGGGTTGCTGCGCGGGGGCGAGCGGCGCCTGCGCGCCGAGCGACAGCACGTCTTTCTGTGAATACACGATGTCTCCTTGCTTCCCGGGTCGCCGTGTTGCGGGAGCTAGGCTCCGTCACGGTCTGCCGTCTGCGGTCTGGGTGGGTACGTTGCGGTACTGCCTGCCGGGATTACGACGGTCGGGAATGTCTGGCGGGGATTCTGGGGGCGTTTCTCATGGTTGTCTCCTGTTGTCATCCCGGGTTGCCAGTTGCCCGATTCGCAGGGCGCCTGGCATCCCGGTCTGTTGATTTACCAAAAGTAAATTAGATTACCTATGGTGTTTTGATGAGTATAGGAAGGGCACGGCAGCAAGGCAACGGAAGTTTTGTATCGCGTTGCAGAGTGCCCGGCCGTCCCTTTTGCTACTGCTGCACCGGCTGTCCGGGGCGCGGAGCGCCCAGCGTTTCCACCATCGCGCGTCCGGCGCGTCCGGCCCGGCGATGGCGCCACCAGCCCAGCAATGTCAGGACCAGCCAGAAGCACTGGGTCAGGAACGACGCCAGGTTGAAGGCGCCGGCCAGCGAGATCAGGATGCAGCTCGGCCCGATCACGTTGAGGACGACGGCCAGCCGGCCGGTCGGGGATTTGTGCAGGACCTGCACGGCGAAGTGCGCGGTAACGTAGGCGGCAACGCCGACAAGACCGGTCGCGTCGGTAAGACCCAGGGAGGCCATGGTGGTGTGCTTCGTAAGGCAGTGGTACAGCGGTGGATAAGCGCCGTCAGAACGTCTTGGTCACCGAGACCAGGAACGTGCTTTTCAGCGGATTGGAAACGGACGGGTTGCCGGAGGAATCCAGCGCGCCGGTGGTGTATTTGTCGTAGACGTCGGTGCGGCCCCAGCCGCGGGTATAGGCGCCGGTCACGGTCCAGCCACCCTCGAAGGCCTTGGACAGCGCCACGCGCACGTCGCGGAAGTTGTAGGCGGCAAAGTTGCGCACGCGCTCCTGGCCGTAGTGCAGCAGCAGCGTGACACCGTGGCCCAGGTCGAAGGTGCCGTTGATGTCCAGGTAGCCGGAGCCGCGGCTGTGCAGGTTGTTGCCGGACAGCAGCGAGGCGCTGTTGTAGCCGAAGTAGTCGGGGGTATACGTCAGCCAGTACTTGACGTTGAACCACTTGTACGTCAGCGACGCGACCGCCTCGCCGTAGTTGTACTTGGTCTGCGCGTATTGCAGCTTCGCGCCCGGGTAGAGGTAGTAGTAGACCTGTCCGGCGTAGACAAAGTCGCCGACGCTGCCGGTATAGCCGGCATACAGGTCCCATTCGACCGTGCCGCCCTCGATGAACTTGTCGCTAATGCTCGACATCCAGGTGCCGGCGGAAAAGCCGCTGGGGTGGGCGTAGTCGATGCCGCCCTGCACGGCAGGTTTTCCCCAGGTCTGGCGAAAGCCCCGCGAGACGTACTGCGAGGCCAGCGTCATGTTGGCGCTCCATGGCGACGTCGCCGTGGCGGCTTCAGCCGGCGGCATGGTAGCGGTGACTTGCGGCACCGGCGCGACCGCCAGCGTGGTGTCGCCATCGGCCTGCGCCAGCGCGGGCAGCGCCTGGCACAGCAACAGGGGCAGGGCACCTTGCAGGGCCCGTCTTGCGGGAAAGCATTTGCGCAGCATGGAAGTTGTCTCCTCCTTGCAGCCGGTCTGGATTTGTTTATGGGTCGCCGGCTTTGGTGATGGGGAGGCGCGACGCGTCCGACCGGGCGCACGCTGCCCGCCGGGACGCTGGTCCCGGCAGCACAGGTGCCGCGGTCAGGTTTCGGGCGCAAGGCCCGCGCGCCGCGCCGCTGGGATCAGGCGGGCATTGGCAGGGGCATGCGCGTGGCAGGCGGCTGCGCGCGCTCCGCCACCGTCTGCATGCGCGCGGGCGCGGCCTTGTAGTAAGGCGCCGTCGAGCGCTGCAGTGGCGCGCGGCCGCGGATCACGTCGGCCAGCTTCTCGGCCATCATGATGGTGGGCGCGTTCAGGTTGCCGGTGACGATCTTCGGCATGATCGACGCATCGACCACGCGCAGGCCAGACAAGCCATGTACGCGGCCCTGGTGGTCGACCACCGCCATCGGGTCGGAGGCGTCGCCCATCTTGCAGGTGCAGGACGGGTGCAGCGCGGTCTCGGCATGGTCGCGCACGAAGGCGTCGATCTCGGCATCGCTCTGCACCATCATGCCGGGCTTGATCTCGCGGCCGCGGAACTGGTCCATCGCCTGCTGGCCGATGATCTCGCGCGTCAGCCGCACCGCGGCGCGAAACTCGCGCCAGTCCACCTCGTGCGCCATGTAGTTGAACAGCAGCCGCGGCTTGACGCGCGGGTCGCGGCTGGCCAGCTTGACGAAGCCGGTGCTGGGCGAGCGCATCGAGCCCACGTGGCACTGGAAGCCGTGCGACTTCACCGGGTTGCTGCCGTCGTAGTTCATTGCCAGCGGGATGAAGTGGTACTGCAGGTTGGGCCAGGCGAACTCGTCGCTGCTGCGGATAAAGCCGCCGGCCTCGAAGTGGTTGGAGGCCGCCGTGCCGGTGCCGCGCAGGTACCACTCGATGCCGATCGCCGGCTTGTTCCACCACTGCAGCGCCGGATACAGCGAGACCGGCCTGGTGCATTCGTACTGCAGGTACATCTCCAGGTGGTCTTGCAGGTTCTCGCCCACGCCCCTCAGGTCGGCTACCGTGTCGATGCCGAACGCGCGCAGTTCGTCGGCATTGCCAACGCCGGAGCGCAACAGCAGCTGCGGCGATGCGATCGCGCCGTTGCTGACGATCACCTCGCGGCGCGCGCGGGCTTCGCGCACGTGGTCGCCCTGCAGGTACGACACGCCGATGGCGCGCGGTCCGGCGAACAGGATGCGGTCGGCCAGCGCACGCGTATGCACGGTCAGGTTGGGACGTTCGCGGGCCTGGTCGAGGTAGGCCAGCGAGGTGCTGCAGCGGCGCCCGCCCGCGGTGGTGGTGCGGTCCATCGGGCCGAAGCCTTCCTGCCGGAAGCCGTTGAGGTCATCGGTGCGGCCGTAGCCTGCCTGCTCGCCGGCCCGGATAAAGGCGTCGAACAGCGGGCTGATGCCGGCCTTGGGCGTGGTCACCTGCAGCGGGCCGTTGCCGCCGTGGTAGTCGTTGGCACCCTTGTCGTAGGTCTCGGCCTTGCGGAAGTAGGGCAGGCAGTCGGCGTAGCTCCAGTCTTGCAGCGACGGGTTCTGCGCCCAGCCGTCGTAGTCCATCGCATTGCCGCGGATATAGCACATGCCATTGATCAGCGACGAGCCGCCCAGGCCCTTGCCGCGGCCCTGCGTCATGCGCCGGTTGTTCATATGCGGCTCGGGCTCGGTGACATAGGCCCAGTTGTAGGTGGTGCCCTGCAGCGGATACGCCAGCGCCGCCGGCATCTGCGTGCGCCAGTCCAGGCGCCAGTCGGGGCCGCCTGCCTCCAGCAGCAGCACCGAGACATCGGCATCCTCGGTCAGCCGCGCCGCCAGCACGCAGCCGGCCGAGCCCGCGCCGACGATGATGTAGTCGTATTCATGGATTGCCTGCATGGTGCAATCTCCTTGTTTGCGTGACGCCGTGCGTGGCAGCCCCGGGGGCGGTGCCACCGCGCACGCGATTGCGAAGTCAGCTGCGCTCAGGCGCCGAACCAGCCCATCGCCTTCGGGGCGAGGTTGATATAGCTGTGCTTGAGCTCGGTGTACTCGTCCAGGCCGATGCGGGCCAGCTCGCGGCCGATGCCGCTCGCCTTGTAGCCGCCCCACGGCGCTTCCGGGAAGTACGGGTGGTAGTCGTTGACCCACACCGTGCCGAAGCGCAGCGCGCGCGACATGCGGTTGGCCTTGTCCAGGTCGCGGGTCCAGACCGCGGCGGCCAGGCCATACGGCGTGTCGTTGGCGGCACGCAGCGCTTCTTCCTCTGAGCGGAAGCGCTCGGCGGTGATCACCGGCCCGAAAATCTCCTCCTTCGCAATCTTCATCTCTGCCGTCACGTCGGCCAGCAGCGTCGGTTCCAGCCAGTAGCCCTTCTTGAACACGTCGCCCGCCGGCCGCTTGCCGCCGTGGACCAGGCGCGCGCCCTCGGCGATGCCGGCCTGCACCATGCCGAGGATCTTCTCGTGTTGTTGCGCCGACTGCACCGGGCCCATCTGGGTTTCGCCATGGAAGCCGTTGCCGATCACGATGCGCGGCAGGCGTTCGGCCAGCCGGCCGATGAATGCATCATAGATGCTGTCCTCGACCATCAGGCGCGAGCCCGCGGAGCAGACCTGTCCGGCGTGGAAGAACGCGGCGTTGAGCGCGTAGTCGACCGCGGCATCCAGGTCGGCGTCGGCAAAGACGATGTTCGGGTTCTTGCCGCCCAGCTCCAGGCCGATGCGCTTGAAGTTGCCGGTGGCGGCCTTCATGATGCTCTCGCCGGCAAACGCGCCGCCGGTGAAGGACACCAGGTCCACGTCCACGCTTTCGGCCAGTTCCGCGCCCACCTCCGCGCCACCGGTCACCAGGTTGAACACGCCCGGCGGCAGGTCCAGCTCGGCCACCAGCTGCGTGAAGTGGTGCGTGGTCAGCGGCGTCAGGTTGCTCGGCTTGATCACCACGGTGTTGCCCGCGCCCAGCGCCGGCGCGATCTTCCACGCGGCCTGCAGCAGCGGGTAGTTCCACGGCGTGATCAGGCCGCACACGCCGACCGGCTCACGCAGCGTGCGGCTGATCACGTGGTGCGGCGCTTCGTTGACGGCGCCCGATTCCGATGCCACCAGCCCGGCAAAGTAGCGGAAGGTGGCCGCGATATCGCCCATGTCGGTGCGGCTTTCGGTCAGGGTCTTGCCGGTGTTGAGCGATTCGAGGTGGGCGAGCTTTTCGGCATCGCGGTCGATCAGTTCGGCAATCTTGTTCAGCAGCCTGGCGCGGTCGCGGATCGTGGTCTGGCGCCACGGGCCGTCAAAGGCGCGGCGCGCGGCCGCGATGGCCAGGCGCGCGTCGGCGCGGGTGGCTTCGGCGGCCTGGGCGATCACCGCTTCGTCGGCCGGGCTGACGATGGCGCGCGTGCCTTGGTCGATGGGCGACTGCCACTGGCCGTCGATATAGAGCTGGGTCTGGATCATTGCTGCGGTTCCGGTTGATCTGGTGGTTTCAGGCGGCCAGGGCGTCGAGCACCATCTGCTGGAAGTGCTGCACGCCGTGCTCGCCAATGGCCGAGGTCTTGTCGTCGGTGACCAGCAGCGGGCCCTGCCCGTTGCGGTAGCCGCGCGACTTCAGGCCGCGCTGCACCGATTCGACGATGCTCAGGTCTTCGGGCTTGAGCACGTTCTTGTAGTACTCGATCAGCTGTTCCTGCTCGGCCGTGGGCGTGCTGTCGCGGAAGTAGAACTCGAAGTGCTGGATGGTGGTGTCGGCATCCACCGGGAACATGTAGAAGACGCCGTAGTTGCCATCGCCCGGCAGCACGTTCAGCGTCACGTTGGGCCACAGCCAGTACGCGGCGAAGTCGGTGTTGGGGGCGTCGCTGTCATAGGTGAAGGCGTCGCTGCCCGAGCGGGTCTGCCCGACCTGGCTGGTGTAGAGGCCGCGCACTTCATGCTTGTAGGTCTCCATCCTGATCGACTCCACCAGCGCCGGGTGCGCGGTCTGGCAGTGCAGGCATTCCAGGTAGTTGTCGACTACAACCTTCCAGTTGGCCTTCATCTCGTAGGTGAGCTTGTGCGCCGGCACCAGCTTGTCGACATCGGGGCAGCGCGCGCGGATCTCGTCGTTGAGGCTGCCTGCCAGTTCGGCCAGCGGCTTCGCGTCCATGTCCAGGTTGACGAACACCAGGCCGCAGAACTCTTCCACGCGCACCGGCGTCAGCCCGGCGTTGTCCTTGCAGAAGCCCGGCACGTTTTCGGCGTTGCGCACGTGGATCAGCTTGCCGTCCAGGCCGAACGACCAGGCGTGATACGGGCAGGTGATCACGTTCTTCGCCTTGCCGGCGCCGTCGGCGAACAGTTCATGCGCACGGTGCGGGCAGACGTTGTAGAAGGCGCGCAGCACGCCGTCGCGGCCGCGCACCACGAAGATGTTCTCGCCCGCTACCTGGGCGGTGGCGTACTGGTTGTTCTCGGCCACCTGGCTCTTGTGCATCACGCACACCCAGCTGCGCGCGAAGATGGTCTTCTTTTCCTGCTCGAAGACCTCCTGCGACGTGTAGTAGTGGGCCGGCAGCGTGTAGGCGAGCGGCGGCGTGGTGCTGCAGACGGGGGCGGCGGTCTCTTGCATGGGGTGTCTCCTCGTTGGTCTCGGTGCCTTGTCGATTCACTATAAGTAAATTAAATCACCAATAGTAATGTGAGATGGAGTCTAGTGAGGTCAGGCCGGTTGTTGCAATTGAAAAAAGCGATGGTTTCGCTGATATAAATTGATGATGGCTATGAGTTCGCGCAAATAACGGGGGATGGTGTAAGGTTCGAGTTACTCAATTCACCATCGGTTGAAAAAAAGCGGAGGAGCGCCCATGACCGAAGACACTTTTGCCACGCGCCTGAAGGGGGTGCTGGAAGGCAAAAGGATCATGCTCAAGCAGGTGGCGGAGGCGTTGTCGGTATCGCCGTCGGCCGTGCACAAGTGGACGCGCGGCGGCGAGATCGAATACGAGCGCCTGCTCGCGCTGGCCCGCTACCTGGGCGTCAACTGGCTGTGGCTGCGCTACGGCGAGCAGGCCGTTGCCGACCTCGAGGCCAGCACCGCGTCCGACCCGCACATCAAGGAACTGCGCCAGAAGCACCTCGCCGAGATCATGGAAAGCGAGGCGCGGATGAAGTTTGCGCAGGAGGTCTCGGGCATCGTCACCTGGGAATGGAACGTGCTGACCGATGGCCTGACCTATTCGTCCAACGATGTCTCGCTGTTCGGCCGCCATATCCGCAACATGGATGACTTCTGGGCCTGCGTGCATCCCGGCGACGTGGCGCGGCTGAAGGAAGTGCTGACCCGCACGCTGGGTGCGCAGGAGATGCACGAGTGGGAATTCCGCGTGGTGCATGAGGACAACACGCGCTGGATTTCGTCGCGGGCCACGCTGGTGCGCGATTTCGACCAGCGCCCGGTCAAGATGATCGGCGTCAGCCTTGACATTACCGAGCGTCGCCGCGCCGAGGCCGCGCTGCGCCAGAGCGAGGCGCTGCTGGCCAAGGCGCAGCAGATTGCGCACCTGGGCGGCTGGTACTGGAACATCCAGACCGACGACTGCGCCTGGACCGACGAGGCCTACCGCATCTTCGGCTGGGCCCCGCAGGCGTTCAAGGTGACCATGGAGCGCTACCTGGCATCGATCGTCGAGGCCGACCGCCCGCGCGTGCAGGCCGCGATCCGCGCCGCCATCGTCGACAAGGCGCCGTATCGGGTCGACTACCGGATCCAGCTGCCGGACGGCAGCCTGCGCGACATCCATGAAGAAGGCGAGGTCACGCTGGACGAGCACGGCAACGCGCTGACCATGGTGGGGGCGTCGCAGGACGTTACGCCCGGATAGGGCTTGTAGCAGGCTGGCCGGGCAGCGGCCGGGTCATTGAAGGGCGGCATTGCCGCCCTTTTTGTTTGGGCGGGAGGTTTCCGTCACCTGGTTCCGCGAATATCGTTTGTTTCAGTGTAAACCATGCTGGAACGTTTGTTTCATGACCGGCTATGATGGCAGCTCCTGGCGCCGGCCCCCGCGCGCCTGTCCACGGAGGAGAAAACCATCATGTCCCTGGCCAAGCCAGCCATGCCCCAGGCGCCCGCCCACGCCGGCGCGCTGCCGGACGCCGCCGACACGGCGTTCGCCAAGGTCACGCGCCGCATCGTGCCGTTTATCGTGCTGTGCTACTTCTTCAGCTACCTCGACCGGGTCAACGTCGGTTTTGCCAAGCTGCAGATGCAGCAGGCGCTGGGGCTCAGCGACGTGGTCTACGGCCTTGGCGCCGGCATCTTTTTCTGGGGCTACATGCTGTGCCAGGTGCCGTGCAGCCTGCTGATCTACCGCTTCGGCATGCGCCGTTGCATGGCGGCCATCATGATCCTGTGGGGGCTGGTATCGGCCGCCACCATGTTCGTGACCACGCCAGTGGAGTTCTACGCGGCGCGCTTCCTGCTGGGCGTGACCGAGGCCGGCTTCTTCCCGGCGGCGGTGATGTACCTGAACAAGTGGTACCCGGCCGACCGCCAGTCGCGCATCATGTCGATCCTGTTCCTGGCAATGCCGCTGGGCATGGTGCTGGGCGGGCCGATATCGGGCGCGCTGATGTCGGCCACGCATGACCTGCACGGGCTCGACGGCTGGCAATGGATGTTCCTGATCGAGGCGCTGCCAGCCATCCTGCTGGGCCTGCTGCTGTTGCGCATGCTGCCGGAAGCGCCGGAGGCCGCGCCCTGGCTCACGCCGGCCGAAGCCGCCACCATCACCCGCACCCTCAGCACCGAGAACGCGAAGAAGAACACCCGCTTCAGCGCCGCGCTGAAGTCGCCGATCCTGTGGATGCTGATGGCGATCTGCCTGCTCTTCAATATCGGCAACTACGGACTGGTGTTCTGGCTGCCGACCATCATCCAGTCGACGGGGATGTCGTCGCCGCTGGAGATTGCCATGCTGACCGCGATCCCATATGCCGTGGCCTGCGTGGTAATGAACGTCAACGCGGCGCACGCCGAGCGCACCGGCGAGCGCCGCCTGCACGCCGCGCTGCCGCTGCTGGTGGCGGCGGCGGGCATGTGGGCCAGCACGCTGTTCCCGCACAACACGGTGGTGGCGATGGTGTTCCTGACCATCGGCATTTCCGGGCTGATGGCGACCCTGTCGATGTTCTGGGGCCTGCCGGGCCGCGTGCTGGCCGGCACCGCCGCGGCCGGAGGAATCGCCATGATCAACAGCGCCGCCAGCCTGGCGGGCCTGATCGGCCCGGTGCTGATGGGCGGGATCAAGCAGAGCACGGGCAGCATCTCGCTGGGCGTGCTGGCGCTGGCCGGGCTGATGCTGGCCGCGGCGGTGCTGATCCTGGCGATCCCGCGCCAGCTGATGCAATCGCGGAGCTGAACCATGATGCAAGCATGTGGCGATGATCCCGCCCGCCTGGTAGCGCAAGCCACGGCACCTCTGCAATTACCGGTTGCGCCGCAGGATTGCGAGCAGGCCGCCGCGCTGCTGGCCGGCATGGCAACGATGGTGGCACGCCTGCGCGAGGCGCTGGCGCAAGAGGGAGGGGCAGCATGACCGCTGACTCCCTGGCCGCTGCCGCCATGGCGGCGCAAGTGCGCAGCGGCGCGCGCCCTGCCGTCGAGCTGGTGCGCGACGCCTTGCAGCGCGCCGCAGCCGCGGCGCCGCTCAATGCCTGCTCGGCGCTGCTGGCGCACGGGGCGCTGGCGCAGGCGGCGGCGCTGGACCGCCGGCGCGCCCACGGCCTGCCGGTGCCAGCGCTTGCCGGCGTACCCTTCGTGGTGAAGAACCTGCTCGACGTGCGCGGCCACGCCACGCTGGCCGGCGCCGCGCCGCGCGCGCAGCAGCCGCCGGTGACGCGCGATGCCGATGCGGTCGAGGCGCTGGTGGCCGCGGGCGCGGTGCCGGTCGCGCTGGCGGCGATGGACGAATACGCATGCGGCGCCACCGGCGAGAACGTGATCGGCGGCCCGGTGCGCAACCCGCTCGACCCGGCGCGCATCACCGGCGGTTCGTCGGCGGGCACCGCGGCGCTGGTGGCGGCCGGCGTGGTGCCGTTCGGGCTGGGCTCGGACACCAATGGCTCGATCCGCGCGCCGGCCGCGTTCTGCGGCATCTGGGGACTGCGTCCGACCACGGGCCGGCTATCGCTGCGGGGATGCGTGCCGTATGCGCAGAGCCTGGATACGGTGGGACCGATGGCAGGGAATGCCGGCGACCTCGCGTTGGCCTATGCGGCCATGCTTGGCATGGATGCGCCCGAGGACAAGCAAGGCAGGGGTGTCGCGGCGTTGCGCGTCGGCGTGCTCGGCCAGGGCTTTGCCGATTTCGCCGAGCCTTCGGTGCAGGCGGCCGTGCTGCGCGTGGCATCGGCCTTCGGCGCGGTGCGCACCATCGACCTGCCCGACGCGGATGCCGCGCGCGATGCGGCGTCGGTGATCTCCGCCTATGAAGTCGGACGCAACCACCTGGCCATGGATTTCTCCGTGCGCCATGGCAGCTACAGCGCCTTCGTGCGCCAGCGCATCCTCGCCGGGCTGGCCATGCCGCGGGACTGGTATGACGTCGCGTGCCAGTACCAGTCGGCGTGGCGGCAGCGGCTGCTGGCGCTGTTCGATGAGGTCGACTTGCTGCTGGCGCCCTCGACTCCCTATGCGGCAACGCCGATCGGCGCCGAGACCGTCGAAGTTGCCGGCCGCGTCTACCGGCCGCGCGCCGATGCCGGCCACATGACGCGGCCGTTGTCGCTGGCGGGCCTGCCGGTGGTGGCCGCACCTTGTGCCGGCCCGGGCTTGCCCGCCGGCGTGCAGATCGTGGCACCGCCGTGGCGGGAAAGCCTGGCGCTGACGGCGGGGCGCTTTCTCGAGGTGGAGGGCCTGTGCCGCAGGGCGGTTCCCCGATCTATGTAACGAGTGTTTCATTAAGGAATTGGCGTTACAGAAAGGCTGGTTGCCGCGAATTTCCATTCTAATTGTTTCGTATGAATCATCTCGGGAAACAACTGTTGCATTGGCTGCGGAAGTGCCCCTATACTGCAAGCGCCTTGACCGGCGCCAACCCCAGGGACTGAACGGGATATCGAGATGCAAGAGCAAAGGCAGCAGCAAAAGCGAAGGTCGCTGGCCACCCTGCTGTGGCTGGGCGCCGCCCTCCTGGCCGGCCCGGCGGCGGCCGATACCTATCCGGCGCGACCGATCCGCCTGGTGGTGCCGTCGGCAGCCGGCGGCAGCCCTGACGTGCTGATGCGCGCGCTGGGCGCCGAGGCCGGCAAGTCGCTGGGCCAGTCCTTCGTGATCGACAACAAGCCCGGCGCCTCCGGCGTGATCGGCATCTCCGAGCTCGAGCGCGCCGCGCCCGACGGCTATACGCTCGGCTACGCCAACAACGTCACGCTGTCGATCAACAAGAGCACCTTCCGCAAGCTGCCGTACCGGCCCGACGCCTTGGTGCCGGTGGTGCTGCTGTTCAAGGTGCCGAACGTGATCGCGGTCCGTCCCGACATGCCGGTGAAGACGTTTGCCGAGCTGGTGGCGCACATCAAGGCCAACCCGGACAAGGTCACCTACGCCTCGCCCGGACAAGGCACGTCCGGCCACCTCACCGGGCAGCTGCTGGCCGACAAGGCGGGCCTTGCCTGGACCCATGTCGGCTACAAGGGCAGTCCGCAGGCCGCAACCGATGTGGTGGGCGGCCAGGTCAACGTGCTGATCGACAACATGCCCACCATCCTGCCGCTGATCAAGGCCGGCAAACTCAAGCCGCTTGCCGTGACCAGCCTGGCACGCTCGCCGCTGCTGCCGGCGCTGCCGACCATCGCGGAATCCGGCGTGCCGGGTTTCGAGGGCGTGGCGTGGGGCGGCCTGGTGGCGCCGCAGGGCACCGCCGCCGACGTGGTGGCCAGGCTCAACGGCGCCTTCAACCGCGCGCTGGCGGAGCCGGCCATGCGCGAGAAATTCGCCGCGCTGGGCGCCGAGCCGGTCGGCGGCACGCCGCAGGCGCTGGCCGGCTATGCCGCACGCGAAACCGACAAATGGGCGGCGGTGGTCAGGCAGGCCGGCATCGCGCCGCAGTAAGGCCCGTCGACGAGACAAGGACTGACAATGGCATCGCAATCCCCGGCGCCCCAACGCGCCGACCTGCTCTTTCGCAACGCCACGGTGGTGGACGGCACGGGCGCGGCGCGCCGCAGCGCCGATGTCGCGGTCAGCGGTGACCGCATCGTTGCCGTAGGCGACTGCGCCGGCATCGCCGCGGACCACACCGTCGACGCCGGCGGCCGCGTGCTGGCGCCGGGCTTTATCGACGCGCATACGCACGACGACGGCTACCTGCTGGTGCACCGGGACATGACGCCCAAGGTGTCGCAGGGCATCACCACGGTGGTGACCGGCAACTGCGGCATCAGCGTGGCGCCGCTGCTCAGCGGCGCGCCGCCGCAGCCGCTGGACCTGCTGGGCCCGCCCGCGCTGTTCCGCTTCGATACCTTCGCGCAGTGGCTCGACGCGCTGCGCGCGGCGCCGGCCAACGTCAACGTGGTGCCGCTGCTGGGGCACTCCACGCTGCGCGTGCGTGCCATGCCTGAGCTGGACCGCCCCGCCAATGACGCGGAGATAGCCGCGATGCGCGAGGAGGTCAGGCTGGCGATGGAGGCGGGCGCCTTCGGGGTGTCCACCGGCACCTTCTATCCGCCGGCTGCCGCCGCCACTGAAGCGGAAATCATTGCCGTGTGCGAGCCGGTCCGCACCCATCGCGGTCTCTATTCCACCCACCTGCGCGACGAGACCGACGCCATCGTGCCGTCGATCGAGGAGGCGCTGCGCATCGGCCGCGCGCTGGACTGCCCGGTGGTGTTCTCGCACCACAAGGTGGCGGGCAAGCGCAACCATGGCCGCTCGGCCGAAACGCTGGGACTGCTGGCCGAGGCCGCGCGCCTGCAGCCGTTGTGCCTGGACTGCCATCCTTATCCCGCGACCTCGACCATGCTGCGGCTGGACCGCGTGCGCCAGTCCACGCGCACGCTGATCACGTGGTCCACCGGCTATCCCGCGGCGGGCGGCCGCGATTTCCATGAGCTGATGCAGGAACTGGGGCTGGACGAGGAAGCGCTGCTCGCCCGCCTGCGTCCCGCGGCGGCGATCTACTTCATCATGGACGAACGCGACGTCGCGCGCATCGCGCAGTTCCCGCTGACCATGTTCGGCTCCGACGGCCTGCCGTTCGATCCGCGCCCGCATCCGCGCCAGTGGGGCACCTTCCCGCGCATCCTCGCGCGCATGGTGCGCGAAGAGCAGCTGCTGACGCTCGAAGCCGCGATCCACAAGATGTCCGGGCTGGCCGCGCAGCAATACGGCCTGCAAAACCGGGGGCGCATCGCGCCGGGCGCGTTTGCCGACCTGGTGCTGTTCGATGCGCAGCGCGTGCAGGACCGCGCCACCTTTGAAGACCCGCTGCAGCTCAGCACCGGCATCGACGGCGTCTGGGTCAACGGCGCACAGGTCTGGCAACAAGGCGCGCAGGCCGGGGATGCCGCCGGCAGCGCGCGGCCGGCATTTTCCGGCCGCGTGCTGCGCCGCCTTGCCACCGAACACACTGCCATCACCACACCATCATGACCCACGTATTCCATCGCAATCCGCGCCAGCAACTGCCCGTTGCCGTGGCCGGGCAGGGCATCGAACTGATCGACAGCACCGGCCGGCGCTACCTGGACGCCTCCGGCGGCGCCGCCGTGTCGTGCCTGGGGCACGGCCATCCGCGCGTGATCGAGGCGATCAAGGCGCAGCTCGACACCATCGCCTATGCGCACACCTCGTTCTTCACCACCGAGGTATCGGAGACGCTGGCCGATACCCTGGCGCGGGCCGCGCCGGGCGATCTCGATCATGTCTATTTCGTCTCGGGTGGCTCGGAGGCAGTGGAATCGGCGCTGAAGCTGGCGCGCCAGTACTTTGTCGAGGTCGGGCAGCCCGCGCGGCGCCACTTCATCGCGCGCCGCCAGAGCTATCACGGCAATACGCTCGGTGCGCTTGCGATCGGGGGCAACGCGTGGCGGCGCGAGCCGTTCCTGCCGCTGCTGGTGCCGGCCCACCACGTGTCGCCTTGCTATGCCTACCGCGAGCGGCAGGCGGGCGAGACCGATGCGCAATACGCGCAGCGGCTGGCCGACGAACTGGAAGCGAAAATCCAGGACCTCGGTCCCGAAACCGTCGCCGCATTCGTCGCCGAAACCGTGGTCGGCGCCACCGCCGGCGCGGTACCGCCGGTGGGTGACTACCTGAAGCGCATCCGCGCGGTGTGCGACAAGTACGGCGTGCTGCTGATCCTGGATGAGGTGATGTCAGGCATGGGCCGCACCGGCTACCTGTTCGCCTGCGAAGAGGACGGCGTGGTGCCTGATATCGTCACCATCGCCAAGGGGCTGGGCGCCGGCTACCAGCCCATCGGCGCGATGCTGTCGACGCGCCGGATCTACGACGCCATCGTCGGCGGCAGCGGCTTCTTCCAGCACGGCCACACTTATATCGGGCACGCCACGGCTTGCGCCGCGGCCCTGGCGGTGCAGCGGACCATTGCCGAAGACAAGCTGCTGGCCAACGTGCTGGCCCGCGGCGAGCAACTGCGCCAGCGGCTGCGTGAGGCACTTGGCGACCACCCCAACCTGGGCGATGTGCGCGGTCGCGGCCTGTTCGTCGGCGTGGAATTCGTCTCCGACCGCGACAGCAAGGCCACGCTCGATCCCGCGCTGAAGACGCACGCGCGGCTGAAATCCGCGGCAATGCAGAACGGGCTGCTGGTTTATCCGATGGGCGGCACCGTCGACGGTGTGCAGGGCGACCACGTGCTGTTCGCACCGCCGTTTATTTGCACGCCGCGGGATATCGACAATATCGTCGACCGCTTTGCCGTGGCGGTGCAGGCGGTGCTGCCAGCGAGCGTTACCGCTTGATTTACTGAAAGGGACCAGTTTGAAGGTGGTTTGCTCCCCTCTCCCGCTTGCGGGAGAGGGGCAGGGGGTGAGGGCAGGCGGTGGCATACCGCAGGCCTGACTTCGTAGAGACTCCCGCCCCCACCCC
>NZ_JBYOJO010000003.1:0-554476 GCF_057798955.1 Cupriavidus sp. 207A1 | reverse complement strand
CCAAGAAATCCGTCGCGCTGTCGGGCGTGACCGCCGGCAACACCGCGCTGTGCACCGTCGGCCGCACCGGCAATGACCTGCACTACCGCGGCTACGACATCCTCGACATCGCCGAGACCTGCGAATTCGAGGAGATCGCCCACCTGCTGGTGCACGGCAAGCTGCCGACCAAATCCGAGCTGGCCGCCTACAAGGCCAAGCTGAAGTCGCTGCGCGGCCTGCCCGCCAACGTCAAGGCGGCGCTGGAATGGGTGCCCGCCAGCGCCCATCCGATGGACGTGATGCGCACCGGCGTGTCGGTGCTGGGCACGGTGCTGCCGGAGAAGGAAGACCACAACACCCCGGGCGCGCGCGACATCGCCGACCGGCTGATGGCCAGCCTCGGCTCGATGCTGCTGTACTGGTACCACTACAGCCACAACGGCCGCCGCATCGAAGTGGAGACCGACGATGACTCGATCGGTGGCCACTTCCTGCACCTGCTGCACGGCGAGAAGCCGTCGGCGCTGTGGGAGCGCGCCATGAACACCTCGCTCAACCTGTACGCCGAGCACGAGTTCAACGCCTCGACCTTCACCGCGCGCGTGATCGCCGGCACCGGCTCGGACATGTACTCGTCGATCGCCGGCGCGATCGGCGCGCTGCGCGGCCCCAAGCACGGCGGCGCCAACGAGGTCGCGTTCGAGATCCAGAAGCGCTACGACAACCCGGACGAGGCCCAGGCCGACATCACCCGCCGCGTCGAGAACAAGGAGGTCGTAATCGGCTTCGGCCACCCGGTGTACACCACCGGCGACCCGCGCAACCAGGTGATCAAGGAAGTGGCGAAGAAGCTGTCGAAGGACGCCGGCTCGATGAAGATGTTCGACATCGCCGAGCGCCTGGAAACGGTGATGTGGGACATCAAGAAAATGTTCCCCAACCTGGACTGGTTCAGCGCGGTCAGCTACCACATGATGGGCGTGCCCACCGCGATGTTCACGCCGCTGTTCGTGATCTCGCGCACCTCGGGCTGGGCCGCGCACATCATCGAGCAGCGCATCGACAACAAGATCATCCGCCCCAGCGCCAACTACACCGGACCGGAGAACCTGAAGTTCGTGCCGATCAAGGATCGCAAGTAAGACCGGCTGCCGGATTGCCCGCGGGTTGCATTGATCCGAGCCTGCGGGCAAAGGGGGTAGTTGGTCGCTCATCATCGAACGATGGGGGGCCCACTACCCCTTTTTCATACTTATATAGATTTCCCTACACCATGAATTCTGCAAACCGCAAACCGCTACCGGGCACCAAGCTGGATTACTTCGACGCGCGCGCCGCGGTCGAGGCCATCCAGCCGGGTGCCTACGACAAGCTGCCGTACACGTCGCGCGTGCTGGCAGAAAACCTGGTGCGCCGCTGCGACCCCGCCACGCTGACGGATTCGCTGAAGCAACTGATCGAGCGCAAGCGCGACCTCGACTTCCCGTGGTTCCCCGCGCGCGTGGTGTGCCACGACATCCTGGGCCAGACTGCGCTGGTGGACCTGGCCGGCCTGCGCGACGCCATTGCCGACCAGGGCGGCGACCCCGCCAAGGTCAACCCGGTGGTGCCGGTGCAGCTGATCGTCGACCACTCGCTGGCGGTGGAGTGCGGCGGCTTCGATCCCGATGCCTTCGCCAAGAACCGCGCGATCGAGGACCGCCGCAACGAAGACCGTTTCCATTTCATCGACTGGACCAAGAAGGCATTCAAGAACGTCGACGTGATCCCGCCGGGCAACGGCATCATGCACCAGATCAACCTGGAGAAGATGTCGCCGGTGATCCATGCTGACAACGGCGTGGCCTACCCCGATACCTGCGTAGGCACCGACAGCCACACGCCGCACGTCGATGCGCTGGGCGTGATCGCCATCGGCGTGGGCGGCCTGGAAGCCGAGAACGTGATGCTCGGCCGCGCCTCGTGGATGCGCCTGCCGGATATCGTCGGCGTCGAGCTGACCGGCAAGCGCCAGCCCGGCATCACCGCCACCGACATCGTGCTGGCCCTGACCGAATTCCTGCGCAAGGAAAAAGTGGTTGGCGCCTACCTGGAGTTCCGCGGCGAAGGCGCCTCGAGCCTGACGCTCGGCGACCGCGCCACCATCTCCAACATGGCCCCGGAATACGGCGCCACCGCGGCGATGTTCTTCATCGACGAGCAGACCATTGAGTACCTGCGCCTGACCGGCCGCACCGACGAACAACTCAAGCTGGTCGAGACGTACGCCAAGGCCGCGGGCCTGTGGGCGGATTCGCTGCAGAACGCCGAATACGAGCGCGTGCTGAAGTTCGACCTGTCGAGCGTGGTGCGCAACATGGCCGGCCCGTCCAACCCGCACAAGCGCCTGCCGACCTCGGCGCTGGCCGAGCGCGGCATCGCCGTGGACCTGGACCAGGCCCGCGCGCAGGAAGCCGAAGGCCTGATGCCCGATGGCGCGGTCATCATCGCCGCCATCACCAGCTGCACCAACACCAGCAACCCGCGCAACGTGATTGCCGCCGCGCTGCTGGCACGCAACGCCAATGCGCGCGGCCTGGCGCGCAAGCCGTGGGTCAAGTCGTCGCTGGCGCCTGGATCGAAGGCGGTCGAGCTGTACCTGGAAGAAGCCAACCTGCTGCCCGACCTGGAAAAGCTCGGCTTCGGCATCGTCGCTTTTGCCTGCACCACCTGCAACGGCATGTCCGGCGCGCTCGATCCGAAGATCCAGCAGGAAATCATCGACCGCGACCTGTACGCGACCGCCGTGCTGTCGGGCAATCGCAACTTCGACGGCCGCATCCACCCGTACGCCAAGCAGGCCTTCCTGGCCTCGCCGCCGCTGGTGGTGGCCTACGCCATCGCCGGTACCATCCGCTTCGATATCGAAAAGGATGTGCTGGGCACCGACCAGGACGGCAAGCCGGTGTACCTGAAGGACATCTGGCCGAGCGACGAAGAGATCGACGCGATCGTCAAACAGAGCGTGAAGCCCGAGCAGTTCCGCAAGGTCTACGAGCCGATGTTCGCGCTGACCGCGGACACCGGGGAGAGCGCCGCGCCGCTGTACGACTGGCGCCCGCAGAGCACCTATATCCGCCGCCCGCCGTACTGGGAAGGCGCGCTGGCCGGCGAGCGCACGCTGCAGGGCCTGCGTCCGCTGGCGGTGCTGGGCGACAACATCACCACCGACCACCTGTCGCCGTCCAACGCCATCCTGCTGAACAGCGCGGCGGGCGAGTACCTGGCCAGGATGGGCCTGCCGGAAGAGGACTTCAACTCGTACGCGACCCACCGCGGCGACCACCTGACCGCGCAACGCGCCACCTTCGCCAACCCGACGCTGATCAATGAAATGGCCGTGGTCGACGGCCAGGTCAAGAAGGGTTCGCTGGCGCGCATCGAGCCGGAAGGCAAGGTGGTGCGCATGTGGGAAGCGATCGAGACCTACATGGACCGCAAGCAGCCGCTGATCATCATCGCCGGCGCGGACTATGGCCAGGGCTCGTCGCGCGACTGGGCCGCCAAGGGCGTGCGCCTGGCCGGCGTGGAAGCCATCGTCGCCGAGGGCTTCGAGCGCATCCACCGCACCAACCTGATCGGCATGGGCGTGCTGCCGCTGGAGTTCAAGCCGGGCGT
Organism: Cupriavidus sp. 207A1; assembly: GCF_057798955.1. Classification (NCBI taxonomy): domain Bacteria; kingdom Pseudomonadati; phylum Pseudomonadota; class Betaproteobacteria; order Burkholderiales; family Burkholderiaceae; genus Cupriavidus; species Cupriavidus sp. 207A1. The sequence continues at coordinate 550,837 of NZ_JBYOJO010000003.1, read as the reverse complement.
GAACCGCCTGACCCTGGGGCTGGACGGCACCGAGACCTACGACGTGATCGGCGCACGCCAGCCGCGCGCCACGCTGACGCTGGTGGTGCATCGCAAGAACGGCGAGCGCGTGGAAGTGCCGGTGACCTGCCGCCTCGACAGCGACGAGGAAGTGTCGATCTACGAGGCCGGCGGCGTGCTGCAGCGGTTTGCGCAGGACTTCCTGGAGTCGAACAAGGCGGCGGCTTAACTCGTTGCCGAGTGTTTGCGCCCCTCTCCCGCGTGCGGGAGAGGGGCGCGTCCGCAAGGGGTGCCGGTTGCGATCGGCTTCCTTCGCATACCTAACCATGACATTCATTCCCATGGCCCACGTACCCCAGATCAAGATCCCCGCCACCTACATCCGTGGCGGCACCAGCAAGGGCGTGTTCTTTCGCCTGCAGGACCTGCCCGAGACCGCGCAGGTTCCCGGTCCGGCCCGCGACGCGCTGCTGCTGCGCGTGATCGGCAGCCCCGACCCGTACGGCAAGCAGATCGACGGCATGGGCGCGGCCACCTCCAGCACCAGCAAGACCGTGATCCTGTCGAAGAGCACGCGTCCGGACCACGATGTCGACTACCTGTTCGGCCAGGTCTCGATCGACCAGCCCTTTGTCGACTGGAGCGGCAACTGCGGCAACCTGTCGGCCGCGGTCGGTCCGTTCGCGATCAGCGCCGGCCTGGTCGACCCGAGCCGCATTCCGCAAAACGGCGTGGCCGTGGTGCGCATCTGGCAGGCCAATATCGGCAAGACCATCATCGGCCACGTGCCCATCACCAACGGCGAAGTGCAGGAAACCGGTGACTTCGAACTCGATGGCGTGACCTTCCCCGCCGCCGAAGTCCAGCTCGAATTCATGGACCCCGCGGCCGAGGAAGAAGGCGCCGGCGGGGCGATGTTCCCGACCGGCAACGTGGTCGATGACCTGGAAGTGCCGGGCGTCGGCACGCTCAAGGCCACCATGATCAACGCCGGCATCCCGACCATCTTCGTCAATGCCGAGAGCATCGGCTACACCGGCACCGAGCTGCAGGACGCCATCAACAGCGACACCAAGGCGCTGGCGATGTTCGAGACCATCCGCGCCTACGGCGCGCTGCGCATGGGCCTGATCAAAAACGTCGACGAGGCGGCCAAGCGCCAGCACACGCCCAAGGTGGCGTTCGTGGCCCGGCCGGTGGACTACACCGCCTCCAGCGGCAAGCAGGTGGGCGCGGCCGATGTTGACCTGCTGGTGCGCGCGCTCTCCATGGGCAAGCTGCACCACGCCATGATGGGCACGGCCGCGGTGGCGATCGGCACTGCGGCGGCCATCCCCGGCACGCTGGTCAACCTTGCCGCGGGCGGCGGCGAGCGCAATGCGGTGCGTTTCGGGCATCCGTCCGGCACCCTGCGGGTCGGCGCCGAGGCGCAGCAGGTCGACGGCGAATGGGTGGTCAGGAAGGCCATCATGAGCCGCAGCGCGCGCGTGCTGATGGAAGGCTGGGTGCGCGTGCCGGGCGACGCGTTCTGAGCTGGTTGCAACAGAAACCGCCGGGGCCGGCAAGCCTCGGCCGGCCCGGCGATGTATGCGCCTGAAGTTATGGGAAAGGCGATTTTATGCCGAATCGGCATAACCCTTGCGCCGCCCTTCCACCGCGAATTTCTCCTCACGTATAGTCTCTGCCGCTGCCTGAACCGGACCCTGCACCAGAGGCCCGGCCGCGGGCAGCCACCGACTGAACACGGACGGCACCATTCCACCCATAAGGTATGTCGTGCCGCTTCCAGTACGGGCCACACGTTCGTATAGATACCGAGGAGAACCATGAAACATTCCGCCCGCGTCACCACGCTGGCCGCTGCCCTGCTGTCGGCGAGCCTGATCACCGGCGCCGCCCACGCCCAGCTCGCGCCCGCGGCCCAGCCTGCCGCCGCCGCTGCCACGGCCCCGGCCGAAGCGCGCAAGGCCAACATCGTCATCATTGGCACCGGCGGCACCATTGCCGGCGCCGGCGCGGCGGCGACCAACACCGCCGCCTACCAGTCCGCCGTGGTCCCGGTCGACAAGATCATCGCCTCGGTGCCGGAAATCTCCAAGGTCGCCAACGTCAAGGGCGAGCAGATCTTCCAGATCGGCTCGGAGAGCTTCAACAATGAACGCCTGCTCAAGCTGGCCAAGCGCGTGTCGGAACTGCTCAAGCAGCCTGATGTCGACGGCATCGTGATCACGCACGGCACCGACACCATCGAGGAAACCGCGTATTTCCTCAACCTGACGCTGAAGAGCGACAAGCCGGTGGTGGTGGTCGGCTCGATGCGCCCGGGCACCGCACTGGGTGCCGACGGCGCGCTGAACCTCTATGACGCCGTGCTGGTCGCCTCCAACCCGGCTTCGAAGGGCAAGGGCACGCTGGCGGTGCTGAACGACGAGATCCACACCGGCCGCGACGTTTCCAAGACCAACACCTTCAAGACCGAGACCTTCCGCTCGCCGTTCGGCCCGCTTGGCTACGTGGTGGAAGGCCGCACGCTGTTCTACCGCCTGCCGGCACGGCCGCACACGGTGCAGACGCAGTGGGACATCGACAAGATCGACAAGCTGCCCGAGGTGGCGGTGGTCTATGCCTACGGCAACGCCAACCCGGCCGCGGTCGATGCCGCGGTGAAGAGCGGCGCCAAGGCCATCGTCTACGCCGCCACCGGCAACGGCAGCGTCGGCGACTACATGGTCGAGCCGCTCAAGGCCGCGCGCGCCAAGGGCGTGCACATCGTGCGCGCGTCGCGCACCGGCAGCGGCGTGGTGGTTCGCAACGCCGAGCAGCCGGACGACAAGTACGACTGGATCGTCACCGACGACCAGCTGCCGCAGAAGGCGCGCATCCTGATGGCGCTGGCGCTGACGCAGACCAACGACAGCAAGGCGCTGCAGCAGGTGTTCTGGAAGTACTGATCCAGGGCAGCACCGGGGTCGTCCAGCGGCCATCTCCTGGTCGATCCCGGAACTCAGGCGCTTCCCGACCCGCGGCCGGGCCGGGAAACCGAGGGGCGCCATCAATCCGGCTCAGGGTCGCTCGTGAGCTTGAGCACCAGATGCCGGCCGTCGCTGACCGCACCGTTGCTGCCGACGACGTACAGCAGGTAATCGCCGGCGATCGCCAGCCCCGGCAGCGGCGGCGCGGTGACTTCGAGCTTGCGGCCTTGCTGCGCGAACGGCAGCTTCACGTACCGGTTGCCCCAGGTCCAGTTGTGCGTGACCGGACCGGTGCGGATCATCGCTACCGATGCCACCTCCGTGCCGGAGACCTCCAGCTTGAACTTGTTGCCGTGGCGGATGCTGGGCGGCGCATTGTCGATGACCGGCTTCGCCCCCTTGAAGAAGTAAGGCGGCTTGTACTGCTCAAGCACCGGGACGGCGGCATCCCGCTGCGCCTGCGTCTGCGGCGATCCCGGAATCAGGTTGACGCGGTTGCCGCCCATGACCCACACCACCCCATTGGGCATCAGCAGCGCGGTGGAGTGATCGTGCCTTGGTACGGGAGACGACACGAGATCGGTCCGGCTGCCATCCGCCGGATTGAACATCTGATAGCGCAGGCTGTTCGTGCTTCCGCTGGCGCCTCCAACCACCAGCAGTTTCCCGTCCGGCAGCGCCACTACATTGTTCTGCGTGGCCGGCTGGATGAGACTGGCGAGGGGCTTCCATTTCGGCGTCGCGCTGGAAAAATCGATCGTTTCCGCGACTGCCGAGTCGGGCGTGTTGCCCCCGCTCGATCCGCCAAACAGAAAGACCTCCTGCGACCAGCTGCCATCCGCGCGAATCGTCACCATCAGCACGCCGGCGCCGCTGTCGTGGCCATTCTGGGCGGTGTCGACGAAGGTCCAGTGATTCTGCGCGCGCGTGGCGATCAGCGGATCGGCAAGCGCGCCCTGGACGTCGAGCAGATAGGTATTGCCGCTGTAGAAGAACGGATCGTATCCACCGATATTGAGGCCGCCCGGCTGGCCCGGCAGCGGCGGCACCACCTCGGCCGTGACCGCGACCTTCCAGTCCTTCTCGTTCGGGCCGGTCTGGACAACAAAGGCGCGCGGATACATCGGCAACTGCTTCCACGCGTTTTCCAGCGCGACCGTCGTGTCGGTCTTGGGGTCGTAGACTTCCGGCACGCCCTGGCGCACCTTGGTGCTGCCGGCGTTGGCCGGCCCCACGCTGGTGTCCTGGTCGGAGCCGGACAGCACCAGGATCCTGCCGTCCGGCAAGGTCACCGCGGTCGGGTACCAGCGCTGGTATTTCAGGTCTGACGACGCCGGCGGATCGGTGTTGTTTTCGTTGAGCGGATCGCAGTGAGACAGCACGCCGGTCGGGTCCATTTCATAGCCGATTCTGACGCAGGGCATCGGCCTTGGTACCCAGGCCCCGGTTTTCGGGTCGAATATGTTGACCTTCCTGCCGCCGTTGTTGCCGCCCTTGTCATGCAGCCCCACCACGTAGATCCGGCCATCCGCGCCGGACACATGCCCATTGCAAAACAGGTTATAGCCCAGGCCCCTGGAAAATCCGGCATCCGTGAAGAACCGGTCGGTGCTGCTGATCTCCGCGCTGGTCAGGTCGGCGATGGCGTTCTTGGTGAACACGCCGGTATCGATCATCGACTGCAGTCCGCACACATCTAGCATCTGCGCGTTTTCGCGCTCCAGATCCGGGCCGTAGCGCGACCAGCCGCTCTCGTCGAGCTGGCCAAGGCCGAAGCCGCCCTGTACCAGCTCGATGTATTTCTGATTGAATCCCGGAAATACATTGCTGCCGGGAACCGGCGGATTGAGATAATGTTTTGGCTTATATTCCGAGGGCCGCATCCAGACCAGCATGTTGGGGCAGGTCGAATATTTCTTGTTCCATATCAGCGTGGCATGGATAAAATCCTTGTGCGCCGGAACCAGGCCGCTCTTTTCTCCACATACCGCCGGACCGGCTTCGGGACAATCAACGGCCGCCCGCGCAGGGCCTGCCGGCACGACGAGCAGCCATAGCGAGCACGTGCCCGCCGCTGCCGCCGCGAAAGTTTTTTGCACGGTCTTCATGCCACACCTCCTTCGAGACTATTGCCCCAAAGACCCGGATTTTTTCAATTTTTTTAGCTTTTCTTTAAATGCATAAATGTTGTTGGCGCGCAGCATTGCACCGCCTTTTTTTGCGCATCCGGTGGTGAGCATAAAATCAGTTTAGGCAGCGTTGTGGCGCGCTGATACATGACCGATGCACACATGGGCGTGCGCGTATGTGGCCCGCCGCACAGACGCGACGCGGTATATCTGCCTTGGCTTGGGTACTGGTCAAGCCGGCCGGATCGACGCAGCTGACCGGCTCATGATGGCCCGTAGTGTTCTGTGGTTCAGGCGGGATATGTCTATAGGCCGAACGCTGGCCCGCGTTCCAACCGAACACAAGCGAAATCGAAGCCGCTCAACTGGGGGCAGATCGCGCCAGTGCAGCTGGCGCGGCCAGGCGTGGAGGGGTCACTGTTGGCGGTTAATTGCGTTAATAAGTTCTGGGCATACGGATCCCAGCCCCCCGGCTCAGAACATGGCACTGCTCATCAAGGCCCTGGCAACCAGCACGCCTTCGTCGGGCACTTCGGCGTACACCGAGACATCCGTCACAACCTGCCGGCGGCCGCGCCGGGCCACCGATGCCACCGCCCGCAGCGCGGCACCTTGCGCCGGCGCCAGGTACTGGATCGACAGCGAACCGGTCGCCCCGCCCTTCACCTCGTCGGCACTGGCACCGGACGCAGCCGCGGCCGCGCCGGCAATGTCGATCAATGTCGCGATGACGCCGCCGTGCACGATGCTGCCGTGGGTCACGTTGGTCGGCAGGAACGGCATCTCCAGCTCGACATGGTCCGGCGCCAGGCTGGCCAGCCGCACGCCGAGGGCACGCGCCACGGGAGATCCCAGCAGCACGTTGTCGACCATGGCGCGCATGCGCGGGTCGACGCCGGCCGGGCGGCGGTCTTGTGACAGGGACACGGCGGCGATGGTATGGGGCATGGCTGGACTCCTGAAAAGGCGCAATTCCTGTCGCAGCGTAATGGCGCCTGCCGTATGGCTCAATGACGTCCGAGGTAATCCCCGCCCCCACGGCACGGCCTTTGGCCGGGCTGCCGCTGCGGTCCCGATATAATGGGCGGCCGTTTTACCTTCCGCCCTGCCGCCACCATGCCGTCACCTTACGAATCCGCCCCGCTCCGCCCCGAACCGGACCACGGCAGCACGGATTCCACGCTGTCCGAGCGCCCGGACAGCCCCTGCATCGGCATCTGCTCGACCTTGTTCGACGAGGTGTGCCAGGGCTGCGGTCGCACCGCGGCCGAGGTCAGCAACTGGGTATTTTTCAGCGACGAGGAAAAGCAGCTGGTGTGGGAACGGATCACACGCGAAGGCACCGGCAAGCGTTTCCGCCAGGGCTGAGCCGCGCTCACCCGTAGCCCGTCATTCGCCGGACAGGCGCCGCTCCATCGATTCGACTTCGCGCCGCTCCAGGCGCTGCCGTGCCAGCTTGCGCCAGCTTTCGGCCAGCGGTGCCAGCGCGGCCATTTCCTCCAGCGCGTCATAGTCGAGCCGCTCGACATACAGCACCTGCAGCAGACGGTGCAGCGACCATCCGGGACAGGGCCGCGCCACCAGTTCCAGCATATCGCCCGCGGCCACGTCGCCGGTTTCCAGCACGCGGTAGTACCAGCCGGTGCGCAGGCTCTGCTGCACGGCGCGCGACATGCCCGCATAGCCGAAGCGGTGGTTGAGCTTCCAGCACGGCTGGCGCGCCTGCGACACCTCGACCCGCGCCGTGCCCAGGCGGAATTGGTCGCCGATGCAGACGTCCGCTTCGGTCAGGCCCGTGGTGCTCAGGTTCTCGCCGAAGGCGCCAGGCGTGTCGAGGACGCCGTCGGCTGACGCGCCCTGTTCCCGCAGCGTCAGGCGCCACGCCGGGTAGTGGTCGAAGGCATAGTGGTGCAGCGCCTTTTCCGGGCCGCCGTGGTGGCGCGGATCTCCCTGCCCGTCGCCCTCGAGCCCGGTGGCGGTCAGGCGCAGCCGTGCGCGCGTTGCGGCCTTGGCAATGCCGCTGGGTACGCCCTTGGGTCCGAACGGGCGCACGGCGCCGGTCAGCACCGCATCGACCGGCACGCGGATGGCGGATAGCGGCTGGCTCATAGTCCGGCTTGCTCCAGCCAGCGCGCGAACATGCGTTCCCCCGCCGCCGCCACGGTGGCGCCGACCTGCGCGGTGCGCGCGCGGATAGTGCGCGGGTCGATGCCGGCCTTGCCCAGTTCGACGGTATGGCCGATCAGCCAGGCCTCGATATCGCGCGGCATGACCTCGGGGTGGAACTGCAGCGCCAGCACCTGGTTGCCGATGGCATAGGCCTGGTTCGGCACCGCCGCGGTCGAGGCCAGCAGCTGCGCGCCGGCGGGCAGGTCGAAGGTGTCGCCGTGCCAGTGCAGGACTTCCCATTGCGCCGCGGCCAGCTCGGCCAGCGCCGAATCCTGCCCGGCCGGCGTCGGCGTGATCGGCGCCCAGCCGATCTCGCGCGGGCCGGGGTAGACCCTGGCGCCGGCGGCGCGCGCGATCAGCTGCGCGCCCAGGCAGACGCCGATGAGCTTGCCCCCGGCACCCAGGCGCTGGCGGATCAGCGCGATTTCCGCTTCCAGCCACGGATAGGCATCGGTCTCGTAGACGCCGATGGGGCCGCCGAGCACCAGCAGCAGGTCGGCCGGCTCGCTGGCGATGGGGCCAAGTTCGTCGACGCCGGCCTGGAACACCCGCAGCGTGTGTCCGCGCGCGCGCAGGGCGTTGCCGATCACGCCCGCATGCTCGAAGGCGACGTGCTGGATCACATGGGTGGTACGCGTTGTCATCAGGGACTCCTTGCCGGGCGTGAGGGAGATAAAGGCCCTCATGTTAGCGTCTGTCGCCAACTGCCGGCGGACGACCCGGGCACGACCTCGCCAGTTTGAGAACCTTCCCAGCGAGGCATGCCGCGGTCCGCGCTATTTTGTCGCAGGCGCCAGCACCAGGGCGTCCGCCGCGCCCTGCCGACCGTGGGCTGCCGCCGGCGGCATGGTGATGTACTCCACCGCCGCCCACTTGCCGATCCAGTCGCGGTAGCGCGGCAGCAGCGCATTGCCGGACTGCCCGGTGGAGTCCATGAAGCGCGACGCCGCCAGGTCGGACAGGTCATAGAGCGCGCGCACGCTGGCCGCGTGGGTGTTTTCGAACGGCGCCTTGTCGTCGCGCAGGTTGTGCCGGCCGACGTTGACCGTGTAGGTGTCGCCGCCGGTCGGCACGCGCAGGTTGAACAGCGGCGCCAGGTAGCCGACCTTGCCGAACGGCCGGTGCTCCAGCCGCGCCGCATGGGCCTCGCCCCAGCGCCAGCGCGCGGGGTCGTCACCATAGCGGCGCGACAGGTCCGCCATGGCCTGGGCCCAGGCGTCGGCCACGGCATCGTCGCAACTCTCGGCCGGGCCGGTATGGGGCCGGTCGCACCAGAACGCGCCCAGCTTGCGCGGATCGCGCAGGATGTTCAGCATGGGCTGCTGCACGTTGCGCTGGTCCCACAGGCGCACGAAGATCGCCTCGCCGGTCTTCTCCTCGAACAGCCGGCGCGACAGCTCGCGCAGCCATGCGGTGACCACCAGCGGCTCGGCGCGCGCGGGGTCCATGGTGCCGTCCCACTGGCGCAAGGCCTGCAGCAAGGCGCGTTCGCGCGCCGGGCGCGCGGCGTCGTTGCTGACCGGCGCGGCCAGCAGCAGCGGCAGGGCATCGCGCACCGCCAGCGAGACCACGTCCTTCTGGATCGCGGCAAAGCTGTCGAAGCTGTGCTTCGGCGTGGCCGCCAGCAGCGTGCGGATGCGGTCGAAGCGATACGGCACCGTCCATTCGCTGGTGATGAAGTACGGATAGTCGGGCGCGACGATGCGCTGGTTGGCCGTCACGATCACGCCCCCGGCGGGGTTGTACTGGTGCGGCAGCGCCTCGAACGGGATAAAGCCGGTCCAGTCGTAGCGCGCATCCCAGCCGGGTGCCGGCGCCAGGCCCTTGAGGTCGTTGTCGGCGCGGCGCAGCGGCACGCGGCCCGGCGCGTAGAAGCCGATATTGCCGTCGACGTCGGCATAGACGATGTTCTGCTGCGGCGAGTGGAAGTCGCGCAGCGCGTTGGTAAAGCTGTTCCAGTCGCGCGCCTGGTTCAGCCGCAGCCCGGCGAGGAAGGTACGGTCATCCGCGCGCAGCGCGGTCCACTGGAATGCCACCACGTATTGCGCACCCAGCGGCGCGGCGGCGCTGGTAAGCGACTCGGCCACGTCGGAAATCACCGGCCCGTGGCGCGTGCTGCGGACCTTCAGCGTCACGTCGGCGGCGCCCTTGACGCGGATGGTTTCGGTGCGGGTCTCGAACGCGGCCCAGCCCTGCGGCGTCTGGTACTGGGTGTCGTTGCCCGGACGCACGCGCTCGATATACAGGTCCTGCACATCCGGCGCGGTATTGGTCAGCCCCCAGGCGATCCGGTCATTGTGGCCCAGCACCACCAGCGGCATGCCGGGCAGCGTGGCGCCAGCCACCTCGAGCCCGGGCGCGCTCAGGCGCGCGAAGTACCACAGCGCCGGCGCCTGCAGCCCCAGGTGCGGATCGTTGGCCAGCATCGGCTTGCCCGATTGCGTGTGCGCGCCCGACACCACCCAGTTGTTCGAGCCCATGCCCTCGACATAGCCCGGCGGGGCCTTGTCGCCGACGCTGGCCATCGCGCTCGCCAGCGGCGCCAGCTGCCGGTACAGATGGCCATAATCCATGGTGCGTACCGGCTGCTCGCCCGGATACGGCGCCAGCAGTTCGCTGATGCGGGCCACCGGCAGCACCTGCGCCAGCCGCATGCGCAGCGTCTCCTGGGTCCAGTTGCCGCCCAGGTCCCATGCCATCATGGTCTGCCAGCCCAGCGTGTCGGCCGGTTCCCAGCGCTCGGGCCGGGTGCGCAGCAGCAGGAACTCCGGCGGCAGCGGGCCCTGGCGCCGGTCGATCCATGCATTGACGCCGTCGGCATAGGCCTGCAGCGCCGCGCGCGCCTCGGGCGACGCCTGCGCGAGGATGGCCTCGGCGTTGCGCCGCACGCCCAGCGTGCGCAGGAACTTGTCGTTATCGACGGCGGACGGGCCCAGGATCTCCGCGAGCCGGCCGGCGACGATGCGCTTGTTCATCTGCATCTGCCACAGGCGGTCCTGCGCATGCACGTAGCCCAGCGCGAACCACGCATCGACCTTGCTGGCGGCGCGGATATGCGGCACGCCCTGGCTGTCGCGCACCACCGTGACCGGTTCGCGCAATCCGGCCAGCACCTCGTTGCCCGACACCGGCGGCTGCGCCGCGTGGCGATACCAGGCCAGCGCGCCTGCGGCGCCGGCCACCGCCAGCCCCAGCAGCACTGCCAGCCATCTGGTCAGCCGACCGAACCCGCGCATCGTTGCTCCCCCTTTTCTCGTTGTCATGGCTTTCCGCGCACTGTCGCGCATTATCCGCGCATTTTCCACGTACGCCGCGCACGAAAAAATGCCCGGACCGGCCGGGCATTTTCCAACGCTGCTGTGCTGCTTGCCCGCGCGCCCGTCAGGCGGCGGACTTCTTCAGCTGCAGCGACTTGTACTCGAGGAATTCCTCCAGCCCATACTTGCCGGCTTCGCGCCCGTTGCCGGACTGCTTGTAGCCGCCGAACGGCGCCTGCATGTTGAACGGTCCGCCGTTGATATCGACCTGGCCGGTGCGGATGCGGCGCGCCACGCGGATCGCGCGGGCCTCGTCGCCGGACCAGACGCCGCCGCCAAGGCCATAGATGCTGTCGTTGGCGATGCGCACCGCATCTTCCTCGGTGTCATAGCAGATGATCGACAGCACCGGCCCGAAGATCTCTTCCTGCGCCACCGTCGCGCGCGGCTCGACGTTGCCGAGCACGGTCGGCTTGACGTAAAAGCCCTGGTCCAGCCCTTCCGGGGTCTCGGGGCCGCCGGCCACCAGTTCGGCGCCCTCTTCCAGGCCGCGGCGGATATAGCCGGTCACGCGGTCCTTCTGCACCGCGGAGATCAGCGGGCCCAGCTTGCTGGTTTCCTGCAGCGGATCGCCCACGGTAAAGCCGGCCACCACCTTCTGCGCGATCGCCTTGACTTCGTCGTAGCGTGCGCGCGGCACCAGCATGCGGGTGTGCGCCGAGCAGGTCTGGCCGGAGTTGAGGAAGCAGGCATTGATGGTGCCCTTGACCGCCGCCGGCAGGTCGGCATCGTCCAGGATCACCGAGGCCGACTTGCCGCCCAGCTCCAGCGCGACGCGCTTGACGGTCTGCGCCGCCAGCTCGGACACGCGCTTGCCGGCGCGGGTGGAGCCGGTGAACGACACCATGTCGACTTCCGGATGGCTGGCCAGCACCTCGCCCACCACCGGGCCGTAGCCGGTCACCAGGTTGAACACGCCGGGCGGCAGCCCCGCGGCCTCGATCACCTCGGCCAGCACGAAGGCATTGAGCGGCGCCACCTCGGACGGCTTGAGCACCACGGTGCAGCCCGCGGCCAGCGCCGGCGCCACCTTCAGCGTGATCTGGTTGAGCGGGTAGTTCCACGGCGTGATCGCGCCGACCACGCCCACCGGCTCGCGCACCACCAGCGAGTTGCCGACTTCTTCCTCGAAGTGGAAGCCTTCCAGCAGCCTGGCGGCCTGGCCCCAGTTGTAGACCGGGCCGCCCACCTGGATTGCGCGCGCCAGCTTGATCGGCATGCCGACTTCGCCGGCGATCAGCTGGGCCAGTTCTTCGCTGCGCGCCTTCAGTCCTTCGGCGATCCTGGCGATATAGCCCGCCCGCACTGCCGGCGGCGTTGCCGACCAGCCGTCGAAGGCCGCGCGCGCGGCCTGGATGGCGTCTTCGGCGTCGCGCGCCGAGCCTTCGGGAATCGTCCCCATCACCGCCTCGGTGGCGGAATGGATGACATCGATCTTGCCGGTGCCGTGGGGCGCAACCCACTTGCCGTTAATGAAGAGTTTGTCTCGTTGTTGCATGGCCACAGTTCTCGGTTTGGTGAATTGGCGATTGCAATTTTTTGTTACTTTTATGGTGCACGCACATTGTAGAGCGGATTCCGGCCCATGTTATGGCGCTGCGGAAAACGGCGCCGGCCGTGCCAGCCGCTGCGCACAAGAACATGGCGATAATCGGCCGCGGGTGACAGGCGGGAGACTCGCCACGGCGCGCGCACATAACAAGACTAAGGGGACAAAGGCATGGTCGATCCGATCTACCGAAAGACCGAGGCGGGACAGGACGAAATCCGCAGCCGCGCGCGCAAGCTGGACCACAAGCTGCGCGCGCTGCTGCTGATGGTCAACGGCGAGCGCCGCGAGCAGGCATTGCTGGCGCAGGTGGCGGGCATGGGGATCGGCCCCGAGGCCATGGCATCGCTGCTGGCCCAGGGGCTGGTCGAAGCCGTCGCCGAGCCGGCACCGCCGCGCGCCGCCGCGCCGCAAGAACCCGCGCGTGTCGCGCCGCCGGCTGCCGACACCAACCTGTTCTCGGTCTACGCGATGCGCCATGCACCGCCGGCCGAGGTAGCGGCGCCGCCGCACACCAGTGAAGCCGCGGCCCACTCGCCCGCCGAGATCCAGGCGTACCAGCGCCTTTACCACTTCTATACCGACGTGATCGGGCAGCATCTCGGGCTGCGCGGCTACATGCTGCAGGTGAAGGTGGAGAAGGCCGCCGACCTGCCCGCGCTGATGGCGCTGCGCGAACCGCTGCACGCGGCGCTGCTCAAGGCGCGGGGCGACATCACCGCCCGCGCCATCATGGCGCAGCTGGACCAGGTCCGCGACGGCAGCGCCGCCTGACCCGCCGGCCCGGACAACAAAAAGGCCGCCCGGAGGCGGCCTTCCACATGAAGCGGGATGACGCTCAGCCGTCGATGCCCTGCGACTGCAGGTACTCGTCGTACGTGCCCAGGTAGTCGGTCAGCGTGCCGTCGGTGCGCACTTCAATGATGCGCGTGGCCAGGCCGCTGACGAACTCGCGGTCGTGCGAGACGAAGATCAGCGTGCCCTGGAACTTGTCGAGCGCGATCTGCATCGACTCGATCGATTCCATGTCCATGTGGTTGGTCGGCTCGTCCAGTGCCAGCACGTTGTGGCGGCCCAGCATCAGCTTGCCCCAGATCATGCGGCCCTTCTCGCCGCCGGACAGCACCTTGACGTTCTTCTTGATGTCGTCGGCCGAGAACAGCAGGCGGCCCAGCGTGCCGCGCAGCGAGGTCTCGTCATCGCCGGCCTGGGTCCACTGGCTCATCCAGTCCATCACGTCGCGGTCTACCGGGAACTCCTCGTAGGTGTCCTGCGGCATGTAGCCGACGTTGGCGTTCTCGGCCCACTTGACCGTGCCGCGGTCCACCTCGACGCCGCGCTGCACGCCGGTCTGCACCGCGCCGTTCAGCAGGCTGCGCAGCAGCGTGGTCTTGCCCGCGCCGTTCTCGCCGATGATCGCCACGCGCTCGCCGGCCTGGATCGCCAGCGACAGGTTGTTGATGATCTTGCGGTCGTAGCTCTTGGTGATGCCTTCGACCTCGACCGCCAGGTTGTGCAGCTTCTTCTCGAACTCGAAGCGGATGAACGGGTTCTGGCGCGACGACGGCTTGATGTCCTCGACCTTGATCTTCTCGATCTGCTTGGCGCGCGAGGTCGCCTGGCGGGCCTTGGACTTGTTGGCCGAGAAGCGGCGCACGAAGTCCTGCAGCTCGCTGATGCGCTCCTTGGCGCGCGCGTTGGCGGCCATCTGGCGCTCGCGGGCCTGCATCGACGCTTCCATGTAGTCGTCGTAGTTGCCCGGATAGACCTTGAGCGTGCCGTAATCCATGTCGGCCATGTGGGTGCAGACCGAGTTCAGGAAGTGGCGATCGTGCGAGATGATGATCATGGTGGAGTTGCGCTCGTTGAGCACGGTCTCCAGCCAGCGGATGGTGTTGATATCCAGGTTGTTGGTCGGCTCGTCCAGCAGCAGCACGTCCGGGTTCGAGAACAGTGCCTGCGCCAGCAGCACGCGCAGCTTCCAGCCCGGCGCCACGTCGCTCATCGGGCCCTGGTGCTGCGCGGTGGGGATGCCCACGCCCAGCAGCAGTTCGCCGGCGCGCGCCTCGGCGGTGTAGCCGTCGTATTCGGCGTACTTGGCCTCCAGCTCGGCGGCCTTCATGTAGTCTTCGTCGGTCGCTTCCGGGTTGGCGTAGATGGCGTCGCGCTCCTGCGCGGCGGCCCACATCTCGGTGTGGCCCATCATCACCACGTCGAGCACGCGCATGTCTTCATAGGCGAACTGGTCCTGGCGCAGCTTGCCCAGGCGGATGCCCGGCTCCAGCATGACGTTGCCCGACGACGGCTCGAGGTCGCCGCCCAGGATCTTCATGAAGGTGGACTTGCCGCAGCCGTTCGCGCCGATCAGGCCGTAGCGGTTGCCCTCGCCGAACTTGACCGAGATATTCTCGAACAACGGCTTGGGGCCGAACTGCATGGTGATGTTTGCGGTAGAAAGCACGTCTGGAACCTTGTCTGGAGATTGTGGCGCCGCGGCGCGGGCCGGAAGGATTCCGGCAGCCATGGCCGGCGTTGCGGCACGGGCCACGCCGGGTTCATGCGAGAACCCGGCAGGAAATCAGGAAATAACCGCGCATTCTATCATCCGGACGCATTCCTTGCGACCGGAGCAGCGCGGCGGCGAGCCGCGGGCTCAGGCCAGCGGCGGCAGCACCGGATAGCCCGAGAACGCCATGCTGAAGCCGTCGGCACGTGCTGACAGCCGCACCTGTGCACCGACCGGCAGCGTCAGCTTGCGGGCGCAATGTCCGAACGGCAGGCCGGTCAGCACCGGCACCGGCAGCTGCTCGCGCAGGTAGGCCACCACGGCGTCCATGTCATAGCCGTTGTCGTAGTCGGTGACGCGGTAGTTGGAGAAATCGCCCAGCACGATGGCCCGCTGCGCGCCCAGCACGCCGGCCTGCTGCAGCTGGAGCAGCATGCGCTCGACCCGGTAAGGGGGCTCGTTGATGTCTTCCAGAAACAGCACCCCGCCCTGCACTTGCGGCATGAACGGCGTGCCCAGCAGGCTGCACAGCATCGCCAGGTTGCCGCCCCACAGCGTGCCCTCGACGCTGCCGGAGAACGGCTGGCCGCCCGACTGCGGCGCGGCGATGTCGACGCGGTAGGCCGGATTCCGCAGGATGCCCTCGAAGTGCTCCCACATATAGGCGTCGACGCCCTCGGCGCCAAAGTCCGCCAAGAGCATCGGCCCGGCAAAGGTGACGCCGCCGGTGGCCGCCAGGTAGGCCAGCTGGAACGCGGTGAAGTCGCTGTGGCCGACGATGGGCGTGCCGCTGGCGCGCGCCTGCGTGGCAATGCGGGCAAAGTCGACTTGTGCCAGCAGGCGCGCGATGCCGTAGCCCCCGCGCACCGCCAGCGTCAGTTCATGCGGCACGCCGGTGCCGATCGCGTGCAGGTCGGCCAGCCGCTCCGCGTCGGTGCCGCCGAAGCGCAGGTAGCGCCGCGCCAGCACGTCCGGGTTGGTCATGTGGTAGCCATGGTGCTTGAGCCAGGCGCAGCCCCGCGCGGCGATGGCGACATCGTGCGGATACCCGGACGAGGCGATCAGTCGGACTTCGGTATGCGGCCTGCTGTTCGGCATGCTCATGCTTCAGTGTCGTGGTTCTGGTCAGGTGCGGCGGCCGGCGCCGGCTGGCGTGCCGCCTTCTGTGCCGCCTTCTGTGCCGCCTTCTGCGCGCGGCGCCGGGCGCCGAAGAAATCCTTCAGCATCTGGCCGCATGGGTCGGCCAGCACGCCGCCGGCGATGGTGGTCTGGTGGTTGAGCTGCGCCTGTTCGAACAGGTTGACCACGCTGCCGGCGGCGCCGGTCTTGGGATCGCTGGCCCCGAACACCACATGGCGCAGCCGTGCGTGCAGGATCGCGCCGCTGCACATGGCGCACGGCTCCAGCGTCACGTACAGCTCGCACTCGGGCATGCGGTAGTTGCCGATGACCTGGGCGGCGGCGCGCAACGCCTGCATTTCGGCGTGCGCCGACGGATCGACCGAGCGGATCGGCAGGTTGTGGCCGCGCGCGATGATGGTGTCATTCCAGACCACCACCGCACCCACCGGCACTTCGCCCGCGGCTTCGGCCAGGCGGGCCTCTTCGAGCGCGGCGCGCATGTAGCGCGCGTCGCGCTCGGCGGCTTGCGCCGGATCGTCCGGCAGCGCGGGCGGCGCGCGCAGCGGCAGGGGTGGTGGCAGCGGCGGCGGCTGGGTCATTCGTCGCCCGCTCAGTCCTGCGCGGGCAGCACCGCCGGCGCGCTGACCTCGGCCCAGCAGTTGGGCGTTTCGAACAGCACCAGCCTGGTCAGCTGCAGCTGGTGGCCGAAGCAGTCCTTGAACACCGGCGCCAGGATGTCGAAGGCCACCTGGGCCAGGTTCTCGACCGTCGGAATAGCGTCCAGCACCACGGTCTTGTGCCCTTCCATCGATTGCAGGAAGTTCAGCAGCGCGGTGTCGCCGCGGTAGATCAGGAAGGCGTGGTCCCACTTGCTGACCAGGTGCTCGTTGGCGAGCGCCTTGATGTCGCCGAAATCCAGGATCATGCCGTCATCCGAGGCGCCCTCGCGGTGCAGCACCTCGCCCGACAGCGTCAGGTCCAGCCGATAGCGGTGGCCGTGGATATTGCGGCACTGCCCGCAGTGGTTGGGGATGCGGTGGCCGGAGTCGAACTCCAGCCGGCGGGTGATGGAAACTTGTTTGCTCATGTGTACCGGCGCCGGTGCCGGCGGCCTGCGTTGAAGCGGACGCCGCGCGTGCGTCCGAAGCCTCTATTGTGGACTGAATTGCCTGCTTGATGCTGGCCTGATGGCTGGCCAAGCGGCTCGCGCGCAGCTGGCCAGCGGCACTGCCGCTCAGCGGATCCCCAGCAGCTTGTGGGTCTGCAGCGACAGCCGCCAGCGCGGGTGGCGCTGGCAGAAGGCCACCGCGGCGGCGGTATTTTCGCGCGCCAGCGGACCGTCCATGGCCTGCACCAGGAAATGGCGGAAATCAAGCTTCTCGTATGCGGCAAAGTCCTGCCCTTCCTGCGGGATCACCACCTTCAGCTCGTCGCCGCGCGTGACCACCAGCTCCGAACCCATCTTGGGGCTGACGCAGACCCAGTCGATGCCCGGCGGCACGGCGATGGTGCCGTTGGTCTCGATCGCGATCTCGAAGCCCTGCGCGTGCAGCGCGTCGATCAGCGGTGCGTCGAGCTGCAACAGCGGCTCGCCCCCGGTGCAGACCACCAGCGGCTTGCCGCCGGCGCCCTGCGGCCACTCCGACGCGACCACCGCGGCCAGTTCCCCGGCGCTGCGGTACTTGCCGCCGCGCGTGCCATCGGTGCCGACGAAATCCGTATCGCAGAACTGGCACACCGCGCTGGCGCGGTCTTCCTCGCGGCCGCTCCACAGGTTGCAGCCGGCAAAGCGGCAGAACACCGCGGCGCGACCGGCGTTGGCGCCTTCACCCTGCAGCGTATAGAAGATTTCCTTGACGGCGTAAGTCATGCGTGGGGTCTCTCTTGGACCGTAAACAGCGGTTCGGCAGCGTCTTGCTGGCCGGGGTTCAGTAAAGGATGGGCAGGGCCGGAGCCGGACCTCGCGCCGCGTGGTCACATTGGCGCGTGGTCGCGCCCTCGATGTGGACCGGAACGTATCGATCGGGGCGGCTGTGCTGGCAGCGCGGGGCTGCCGGGTGGGGCTGTCCTGGCCTGTCGCAGGCTGCGCCCGGCATGGGCCGGACGTGCTGAAAGTATACCAGAGGCCCCAGGGTTTCCGCTTGGCCGCCGCAACCGGGTCCGCCCCGGCAAAGGTGATGTACAGCGCGCGCCGGGCCCACGCCGGCCCGGCCCGCGCCGGCCCGTTGCGTGCCTACTTCAGCCCGAGGTAGTCGCGCTTGCCGATCTGCACGCCCTGGTGGCGCAGGATGTCGTAGGCGGTGGTCACGTGGAAATAGAAATTGGGCAAGGCAAAGCCGAGCAGGTAGGACTTGCCGTCGAAGCGCAGCGGGCCCTGCGGCAGCTTCAGTTCGACCACGCGCTGTTCGCTGCCTTCCAGCTGCGCCGGCATGATCTGCTCCAGGAACACGATGGTGCGGCCGATGCGGTCCTGCAGTTCCGCAAAGGTGGTTTCGGTATCGGCAAACGACGGCACCTCGATCCCGGCCAGCCGCGCGGCGCAGCCCTTGGCGGCATCGCTGGCACGCTGCACCTGCGCCGGCAGCGGGTCCATGTCGGCAATCAGGCGGGTCTGGATCAGGTCGGCCGGGTCCATCCCCTGCGCTTGCGCATGCGCCGCGCCCTTGGCGAGGATCGCGTCGAGGTTGCCCAGCGCGCGGATAAACGGAGGGATCGAAACGTCGTACATCGAAAGTGCCATGGAGGGTCTCCTGTGCAGGGGGCGGGTTTCTTGTCTTGCGGCCCCTTGGGCATGCGGACCGCAGCCGCGAGCATAGACCGGATCGGCCTTCGCTGCCGGACTGTGCGCCGCTGGCCGGCAACCTGCATTAACATAGCCAGCCACCGCCCCCGCAATCTTGCAATCCAGCCGCCCTGCCCAGCCCGCGCCCGACATGAACGCGCCGTTCCCTCTCCGCACGGAATGCCCGCCCGGTGCCTGCATCTGCGGGCGCGAAGCGCTGCTGAGCGACCCCGATGCCGACCTGCGCGTGCTGCGCCTGACGCGCGCCGAGGAAAAGCGGCTGGTCGAACGGCTCGAGAGCCTGACCAGCCTGGACGAGCTGCAACGGATGGAGGGCCTGATGCAGGCCCAGCTCGGCATCGTGCTCAGCATCACGCCCAGCGCGCGCGGCGTGCGCACCGTGCGCGGCATCAGCATCCAGGTGCTGGAGCAGCCCGGCCTGTGCCGCAAGATCCGCCAGTCGATCCCGTCGGCGATCCGGCGCAGCATGGAGGCACACCCCGAGATCGCCTACGCGATCGTCGATGCGCACGACCTGCTGGGCGGGGCCTGAGCGCGCCGCTCAGCCGTTGCTGTCCGCCAGCCCCAGCGCGTGTTCGCGCACATCCGCCGGCCAGTCCGCGATCTGCCGGGCGAACCCTTCCAGGTCGTTGGCGAACAGCGCCCGGCTCGCCTCCTCGAAGCCGGCCAGGTCGCCGGCAATCGCCACCATGAAGTGATAGGCGCGCTCGCTGGCGGCGCGGCTGCGGTCCTTGCCGGCGTGATCGCGGCGCGCCTGCTCGACCAGCTTGCGCAGCGCCACCGACGCGCCGCCGGGCTGCGCGGCCAGCCATTCCCAGTGGCGCGGCAGCAGCGTCACCTCGCGCGACACCACCCCCAGCTTTGGCCGGCCCCGGACGCGCGGTTCGGCCGCTTCCGGGGCATCGGCGCCCTCGCCGGCCGCCGGCTGCGGCGCGGCCAGCTGCGCCGCGCGCACTGCCGACCGTTCAACAATCTCGTCGTCGGTGCCGCTGGTATCCAGGTCGATCGAGCGGCCGGTGCTGTCGTCGAATACCAGCACCGGCCCGGCCGCGCCGTTGTCCAGGGCCCGTCTTAGCGCCAGCGCGTTGTCCGGCAGCGGACCCGAGGCGATGCGGCGGTGACCGTCGAAGGTGGTGAAGTGGTAAGGCGCGGGTGCGGTCATGGCAGGTCTGCGAAAGAGAAACAGGAACATCGCCAAATATTACCCGGATAAAATAAGAAGTCAATATTACCCGGGTAATTTTATGTCGCTCCGGGCCATCTGGCTGTAGGACCGCGCCGGATACCTGCGCCGGCATCGCTGACCTATCACTGAGACATAGGCAGAACAGGAGGCCGGGCGGCATGACGATTTCATACTGGGCAGCCGGGACAACCCTTTCCAGCCCGCCGCTGGACGGCGACGCGACCTGCGACGCCTGCGTGATCGGCGCGGGCATCGCCGGGCTGTCGGTCGCCTATGAACTTGCCGCCGCCGGACAGGCCGTGATCGTGATCGATGCGGACGGGCCTGGCGCGGGCGAAACCGGCCGCACCACCGCGCACCTGATGACGGCCTTCGACGATTACTTTTTCTACATCGAGCGCCATCTCGGCCATCAGGCGGCACGGCAGGTGGCGCAGAGCCACGCGGCGGCGGTGGCGCGGATAGAGTCGATCTGCGCAGCGGAGGCCATCGACTGCGACTTCCGCCGCGTCGATGGCTTCCTCTTTGCCGAATCGTCCGATGGCGAGGACCTGCTCTCCCGGGAACTGGATGCCGCGCACCGGGCCGGGCTCGACGAGGTCGAGCGGGTCAGCGACGTGCCGACCGGCAAGGTGGCGCTGCGCTCGGCGCTGCGGTTCCCGCGGCAAGGGCAGCTCCACCCGCTGCAGTACCTGGGCGGCCTGGTCGACGCAATCCAGCGCCGCGGCGGCAAGGTCTACGGCAAGACCCGCGCCGTGGAAGTCGACGACGGCCGGCCCGCTAACGTGCGCACCGACAGCGGCGCGCGCATCGAGGCCGGCAATGTCATCGTTGCCACCAATACGCCGTTCATCGACCGCTTTGCCATCCATACCAAGCAGGCCGCGTACCGGACCTTCGTGGTGGGCATGAAGGTGCCGCGCGGCAGCATGCCGCCGTGCCAGTTCTGGGACACGCTCGATCCCTACCATTACGTGCGCATCGCCGGCGACCTCGATGCCGGCTACCAGCTGCTGATCAGCGGCGGCGAGGATCACAAGGTCGGCCAGGCCGACGATGCCGGGCAGCGCTTCGGCAGGCTGGTCGACTGGACCCGCCAGCGCTTTCCGGTGGTCGACGAACCCGTGTTCGCGTGGTCGGGCCAGGTGATGGAGCCCGTCGACGGGGTCGCCTTTATCGGCCGCAACCCCGGCGATACCAATGTCTATGTCGTCACCGGCGATTCCGGTAATGGCATGACCCACGGCGCCATTGCCGGCATGCTGATCCGCGACCAGATCACCGACCGCACCAATGACTGGGCCGATCTTTACGATCCCTCGCGCAAGTCGGTGACGGCCGTGGTCGAGTATGCGCGCGAGAACGCCAACGTGGTGGCCCAGTACGCCGACTGGCTCGGCAAGGACGACGGCGTCGCGCTCGATGCCATCGCCCCGGGCGACGGGCATGTGGTCAAGGCCGGCGGCCGCCACCTGGCCGCATTCCGCGATGCGGATGGCGGCCTGCACACCTTCGACGCCGCCTGCCCGCACCTGAAATGCCTGGTCCAGTGGAACAGCCTGGAGCAGTCCTTCGATTGCCCCTGCCATGGCTCGCGCTTCGACGTCGATGGCACGGTGCTGCATGGTCCGGCGAAGGGTGGACTGGAACCCGTCGAGGTGACACGGGACGACCAGCGCCATCATTGAACGGGGAGGCACGCCGCGCCGGCGCGGCGAACGCAAGGGCCCTTGCGCGCCCTGCACTCAAAGGAGTCGCCATGCTCACTCCCGCCAGCATTGCCAAGCACCCGATCCATCCGATGCTGATCACCATCCCCATCGGCTTGTGGATCTTTTCCTTTGCCTGCGACCTGATCCGCTATTTCGGCGGCGACAGTCCCAACTGGCCGGTGGTGGCGCTCTATGCCATGGTCGGCGGCATCATTGGCGCGCTGATCGCGGCCGTGCCCGGCCTGATCGACCTGCTGTCGCTGCCCAGCGGCATCCGCCGCATTGCGCTGCTGCACATGGGTATCAACCTGACGGTGGTCGCGCTCTATGTGGTCAACGCCTGGTGGCGCATGCGCGGGGCCGGGGTTGGCGCCATCGTGCTGTCGGCGATCGCCATCGGCCTGCTGGTGGTGTCCGGCTGGCTGGGCGGAAAGATGGTGCATGTCCATGGCGTGGGCGTGCAGACCCCGCCGGCACCGCTGCGGTGACAAGGCTGGCCCTTACAGCAGGTCGCGCAGCTTGTAGTACCACATGCCCAGCACCAGCGCGGGGGTCCTGAACAGCGCGCCGCCCGGGAAGCGGTGATGCCGGATGCGGGTAAACACATCGAATCTCGACGCATCGCCGCACATCGCCTCGGCGATCAGCTTGCCGGCCATGCCGGCGAACGACAGCCCGTGGCCGGAGAATCCCTGCGCATAGTAAAGGTTGGTGCCGATGCGGCCCAGGTCGGGCGCCCGGTTCATGGTGATATCGACGAAGCCGCCCCAGGAATAATCGATATTCAAATCCGCCGTTTGTGGAAAGACCTGCAGCATGCGCGCGCGGATGCGCTGCACCAGGTTGCCGGGCGGGCGCGCGCTGAAGGTCTCGCCGGCGCCGAACAGCAGGCGGTTGTCGGCACTGAGACGGAAATAGTCGACGATCAGGTTGTTGTCGGATACCGCAACCCGGCTCGGCATCAGCGCGGCGGCACGTTGCGCGTCCATCGGCTCGGTGGCGATCATGTACGTTCCCACCGGCATGATGCGCGCCGCGATTTCCGGCGCGAGATGGTCGCCGAATTCGCCCAGGTAGACGTTGCCGGCCAGCACCACGTGCCGGCAGCGCACTTCGCCCTCGGCGGTCTTCACCACCGGCACCTGGTCGCGCTCGACGCGATACGCGGCCGAATTCTCGAAGACCTCGACACCCTGCCGGCGCGCCGCATCGCCCAGCCCCAGGCAGTACTTGAGCGGATGCAGGTGGCCCGAGTGCGGGTCATACGCCCCGGCGACAAAGCGGTCGCTGGCGACATGGCGGCCAAGGTGCGGACGTTCGACCCATTCGAGCGGATAGTCATAGCGCTCGCGCATATGGCGCACCCAGCGGCGCAGGCCGTCGACCTTGTGCGCCCTTGGCGCCAGCGTCATGTAGCCGCGCACGTGGTCGCAGTCGATGGCGTAGGTGGCGATGCGCTGCTCCAGCAGGCGCATGCCCTCGACCGATGCATTCCAGGCCGCCTGCGCGACCTCGGCCGGGCACTGGCGCTCGATCGCGCCCTCCCCCTCGGCGCCGAAGCCGACGATGGCCTGGCCGCCATTGCGCCCGGAAGCGCCCCAGCCGATCCGGTGCGCCTCGAGCAGCGCCACATGAAAGCCGCGCGCGGCCAGTTCCAGCGCGCAGGACAGGCCGGCGTAGCCGCCGCCCACCACGCACACCTCGGCCTCCGTGCGTCCCTGCAGCGGCGGGCTCGGCGCCGGCCGCGCGACGCTCGCCTCGTAGTACGAGTTTTCGATGACGCCCAGTTCTTTTTGCAGCAGCCCCGACATCGCCTTCGGCTCCGGTTGCGCCTGGCGTGCGCCTACGGCACGCGCACGTTGACGAACTGCCAGGGGTCTTCGTCGCCCGCTTCCGGATACAGCTGCGAGTGCTGCGCCAGCGGCGTCCAGTCGGCATAGACGCCGACCAGCTCGCCCAGGTAGGGACGCGCGATGCGCAGCACGGTTTCGTAATCCAGGTCATCGGGCTCGACCACGCCCGCGCGCGGATGCTCCAGCGCCCAGACCACGCCGCCCAGGATGCCGGCAACCACTTGCAGGCTGGTGGCGGTGTTGTGATCCACCAACTGCCGGGCCTGGTCCGTGGCCAGCCTGGAGCCGTACCAGTAGGCGCCGCGCGCATTGCCCATCAGCAAGACCCCGAGCTCATCCCTGCCGGCGACGATATCGTCGCGCAGGATGCGCTGGTGGTCCTGCTTGCGCCCGCCGTTGCCCATCAGTTCGTCGATCGACAGCAGCGCGTCGTCGCAAGGGTGGTAGGCGTAGTGCACCGTCGGCCGGTAAACGACTTCGCCGTTGTCGCGCAGGGTCAGGTGATCGGCAATCGAGATCGACTCGCCGTGCGTGATCAGAAAGCCGTGGCAAGGGCCACCGAGCGGCGTCCAGCTGCGCACGCGCGTGCCGAATCCCGGGCGCGTCAGGTACACCGCCGCATCCGAGCCGAACCCGTGCCGCCGCGCGTCCGCGGGCCAGTGCCGCTCGTGCGTGCCCCAGCCCAGTTCCGCCGGCTGCAGCCCTTCCTCGATGAAGGCGTCGACCGACCACGTATTGATGAACTCGTTGGCTACCTTGCGCCGGTCGCCCACCTGGGTGTCATGCTCGGCGATGTGGATGGCGCGGATATCGAGCTGGCGGGCCAGTGCCGCCCAGTCCTCGAAACTGGCCGGCCGCTCATGGTCGACGTCGTTGTCCGCAGCGATATTGACCAGCGCCTGCTTGACCAGCGCCGACACCAGGCCGGGGTTGGCGCCCTGCGTCAGGACCGCGGTGGGGCCGTCGCGCTTGTCGAGGCGGAACGCCAGCAGGCCTTCGCGCAGGGCATAGTTGCTGCGGCGTGACAGCGGCGCGTCCGGGTCCGTGGCCGCGCCTGCCCACGGCTCGATCGAGGTATCCAGGTACAGCGCGCCGTGCTCCCAGCAATAGCGCACCAGCGCCTCGCTCGAGACATTGACCGACAGGTTCAGCAGGAAGTCACCGTCGCCGACGAGGTCCTGCAGCACCTGCTTGTGGTTCTCCTCGGTCAGCGCCTTGGTCACCACGCGGATGCCATAACCCTGCGCAACCGAGAGATCGTTGCCAGCCGGACAGATCACGGTGATCTGCGCCGGCGTGATGTCGAGATGGCGCAGCAGCACCGGCAACACGGAACGCGCGATGCTGCCGAAACCAACGATCAGCATGCGGCCGTCCAGTCGGCCGAATTTCTTGAAAGTGGTTGCCGGCGCGTCCATCGCGTGCTCCCGAGATACCGCTGCCGCGGAGATGACTTTTATTTCTCATAAGCAATCCGCATGCCGGTCGCCCGGGTTGCGCGATGCGCAGCGATATGCCGCTGCCTGCTGCCGCGCACACCAACCGATGTGGCCTCAGGTAACTCTTGCCGCCTGACACCGGCAAACCTTGCAACGGTGTGCGCGGCAGCATGCGCGCCGGGCTGGAACGCCCCTTGCGGCTACCGTGCTTCCAACGCAAGGAGACGACGATGAAAGCTCGGACATGGATGATGGCATGGCTTGCCTGCACGGCGCTGGCAAGCGGTGCGGCACTGGCGCAGGGCGCCGGTGGCGCCGGTGGTGGCGGTGGCTCGGGCGGCAGCTCGGGCGGCGGCAGCGCCGGCACGGGCCCGTCAGGAACGACCGGCACGCCGGGCAGCCCGGGCACGCCCGGCACCGGCACCAGCATGACCGACGGCGGCGGCAAGGCCACCAGCGGCGACACGCACGGCAGCTCGCGCTCTTCGGCCGGCAAGCGGCATGGCACCGACGCCGGCGCGGGCCGCGCGGCGGGGGCATCGGGCGTGGCCGCGCCCTCCGGCTCGACCGGTTCGCCGTCCGTGACCGGCTCGGGAACCACGCGTAGCGGCGGACTGGACGCGCCCAGCACGGGCAGCGGCGGTACCGGCACCACCGGACCGTCGGGCGGCGCGCCTGGAACCGGCATGGGGCGCTGAGCGCGCTACCTGAGCGCGGACAGCAGCACGGGCGCGTGGCCTACCGTCTAGAACGGCGCCGCGAACGTCAGCCGCACGCCCTGCTGCAGCCCGCCCATGCCAACCATCACGTTGTAGTCGAGCCCAAACGTCATCGAGCGCCTGCGCAGCTTGCCGCCCAGCCCCAGTTGCAGGCGGTCGCGCCCGTATGGCGCGTTGCCCACCGTGTAGGCGGGGCCGGTGCCGGCAAGGTCAGCGTATGCCAGCCCGGCCGCGCTCTGGCCGCTGAAATCATGCTGGTACTCCAGCCGCGCGAACGGCAGGAACAGCCCCCATCGCGTCGACGTGGCGTATTCCGTGCGCAGCCCGAGCGTGCCGGACACCGTGGTCACGGTCTGGCCGAAATACGTCAGCGCGCTGAAGCCGGCGCCGGTCTCGGTGAACGGGTCGAGCGTGCTGTCGGAGACCGACAGCCGTCCGTACGGCGAGACCAGCCACGCCTCGCTCCGATACTCGTATCCCGCCGACAGCGAGGCAAAGATCTGGTGCCCGTCGCGCTTGCCGTAGGCGAACGCGCTTTCGTCACCGACCCAGCGGCGCGAGTCGAAGCTGAGCGAGCCATAGCCGGCGACGCCGTCGACAAACAGCGACGGCTGCGGCCGGTAGCTGCCATACAGCGCGGCACTGAAACTGTCCGCGGTGCTGCGCGTGCCGGCCGAACCCACCTCGGTGCTGTCGCGGCCATAGCCGAAGCCGATGCCGAGCGTGAGCTGGTCGGAGAAGCGATAGTCGACCCCGGCGGTCACGCCACCCGTGGTGAAGCGAAAGCCCGAGCGCTGCGTCCCCGCGTTGGCGAAGCCAAAGTCGACGGTGCCCGCGGTCCAGAATGCCAGGCGCGCGTCGTCGGTGTCGTCCGCGCCAGCCGCGTCGGCGCCGCTGCCGGGATCAGCGCCGCCGGGAAGGTCCGGGGCGTTGCCGGCGCCAGCGCTGGCCTCGGCGGTCGCGCGCGCGGCACGGGAGTTGGTCGCGGGGTCGAGCCCGCGTCCGCGCTGGCCGGTCGAGGCCGTGCCGCGCAGGCAGGCATCGCGCGCGGCGAAGCCTTCGACCGCCTGGCAGCGTTCCGGATCGGCCTGGGCGCGCGGCATCACCACCGAGATCTGGTTGCCTGACGGCGCCCTGCCCTTGCCGTGCAGCGCCTCCAGGCGCTGGTTGTAGTTGGCGACCTGCGCGGTGGCGAAGCGCCGCGCCGCCTGGATCTGCGCGTTGACCAGCCCGACCACGTCGGGATCGGTGGACGGATCCCGGCGCGCCGCCACGGCCACCTGGATCAGCGCCGGCGACGACGTCGCCACGGCATTGCTGAGCGTATAGGTCACCACCGCGGTGCCGGCGAAAGCAGCCGCCGGCACGAAGTTGACGGTGTAAGCGGTGGCGGCGAGCTGCCTGCCGTCGGCGGCCGGCGTCTTCGGCGCGGCGCTGGCGACGGTGGCGGTGCCGGCCTCGGCAGGCACCACCGACACGATCGCGGCACCGGTAAACGGCCCGCCGCTGGCGCCCTCGGTCACGTCGATGTCGACGGGCCGGCCCGCCAGCGTCGACACCTGCTTCTGCGCCACCGGCACCGGCACCGCATTGACCGTGACGGTCACCGGCACCGGCGCCGAGGTCCCCGCGCTGTTGACCAGCGCATACGTGAACGTGATCGGGCCCGACGCGGTCGGCACCGGCGTATAGACGATGTCCAGTCCGTTCACCACGGCGCTGCCGCTGCTCGGTGGCGTGACGATGCTGACGCCGGAGAAAGGCCCGTTGGCGGCGTTGGCGGCTGCATGGATCGTCACCGGCGCATTCGACAGCGTGGTCACCGCCACCGGCGGTGCCGAAGGCATGCCCTGCCCCGTCGCCAACGTATAGACGCGGCTGATGCTGTACGGGGCGCCGGTGCCGGTGCTGCTGTCGGTCACGCGCACCGTGAACGTATGGCTGCCGGCCGCCGACGGCGTACCGCTCAGCACACCGGTGGACGGGTTCAACGACAGCCCGGCGGGCAGCGATCCGGCCGCGACGGCAAAGGTGTACGGCGCGGTGCCGCCGCCGGCGGCAAACGCCTGGCTGTACGAAGCCCCTGCGACCGGCGCAGGCAGCGTCGCGGGCGACAGGCTCAGCGCCGGGGCGCTCACCGTCAGCGTATAGGCGCGGCTGCCGGTATAGGGGCCGGTGCCGGTGCTGCTGTCGGTGGCGCTCACGGTGACGTTGTACGTGCCGCCTGCGCTCGGCGTGCCCGACAGCACGCCGCCGGCCGATAGCGACATGCCGGCGGGCAAGGTGCCCGCCGTGATCGCAAACGTGTACGGCGCCGTGCCGCCGCTGGCCGTGAAGACCTGGCTGTAGGCCGCGGCGACGGCGGCCTGCGGCAGCGTGGCCGGCTGGATGGCAATGGTCGGCGCGCCGATCGCGACGCTGTACGCGCGGCTTCCCGAAAAGCCCAGGCTGTCGGTCGCGCGGATCGCGAAGTTGTAGTTGCCCCCGGCCACCGTGGTGCCGGCAATGGCGCCGGTACTGCCATTGAGCGTCAGCCCGGGCGGCAAGGCGCCCGCGACCACGCTGTACGTGTAGGGCGCGGTGCCGCCGCTCGCGCTCACGCTCTGGCTATACGCGATGCCCAGCGCGGGATTGGCCAGCGTGGCCGGCGTCAGCGTGACCGTCGGCGCCGCGATGGTCAGCGCATAGGCGCCGGCCACGCTGTAGGGCCCCGTCCCGCCGCTGCTGTCGTTTGCCTGGATCGTGAAGGACACGGTCCCCGCCGTGGCCGGCGTACCCGACAACACGCCCGTCGCGGTGTTGAACGCGATCCCTGCCGGCATGGTGCCGCTATTCACCGTGATCGCGTAGGTATAGGGTGCGGTACCGCCGCTCGCGACGAAGGCCTGGCTGAACGGCGTGCCCGCCGCCGCGCCAAGCGGCCCCGGCGCCGGCGACAGGCTCATCGCCGCGCCGCCCACCACCATCGACAGCGCGCCGCTGGTGACGCTGAAAGGCCCCGTCCCCGTGCTGCTGTCCGTGGCCCGCACCGTGAAGTTGAAGGTGCCGCCCGCGATGGGCGTCCCCGCAAGCACACCCGAACTCGACAGCGCCATGCCGGGCGGCAGCGCGCCCGACGCCAAGGTATAGGTGTACGGCCCGGTGCCACCGGTGGCCCCCGCCAGCGACTGGCTGTAGGCGCCTCCCACCGAGCCTGGAGGCGGCGATGACGGCGTGTAGATCAGCGTCGGGCTCGCCACGGTGATGGTCACGGTAGCGGGCGCCGAGGTCCCGGACGCATTGGTGGCCGTATAGATGAAACTGTCCGGTCCCGCGTAGGACGCGGTGGGCGTATAGGTGATCGAGGTACCGGTGGCGATCGCCGTGCCGTGGGCGGGCGGCGACACCACGCTGACGCTGGCGGCCGCGCCGCCGGTAAGGTTCAGCGTGATGGGGTTGCCGGCGCTGCCATACGCCACCGTGGCGCTGACGTTGTTGGCCACCGGGGGCGCCGAGACATAGGTGAACCGGTCGGCGGCGCTGATGGCGCTGGTGCCGGCGGCCGTAGTCACTGTCACGTCGACGGTGCCGGCCGAGCCAAGGGGCGCCGTGGCGCTCAGCGAGGTGGGGCTGTTGACCACGAACGATGCGGCCTCGGCGCCGAACCTGACCGCGGTCACGCCGACAAAGTTGGTGCCGGTAACGGTCACGGCGGTGCCGCCGCTGGCCGGGCCGGACGAAGGCGTCACCGCGGTCACGGTCGGCGGGCCGGCCACGACATTGAAGTGCACCGTGCCGGCGGGCGACCAGGTCGCGCCGTTGTCGCTGGTATAGAAGACTGCGGTGTCGGTGCCGACGAAACCGGCGGGCGGCGTGTAGACAAAGCCGTTTTCGTTCTGGCCGTTCGGCAGGTTGCCGTTGTAGACGTACAGCGTGCCGCCCTGCACAGTGGGCGTGGCCTGCGTCGATGCGCCGAAGTTGCCGTTGCCGAACGCGTCGTAGGCAATGCCGAACTGGTTCGGATCGCAGGCGGAGTAGTCCGCCACGGTGAAGGCATAGACCCTTTGCTGGTTGGACGTGGCGGCGATGTTCAGCGTGCACGAGACCGCAAAGGCCGGCGCGGGAGACCCCAGC
Source organism: Cupriavidus sp. 207A1 (assembly GCF_057798955.1). Taxonomy (NCBI): domain Bacteria; kingdom Pseudomonadati; phylum Pseudomonadota; class Betaproteobacteria; order Burkholderiales; family Burkholderiaceae; genus Cupriavidus; species Cupriavidus sp. 207A1. The sequence continues at coordinate 521,248 of NZ_JBYOJO010000003.1, read as the reverse complement.
AGCAAACCCAGCCACAGCGCCACCAGTAGCGACCACAGCCGGCAACGCCAGCCCTGCCAACTGCGATGCACACGTGCGACGGCCCCCGCCGTCCGCCCGGCACGCTCAGCGCCGGCGTAACCCCTGGCTTGTCTTGACACCCGATTTCTCCCGACACCCGCGGCTTGCGGCGGGTTGCCATTGCCGTCGTCGAGCGCGGCGCGCCGAGGCTTGGCCGGGCGCGGCTCGGGACGGCGTTGTTATTTTTGTTGACTTTCCGCTGGCATCGCCAACACTTCGGTCTGTCCGTGAATCGCGCGGGATGGGCTGCGGAACGGGCCGCAGTAGTGATGCGGCCCGGTGCAGAAAATACGTCAAATCGATCAATACGTAATTGATCAAATTTGATATCAGATATCAAATTTAATTAAATCGATGTTGGCGCGACGCCGTTGGCAGGCAGGCGCCGCGTCTTTTGGGTGTTGTTCAACCGGGGAGGCAGATCTTGGACCAGTATCTGGGGGAAATCCGGCTGTGCGCGTTCGCGTTTGCGCCGAAGGGCTGGGCGCTGTGCGACGGCGCCTTGTTGTCCATCGCGCAGAACCAGGCGCTGTTCAGCCTGCTCGGCACGCAATACGGCGGCAACGGCACCACCAATTTCGCCTTGCCCGACCTGCGCGGCCGCACGCCGCTGCACCGCGATCCCGACGGCATCGCACAGGGCCGGATGGCCGGGGTCGAGGCGGTCACGCTGACCACCGCGCAGGTGCCAGCCCATACCCATCCGTTCAACGTCTCTTCCAGCCCGGCGACGGCGCTGAACGTCGGCGTGTCGCAAGACCGCGTGCTGGCGGCCAGCAACCTGTACAACCCCAACGATCCGTCGATCTCCGGCCCCGGTGAGCTGCTGTACGGCACGCCCGACTCGCTCACGCCATGGCTGGACGAAGCCTGCGGCAGCACCGGCGGCGGGCAACCGCACGACAACATGCAGCCGTCGCTGGTGCTGAACTACATCATTTCGCTGGCCGGCATCTACCCGAGCCGGGGTTGAGGAGACATCATGGCGCAACCTTTCGTGGGTGAGATCCGCATGTTTGCCGGCAACTTTGCACCGGCGGGATGGCAATTCTGCGCTGGCCAGACGCTCAGCATTGCCCAGTACGAGATGCTGTTCTCGCTGCTGGGCACTATCTACGGCGGCGACGGCACCACCACCTTCAGGCTGCCGGATCTGCGCGGCAACCTGCCGCTGGGCCAGGGCGCGGGGCCGGGACTGAGCGAACGCACCATCGGCCAGGCCTTCGGCAGCCCGAACATAACGCTGCTGCCGGGCCAGATCCCCGGGCACACCCATCCGATCCAGGCGACCAACACCATGGCCTCGACGGTGACGCCGGGACCCGGCGTACTGCCCGGCACCACGCCGTCGCCCAACGCGTTCTACGACGCCGGCACCGCCAACCCGCCCGGCAAGAACGCCTTTGCAGCCGGCACGCTCGGCATGAGCGGCGGCACGCAGCCGCACAGCAACCAGATGCCGACGCTGTCGCTGAACTACATCATCGCCACGGATGGCATCTATCCGTCGCAAAGCTGAGCACCGGGCGGAAGCCAACCTGGACCACGGAGGCCATATGTCAGACCAGTACCTGGGAGAAATCCGCATCTTCGGCTGCGCCTACCCGCCGGCCGGCTGGGCCGCGTGCGACGGCCAGTTGCTGGCGATCCAGCAGAACACGGCGCTGTTCTCGCTGCTCGGCACCCAGTACGGCGGCAACGGCACCACCAACTTCGCCCTGCCCGACCTGCGCGGCCGCGCGGTGACCGGGCCGCTCGACAACCAGCCGGGCAATCCGCAGGGCGCGGCCACGGTCACGCTCACCGCGGCGGAAATGCCCGCGCACAACCACGCGGTTTACGGCGATACCGCGCGCGCGGTGTCCACCGAGGCCAGCGCCAGGCTGCCCGCCCGCTTCATGCTGCCCAACAACCAGAGCTGCATCCCCGTCAACGCCTCGCCGGCACCGGTCATGACCACGTTGTCGCCGCAGGCCGTGGGCACGGCCGGCGCCAGCCAGCCGCACGAAAACATGCAGCCCTGCACCGCGCTGATGTACTGCATCGCGCTGACCGGCGCCTATCCGCCGCGTCCGTAGGCCGCCGATGAACGCCATCGCCGTGCCCGGCATCGCGCTGCGGCCGGTCACCGCGACCGACGACGCCTTCCTGGCACGCCTGTACGCCAGCACCCGGGATGCGGAAATGCACCGCACCGGGTGGAGCGAGACGCAGCGCGCTGGCTTCCTCGCCATGCAGTTCAGCGCCCAGCAGCGCGCCTACCGGGCCTACCCGGATGCCGAGTTCCTGCTGATGCTGCGTCACGGCGAGACCATCGGGCGCCTCTATCTGCAGCACAACGCCCGCGCGTTGCGCGTGATCGACCTGTCCTTGCTGCCCGAACACCAGAACCAGGGCATCGGCGGCAGCGTGCTGGCGGCGGTGCAGGCGCTGGCCGGCAGCGTGGGCAAGACCGTCGACCTGCATGTGGAACGGCACAACCGCGCGCAGGCGCTGTACCGGCGGCTCGGTTTCCGGACGGTGCAGGACAACGGCATCTATCGACGGATGGTCTGGGACGGTCCACGCTCCGTTGCCGAAGGGCCCGCGCAGGCCTGAGTCAAACGCCGCTTACTGCCAGCGACCCTCATCCCGCCCTGCCTGCCCGCCCTGCCCGCTCGCCCTAATCCCGATGAGTAATGGCGAGCGGCATGGCGCGATCCTATATTGCCCCAGCAGCATCCATGTCCGGCGCAACGCGCAACGCACAGCGACATCGCTGCACGGAGCGCGGGCCAGTGCAACTACTCAGCCGCCAGCCGCGCTTCCGTTCCGCATCCCGATCAATAAGGCGGCACATTGTTGCGGGGGTGAATGCCGTTCCCGTTGCTTGATGACCGATTCGAGATCCGAGGGGTAACACCATGAACGCTCCAACCGTCAGTGCATTCGATTTCTCATCGCCCGGCGCCGTGCAGTTCAATGCCGGCGCCCCAGCCATCATCCTGGAGGCAAGCACCGTGCACGTGCTGGCCTGGATCTACGTGGACAGCGCGGGACTGCCCGCCGACCAGAAAGTATTTTCGCTCAGCCAATCGCTGATCCTGGGCGTCGGCACCGGCGATGGCGACGTGCCGATGCTCTATCCGGAGGTATGGGACAACGCCGGCAACCGCTACACCTTCCAGGCCGGGCAGATCCCGACCGACCAGTGGAGCCTGGTGGAAATGATCTGGACCCAGGGCCAGAGCCTGGTGGGACTGGTCAACGGGGTGCAGGTGCAATCGGTGCCGGTGTCCGGCAATCCGCTGCAGCCACCGGTGGCCGACGGCACCAGCTATGTGGGCGCGTTCTGGGACAGCTACTCGTATCCGTTCTGCGGCATGGTGCAGTCGGTGCTGCTGACCAACGGCGCCGACCAGACCGCCACCCAGGGCTTTGCGCTGCAGCCGTCGGGCGCGATCAGCAACTGGGGACCGAGCGGCCCGGTGTTCATCGGCGGCGCCAGCACCGTGACGCTCGACACGCCGCCGGCGACGCCCTACGGCGCGCCGGACCAGCCGCCCGCGCCAACCTACGTCGGCGAGCAAATGCCGGGCACCGTCACTGCCAGCACGCCGTTCGCCATGCTGGTACCGGGCACCGACAGCAGCACCTACACCATCCTCGGCATCAGTCAGGTGTGGCAGCAGCTGGTGGAGCTGACCGGACAGCCCGGCCTGGACACCGGCTACGAGGTCGACGTGACCACCGGCGTCAGCATCACCGACAGCGAAACCCAAACCCTTGGCGTCAGCCTGGGGCTGGAGTCGGGTTTCGATATCGGCGTGTTCAGCGCCAAGATCAACCTGACGCTCTCCTATTCGGTGTCGTTCACCGAGGAATTGTCGATCACCGAAGCCACCACCATCGCCAAGCGGTTCGACATCGACAAGCCCGACGTGACCACGACCGGAGTCTGGTGGCAAGCCGTGCCGACCCTCACCACGTTCCAGGTGGTCAACAACATGAACACGGTCGGCGCCAGCGTGCAGGACCCGCTGCCGGAGATCACCGCCACGGTCTATCCGCCGCAAAGCCAGCGCACGCTGAAGACCGGGACCAGCCCGCTGGCCGGCAAGGCGAGCGCGGCGCGGCCGTCGCTCAGGTTGTAGCGTTCCGGCCAGCCAGCGCCACGCTCAGGCGGCCGTCCCTTGCGCGGGGGCGGCCGCCTGCAAGGTCCACAGCGGCGGCCATTGCGAAAACGGCGGGACGGTGTGGGCGATCGCCACTACGCCGTGCCGCCCGCCCGCGCCGACCTTGTCGTAGATCACGCGCGCATGCACCTTCACGGTGTCGACGCTGACGCCGAGGATGGTCGCGATGTCCTCGTTCGACTTGCCTTGCGCCAGCCATCCGCACACCTCGAGCTGGCGCGGCGTCAGGGTCGGAAATGCCAGCCGCAGGCGTTCGGCCGGCCCCAGCCTGGCGACGGTGCGCTGCTGCGCCTGGCGATAGCAGCGCAGCAAATGCGGGCGCAGCGCCTGCAGGCGGTCGCGGTCGCCGTCGCTGAACGGCGGGCTGCCGCTGACGCGAAGGCTCACCACGGTGACCACATAGCCCTCGTGCTCGAACACGATCGCCAGCAGCCGCCGCGCATTCGACGGCAGCAAGGCTTCCCGCGCCATCGGCAGCGCCATGAATTCGTCATCGCTGAAGAAATCCGATTCGCGCAAGGCGCGTTCGCCATAGAACGCGGGGTCGTACTGCCAGAACGGATGGGTGTGGCGGTGCCTGGCGAAGGCCTGCATGCCGCGCGCCCGCGCGCCGGGGTCGTCGTCCATCGAGACCAGCGCGCGGAACTCCTGGCTGCGATGGTGGAATTCGGCATAGGCGACGACGTCGCCGTCGGTAAGCCTGGCCACGCTGGGGAACAGCACTTCCGGCAGCGCGCGCAGGTCGGATTCGTGCTCGTACAGGGAGATCACTTCATCCCGGAATGCCTGCAGCTTCTTGTCCTCTGACGTCAGGGCGGTCGGTGAGGGGCGCATGCTTGCCTTTCGCCTGCGGCGGCACAAGGGTAACGACAAGAATGATGAAAATGCCAGACCGTCGGATTGTAGCGTGCCGCACGCGGAGGCGACATGCGGCGGCGCCACGCGAGTGCGCCGCAACCCGCCCGGCCTGTGGCGGCCACCCGGCGACTGCTCCGGTGCCGAAACTTTGCCCCCGGCCCCGCGTTCTAAATTTTCATATGCTGAGCAAATTGTCTGCCACATTGTCTGGGAAGCGGCACACCCTCCGGCACGCGCTCTGGTTCTGGCTGGCAGTCGGCACCTTGGCCGTGCTGGTGGTCGCGGTCGCGATGTCGCCCGCGTTCAAGGAACTGGTCGAACAGGCGGTTGGCTGGGCGCGCGAGATCATGGCACAGCACCCCGTCGCGGGGGCGCTGGTGTTCTTCGTGTTCTCGGCCGTTTCGGCGATGCTGGCCTTTGCCTCGAGCGTAGTGCTGGTGCCGGTGGCGAGCGAAGTATGGGGCAAGCCGCTGACGGTGCTGCTGCTGTGGGGCGGCTGGCTGGTGGGCGCGTGCGCGGCCTTCGGCATCGGCCGCCTGGCCGGTCCGCTGCTCGCCCGTATCGGCTACGCGGACAAGCTGGAGAAATACCGGGGCTATGTGTCGAAGCGGATGAAGTTCTGGGCGGTGCTGCTGTTCTGCATCGCGGTGCCTTCTGAGATCCCCGGCTACCTGTTCGGCACCATGCGCTACCCCTTCCTGAATTTCCTCGCGGCCATGGCCCTCGCCGAAGCCGGCTATGCGTTCGGCATCGTCGTCGCGGGCGAAAGCCTTGCCATCGACCGGCCCCTGCACTTCCTCGTCGCCGTCGGTGTCCTCGCAGTGGTGGCGGTCGCGGCCGGCCTGGCGCTGCGAGCGCGCAGGCAACGCTCGCGCCGCCTGCCCCAGCGCTGACCTGACTGGTATGCGGGGCGTTGGCGCCACCGCGGCCGCTTGGCTGCGCCCGGACCTCTCACAGGTTTTGCCCGGTAATCCACTAATACAGGTAATAGCCTGTTTTAAAAAATAACAGGTCAAAGCTTGTAAATACAGGAAACAGGCAATATCCTGTATCTGTCCGGCCGCCGGCCGGCTCCGGGACCGCGCCATGCCCTACGCCATCAAGACCGTCCACCAGTTGCGTCCGATTCTTCAGGGCTTCCGCAAGTCGCGCGGCATGACCCAGGCCGTGATGGCAGAGCACCTCGGGGTCACGCAGCAGACCTATGCCGAACTGGAAGCCAACCCCGCCGCCGTCAGCGTCGAACGCCTGCTGCGGGTGCTGCGCGTGCTCGGCGTCGAACTCGTGCTGTCGCAGGCGGACGCCGGCGCCACCGCGCAGCCCGCACCAGTCCGAGCCCAGGCCAAGCCCAGGGCGCCGGCAAACAAGACCGAGCAGCCGCCCCGCCCCGCGACTGGCCGGCGCGCGCGCGAGGACTGGTGACCATGGCGCGCGCGCGGCAAGGCAACCGCCTCGACCTGTGGATGAACGGCATCCCGGTCGGCCATTGGGAAACCGGGACCGGTGGTGACCGGCTGGCCTATCGCGAAGACTGGATCGCCGACCCGCAAGGACGCCCGCTGTCGCTGTCGCTGCCGTTCACACCTGGCAACCAGCCGCACCGCGGCCCCGCGGTGGCCAACTATTTCGACAACCTGCTGCCCGACAGCGATGTCATCCGGCGCCGCATCGCGGCGCGCTACCGGGCCGGCGGCACCGACGCCTTCGCGCTGCTGGACAAGGTGGGGCGCGACTGCGTCGGCGCCATCCAGATGCTGCCGCCCGGCGAAGCGCCCGAGGCACTGCAGACGGTCAGCGGCCGCGCGCTCACGGAAGACGAGATCGCGACGCTACTGCACGAAACCACGTCGGCGCCCGTGCTCGGCCATCGCGAGCCCATCGACGACCTGCGGCTGTCGATCGCCGGCGCGCAGGAGAAGACCGCGCTGCTGCGCTGGCGCGGACAATGGCAGCTGCCCCAGGGCAGCACGCCGACCACGCACATCTTCAAGCTGCCGCTCGGACTGGTGGGCAATATGCGCGCCGACATGCGCACCTCGGTCGAAAACGAATGGCTGTGCGCGCAGATCGTGGCTGCTTATGGCCTGCCGGTGGCGCAGTGCGAGATCGCCCGCTTTGCCGGCACCAAGGCGCTGGTGGTCGAACGCTTCGACCGCAGGCCGTCGAGTCGCGGCACCTGGCTGCTGCGCCTGCCGCAGGAAGACATGTGCCAGGCCACCGGGACCTCGGCCTTGCAGAAATACGAGTCCGACGGCGGACCCGGCATCCGGCAGATTGCCGAGATCCTGTCCGGCTCTCGCGCTGCCGCGAGCGACCGCCGGCATTTCTTCATGGCGCAGGTGGTGTTCTGGCTGCTGGCCGCAACCGACGGCCATGCCAAGAACTTCAGCATCAGCCACCTGCCGGGCAGCCAGTATGAGGCGACGCCGCTGTACGACGTGCTGTCGGCGCACCCGGTGATCGGCCGCGGCCGCAACCAGCTGGCGCCGCAGAAGGCGCGGCTGGCGATGGCGCTGCATGGCCGGAATACCCACTACGCCATCCATGAGATCCGCGCGCGACACTGGTTTGCACAGGGACAGCGCATCGGCTTTTCTCCGGCCGAGGTGGAGGCCATCCTGGACCACGTGACCGGGCAGACCGCGCAGGTCATCGACACAGTGGCCTCCGCATTGCCGGCGGACTTTCCGCTGGATGTGGCCGACGCGATCTTCGACGGCATGCGCCGGCACAACCGCAAGCTGTCGGCGCGGGCCGAGACGGACCTGTGAGCGCGGGCGGACGCCAGCGCAGGCATCGGGAACGAAACCGGAAGGAAGTGGTGCCCATGGGCAGGATCGAACTGCCGACCTCTCCCTTACCAAGGGAGTGCTCTACCACTGAGCCACATGGGCGGGTATTCCGGCGTGGGACCACGCGGAATCATCTGGAGCGGGAGACGAGTCTCGAACTCGCGACCTCAACCTTGGCAAGGTTGCGCTCTACCAACTGAGCTACTCCCGCGTACTTTGGCTCCCCGACCTGGGCTCGAACCAGGGACCTGCGGATTAACAGTCCGTCGCTCTACCGACTGAGCTATCGGGGAACATATCGCGTTTTCGGCGAAGCGCGGATTCTACATCAACGTTGGCGGATCTTGAAAGGGGGCAATGACAAAAATCCGCAGAACGTGGTTTGAACGGTGCGCCTGGCGACGGCCCTGCTCTCCAGGGAACCGACATCCTGCAACAGGCGGTTGCAGTGGCACCCGTTGCCAGCCGATCCAGAACTTGTGCACATTGTGCACACCGAGCGTCCGTTCGCTTGTCCCCATCCAACCGATACGCTTGAATCGGGTCACCCTTCCGCCAGAGGAAGGATGGAGACAACGATGCCTATTTCCAACAGGGCGCGGCCACCGGTACGCGCTGGCCGCACCGCACTGGCGCAGCTGCTTGAGCCCGCCTCGATCGCCATCGTCGGCGCTTCGCGCGATACCAGCCGCATCGGCGGCGTGGCGCTGGACCACCTGCAGCGCCTCGGCTACCAGGGGCAGGTTTATCCGGTCAATCCGCGCTATGCGGAGATCGCCGGGCTGGCCTGCTATCCCGATGTGGAATCCCTGCCGGCGGTGCCGGACGTGGCGGTGCTGGCGCTCGGCGCCGACGAAGTGCTCCCGCAGCTGCAGCGCTGCCATGCCCGCGGCATCCGGGCCGCCATCCTCTATGCGTCGGGCTTTGCCGAGGCCGGCGAAGCCGGCGTCGCGCGCCAGGCCGCGCTGACCGCCTTTGCGCGCGCAAGCGGCATGGCCATCGCCGGGCCCAACTGCATGGGGCTGGCCAACCTGACCACCCGCGCCATCACCGCCTTTGCCACCACCTTCCGCGCCTACCCGCCGCAGGACGGCCCCGGCGCGGTCAGCCTGCTGACGCAGAGCGGCAATGTGTGCGCCATCGTCTATGCCACCGGCAGGCAGATGGACGTGGGCTTCCACCAGTTCATCAATACCGGCAACGAAGCCTGCCTGGACTATGCCGACTATCTCGGCTACCTCACCGACGATGCCCAGACCGGCGCCGTGGTCGGCTATGTCGAGGGCCTGCGCAACGGACCGCGGTTTATCGACGCCGCGGCGCGGATGCGCGCGGCGGACAAGCCGCTGATCGTGCTGAAGGCCGGCGAAAGCGCGGCCGGTTCGGCCGCGACCCAGTCGCACACCGCCGTGCTGGCCGGCAACCAGGCCATCTACCGCGCTGCCTTCGCACAGGTCGGTGCGATGCAGGCCAGCGACCCGACCCACCTGACCGACCTGGCCTACCTGTCGGGCTTCCGCCAGCGCAGCGCCGGCCGCCGCGTGGTGGTGGCCTCAGTGTCGGGCGCGATGGGTGCGCTCTCCGCCGACCTGCTCAGCGCCGCCGGCCTGGACGTGCCGTGTCTGCCGGGGCCGGTACAGCAGCGCCTGCAGGCCGCCGTGCCGGAGATCGGCTCGGTGGCAAACCCGGTCGACCTGACCGGCCAGTTGTTCAACCGCAGTGGCCTGGCGCACGCAGTGCTAGACCAGCTGGCGGCGTTCGACGGCGTCGACGTGATCTTCCTGTATGCCACCGCCTACCTGCTCGACCGCGTGGCGGATGAACTGATCGACGTGGCGGGCAAGACCGGCCGGCTGATCGTCGTCGCGACCACCGGCGAGCCGGCCAGCCGCGCCCGGCTGGCGGCGGCCGGCGTGGCGCTGTTCCCGGACGTGGCGCGCGCCGCCAAGGCGTTGGGCACGTATGTCGACTGGCTCGGCACGCAGGCCCGGACCGCGCACTGGGTCGGGCTGCGCGCGCGCGCCACCGATCATCCGCGGGCCGCAGAACTGCCCGCCGCCGCGCTGGACGAGTATCAGGCCAAGCACTGGCTCGCAGGCTACGGCGTGCCGATCGGCGCGGAAGCGGTCGCGGCCACTCCCGCCGATGCCGCACGCGCCGCCGCGAGCCTCGGCTTCCCGGTGGCGGTCAAGGTGCTCAGTCCCGATATCGCCCACAAGACCGAGGTCGGCGGTGTGCGGCTGGGATTGCGCGATGCACAGCAGGTGCACGACGCCGCCGCGGAAGTAATTGCCGCAGCCACGCAGGCCAGGCCGGAGGCGCGGCAGCGCGGCGTGCTGGTGCAGCAGATGGCCAGCGGCGTGTGCGAGCTGATCGTCGGCGTGACGCGCGACCCGGTGTTCGGCCCGGCCATGACGGTCGGCCTGGGCGGGATTTTCACCGAGGTTTTCCACGACGTGGCGCACCGCTTGCTGCCGGTGGACCGCGCCATGGCGCGCGAGATGCTCGCCGGCCTGCGCGGCTACCGGCTGATGACCGGCTTTCGCGGCAAGCCCGCAGCGGACATCGACGCAGCCGCGGACGCGATTGCCGCGCTGTCCGACGCCGCGATGGCGCTCGGCGACTCGCTCGCTGAAATGGAAGTGAATCCCCTGCTGGTGCGCGAAGCCGGCCGCGGTGCGGTCGCGCTGGACGCGCTGGTGCTGACGCAGCAGCCGAACCACGACGGAGAGCGGCTATGACAGACGACACCATCGACACCCGCCGGCGCGACACGCTGGCGCTGCTGGGCCTGGGCGCGCTGGCGCCGCTGGGAACCCTTGCTTCCGGCGCGGCGCAGGCGGCCGATTTCCCCGCGCGCCCGGTCACGCTGATCGTGCCCTTCGCGGCCGGCGGCGCCACCGATACGCTGGTGCGCACGCTGGCCGACAGCGCCGGCAAGACGCTGGGCCAGCCCGTCGTCGTCGAGAACAAGCCCGGCGCAGCCGGCGTGCTGGGCGCCAATGCGGTCGCACGCGCCAGGCCCGACGGCTACACCCTCACCGTGATCCCGGAGCCGGTGTTCCGGCTGCCGCACCTGCAGAAGACGCAATACGACCCGCTGCGCGACTTCACCTACGTGATCCACCTGACCGGCTACACGCTGGGCGTGGCGGCGCGCGCCGACGCGCCGTGGAAGTCGTGGCAGGAGATGGTGGACGATGCACGGCGCCGTCCGGGCAAGATCAGCTACGGCAGCACCGGCACCAACGGCACCATGCACGTGACCATGGAAGAGATCGGGCAGAAGCTCGGCGTCCAGTTCAACCATGTCCCCTACAAGGGCGAGTCCGAGATCATCGCCGCGCTGATGGGCGGGCATATCGACCTGGGCGTCACGGCCGGCGGCATCGGCCCGTATGTCGACAGCGCCAAGGCGCGCTGGCTGGTGCTCTGGACCGCCGAGCATTCGCGCCGCTGGCCGCGCGTGCCGACGCTGCGCGATGTCGGCGTCGACATCGTGTCCACCTCGCCGTTCGGCATCGCCGGTCCGCGCGACATGGACGCGCAGGCCGTGCAGCTGCTGCACGACGCCTTCCGCAAGGCGCTCAACGAGCCGGCGATGCAGAAGCTGCTGGAGCGGCTCGACCAGGAGAACGCCTACCTGAGCAGCGCCGACTACGCCGCCTTCGCGCACCATCGCTACGAAAGCCAGGGCAAGCTGGTCAAGCGCCTGGGCCTGGCCGCCAACCCTTGATTGACGCCTGATCCCGGAGCCCGCATGCAATATCGATCCGTCTTCCACGCCGGCCTGTTCGCCGGCCGTACCGTGCTGGTCACCGGCGCCGGCAGTGGCATCGGCCGCTGCACCGCGCACGAGCTGGCCAGCCTGGGCGCGCGCGTGGCCCTTGCTGGACGCAAGCTGGAAAAGCTGGAACAGGTCCGCGAGGAAATCATCGGCGCCGAGCCGGACGCCGCAGACCGGCTGACGCTGCACAGCTGCGATATCCGCGACGAGGCGCAGGTGCGCGAGACCGTGGCCGCGGTGCTGGCCGCGCACGGCAGCATCGACGGCCTCTTCAACAACGCCGGCGGCCAGTTCCCGTCGCCGCTGCGCGATATCAGCCTGAAGGGCTGGGAAGCCGTGGTGCGCAACAACCTGACCGGCGGCTTCCTGGTGGCGCGCGAGTGCTTCACGCAATGGATGGAAGCCAACGGCGGCGCCATCGTCAACATCATCGCCGACATGTGGAACGGCATGCCGGGCATGGGCCATTCCGGCGCGGCGCGCGCGGGCATGCTGTCGTTCACCGAGACGGCGGCGTGCGAATGGGCCGCCGCCGGCGTTCGGGTCAACGCCGTGGCGCCGGGATGGATCGCCTCCAGCGGCTTTGACACCTACCCGCCCGAATTCCAGGCCAAGATCCGCCAGCTGGCGCGCAAGGTGCCGCTGCAGCGCCTGGGCACCGAGGCCGAGGTCTCCGCCGCGGTGGTGTTCCTGCTGTCGCCGGCGGCGGCCTTCATCACCGGCTCGACCCTGCGCGTCGATGGCGGCGTGCCCAACGCCAGGCACACCTGGGCGCAGCCCCAACACCAGCGCTCGCAGCCGTACAACGGCTTCCCGCTCTACACGCTGCCGCAATGCCTGACGCCGTCCAACGAGTAAGCGAACACCATGACTCTGCAACCACCCAACCCGCGCTACTACAGCGCGGACCATGAAGCGTTCCGGGCCAGCGTGCGGCGCTTCTTTGAAAAGGAAGTCGCGCCCAATGCCGAGGCCTGGGACGAGGCCGGCAGCTTCCCGCGCGAGCTGTACCGCACGGCCGCGGAAGCCGGCCTGCTGGCGCCCGGTTTTCCCGAGGAATACGGCGGCGCGCCGTGCGACGCCTTCTACCGCATGATCCTGTTCGAGGAGCGCGCCTGGGGCGGCTCGGGCGGCATCGCCTCGGGGCTGTTCTCGCACACCATCGGCGCGCCGCCGATCGCCGCGGTGGGCAGCGAGGCGCTGAAGGCGCGCGTGCTCCCGCAGATCCTGTCGGGCGAGAAGATCTCCGCGCTGGCGATCACCGAGCCCGATGCCGGCTCCGACGTGGCCCGGCTGTCGACCAGTGCGCGCCGCGAGGGCGGCCACTACATCGTCAACGGTACCAAGCTCTATATCACCTCCGGCATGCGCGCGGATTACTTCACCGTGGCCGTGCGCACCGGCGGCCCGGGTGCGGGCGGCGTTTCGCTGCTGCTGATCGAGGGAGACACGCCTGGCCTGAGCCGCACGCCGCTGAAGAAGATGGGCTGGTGGGCATCCGATACCGCGCAGCTGTTCTTCGAGGACTGCCGCGTGCCCGTGGAAAACCTGGTCGGCGAGGAAGGCAAGGGCTTTGCCGCCATCACCCGCAACTTCAACCACGAGCGCCTGGCGCTGGCGGCGGCAGCCTGCGGCTATGCCCAGGTCTGCTTCCACGACGCGCTGACGTGGGCGCGCGACCGCCATACCTTCGGCAAGCGGCTGGCCGACCACCAGGTGGTGCGCCACCAGCTGGTCGACATGGCCACGCGCATCGAATCCACGCGCGCCCTGCTCGACGACCTCGCCGCGCGCCTGGACGACGGCGCGGCGCCAGTGGCGCAGATCGCAATGGCGAAGAACATCGCCACGCGGACCTTCCAGTTCTGCGCGGACCGCGCGGTGCAATTGCTCGGGGGGATGGGCTATATGCGCGGCAGCCGCGTGGAGCGGCTGTATCGCGAGGTCAAGGTGATGATGATCGGCGGCGGGGCCGAGGAAATCATGAAGGACCTGGCGGCCAGGCAACTGGGGCTCTAAGCGCGTCGCGCCCGCGGTTCCAGCCGCGGGCGCTTTCCCAACACAACTCCTGCTTATTCCAGCTTCACCCCGCTCTTCTTCACCACCTCGCCCCAGCGCACCGCTTCCGTCCTGATAAAGGACTGGAACTGCTCGGGCTTGCCGCCGACCGGATCGATGCCGTAGTCGATCAGCCGCGCGCGCACGTCCGGCTGCCGCAGCACCGCATCCATGTCAGCCGACAGCTTTGCCAGCACCGCCGGCGGCGTCCTGGCCGGTGCCAGCAAGCCGATCCAGCTGCCCGCCGTCACCGCCGGGAAGCCGGCCTCGGCCATGGTCGGCACGTCCGGCGCGGCCGGCCAGCGCGTCGGGCTGGTAATCGCCAGCGCACGCACCTTGCCCGCCTTCACCTGCGGCATCATGGTCTGCACCGAATCGAAAATCACCGCGACCTGCCCCGAGAACAGGTCGGGCAACGCGGGCGAGATACCCTTGTACGGCACGTGCGTCATCTTCATGCCGACCGCCTGCGCGAACAGTTCGCCCGCCAGGTGCGCGCCGGAGCCGGTGCCGCTCGATGCAAAGGTCATCTTGTCCGGATTGGCCTTGCCCCAGCCCACCAGCTCCTTGACGGTAGTCGGCGGCAGCTGCGCGCTGCCGACCAGCAGCAGCGGGATCCGGCCGATCATGCTGACGCCGGTCAGGTCCTTGACCGGGTCATAGCTCATCTTGCCGTACAGGCTCGGGTTGATCGCGTGCGCGGCGACCACGACCAGTAGCGAATAGCCGTCCGGCGCCGATCTGGCGACGTTTTCCGAGCCGATCATGCCGTTGGCGCCGGCACGGTTCTCCACCACCACCGGCTGGCCGATGCGCTCGGACAGCTTCTGCATGACCAGCCGCGTCACGGCGTCGGACACGCCGCCAGGCGTATACGGCACCACCACGCGCAGCGGCCGGTTCGGATAGGCGTCGCCCTGCGCCAGGGCCGGGATGGCGCCGGCAAGGCTGCCGGCGAGCAGGCCCAGCGTCAGCAGGCGGCGGACGCGGGCGTTGCGCTTGGATCGGGTCATGGGTCTCCTCCTTGTCAGGGTTGGCCGGGTCTATGCCCAGCTGTGCGGTACGGAAAGCGGGAAATCGAGCAGCATCTGCGCATAGCTCTTGCCCAGCGGGTCGGAGCGCAGGCTGGCCACGCCGCCGCCGCCCAGCGCGCCATGCATCAGGAAGTTCAGCGCATGCAGGCCGGGCACGTCGAAGCGCTCGACCTCCCCCTCGACCAGGTGGGCAAAGTACGCGCGCACGGCCTGCGGCGTCAGCTGTTCGCGCAGCAGGGCCAGGTATTCGGGCTTGCGCGCGATCACGCCGATGTTCTCGTCGTCGCCCTTGTCGCCGCTGCGGGCGTAGGCCAGCGCGACCAGCGGGCGTTGCACGCGCGCCTCGTCGGGCACCGGCGGCAGCGCCGGGCCATCGACCGCGGCGGGCACCTCAGGTGCGCCGCTGGTTGCCGCATTCGGCAGCCTGATCACGCCACCCTCGAACTCCACCCGCATCGGCACGTCCGCCTTGGGCACCAGGAAGGAAAACACCTTCACCACCGGCTGGATATCGACGCGCCCCGCAAAGGACGAGCGCGTGCCGGCCGCCATCGACGTCCCCGCCGACGAGCATTCGCGCTGCAGGAAGCTCAGGCCCCGCGCCTGCGGATGGCGCGCGCCGATGCGCAGCACCACCTCGCGCGTCGGCAACTCGCGCGCATGGGCGCCGTATTGCGATTCGCAGCCCAGCAACTCGACCACGGTCTCGGTGTAATCGGGCATGCCGCGCTCGGCCAGCATGGCGCGGGTGCGCGCCAGCAGCGCCTCGGCGGTGCGGCGGGCCTTGGCCGGGGCATCGATGCCGCGGATCGCCATCATCAGGCTGATCTGGAAGCCGTCCTGCCAGGTGGCGTTGCCCTTGTAGTGGGTGCCGGGCGCCCGGCCGCGCGCGCCAGCCACGCGCACGCGGCCCGGCTCGACCAGCTCGGCATGCACCATGCGGAAGTCGCAGGTCACGTCCGGCATCAGGTAGCTGGCGGGGTCGCCCACCTCGTACAGCACCTGCTCTGCGACCGCGGCGGGGTCGACCAGCCCGCCGGTGCCCTCCGGCTTGCTCAGCTCGAAGCTGCCGTCGTGCGCGCAGTCGATCACCGGGTAGCCCATCCGCTCCCAGCCGGGCACGCGCTCCCAGTCGGTGAACAACCCGCCGGTGGCCTGCGCGCCGCACTCGATCACGTGGCCTGCCAGCGTGCCGGCGGCAAGGCGGTCCCAGTCGGTCCAGTCCCAGCAGAATTCATGCGCCAGCACCCCGACCACCACGGCGCTGTCGACGCAGCGGCCGGCGATGACGATATCGGCGCCCAGCGCCAGCGCGCGGGCAATGCATTGCGCGCCGGTGTAGGCATTGGCCGACCACGGCTCGGTGGTCGGCACGGGGGCGCCGGCAAGGTCGGTCAGTCCGTCGGCGCACCATTGCGCAAAGCGCGGCTGCACGTCGTCGCCGGTGACCACGGCGATGCGCGGATGCAGGCCCTGCTGCGCGGCCACCCTGAGCAGCGCGTCGCGGCAGGCTCCCGGGTTCAGGCCGCCGGCATTGGCGACCACGCGGACACCGCGCCGCAGGATTTCGGCAAGGTTGGGACCCATCGCCGCCTGCACGAAATCGGTGGCATAGCCCAATGCAGGGTCCTTGGCGCGGGCGCGCGCCAGGATCGACATGGTGGTCTCGGCCAGGTAGTCGTAGACCAGGTACTGCAGGCCGGGCACGGTCAGCAACTGCGGCGTGGCGATCGCGGAGTCGCCCCAGAAGCCAGAGGCGCCGCCGATGCGAACGGTCTTGCCGGCGTGGGTCACGGTATTTGCCGCGGTATTTGCCAGTTCGCTCATGCCGGCTCCTTCGCCGCCACGCCGGCTTCGACGCGGGCCAGCAGTGACCCGGCGCTGGCCTGCCCGCCGGCGCGCGCGGCCAGTTCAGCGACCACCCCGGCAAACGGCGCGGCGATGGTGTGCTCCATCTTCATGGCCTCCAGCACCACCAGCGGCTGGCCGGCTTCCACGCGCTCGCCCTCGCCCACATGGACCGCGACGATGCGCGCCGTCAGCGGCGCCTGCAGGACCCCGTCGGCCTCGCCGGCATCGCGGCGGCGGCGCGGGTCGTGCAGCGGGAACTGCCAGGCGCGGCCTGCCTGGAACAGGTGCAGCGTCTGCTTGTCCCCGGCGAACACCAGCGGATGGGCCACGCCGTCGCACTCGACCAGGGCCGTGCCGCTGTCGCCGTCCGCGCGCAGCACGCGCAGCATGCAGGCAACCGCTTCCTGGTCATCATCGCGCTGGCGCAGCATCACTTGCCAGCCGTCGACGGCGACGCGCAAGGTGGCCTCCCACGCCGTGCCGGCCGCGTACAGCACCACGCTGGCGGCGGCCCGTGCGAGCGTGGCCGGCTTGCCGCTGTCGCCGAGCAGCCCGGACGCCGCCAGAGCGGCGCTGGCCATCACGTGCGGCGGCGGCAGCGGCGCCTGCAGCGCGCCCTGCATATGCGCATCGACAAACCCAGTGTGCACGTCATTGCCCGCAAAGGCCGGATGCGCGAGGCAGTCGGCCAGGAAACCCTGGTTGCTGGGCACGCCCAGCAACGCGCAGTCTTCTACCGCGCGCAGCAGCTTGCGGCGCGCTTGCTCGCGGTCGGCGCCGTGCGCGACCAGCTTGGCCACCATCGAGTCGTAATGCGTGGGGATGGTGCCGCCCTCTTCCAGCGCATGGTCGACGCGCACGTCGCGGCCGGCGGCGGGCGGGCGCCAGCGCAGCAGCGGGCCGCCCTGCGGCAGGAAGCCGGCGGGCACGTCTTCGGCGGTCAGGCGGACCTCGATGGCGTGGCCGTCGAGTTTCACCTGGTCCTGCGTCACCGGCAGCGGCTCGCCCGCCGCCACGCGCAACTGCCATTCGACCAGGTCGAAACCGGTGATGGCCTCGGTCACCGCATGTTCGACCTGCAGGCGTGTGTTCATCTCCATGAAGTAGAAGTTGCCGTCGGCATCGAGCAGGAACTCCATGGTGCCGGCGCCGACGTAGCCGATCGACCGCGCAGCGCGAACCGCGGCTGCGCCCATGCGCGCGCGCAGCGCCGGGCTGACCGCCGGCGACGGCGCTTCTTCGATGACTTTCTGGTGGCGGCGCTGCACCGAACAGTCGCGCTCGCCCAGATGGATGACCTGGCCCTGCGTATCGGCAAAGACCTGGATCTCCACGTGGCGCGGCGCGATCACGGCGCGCTCCAGGATCAGTTCGTCGGAGCCGAACGCGGCCGCGGCCTCGGAACGCGCGCTGGCCAGCGCGATGGGCAGCGCCGCCGCCTCGCGCACCAGCCGCATGCCCCGCCCGCCGCCGCCCGCCGCCGCTTTCACCATCAGCGGAAAACCGATCGTGCCGGCTTCGGCCAGCAGCGTGGCGTCGTCCTGCGCAGCGCCCTGGTAGCCCGGCACGCAGGGCATGTCGGCGGCCAGCATCAGGCGCTTGGCCTCGGCCTTGTTGCCCATGGCGCGGATGGCCCCGGCAGGCGGGCCGACGAAGACCAGCCCCGCTTCAGCGACAGCTTCGGCAAAGCCCGCGTTCTCGGCCAGGAAGCCGTAGCCGGGATGGATCGCATCGGCGCCGCTGGCACGTGCGGCCTCGATGATGGCGGGGATGTTCAGGTACGAGTCTCGCGGCGCGGCGGCGCCGATGCAGACCGCGCGATCCGCGAACGACACGTGCGGGCTGTGGCGGTCGGCCTCGGAGTAGACGGCCACGGTGGCCAGCCCGAGGCGGCGCGCGGTGCGCATGATGCGCACCGCGATCTCGCCGCGGTTGGCGACGAGCAGCGTATGGAAGGGTCGGCTGGTTGCAGACATGGGGGAATCCTTTGAATGACCGGAAATTGGCTGGCGGCAGCCCTCAGCTTGGCGACTGCGCGGCGCGCACGGCATCGGCATCGAAGCGCACGGTCCAGCTTGCGTCGCGCTTTTCGCGGAAGGCCGCCACGCCTTCCGCGCCCTCGCTGCGCATGCATTGCGCGAACAGGCGCGAGGCGTCATCCAGCAGCGGCCCCGCCGGCTCCTGGCCGCAGCGGCTGACCAGCGTCTTGAACACACGATTGGCGTTGGGTCCGCAGCGGCCGATGCGCGTCAGCCATTCGGCGACCAGCGCGTCCAGCCCGGCGCTGTCGGCGGCCAGCTGGTCGACCAGCCCGATCGCCACCGCCGCCTCGCCGCTGATGCGCTCGCCGGTCAGCCCGAGGCGGCGCGTGGCCGCCGCGCCGATGCGCTGCACCACGAACGGCGCGATCTGCGCGGCAATGATGCCGAGGGTGGTTTCCGACAGCGCGAAGCGCGCGTCGCGCGTGGCCAGCACGATGTCGGCGCCGCACGCCAGGCCCATGCCGCCGCCCATCGCCGCGCCATCCACGGCGGCGATGACCGGCACCGGCAGCGCGCCCAGCCGTTGCATGAAATAGCCGAACTGCCGGTTGCGCGTGGCGACCGGGTCGTCCCGGCCGGGATCGGCAGCGAGCCGCGCCTGGAAGTTGCCGACATTGCCGCCGGCGCTGAAGATGTTGCCGGCACCGCGCAGCACCAGCGCGCGTACCTCGGCGTCGGTCTCGGCCTGTTCGATCGCCGCCGCCAGCGCTGACACGACTTCCGGCGCCAGCGCATTGCGCGTGGCCGGGATATTGAGGGTGGTGAACAGCACGCCGCCGGCGCGGCGCACGATCACGGGTTCGGTTTGCGAATGCTCGGTCATGGCGCTTCCTGCCTGTCAGCCGCGCGACATCAGGCCCATCTGCTTGGCGATCACCTGAAGCATCACTTCATCCGCCCCGCCGCCGATCGAACCCAGCCGGAAATCGCGGTACGCGCGCGAGGCATGGTTGTCCCACGTGTAGCCCATGCCGCCCTGGAACTGCATGCACCAGTCGGCCACCTCGCGCGACAGCCGCCCGGCCTTGAGCTTGGCCATCGACGCCAGCTCGACCACGTCGCCCCCGGCGATATAGGTCTGCGTGGCCAGGTAGACCAGCGCGCGCAGCGCTTCCATCTCGGTCTTCAGCTCGGCCAGCTTGAACTGGATGAACTGGTTGTCCAGCAGCGGCTTGCCGAAGGCGATGCGCTGGCGCAGGTACTCGGCGGTTTCCTCGATCAGCGCGGTGCAGGCGAGCCGGCGCGCCGCGCCGTTCAGCCGCTCTTCCTGGAACTGCTTCATCTGGTAGATAAAGCCCATGCCCTCCTCGCCGATGCGGTTGCGTACCGGCACGCGCACTTCGTCAAAGAAGATCTGCGCGGTGTCCGAGCACCACATGCCGAACTTCCTGATCTTCTGCACTTCCACGCCGCGCACGCGCTTGCCGTCTTCCCTGATCGGCACCACGATCAGCGATTTGTTCTTGTGCACGGGCCCGTCGGAGGTGTTGCACAGCAGGCAGATCCAGTCCGACTGGGTACCGTTGGTGATCCACATCTTCGAGCCGGAGATGACATAGTCGTCGCCGTCGCGCACCGCGCGCGTCTTGAGCGAGGCCACGTCGGAGCCCGCGCCCGCCTCGGACACGCCGATCGAGCACACCATGTCGCCGGCGATCGCGGGCGCCAGGTAGTTGCGCTTCAGCTCATCGGAGCCGAGCGCGGTCAACGCCGGCGTGGCCATGTCGGTCTGCACGCCCACGCCCATGCCGACGCCTTGTGCGCGCGCATACCCAAGCGCCTCCGCGGCGGCAACGGCATAGGAGAAGTCGAGCCCCATGCCGCCGTACTCCACCGGCTTGGTGATGCCGAGGAAGCCGAGGCTGCCCATCTTCTTGAACAGCTCGTGCGCCGGAAATACCTCGGCGGCTTCCCATTCGTCGACGAAGGGATCGATCTCCGCCGAGACGAAGCGGCGGATGCTGTCCATGATGTTGCGATGGTCTTCGGTGTAAAGCATGCTGGTCTCCTGGATTTCGTTGTGTTGTGCTTGTCTGGGACGGCGGCGCTCAGAAGCGCCCGACGCCGAACTGGATCGGATGCGGCTGGCGCAGCGCCGCCTCGCGCGTGGTGGCCAGCACGAAGGCGAGCACCGCACGCGTGTCGCGCGGATCGATCACGCCGTCGTCCAGCAGCAGCCCGCTGGTGACGAAGGCGCTCGCCTGCCGCTCGAAGTTGGCGACGATCTCGGCGGTCTGGCCGGCCAGCTGCGCCTCGTCGACCGGCTTGCCCTTGCGCGCCGCCTGCTGGCGCGCGACGATCTCCAGCGTCATGGCGGCCTGCTCGCCGCCCATCACCGCGGTGCGTGCGTTCGGCCACGAGAAGCAGAAGCGCGGCCGGAAGCCCCGCCCGCACATGCCGAAGTTGCCAGCGCCGAACGAGGCGCCACAGTACAGCGTAATCTGCGGCACCCTGGAATTGGACAGCGCCTGGATCATCTTGGAGCCGTGCTTGATCATGCCGGCCTCTTCCGAGGCGCGCCCGACGATAAAGCCGGTGGTGTTCTGCAGGAACACGATCGGCGTGCCGGACTGGTTGCACAGCTGGATGAATTGCGCGGCCTTGGTAGCGCCGGCCGGGTCGATCGGGCCGTTGTTGGTGATGAAGCCCACCGCATTGCCTTCGATGCGGGCATGGCCGCACACCGTGCCGGGGCCGTAGTCGGGCTTGAATGGCAGCCACGCCGAATCGTCGACGATGCGCGCGATCACCTCGCGCATGTCGACCGGGCGCTTCATGTCGAGCGTCATGACGCCGTCGAGCTCGGCCGCATCCAGCCGCGGCGCACGCGCCGGCCGTGCCGGCTGGGACTCCACCGTGGGCCAGTCCAGGCTGGCGACGATATCGCGCGCGGTGGCGATGGCGTGTTCGTCGTCTTCCGCAAGGTATTCAGCCAGTCCGGTGGCCGTGGCGTGCAGGTCGGCGCCGCCCAGTTCCTCGTCGGTGGCGACCTCGCCGGTGGCGGCCTTCAGCAGCGGCGGGCCGGCCAGGAAGGCGCGGGCGCGGTTGCGCACCATCACCACGTAGTCGGACAGGCCGGGCATGTAGGCCCCGCCCGCCGTGGACGAGCCGTGCACGACCGTGATCACCGGCAACCCCGCCGCAGACAGCCGCGCCAGGTTGTAGAAGATGGCGCCGCCGCGCACGAACTTGTCGACGCGATACTTGCGCAGGTTGGCGCCGGCCGACTCCACCAGGTGGATGAAGGGCAGCCGGTTTTCCAGCGCGATTTCCTGGCAGCGCACCAGCTTCATGTTGCCGGCCTCGGTCATGGCGCCGGCATCGATGCCGGAATCGGTGGCAAGCACCATGCAGCGCACCCCGCACACGAAGCCGATGCCGGCCACCAGCGAGCCGCCGGGCACCGAGGTCTGCGGATCGGGATCGTCCATGCAGAAGCCCGCCAGCGTGGACAGGGGCAGGAATGGCGCGCCCGGGTCGAGCAGGCGGCCGACGCGCTCGCGCGGCAGCAGCGCGCCACGTTTTGCAAAGGCGGGCCGCGAACGCTCGGACGCGGCCACGGCGCGCTGCTCCAGGCAGTGCAGGCGGTCGATCAGTGCCTGCATGCCGGCGCGCTGGCCGGCGAAGGCGTCGGAGGACGGGTCAATGCGGGATTCGATGGGGATCATGGCGCGTGCCTGTGGTTCCGTGATGGATGGATTGCAAACCACGGCGCACCGCGCGACAACCGCAATCGCCCAGACTGTGCATAATGTGCACAATCTGCCGAACCAGCCCGGCGCCACCGGCGCATCCAGCCATGCCACCCAAAGCCCCTGCCCCTGGCGGCGTCCAGAGCCTGGCGCGCGCCTTCACCCTGCTGCAGTTGCTGGCCGAACACCATGACACCGGCCTGGCGCTGCCCGACCTTGCCGCCATGGCCGGCATCGACCGCACCACTGCCCACCGCATGGCGCGCTTCCTGGAAGCCGGCGCGTATATCGAGCGCGAATCGGCCGGCAAGCGCTATCACCTCGGTACCGCGGCGATGGCGCTCGGCCTGCGCGCAATGAACCGGCCGCCGCCCAGCAGCGCCCTCGTCAGCAAGATGAAGGCACTGGCGCGGCTGACCGGCGACGCGGTCTTCCTGATCGTGCGCATCGGCGATCATGGGCATTGCCTGCATACCGAGGAAGGCAGCCACCGCATCAAGACCTTCCACATGCTGACCGGCACCTCGCGCCTGCTGGGCCAGGGCACCGGCAGCATGGCGCTGCTGGCCAAGATGGACAACGACGCGGTCCGCGCGCATTACGAACGGCACCGCGCCGAATACGAGTCGGGCGGCCTGAGCCTGCTCAAACTGATGCGAGGCGTCGAGCGCAGCCGCAAGCAGGGCTACGCGCTGGCCGGCGCGGAAGGCGTGGCGGGCGTGGGCTACGCCCTGCCGCTGGCGATGGGCGCGGATGTGGCCATCAGCATCGTCTCGACGGCGTCGCGGATGTCCGCCGCGCGCCGGCATGAAATGGGCGGGATCATGCTGGCGATGTTCGCCCGGCAAGGGTGAAGCGGCGCATACGCCCGAGCCCTCCGCTGCGCAAGACCCGCGGGCATCAACGGCTGTCGACGTCCAGTACCGCCTGCGCAAACGCTACCGGCGCTTCCTGCGGCGGATTGTGGCCGATCCCGCCGCTCAGCTGTCGGTGCTCGTAGCGCCCGGTGAACTTGCTCGCATACGAAGCGGGCTTCGGATGCGGCGCGCCGTTGGCGTCGCCCTCGATGGTGATGGTGGGCACGCCGATGGCAGGTGCCGTGGCCAGCCGCTGCTCGATCGCGTCGAAGCGGGCCTCGCCGGCGGCCAGGCCCTGGCGCCAGCGGTAATTGTGGATGGTGATGGCGACGTGGTCGGGGTTGTCGAGCGCCGCGGCGCTGCGCGCGAAGGTGGCGTCATCGAAGTCCCACTTCGGCGACGCCAGTTTCCAGATCAGTTTGGCGAACTGGTGGGTGTATTGCTGGTAGCCAGCCTGTCCGCGATCGGTGGCGAAATAGAACTGGTACCACCACTGCAACTCGGCTTCCGGTGCCAGCGGCTGCCGGCCGGCGGCCTGGCTGCCGATCAGGTAGCCGCTGACCGACACCAGTGCCCGCACCCGCTGCGGCCACAGCGCGGCCATGATGTCGGCGGTACGCGCGCCCCAGTCGAAGCCCGCCACCACGGCGTTCTGGATCTTGAGCGCATCCATCAGCGCGATCATGTCGGTGGCGATCGCAGAAGGCTGGCCGTTGCGCAGGGTGTCGGCCGACAGGAAGGTGGTCGAGCCATAGCCGCGCAGGTAAGGCACGATCACCCGATAGCCGCGCGCGGCCAGCAGCGGTGCCACGTCCGCGAAACTGTGGATGTCATAGGGCCAGCCGTGCAGCAGCAGGGCCACCGGCCCGTCGGCCGGGCCGGCCTCGGCGTAGCCGACGTTGAGCACGCCGGCGTCGACCTGCCGGATCGAAGCAAAGCGCGTATGCGTGCCCGGCGTGATGGCGGGCAAGGCGCCGGCCCCCGACACGCCGGCCTGTGCGCGCGCCGCGCGCGGCAGGCCCAGCGAACCGGCCGCCAGCGTCACCGCGGCAGCACCCAGAAAGCCCCGACGGGGCAGGTTGATGGCGTTCGACATGTTGTTCTCCTGTATGCGTGGTGTGAGTCCGGACGCAAGTCTAGGAGGCCGACGCAAGCGGCATGTGTCTGAAACCGGGGCCTTGTGTATCGCCGTGTATCCGGACCGTGACGTCCTATACGGCGATACAAAAAGGCGATGCCCAACGGGCGCTATCCAGCGGCGATACAAAGCGCCGGCCGCTGCCGGGCAGCGCTAGGCGTAGCTCTCGAACTTCCCCGTCGTGGCGGGTTCGCTCCAGCCAAGGCCCGGGCGGATGCGATGCCCCAGATCGTGACCGGCGACCTCGACAGGCGGCACGGCATACCGCTCCGGCTGGCGCTCCGGCCGGGCCGGTGCCTGCTGCGCCTCCAGTTCGAGACAGTGCTTGAAGTCGCTTGCTGCCAGGCGCGCGCCGATGAACTTGCCGAACGCATCGAGCTGGACCTGCGAGGTCATGCCGGCGCTGCCGCCGATGGCCGGACAGATGATCCACGTCGTTTCGCCGCGGGTGAACAGGTGCAGCCGCCTGGCCTGGTCCGCCGGCCGCAGCGCATGCTCTTCGCCCGCGATGCCCTCCAGCGAGAACGCTTCGAGGTATTCGTCGGTATGGCGGTGGCTCAGGCAGATGACCACCTTCGGCCGCCAGCGCTCGCAGGTCCTGGCGATAAAGCGGAAGCGTTCACCCTGCCGGCACAACGTGACATAGCGCTTCTGCGGAATCAGTTCCGGCTGGCCGCGGAACGCCTTGGACCACGTGGTTCTGCCGTCGACATGGGCGGGCAGCGGAAACAGGCTCAGCCTGAATTCTGCGCCGGCCGGCGAGTAGAGATGGCTCCAGTAGTAATGTTCCCAGTCGTTGTCGCCGAGCCGCACCCCAAGCGCCTCGGCCCGCGCGGCGGCCATGATGCGCGCCACGCACTGGTGGCCGAACCACCTGGCCATGTCTTGTCGATGTTGTTGGCGGTAAACGGCGTCCCAGGCCGGTGGTGCCAGCTGCGGATTAAGCGGCGCGACGATAGGCTCCGACCACGCCGGGCTTCGGTCGCATATCCAGACCGCAGCCCTTGGATTGCCGCCCTCCATTCCGACGTAGGAGGCAAAATACCGGTCCAGTTCCTGACGCGTGAACATCCGTGAATGCTGCATGTTATCCCTTGCTGCTTAGTGGGACCCCCAATATTTAATGCCGCAACATGCCGCCGCCGCGATGGGCGTACGTACTGCCGTGGTCATAAGCAAATTCTTTTTAGGCAGGGAAATAGACGGACGCGCGATGCCCCTCCCCCGAGCGGCATGCATCCATCGGTTTTTATAATGTCCTGAACTGCCCGCTTGCGTGATGGGAACAGGCGTGTCCCGGCGCGCGGCCGCCGTGGCAGGCGGTCCGGTGGCGGGAATCTCGGGAGCCACTGCTGGCCCCCGACTAGACGCATTACGTCCGTGCGGATTTAAACAGGCCGAAGCATATTCATTATTTTACTTCCCCCAGAAAATACAAAAAATTACAAATGTTTCAAACCTGGCCGAGGTGTCGCGCACCGGATAAACCACCCGCCGCTCACCAAACGCACCATGCCGGTGCCGGCTCGACTGATATTGGACTCTATGGCCCTTTCTCGATTGAGATGATTTTATCCAATGACCCTGGATATAGGAATTTCAATCTTCTAAGGTCTGAAATAAGCGATCTGCTGCGGCGCAATATATTTTGGGTGCGATTTTCCATCCCCTCGACGGAGGGGATAAAAAACAGCTGACGGATTAACGGAACCGGGCGGTGCCGCCCGGGTGCGGGTCAGAACCCGGAAAACCGGATGCCGATCGAGCCGTAACCGTAGTAGCGGTCCAGCTTGCCGGCAGTGGTCGCGTTGTAGAGGAACGGGATGGTGCCGACGAAGTTGTACAGGGAGGCCTGCCCGCGCAGGAACACCTCCACGTTCTTGGCCACCCCGTACGACAGTTCAAGCCCCAGCGTATGGTTGGACTTGATCGGCGCGTTGCCATAGGTCTCGGCGCGGCTGTCGACATTGCTGCGCAGCAGGTACTGGAACTGGTAGCCCAGGCGCGCCGCGAAGCGGTCGTATTTCCAGCGCCAGGATGCGCCCAGGTTCAGGTAGCCGGCGGTGTAGTTGAAATCGTCGTTGAAATCCAGCCCGAACTGGCTGGCGTTGACGGAGAACGAGGCCGACTGCAGCGTGACGTTGCCCACGTTGCAGGGCGCCGCCAGCTGGCCATTGGCGAGATTGTCCGAGCCGATGGCAACATTGAAATTGCAGTTGCCGCGCTGCAGCCGGGTATTGAGGCTGCCGACCGTGACGCGGCTGATGCCGAGCCCGACAAAGCCGGTGAGCTGGTTGCGCTCGCTCAGCTCGCCGGAGAAGATCACGTCGGCCTGGGCCTGGACATCATTGGCGTTGTTCACGGTGAGGCTGTTGAACGTGGTGTTGCGCACCATCACCGGCGACGAGCGGTTCAGGCTGCCGGCGTGGTCGCCCCACAGCGAGAAACGCAGCATGATGCGATCGCGCGCGCCGGCCTCGGCCAGCGGGTCATAGTGCATCGCCACCATCCAGGTATCGATGTGGTTGCGGTCCTGCCCGTACTCGATGCCGCGGCGCCAGTAGGTGGCCGATCCCGACCAGTGCGGCGAGAACTTGTAGCCCAGCATCAGCTTGCCGCCGCGGTAGTCGCCCGCGTTGTCCGACACCGGGCCCTGGCGCCCGCGCAGGTTGAACACATCCACGCTGCGGTTGACCATGTCGTAGCTGGCCTCCACCCGCACCGAGCTGAACTCGCCGGTGGCTGGCTCGGCTTGCATGAACACATCATCCGGGGCGGCGCTGGCGGTACCGACGGCACCCAGCCCCAGCATCAGGGCGCAGGCCTGGTCCAGCCGGCGCTTTCGAAGCAGCTGCATAGGAAACTCCGAGGCCACTGGGCGAGCCTCATGCGCGGCGCGTTCCGCGGAAGCGGCCGGCGCAGACACAACATGACCCGGTCATCGTGGGCGCGACGCATGCCACACGCACCGCGCGTCCGGATGACCGGGAGCCTGGCCTTCCCCG
Source organism: Cupriavidus sp. 207A1 (assembly GCF_057798955.1). Taxonomy (NCBI): domain Bacteria; kingdom Pseudomonadati; phylum Pseudomonadota; class Betaproteobacteria; order Burkholderiales; family Burkholderiaceae; genus Cupriavidus; species Cupriavidus sp. 207A1. The sequence continues at coordinate 493,899 of NZ_JBYOJO010000003.1, read as the reverse complement.
TGCGGGCGGAAGGCCTTTGCTGCGGCGCTACGCGCCGGTCACGGGTTGAGCGTGACCGTGGTCTTGAGGCCGTCGCCGACCACCATCTCGGCGTCGGTCTTGACCAGCGCCGTCTTGGCGAAGGCGACGTCGTTGTTGACCAGCATGCCCACGCGCACGTCCCGGCCGGGGCGGCCGGTGGTGGTGGCGAAGGTCACCGGGAAGGTGCTGGTCGCCCTGGGGGTGAGCGCGTCGACCTGCGCCTGGCTGAGCGCGCCGGAAGAGCGCAGCTTGCCGAGGAAGGTGGTGAACGGCAGGTTGAGCGAGCCGCCGTTGGCGCTGGAGAACAGGCTGTCGGCAGCGGTGTTGGTCAGGCTTGCGGCGACCGACAGGTTGCCGCTGACACGGAACGAATACGCGGTGTTGGCCGGCACCACTGCGTCGACCAGTTGCGAGCCGTTGAAGGTCAGCGTCACGTTCTCGATGATGACATCGACCTGGTTGCCGTTGTAGGTGTAGCTCAGCCCGGCGCGCACCTGCGTCGGCCCGCCGTTGAAGGCGTCGCCATTCTGCGCCACGCCGACCTGGATCGCATTAAGCGAGCCGCCGGTGGCGGTGATGGTGTCGGTGATCGGCTGCGTCACACCGTTGATGGTCAGGTTCGACAGCACCAGCGAGTTCTTCAGCCGGACCGCATCGGCCACGCTGTTGATGGCGCCGGCGTCGACCACGCCGCCGAGATTCGCGGCGACCTGCTGGATCTGTGCGGCACTGCCGCTCGATACCGCGTCGCCGAGCTGTGCCAGCCCCGCCGCGTTTGCCGCGTTGGCCAGTGCGCCAGCCGGCACCGCCTGCACCAGCGCCGTGGTCGTGGCCGTCTGGGCGCTCTGCGTGACGATGTTGATCGAACCGCCCTCGATCAGGGCCGACAGCGTTTCGGTGGGGCTGCTGCTGACGTCGATCGCTTCCAGCGCGGTGCTGACGCTATCCACTTCGCTGGCGATCACCGGCGCGGCCAGTGCGGCCACATTGGTGGCCACGGCGCCGATGTTCGACTGCAGGCTGGTGGGCAGCCCCGCTTGCGCGTTCTGCACGGCGCTGGACACCACGCCCGCCACCAGCGCACCGCTGCTCAGGTCCGCCGTGCCCTGCGCGCTCGCCACCGCAGTGGCAACTGCCTTCGACGCCGCCGCGGCCGAATCCGCCGGCGTCAGCGTGCCGCCCGCGCCCAGGCCCGTCAGGGTCTTGGAGACGTGGTCGACCAGTTGCTGCACCACGACCGCCGCGCGCAGCGCCTGCGCATCCTGCATCGGGTCAAGCGTGGCCAGGTCCTTGCCTGCCAGGCCCAGTCCCGTCGCCAGCGGCGCGACCTGGCCTGCGCCCAGCTGCACCGCCAGCGTGGTCAGCGGCGAGACCACCTGGGTCACGCCCTCCCGGTAATCGATCGCCGGGGCCTGCAGCACGCCGGCGAACGGCAGGTTGGTGCCGACATCGGTGCCGCCGGTCAGCTTCAGCGCGCTCTTGGTGCAGCCTGCCGGGAAGGTGAAGTCGCCGGTGGCATTGGTGACCGCGGTCTTGTTCTCGCAATCGAGGAAGGTCACGGTCGAGCCCGACAGGTAGAAGTCCACCGCCTTGCCGCTTACCGTGGCAGAGGGCTGGGACGGCTGGGAAGGCGCTGGCGAATCGTCGCCGCCGCCGCAAGCCACGAGCGTTGCCGCCGCGCCTGCCATGATGCCAAGCATGAAGATGTTCCGGGTTTTAGTTTGCACGCTGCTCTCCTGAGATCAATACATCGCTACGACGAAACATGGTGAGGGCGTCCATGACGCTCGCTGGCGAGGGTTCATGGCTGGCTCACCGGCTCCTGCGCCATGCCGATGACGTGTCCGGAGAAATCGTCCGGGCGCAGCCAGCGCGACAGGTACTGCCCCATCGCGTCGAGCAGCACGTCGGACATCATTCCCCCGGCTCCGGCCAGCGGCGGACAGATCAGCCACGTGGTGCCGTCGCGTTCCAGCACGCGCAGCGTCTTGGGCTGGTCGGCGGGCTGCAGCACGTGGTCGGTGGCGTGCGCCTGCGCCAGGCCGAAGGCCTGCGCGAAGTCGTCGGCATGGCGCTCGCCCAGGCATATCACCACCTTCGGCTTCCACAACCGGCGAATTCCGTCGATAAAGGCAAAGCGCCGGCCTGCGCGGCACAGGTCGAGATAGCGCTGCCGCGGAAACAGTTCCGGCTGGCCGCGGAACGCCTTCGACCACGGGATCTCTTCGGTCACCCGCGCCGGCAGCGGAAACAGGCTGAGCTTGAACTCGGCGCCCTGCGGGCCGTACAGGTGATGGTCGAAGTAATGCTTCCAGTCCTGCTCGCCCATGGTGGTCTTGAACACCCTGGCGCGCGCGGCGGCCATGATGCGCGCGATCCTCTGGTGCGATTGCCAGCGCTCCATGTGGTGCCGGTACTTGTAGCGGTAGGCGGCATCCCAGGCGGTGGGCCGCGCATGCGGAACCAGCGGGCCCGCCAGCGGCGCCACGCCGGGCAGCGGAGAGCTGTCGCAGAACCAGACCGCAGCGCCTGGATTGCCGCCTTCCATCCCTACGTACGACGCGAAATACGAATCCAGCTGTTCGCGCGTGAAGACCGTCAGTGGCTCTGTGTTCTTTCTCATTCCTCTACCGCGGTGGAGTGAAGGATGCCCGGACGCTGCACCGCATCCGCCGTGCCGGTGCCTCGCACCAGGGCGGCGGTTCCGGACCCGCTCGTCATCGCTTTTTATTCTCACCCCCGCAGCGAGGGGTGCGCTGCCCTGTCGTTTCCCTCCTTGCGCGGGGTAACGCGCAAGCGCGAATGGCGGCATTTTCGCGCGCGAAAAAACGCGCGAAAGTCGATTACATCCGCCACGATTTGCGCTGCAGGCACCGGCGCGAGGCCGCTTCACACGCGTCCGGAGTTTCCCTTCCGATGAAGGGTACCGACGCTTTTGGCCGCATCGCACTATTCGCTCCTGAAAACACGGAGCACGCCGGGGCCTTCAGCGCACCGGCAGAACGAGAGCGTTGCAGTTGCATGGACGGCCCTCACCGATGCGGCCCGTGGCAGGTCATGCGCTGACCGCCGCCACACCATGGAACCGCTGCCGCAAGGCAGTCCCGCACGACTCTGCTTGATCACGCCATGAGCATGCACGGTCAGATGCATGCCATGCGACGAGCCTGGCCGCCACTTCGCGCGGACCGGGAGTTCGGAGGAGACAACAAGGGCGTGGGCACTCGCATGAGCGCCCATTACTCAACGCTTCTGGGAGAAGCAATTGGGTATCTATCGCGATATGTTTGCCAGGCACCACGATCAGCTCGCGCTGATGGCTCGCCTGCTCGACGCCGGCGCCATCTGGGTGGCGGCAATCCTGGCCAGTGAAGTGCGGTTCGACACCGCGCAGGCCCCAATCCACCAGTTCATCCAGTACTTTGCCTGTGCCATTGCCTTCATCGTGCTGCCAGGCTTCGACGTGTACACGTCGTGGCGCGGACGCAGCCTGTTTTCGCTCGCCGCGCGGCTGCTGTCCGCGTGGAGCCTGGTCTGGCTGGTGAGCCTGCTGCTGACCTACCTGCTGCACCAGACCGACTCGCTGTCGCGCCTGTGGATGGTGTACTGGTACCTGTTCGCGCTGGCGGCACTGGTGGCGCTGCGCGTGGTCAGCCGGGCCGTGCTCAACCTGCTGCGCGTTGCCGGCGCCAACAACAAGCGCGTCGTCATCGTCGGCTTCGGCCGCACCGGCCAGGAGATGTACCGCCGCGCCACCGCCAGCCACACCACCGGCTACAAGATCAGCGGCATCTACGCCGCCGAAGGCGAGCCCACGCCGGAAGGACGCCGCCGCATCAACGACAGCGCCGACATCGCCGCGTTCGCGCGCGAGCACGGCATTGCCGAGATCTGGCTGACGCTGCCGATGAGCGAGCACCGGCTGATGCAGGAGATCGCCTTCTCGCTGCGCAATGACTTCATCGACATCAAGTGGATGCCGAGCGTGCTCGACTTCGACCTGCTCAACCACAACGTCGGCAACTTCCTCGGCATGCCCGCCGTGGAGATGAACAAGCCGCCTTCGCTGGGCGTGCGCGGCACCATCAAGGCCCTCTTCGACCGCACCTTCGCCGCGCTGGTGCTGGTGGCGCTGTCGCCGCTGTTCCTGCTGATCGCGGTGCTGATCAAGCGCGACTCGCCCGGGCCGGTGTTCTTCAAGCAGGAACGGCTGGGCCTGGACGGGCGCGTCATCCACGTCTACAAGTTCCGCAGCATGAAGGTGCATGCCGAGCACGGTGTGGTCACGCAGGCCACCAAGGGCGACAGCCGCATCACGCCGATCGGCGCCTTCCTGCGCCGCACCAGCCTGGACGAGCTGCCGCAGTTCATCAACGTGCTGAAGGGCGAGATGAGCGTGGTAGGCCCGCGCCCGCATGCGATGGCGCACAACAACATGTACAAGGAGCAGCTCGACTTCTACATGCTGCGCCACCGCGTCAAGCCGGGCATCACCGGGTGGGCGCAGATCAACGGCTACCGCGGCGAGACCGACACCCTGGACAAGATGGCCAAGCGGGTCGAGCACGACATCTTCTATATCCGCAACTGGTCGTTCTGGCTCGACCTGCGCATCATTTTCTGGACCGCCTTCCGCGGCTGGATGGGAAGCAACGCCTACTGAGCCACAGCCATCCGCTTCCCGTGACGCCATCTAACCGCAAGCCAATGATCAAAGTCCTGCATGTCACAGAGTGCCTGGGAGGTGTCGAGACCTACCTGCACCTGCTGGCCTCCCATATCAACGACGAGCGCATCAGCTTCCACTTCGCGCTGCCGAAGCAATGCTCGGTGTCGGCGGTTGCCGATGCCCGCAATTTCGGCGTCAGCTACCTGCCGATTCCGCGCAAGCTCGATCCGCTCAACGACCTGAAGGCGGCACTGAACCTGCGCGCGCTGGTAAAGCGCGTGGCGCCGCAGATCGTCCACCTGCACAGCTCCAAGGCGGGGCTGGTGGGACGGCTGGCCTGCATCGGCCTGAACGTGCGCGTGGTCTACACCCCGCATGCCTACTATTACCTGGGGCTGCGCGGCATCAAGCGGCGCGTGTTCCTGATGGCTGAGCGCTTCCTGCACCGGCTGACCGATGCGGTGCTGGCAACCTCGCCGTCGGAACGCGACCGCGCCATCCATGAGGTGGGCCTGCCGCGCGAGCGCGCGCATTCCATCCTGAATGCCGTCGAGCCCCGCTCCGTACCGGTGGAACGGCAGCTGGGCGCCGGCGTCAAGCGCGTGATCATGGTGGCGCGGATCAGCCCGCAGAAGAACATCCCCATGTTCCTGGACGTGGCAAAGCTGTTCCAGGGCCGTCCCGACATCGAGTTCATGCTGGTTGGCTACGGCCATTATGAGAACGACCGCGCCACGCTCGATGCCATGCTGCAGGAACGCGGGCTGACCGAGGGCAAGGACATTACCGCGATCGCGTGGATGAGCCGCTCCGAGCTGCTGGAACTGCTGGCGCATGCCGCGGTGGTGGTGCTGACCTCGCACTACGAGAGCTTCGGCTACGTGCTGGCGGAAGCCAATGCGCTGGCGATCCCGGTGGTCGGCACCGACGTCGACGGCATCAAGGACATCATCGTCGACGGCAGCAACGGCTTTATCGTGCCGGTGGACGACGCCGCTTCGATGGCGAGTTCGATCGAAGCCATCGTCGGCGATGCCACGCTGTGGCAAACCATGTCCGAGCAAGCGGTGACGCGCGCCAAGTCCGAGTTCAACATCGTGACCCAGGCCAGGAAGTTCGAGTCCTTCTACTCACGCGCGCTGCTTGCCTAGCACCGCACCGACGGCGCTGGTCAGGGCGGCGCAGTGCCGCCGGGCCAACTGGCCAGCAGCATCTCCGCATCGGCAAGCACGGTGCCGTCCTGCAGCGCCGCGCACGGGCGCGCGCCTGCGGCGGTGCCCAGCGCCCTCACCTTGCAGCCGTCCGACCCCGCCTGCGCCAGCGCCTCGCGCAACAGCGCCCGGGCTTGCGGCCCCCAATAGATGCGATGCACCGCGCCGTCCTTGCGCAGCGACAGCACGAAGCTGTCCTGGCGCTGGCGCCATTGCGCGTCCTGCGCCCCGGACAACAGGCCCAGCAGGTCGCGCAGCATGGCGATGACCGGCTTCTCCGAGCCATCGTTTCTGAGCAGACCGAAGTTCGCCTCGCGGTCCCATCTCGCCTGGCCGCGGTCGCGCCACGCGTAGATGCCGAGCATGGGCGCTTGCGCCATGACGCCGGCCAGCACCTGCCTGGCGATCAGCGTTGCCTGCGTGGCTTCGCTGCGCACCGGCAGGTACGAGGCATAGCCCCATTCGCTGACGATCAGCTGCGCGCCCGGACGCGGCGAATTGCGGATGCGGCCGCCCAGCTGCCGATAGTCGCGCAGCAGCGTCTCGGGCGTGGCGCGGTACGGATGGACGCTCAGCCCCTTGATGCAGGCCAGGCGCGGATCGGTCAGCAGGCGCGACAAGGACTGTTCCGCCACCGGATTTGCCGGCCCGGGCATGCGCGCCAGGCCGAACAGGTAAACGGCGGGGGGCGGCGCCGTGCCGGCCTGCGCCAGCGCGTCGCAGATCTTGCCGGCGGTGGAGATCAGCCGGGAAATGGGTACCGACGGATGCAGGAAGGTCTTGTTGTCGGGCTCGTTCCAGATCTCGTACGACAGGTCCGGCCCCGCGTTGCGCTGCATGAACTGGCTGGCGAACGCGGCGAACCTGGCCTCGCTGGCATCGCTGCCACCGTCCTCGCCCTGGTCGCCCCAGATATACCGCCCGCCATACAGCGTAACCAGCATCTGCAGGCCGGCCTGGCGTGCCTGGGCGATGACCTGCGCGTAGCGCTGCGGCGCCAGGTGCCCGCGCACCACCTCGGGCCGCACGCCGAAGCGCACATGGGTAAAGCCCAGGCGCCGGATCTCGGCGAAGTCGCGCGCCGACACCGTGGCCGGATCGATCTGCACGGCAAAGGCCGGCATCGACGCAATCCGGCCCGAAGCCTGCCCGTTCTCGGCATGCGCAGGCCGGGCGGGCCACCAGCCCGAGACCGCGATCAGCGCCGCCAGCGCCAGCGCGCGCGTCTGCGCCCCACGGCGCGGCGATGCGGCGCTACGCGGCGGCATGCCTGCGCAGTACGCCCATGGCGAGCGCACCGGTCTGGAACAGCGCGATGACGAGGAACGACACCAGCATGATCTGCGCCGCCACGAGATAGTCGAGCTGCGGATAACGCCAGGCGCCCAGCGCGATGCCCGCCAGCAGGCCGATGCCCGCTGCCAGGAAGATCGCCCGCGCCATGCCGAACGACTTCAGCAAGGTACGCAGGCACATCACCACCGCAAACACGATCGGAAACAGCGAAAAGAAGCGCACGTCGAGATCCCCATAGGCCGCGCCGAACAGCATGACCACGAGCTGGTCGCCAAACAGCAGCAGCAGCACGCTCAGCGCGCCGGACAGCATCACCCCGCCCAGCACGAAGCCGGCCGCGTTCCTGGCCAGCGTCCGCGTGTCGTCCTGCCGGAACGACGCCGCGAATCTCGGCATCAGGTGGTAGCCCAGCGCCATCAGGACATACTGGGCCGGCAGCAGCACTGTCAGCAGGATGCGGAACTTGGCCGAGTCGGCAAAGTGTCCCAGCGAGCCTAGCAGCACCACCAGGCCCGGCCCGACCAGCCAGCTCATCAGCTGCGCGCTGGCCGAGCTGGCACCGAACCCCAGCCACTGGCGCGGCGACTCCGGCCGGCCCGGGATCAATTCGAGGCGGCCGCGGCGGCGCAGCGTGGCGGCCGCGACCACGGTCGGCAACAGGATCGCGGCCGCGAGCATCAGCATTGCCGCGGGCGCTGGCTGCGTGCCGGAGGCCAGGCCGATCATGGCCACGCCGCCGCCGATCAGCGTGTGGCAGATCAGCAGCCCGGCATAGCCGCGCGTCTTCGCGCCCACGGTCCTGAGCACCCAGTACGCGGTGTAGCTGGCGAACAGCACCGCCGCCGCCGCACAGGCCGAGGTGCTCAGGCCATGCCCGTACAGGTACAGGATGGACCCGGCCGCGACCGGAAACACCGTCAGCACCGCGACCTCGGCCGAGAAGCGCACGCGCAGCTTGATCCCCTCGATCAGCGCCGGCTCGTGCAGGAACGAAACATAGAAGATGTTGATGAACACCACCAGCGACAGCACCACCGCCACCAGCCCATAGCCCGCCACATCCATCGAGCGGGCCAGCGCCACGTTGATGCCGAACTGCACCGCCGTATACGCGGCCTGCTCGAACACCGCGCCCAGCGCCGGCAGCATGCGGCGCATCATGGCGCCCCCTCGAGCGAAGGCGCCGCCCGGAGCGGCGCCGGCGCGGCCGGCATGGCCAGCTTCTGGTCGAACAGCAGCGCCAGCCCCTGCCTGATGTCGCGGCCCAGCCGCGCCGAGCGCTTGAACTGCGCCGCCCCCAGCGAGCGCGCGTAGGCCAGCCGTTCGATCACGTCGTCGGCGCCGGCGCTCTGCCGCACCGCGAAATCGCCGCGCCCGCTCAGCTTGAAGAACGACGCGACCTTGGTGTCCCAGACAATGCCGACGGACGGCACGCCGAAGCTGAAGGCAATGATGTTGGCGTGCATCCGGTGCCCGACCATGCTGTGGCAGCCCGCGATGATCGCTGCCAGCTCCGCTGGCGACTTCGGCAGCATGTAATCCATGCCGTCAGCGACCTCCGCACCCAGCCGGCTCCTGACCGTGGCCGCGGCGAGATTGTCTTCCTCCGCGCCATTGGTGAACAGCACCACGCGCTGCCCGCCCTGCCGCAACTTGTGCACCAGTTCCACGAACATGCCCAGCCCCGCGCCCTGCTCCGATACGGCGACCAGGTCCGCGTTGTAGTGCAGCGACTCGACGTCCGAGACGCAGATGCCCACGTCCCAGCGCTTCGCCAGCCCGTGCTCCGCATACAGCGACGCACTCAGGATGGCGGGATCGGGAATGATGGCGACGTCGCACGGCTCGCCCGCGCCAAGGCCGACGATATTGCGGCGCGAGCTTTCATCGCGCACCGAGACGAATTGCGGCGCCGCCAGCGCAAAGAAGCGCGACACCAGGTAGCGCCCCAGCCGCGACCAGCCGGCCGCCACGCCCACCGACACCAGCGCAACCTTGGCGTCCTTGCCGAGGCACCGGGCCAGCAGGTAGAGCTTGAGCGGAAAGTTCAGGTCCACGTCGCACAGCAGCTGGCCGCCGCCGACCACCACCATATCGGCATCGGCCAGCTGCTGCTGCCAGCGGGTGCGCCACTGCCGCCGGTATTTCAGCCAGATGGCTGCGGTCAGCACCGGCACCCGGGCCCAGCCCGGCAGCCGCGAGAAGATCCGCATCAGGCGGCCCTTCTTCAGCGAGTTTTCTCCCAGCCGGGTGCGCCCGGCGATGTCCAGGTAGCTGACCCGGCAATCCGGCACGGCCTGGCGGATCAGGTGGCCCAGCGTTTCGGCGATCACCGCATCGCCGAGGTTGTCACTGTATGGCACCGCGCATATGACGACGTGCTTCATCTTGTTTGGCCGGCAAGGCAGTTAGCAAAGGGATGAGGAACAGGCTGACCGAGGTGAGATGGCGAACATAGCTGCCCAGGTCAGGCTCGAAGATAAACTGCACCAGGATATGCGCAACGACCAGCGTGGCAAACCAGCGGCGCTTGCGCTCGGCGTCGGTCGCCGCCGGCGTGCCGGACAAGCCGCGCAGCGCCACGCGCAGGATTGCCGCATGCATCAGCATCATGGCCAGGTCGACCGGCGCGCGGAAGCTGATCACCGGCAACACGAACATGACCGCCGCGTACAGGTAGTTGACGATGAAATTGACACCGGATGTGGGCGGATACAGGTTCCAGATCATGGTGCGGTTGTCGCTGCCGATGCTCAGCGCATAGTTGTTCGAGATGTCCCGCGGCGACTGCAGGATATACAGGATCTCGGACGGCGCCACCAGGATCGCGCCCACCACGCAGGCCAGCACGATGGCCTTCCATGCCGGGCTCAGCCGCGCCGTTGCGCGGATGCCGAGCGCCAGCACCAGGATCATCGCGTAGTAGTTGCGGATAAAGAGCGCGTAGCAACCGTACAGCACCATGGTCATGACCACCAGCGCGCGGAACGACACGCCGCGCGACATTCCGCCCATGACCAGCACGATCGACATCGCGATCACCACGGTTTCCTTGCCCGGCGACAGCAGGTTCAGCAGCATGCAGGGCAGCACGAACAGCCAGCGCGTGGCCAGGTCACGCAGGCTCGCCACCCGGCTCGACGCCATCGCCAGATAGGCCACGCCGACGGTGGCGGTGACCACATTCACATATTCCGCGCCGAACACCGAGAACACCTTGGCGGTGGCGGCGAACGAATCGTCGAGGTCGGTCGAGCCGCTGACCAGGAATTCCAGCATCTTGTTGGAATCGGTGACCCATTTTTCCGGCAGCGCGTCGCGGCCGAAGAAATAGATCACCAGGTAGAGCAGGCTCAGCACCAGGCTCGCCACCGTGGCCAGCCCGCGCTCGGCCAGCACCCAGTCGCGGTCCAGTCGCGCGGCTTGCATGGCTTACGCCTTCTCGCTCTGCGAGTAGCCGTAGTAGGCATAGCGATAGCGCCCGTACTTGGAGCCATAGCCATAGCGGAAGGCGTTGGGGTCGAGGCCGTTGAAGATCACCCCCTTCACGCTTACGTTGACCTGCGCCAGCTGCTTGGCGCACTCCGAGATCTCGCCGATCGAGCTCTTGCCGAATCGCGTGACCAGGAACACCGTGCCGCAACGCTCGGCCAGGATCGCGGCATCGGCGACGGCCAGCACCGGCGGGGTGTCGACCATCAGCATGTCGTAGCGCGCGCTGAGCTCCTCGAGCAGCCTGACCATGCGTTCGTTCAGCATCAGCTCGGCGGGATTCGGCGGAATCGTCCCCGTGCCGATGAAGTCCAGTCCCTGCACCACGTCGCGGTGGATCACGTCTTCCAGCGCCAGCTTGCCGGCCAGCACGTCGGACAAACCCGGCTCGCGGTCCTTGCCGAAATACTGGTTCAGGTAGCCCTTGCGCATGTCGGCGTCGACCAGCAGCACGCGCTTGCCGCCCGAGGCCATCAACGCGGCCAGGTTTACCGAGACGAAGGACTTGCCCACGCCGGCGGTGGCACCGGTCAGCAGCACGCGGTTGTTGGGCGCATCCAGCATCGCGAACTGCAGCGACGTGCGCAGGCTGCGCAGGCTTTCCACCGAGGGCTCGTTGGGGAAGCGGTCGGCCAGCAGGTAGTGGCCGCGCTTGCGCGCCTGGATGTCCTTGCTGATGGTGAGCTGGTGTTCGGACTGGGGCACGGTCGCATAGACGCTGAGTCCGGTGTGCTCCTCGATGTCCTTGGGGTCGGTGATGCCGCCATACAGGGCATTGCGTACAAAGGCGACCACCGCCCCGGCCAGCAGGCCAAGCACCGCCGCCAGCACGATCACCAGCGCCTTCTTCGGCTTGACCGGCTCCTCGGGCACCGGCGAGGTGTCGACCAGGCGCACGCTGCCGACCTTGCCGGCCTTCACCAGCTTGAGCTGCTGCATATTGTTCAGCATGCCGACATAGAGGTCATTGTTGACCTGCACGTCGCGCATAAGGCGCACGGTGTCCTGCTCCAGGTTCGGCAGGGTCTTGACCCGGCCGGCGACCGCCCCCGCCTTGGCGGCCAGCGCGGCAATCTGCTTGTCGACCGCCTGCATCGACGGATGGCCGGGGGCAAAGCGGGTCACCAGCTCGGCGCGCTTCTGCTTGAGTTCCAGCAGCGAGGTTTCGGCGGTCACGCTCTCCTGCAGGAAGGCCTTGCCCTCTTCGCTGAGGTTGAAGGTGCCGCGCTCGTTGCGCATGGCGTTGTACTTCACTTCGGCGCGCTCGAGCTCGCCCTTCAGCTGCGGCAGCAGGTTGTTGAGGAACAGCAGCGACTTCTCCGCCTCCGCGGCCTTGCGGTTGATGTTCTGCGCCACGTACTCGTCGCCGATCTCGTTGAGGATCGCCGCCGTCAGCCTGGCGTCATTGCCTTCCAGCGAGGCCCCGATCACGCCGCTCTGCTTGCCCTTCTCCGCGATGTTCAGCTGCTGCTGCAGCTGCTCCAGCGTCTTCAGCCGCGACTGGCGCACCAGGTTGAAGGCAATGCCCGGCTTGGCCTTCAGCGCCGTCACCAGCAGCCGGATCTCGCCGACCGCATGGCTGGCCTCGACCGCTTCGCCGACGCGGCCGACGATGGGCTGGTCCAGGCTGCTCTGCTCGAGCCGGTAGCGGCCATCGCCCAGGCTCACCAGCAGGAAGTTCTCGCCTTGCAGCGCCTCGGGCACGTCGAAGGTCGGCACCTCGATCGATTCCCCGCCCCAGGCATAGCCGCCCATGCCGAACAGGCCGGGTTCGGACAGCCCCTTCGACTGGCTGGCGATCCAGGGCCCGACCAGCGGAAAATACTTCGGCTTGGCATCGATATAGAGCCGCAGGTTGTCGACCGCCTTGCCGACCACCATGCGCGAGCGCAGGATCTCGATTTCCGCGGTCGCCTGCGTCTTGACGTCGAACAGCGACGAGACGTCGCCCAGCAGGCCGTTGGGACTGTTCTGGCTGTCCTCGACCTGCACCAGGATATTGGCCTCGTACACCGGGCGCGCCAGGAACGCGTAGGCAACCCCTAGCGTCAGGATGGCAAAGGCAATGGCCGCGATCAGCCAGCGGTTTGCCACCAGCACGTCCAGGTAGCGGACGACGGCAATCTCGTCCGACTGGGCCGGCGCCGCGACGGGAATATAAGTGGACTGGTTCATGGCAGGCAGGACGGTATCGGTTTAACCCAGGGCCCGGATGCGCGGCACCCAGGACTGCACGCCGCGCTGGATCAGCTGCAGCGCGCTCTCGAATGCCGCACGGGGCTGGCGGTAGGGATCGGGCACATCGAACTTCTCCAGCTCGCCCAGGCGGAACACGCGCCCGGTGGTGGCCGGGTGCAGGCGCTGGATCTCCTGCCGCTGCGCGCCGTCCATCACCAGGATCAGGTCCGCGCGCCGGATCAGCACGTGATTGAGTTGCTGCGCCCGGTGCCCGGAAATATCCACGCCCTGGCGGCTCATCAGGTCCACCGCATGCGGATCCGCCGCGTGCCCGGACAGCGCGCCCAGGCCGGCGGAGACCACCTCTCCGTCGGGCAGCGCCTGCCCGAGCAGGCCCTGTGCCATCGGGCTGCGGCAGATATTGCCGATGCAGACCACGAGTACGGTCTTGATCATTTGACTGCGTTCGCGGTAGAGGTGAAGAAGTTGCCGCTCGGCACCAGCTGGTTGATCACGCGGCTCCAGCGCACCACGCCCGCGGCATCGACATAGACCACGTCGCGCGGCTTCAGCTCGAAGGCCTCGGCCAGGGCGAAGGCGACCGGCGACTTGCCGTCGAGGTGGAACACCTCGGCCTCGCCGTCGGCGGCCTTGCGGATCACGTAGAGTTCCTTGGCGTTGGCCGAATTGGGATTCAGGCCGCCGGCCTCACCGATCGCTTCGCTGAGCGTGAGCCGGCCGTTGCGCGGCATCACCGGCGTCGGCTTGACGACTTCGCCGGTCACGAAGACCTTGCTGTCCTCGCGCTGCTCCACGCGCACGATGTCGCCGTTGCGCAGCAGGATGCGCGCCGGATCGATGCCCTGCTGCAGCAGCGCCGGCAGGCTGACGTAGTAGATCTTGCCCTCGCGCGAGATGCGGATGCGGCTGTTGTCGCCGGTCAGCACGTTGATGCCGCCGGCGCGGTTGAGCGCCTCGACCAGCGTCATCGGCACGTCGTCGATATTCTGCGGGCCCGGCGTCTTCACTTCGCCGTCGAGGTAGACACGCTTGCTGCGAAACGCCAGCACGCGCACCGTGACCTGCGGCATCGTCACCACCGGCTTGAGCTGGGTGCTCAGCTGCCCGCGGATCTGGTCCGGGGTCTGGCCGAGCACCTTGAGCACGCCGGCATAGGGAAACTGGATGGTGCCCGCCGGACTGACCACATAGCCGGGAATGTTGGCCGCGCCGCTGTAGCTGGGGATCTCGTAGGCGGCGCCGATCGAGTAGGTCTGCGTGGGGAACACCAGCTCCGGATGGTCCCACACCACGATCGAGAGAATGTCGCCGACGCCTACGGTATATGGTCCGGGCTCGCCGAACAAGGCCTCGACGCCGGCGTTCGCGGGCGGCGTGGCGGCCTTCAGCGTGCGCACCAGCGCCGGCGTGATCTGCGTGACCTTGGGCACCGACTGCGGGTCCTCCGGATCCAGCGGGCGCTGCGGATCGAAGCGCATGCCCGGCGCCAGCGCGCACGATGCCAGCAACGGAACGATCCCCAGGCACATGACGGCCCTGCCAAACCTCAAGCTGCTTGAAAGCTTTAGCACTCTCGATGATTCCCTTGTTTGCAAGAAGACCCGCATGGCCCGCCGCCACCCTGTCGTAACGCACAGCGGTGACCCCGCTGGTTCGGCATGGCACCGGGGGTGCCCGTCCGCTTGTTGGCACGGCTGCGGAACTGAACCTGGCGGTGTTGACTGGTTGTGCCCGGCGCGCTGGGCGCGCTCTTTTCTGCACTGCGTCATCCGTAAATGACCGGCGAAGTTTATGGCTCGCGGGACTACATCTTCAAGGCGCGGCCGGCGTTTTTACCAAGTTTCCGATCCCCCCATCGGAGTGGAAACGAATTCCGTCCCAACGCCTGAGGGGTACCGCGGGTGGTGCGACGCAGCACAATCGCGGGTGGCACCCCGTGCCGACTTAAGGGTGTAGGCGATTGATTCCCTGTTGCGCCTACACCCTCTTTCTTTGCCGGCGGATGAAGGCAGGCCTCGCCGCCATCGCTCCGAGCATTGCCGAACCTTTGAAGGGAACCACTGAAATGACAAGTCGCGTTAGCAAGGCCGTCTTCCCGGTCGCAGGCCTGGGCACCCGCTTCCTGCCGGCCACCAAGGCCAGCCCCAAGGAAATGCTGCCGGTGGTGGACAAGCCGCTGATCCAGTACGCCGTGGAAGAAGCCATGGCCGCCGGCATCACCGAGATGATCTTCGTCACCGGCCGTTCCAAGCGCGCCATCGAAGACCACTTCGACAAGGCCTTCGAACTGGAGGTCGAGCTGGAGGCCAAGAACAAGCAGGCGCTGCTGGACGTGGTGCGCTCGATCAAGCCGGCCAACGTCGAATGCTTCTACGTGCGCCAGTCCGAAGCACTGGGCCTGGGCCACGCGGTGCTGTGCGCGGCCAAGCTGGTGGGCGACGCCCCGTTCGCCGTGATGCTGGCCGACGACCTGATCGACGGCCACCCGCCGGTGATGAAGCAGATGGTGGATGCGTACGACCACTACAACTGCTCGGTGCTGGGCGTCGAAGAGATCCTGCCGGAGCAGAGCCGCTCCTACGGCGTGGTCGAGGGCCGCGAGTGGGCCGAAGGCGTGATCAAGGTCTCGGGCATCGTCGAGAAGCCCGCGCCGGAAGAGGCGCCGTCCAACCTGGGCGTGGTCGGCCGCTACATCCTGACGCCGCGCATCTTCGACCACCTGCGCGCGCTCAAGCCCGGCGCCGGCGGCGAGTTCCAGCTGACCGACGCGATCCAGTCGCTGCTGAGCCAGGAACAGGTGCTGGCCTATCGCTATCACGGCACGCGCTATGACTGCGGCAGCAAGCTGGGCTACCTCAAGGCGACCGTCGAGTTTGCGCTGAAGCACCATGAAACCGGCGCACAGTTTCGCCGCTACCTGGAGCAGCGCGAGCCCCAGCTGCTGCACAGCCTGGCGGCCTGACGGTCTCCTGCGCCACGCCCCTTCCGAACCGCACAGCAACCACGAGGCCGCCGCCAAATGATCGACTGGATCCACCTGGGCAAGGCATTCCTTCTCGGCCTGCTCGAGGGCCTGACGGAATTCCTGCCCATTTCGAGCACCGGGCACCTGATCCTGGTCGGCGACTGGATCGACTTCGCCTCGCACGAGGCGCGCGTGTTCGACGTGGTGATCCAATTGGGCGCGATCCTGGCCGTGTGCTGGCTGTACCGTGCCAAGATCACCGACCTGTGCGAAGGCGTGGTGCGGCGCGATCCCGACGCGCTGCGCTTCGCCACCGCGGTGCTGGTCGCCTTCCTGCCGGCCGCGGTCATCGGCGCGCTGCTCATCGGCCCGATCAAGCACCATCTGTTCGATCCGGCCGTGGTCGCCGCCGCCCTGATCGCGGGCGGGCTGGTCATCCTGTGGGTAGAGCGCCGCAGCGCCGTGCCGCGCATCCACGCCATCGAAGACTTCGGCTGGAAACAGGCCATCGGCATCGGCTTCGCGCAGTGCGTGGCGATGATCCCCGGCACGTCCCGCTCCGGCGCCACCATCATCGGCGGCATGCTGTCGGGCGTGTCGCGGCAGGCAGCGACCGAGTTTTCCTTCTTCCTGGCCATCCCCACCATGCTCGGCGCCGCCACTTACGACGCCATGCGGCACTACCACCTGCTCAGCCTGCAGGACATCTGGTCCATTGCCGCCGGCTTCACCGCCGCGTTCCTCTCCGCGCTCTTTGTGGTCAATGCCCTGGTGCGGCTGGTGGCGCGGCATTCGCTGCGGGTGTTTGCGTGGTATCGGATCGGGTTGGGGCTGGTAATCGGGGTGGTGAGCCTGGGCTGGTCGGTTTGACCCAAGTGCCGTCGCGACGCATGGCGGCACCCCTGTCTACCGGTGCTCCCCAGGGTTGGTGGTGCACCAAGTGAAGTCACTACATCGGGATAGGCCCTATTCCCCCGCCCCGGCGTGAATGCTATCGTGCAGCGGCTTGCCGGTCCCGCCGCACCTCACGTCGGCAAGGCGTCAATAGGATTGCGTACCACCGCTATGTCGAGACAGATTCCCCCACTGAACCCGCTCAGGGCGTTCGAAGTGGCTGCCCGGCATCTGAGCTTCACGCGGGCCGCGGAGGAACTGTTCGTCACACCGTCGGCGGTCAGCCACCAGATCAAGGCACTGGAAGAAAGCCTGGGCGTGCAGTTGTTTATCCGCGACGCCAAGGCGCTGGTCCTGACCCCGGCCGGCACCGCCTACCTGCCCAGCGTGCAGCTGGCCTTCAAGCAGCTCGCCGATGCCACGCACCGCCTGCACAGCAAGGACCGCCCCGCGCTGAAGGTCAACATGCCGCCCACGTTCGCGGTCAAATGGCTGATCCCGCGCATGGACCGCTTCATGAAGGCGCACCCGGACATCGACCTGAAGGTATCCACCTCGAACCATCGCATCGACTTCGAGCGCGACGATTTCGACATGGCGATCCGCTATGGCCGCGGCGACTACCCCGGCCTGCACTGCGAGCTGTGCATGGCGGTCGAAGTCATCCCCGTGTGCAGCCCGGCGCTGCTGCGAGGCCCGCAGCCGCTCGAAACACCGTCCGACCTGAAGCACCATACGCTGCTGCACGACGACAGCACCTATACGGACGTGAGCAACCCCGACTGGGCGATGTGGCTGGAGCATGCGGGCGTGACCGATGTCGACGCCAGCCGCGGGCCGTCGTTCTGGCCGAGCCACCTGGTCATCAACGCCGCGCTCAATGGCCTGGGCGTGGCGCTGGTGAAGAAGAACTGGATCGAGCAGGACCTGGCTGAAGGCCGCCTGGTGCGCCTGTTCGAATCGATCCGGCTGCCGGTCGAATTCTCTTACTTCGTGGTGTTCCCGAAGGAGCGGCTGGAGGATCGCCGCATCCGCAGCTTCACTGACTGGATCCGCGCTGAAGTGTCGGCGGAACAGCAGCAGCCGTCCCCCGTCTGAGCACAGCTTGCGGGGCGCGTCCCGCAAGCTGCACGCGCCTGGCCGCGCGAAGTCAGGCCGCGGCGGGCATCGATGCCGTCTTTTTCTGCACGCGTGCGCGCAAGCGCTCGACATCGACCACGAAGCGGCGATGCGTGCCGCTGCAAACCCGCTCCACCGCATCGTCGGCCGTCACGCTGAAGGTGACACTGCGGCCATCGATGGCCGTGACCTCGGCGTGGATGCGCAGCTCGCCGCCCAGCGGCGTGGCACCGGTGTGTTGCACCGACACCTCAGCGCCCACCGAGCTTTCGCCATCCTCGAGAAAGCCTTGCAGGAAATCGAGGCAGGTCTGTTCGATATCGCGTACCAGCTCGGGCGTGGCGTAGATGCGCAGGCTCTCGCCAAGAAAATCGATGGTGCGCTGGCGGTCCACCGTCAGCGTGCGTGCGCAGGTTGCGCCAGGTTGCAATCCGTTATTCATCAGGGTTCCTTTCAGGCTACAGGCGATAAAAGCGAGCGGCGTTGTCGTGCCACAGCGCGCGCTGCTGTTCGGGCGGATAGATGGCAATGGCGGCGCGGAAGCCTGCCACGATGGTGTCGTAGCTTGCCACCAGGCTGTCCACCGGATAGTTGCTGGCGAACATGCAGCGTTCCGCGCCGAAGATGGCGATGGCGTCGCGGATCACGGGCACGTTGTCAGCCTGCGTCCACGGCTTGCCCGGCAATCCCAGGCCCGAGATCTTCACGGCGACATTGGGCTGCCCGGCCAGCTCGGCCATCGCGGCGCGCCAGCCGGCCAGGCCGGCTTCACTGCGATCGGCCGGCAGCCCGGTATGGTTCAGGATCAGCTGCGTGCCCGGGAAATCCCGTGCCAGCGCGGCCGCCTGATCCAGGTTCCACCACGGCGCCTGCAGGTCGAAGGACATGCCGTGCCGGGCCAGCAAGGCATAGCCATGCCGCCAGCGCGCATCGTCCATCGATCCCGGCACGCCGCGCCGCGCATCCTCGCGCCGCGCGGCGGTCACCGGCTTGTTGCGAATGCCGCGCATCATGGCGCAGGCGGCATGGCCCGCAAGCACTTCCTCGACATCGCCGCGGTCAAGCTGGGCATGGCCGACGATCACCGTTGGCCGTCCCGTCCGTGCGGCGAGCTGCGCCAGCCAGGCGGTCTCGTCGACGGGATTGGCGCGCGCCCATTCGGCCTCGACATGCACCGTCTTCACCGGCGCGCAGCCAGCCGTATCGCGGGCGAGATCCTCGGGCAGATAGCTCCTGCGCAGCGCCGAGTAATCGCCATAGCGGAAGTTCGGCACCGTCTCGTCCTGCAGCCACGGGTACGGGTTGCGCTGCAGGTCCCAGAAATGCTGGTGCGCGTCGATAAAGGGCCCGACGGACGCCGCGCCCTCCGCGGGTGTGTCGCGCATGGGCCTACTCCTTGACGCTGATGCGGCTGGCAAGCTGCCTGAACTGCGCTGACTCCTTCACCATGGCGGCCTGCAGCGTCACGTCATCGGCATAGGTATCGGTGCTGAAATGCAGCTTCTCCAGCGTCTGGCGCATCACCGGCTCCTGCACGGATTTCGCGATCGCCGTCTTCAGCACCGCGATCACCTCGGGCGGCGTGCCCTTCGGTGCCGAAATACCGCGCCAGATGCCCATCGACAGGTCGATATTGCGCTCCTTCAGCGTGGGCACGTTGTCGAAGCCGCTGACCCGCTTGTCGGCCATCACCGCCAGCACCTTGAGCTTGCCCGCGGCCACGTGCGTAAAGACCTCCGCCGTGCTGACCGTGACCGCATCGATATGCCCGCCCAGCAGCGCGAGCGTGGCGGGAGCGCCGCCGGCATAGGGGATATGGTTGAACTTCGCGCCAGTCTTGTCGGCCAGCGCGGCGGCCGCCATATGCCACGCGGAGCCCTGCCCCGCGTTACCCACGCGGATATTGGCATCCGGCTTGCGCGCATCGGCGACAAACTGCTCGATCGTGGTCCACGGTGCATCGGCCCGCACCGCCACGGCGGCCGGGTCCGCGTTCAGGCGTGCAATGGGAACCAGGTCCTGGTAGGTGAACTTGGCCAGCCCGAGGTAATTCAGGAAGGTCAGCTCGCTGGACGACAGCACCAGCTTGTACCCGTCCGGCTTCGCGTTGACCACTTCGCCCAGGCCTACCGAGCCAGTGGCACCCGGCTTGTTGATCACGACGATCGGCTGTGGCAGGTGTTTCGCGGCCGCGGCAGCCAGCGCGCGCGCCACCACGTCCGCCCCGCCGCCTGCCTGCCACGGCACGATCAGTTCAATGCGCCGGCTGGGGTAGGTTTCCGCACTCGCCGTGGCCGTACCACCCAGCAGTCCCAGCACCACGGCCGCCGGCATCGCCCAGCGCCGCATCCGCGAACATGACATCGTCATGGTTGTCTCCTGTCTCTTATCGGTATAGATGATGACCGCGGCTGCGCTCAGGCAGCGCCGCGTTCCAGTTCCTGTGCGCGGGCCGGTGCGCCGAACGCCCCCTGCGCACGCAACCGCGTGACGGTGGCCGCGTCCAGGCCAAACTCGCCCAGCACCTCGTCGGTATGCTGGCCAAGCAGCGGCGCCGGATAGCGCACCTGCTGCGGCGTGCCGCTCAGCTTGACCGGGAATCCGAGCGCCTTGACCCGCCCTTCGACCGGGTGATCGATCTCCAGCACCATGTCCCGCGCCACCGCCTGCTCGCTGGCCAGCGCTTCGTCGTAGGTGAAGATCGGCGCCGCCGGCACACCGGCCGCCAGCAGCGCATCGACCCACTGCGCCGCCGGCTTGCGCGCGAATTCTGCCTCAATTTCAGGGATCAGCGCGGCGCGGTTGCGGATGCGGGCGGCGTTGTCGGTAAAGCGCGGATCGGCCAGCAGGTCGGGCCGCTCGATCACCTCGCACAGCGCGGCCCACAGCTTGGGGTTGGCCGCGCCGATGACAAAGTGCCGGTCGGCGGCCCGCACCGCCTGGTACGGCGCGCTCATGCGGTTGGCGCTGCCGATCGGCACCGGCACGTCGCCGGTGCCCCAGAACTCGGCCGACTCCCATACCGACAGTCCCAGCGCCGTCTCGAACAGCGACGCATCCACGTATTGCCCCTGCCCGGTATGCTCGCGCCCCATCAGTGCGCTCAGGACGCCATAGGCGGTGAACAGCCCCGCCCCCAGGTCGGCGATCGGCACGCTGGCCTTGACCGGCGGCGCGTCCGGATGCCCCATGACGCTCATCACGCCCGACATGGCCTGCGCGATCAGGTCCAGCCCAGGGCGCCGCGACCACGGCCCGGTCTGGCCGAAGCCGGAGATGCTGGCATAGACCAGGCGCGGGTTGATCTCGCGCAGCACCGCATAGTCGATCTTCAGGCGGGCAGCCACGCCTGGACGGTTGTTTTCCACCAGCACGTCGGCACCGCGCACCAGTTCATAGAAGGCCTCGAGGCCCGCCGGGTTCTTCAGGTCGATCTCGACACTGCGCTTGTTGCGGTTCAGCGCCAGGAAGCCGCCGCTGTCTTCGCCCTTGAGCCGGAAGCCCATCGACTTGCGGGTCTGGTCGCCGGCACCCGGCGCCTCGACCTTGATGACGTCGGCGCCCATGTCGCCCAGCAGCATGCAGCAGAACGGACCCGCCATGATCTGGCTGACGTCCAGGACCTTGATTTTCGATAACGGCAAATTCATGGATACCACCTGAGGTTGAGGCGGCCGCATGGGAATGGCGGCGCCGCGGTGTCTGGAAAAAAGGTGCTGTCAACGGCCCACGAACTGCGGCCGGCTCTTGTCGATAAAGGCGCGGTGCCCGATGCGGAAATCCTCGGTATCGAAGCAGGCATAGGACTCGGCATGCTCTTCCGGACGCAGCGGCGCGGGATCGAGCAGCCGGCGCACGAACTGCTTGTGCCAGCGCGCCACCAGCGGCGCGCCGGCGGCAATGCGCCGTGCCGCCGCGTAGGCTTCGTCCGGCACGGCCTCGTCCGCCACCACGCGGTTGACCAGGCGCTTGTGCAGGGCCTCGTCGGCGTCGAACACGCGGCCTTCCAGCACAATCTCGAGCGCGGTCGCGGGTCCCGCCAGCGCCACCAGCCCGCCGAGTTCGCCATACGACATCACCAGCCCAAGCCGGTTGACCGGCACGCCGAAGCGGCTCGACCTGCCGCAGATGCGCAGGTCGCACATCGACGCGATCTCCAGCCCGCCGCCGACGCAGGCGCCCTGGATCAGCGCGACGGTCGGGTGCCGGCATTCGGCGATGGCGCGCATGGTGGCGTTGGTGATCTCGCCATATTGCTGCGCCTGCGCGGCGTTGGCGCGCATGGTGTCGAACTCGGCGATGTCGGCGCCGGCGGCGAAGGCCTTGTCGCCGGCGCCGCGCAGCACCACGCAGCGCAGCGTGTCGTCGGCCGACAGGACCTGGATGGCTTCGGTCAGGCCCTGCCACATGGACAGGTCCATGGCATTGAGCTTGTCCGGGTTGTTCAGCGTGATGGTGGCGACCTGCGCGTCGCGTTCGATCAGAATCGGTTGTCTCATGGTTGTCGTTGGTGTGGAGGAGGCCCGGATGGTGCGGGCGATGGTCCGGAGTCCGGCTGGTCTGCGCCAGTCTAGGGCCCGCGCCGCGCGCCGCAAAACGAGAAAATCTCAGCGCCGTTTCAAGAAAAACTAGGCGTCCGCTGCTGTGAGTTTTTCTTGGGCTGCCTTCAAGTAAATCCACGTTGTGACCCGCGGGCCTTGTTCCTAGACTTCGTCACCAATGCAGCCGGCCCGCCCTCCGGGGCACACGGCGCACCCCACACAGCATGGAGACAAGATGGCCCTGATCAACTACATCACCCAGATCCAGATCGACTTCGGCGCGATCGGGCTGCTGGCCCAGGAATGCGAGCGCATCGGCATCACGCGCCCGCTGGTGGTTACCGATGCCGGCGTCAAGGCCGCCGGCATCGTGCAGCGCGTGCTGGAGCAGCTGCGCCCCGGCTGCGAGGCGGTGATCTTCGACGGCACGCCGTCCAACCCGACCGAAGCCGCCATGCGCGAGGCCATGCGCCTCTATGGCGAGTACCGTTGCGACGGCATCATCGCGGTGGGCGGCGGCTCGCCGATCGACCTGGCCAAGGGGGTGGCGGTCTGCGCCACCCACGACGGCCCGCTGCGCCAGTTCGCCGCGATCGAGGGCGGCGTGGCACGCATCACGGCTGCCACCGCTCCGGTGATCGCCATCCCCACCACCGCCGGCACCGGCAGCGAAGTCGGCCGCGGCGCCGTGCTGATCCTCGACGACGGCCGCAAGGTCGGCGTGCTGTCGCCGTACCTGGTGCCGCGCGTGGCAATCTGCGATCCGGAGTTGACACTGGGCCTGCCGCCGATGCTGACGGCGGCCACCGGCATGGATGCCATCGCGCATTGCCTGGAAACCTTCATGGCCCCGGCCTTCAACCCGCCCGCCGACGGCATCGCGCTCGATGGCCTGCGCCGCGCCTGGCTGCATATCGAGCGCGCGCGCCGGGATCCGCAGGACCGTGCCGCACGCCTGGCCATGATGAGCGCATCGATGCAGGGCGCGCTCGCGTTCCAAAAGGGGCTGGGCTGCGTGCACAGCCTGAGCCACGCCCTCGGCGGGCTGATGCCCACGCTGCACCACGGCACCCTGAACGCCGTGCTGCTGCCGGCGGTGATCCGCTTCAACGCCGACGCACCGTCGATGCGCGCCGACGACAAGCTGGGGCGCATCGCGCAGGCCATGGGACTGCCCGATGCCAGCGCCATCGGCCCGGCCATCACCGATATGAACCGGCGCCTGGACCTGCCCTCGGGCCTGCGCGAAATGGGCGTCGATCCGGCGCTGTTCCCGCGCGTCGTCGACTACGCGCTGGCCGACCACTGCCACAAGACCAACCCGCGCGAGGCCAGCGCCCAGGACTACCTGGCGCTGCTGCAGGCGTCCTTGTAAGGCGCCGCCGTTTCCCTACACCAACAACAACCTCAGGAGACTACGCATGCGACGTCGCACCTTCCTTTGCGCGGGCGCGGCCACACTGGCCACGCCGCTGGCAGCCTGGTCCCAGGCACTGCCGACCAGTCCGATCCGCATCATCGTCGGCTTCCCGCCCGGCGGCGGCACCGACGTGATGGCGCGCGTGCTCGCGCAGCAACTGTCGGCGCTGTGGCGCGTGTCGGTCATCGTCGAGAACCGGCCGGGCGCCGCCGGCGTGGTCGCCGCCGAGTACACCGCGCGCCAGGCGCCGGACGGCACCACACTGCTGATGACCAATATCAGCAACCATGCCATCGCGCCCAGCCTGTACCCCAAGCTGGGCTACTCGGTGGAAAAGGACTTCACCCCGATCATGCTGGTCGGCGTCACGCCCAACCTGCTGATCTGCCCTACCGGCGGGCGCGCGCGCTCGGTGGCCGACGTGGTCGCGCTGTGCCGCGGCCAGCCGGGCAAGATCACCTTCGGCTCGTCCGGCGCCGGCGCGGCGCAGCACCTGGCGCTGGAAATGTTCAAGCTGCGCGCCGGCGTGGATGCGCTGCATGTGCCGTATCGCGGCTCGGCGCCGATGCTGACCGACCTGATCGGCGGCCAGATCGACTTCAGCTTCGAGACCATGACCTCCGCCACGCCGCAGATCCAGGGCGGCAAGGTGGTGGCGATCGCGCAGACCCGCTCGCGCCGCGCGGCCAGCTATCCCAACGTGCCCACGCTGGCCGAATCGGGTTTTCCCGGCTTCGATGCCGGCACCTGGTACGGGCTGGTCGGCCCCGCCGGGCTGCCCACGCCCATGGTCCAGCGCATGAACGCCGACCTGAACAAGGTGCTGGCGCTGCCCGACGTGGCGGGCAAGCTGGCCGGCTTCGGTGCCGAGGACGGCGGCGGCAGCGCGGCGCGCTTCGCGCAGTTCATCGCCACGGAGCGCGCCAAGTGGGCGCGCGTGGTCAAGGACGCCAACGTCAAGGTGTGACATGACACGACGCATCCCGGTTGAGGAAACCCTGCCGCGCGACGCGGACCGCGCCTTGCTGGTGGGCCGCGCGTGGCTGCCCGGCCCGCACGGCGGCCCCGTGACGGTAGTAGTGCGCGGCGCGGAGCTGTTCGATATCACGGCCACCGCGCCCACGATTGCCGGCCTGCTCGCACTCCCTGAGTGCGCCGAACGCGTGCGGCAGGCCGTCGGGCCTTCGCTGGGCCCGCTGCAGGGCTGGCTCGACGCGACCTGCGCGCACGGGCCGGACCCCGAGCATCGCCACCTGCTGGCGCCGAACGACCTGCAGGTGGTCAAGGCCGCCGGCGTGACCTTCGCCGCCAGCCTGGTCGAGCGCGTGATCGAGGAGCGCGCGCGCGGCGACGCGGCCAGCGCCGCCGCGGTGCGCGAGAGCGTCAGCGCCATCATCGGCACGGGCCTTGCCGCCATTCGCCCGGGTTCGCCCGAAGCCATGCGCATCAAGGATGTGCTGGTCGCGCAAGGGTTGTGGTCGCAATACCTGGAAGTCGGCATCGGCCCGGACGCGGAGATCTTCACCAAGGCCGCGCCGCTGTCATCGGTGGGCACCGGCGTGGATGTCGGCCTGCATCCGGCATCGACCTGGAACAACCCCGAGCCGGAGGTGGTGCTGGCGGTCTCGCCGCGCGCCGAGATCGTCGGCGCGGCGCTGGGCAACGACGTCAACCTGCGCGACTTCGAGGGGCGCAGCGCGCTGCTGCTGGGCAAGGCCAAGGACAACAACGCGTCCTGCGGCATCGGCCCGTGGATCCGGCTGTGCGATGCGCATTTCGGCATCGACGAGATCGCGCGTACCGAGATCGACCTGACCATCGAGGGCGAGGATGGCTTCGTGCTGCATGGCGCCAGCGCGATGACGCAGATCAGCCGTTCGCCGCAGGAACTGGTGGCGCATGCAATGGGCGCGCACCACCAGTACCCCGACGGCATGATGCTGTTCTGCGGCACGCTGTTCGCGCCGGTGCAGGATCGCGACGCAGCTGGCGCCGGCTTTACCCATCACCTCGGCGACCGCGTCAGCGTCTCCGCGCCGCGCCTCGGCGGCCTGGTGAACTGGGTCGGCACCAGCGACGCGCTGCCGCCGTGGACCTTCGGCATCGGCGCACTGATGGACAGTCTGGCCCGGCGTGCCCTGCTGCATCCGCCGCCCTGATATCCGCCCCCGCACGGGGCACCGAGAGCCCGGCGCACATCGACCGGGCCGCATGACAAACCCAGGAGACACCATGAAACACGTTATCCCGCATATCGTGCTGGCAGCGCTATTGTCCGTTGCCGGCGTGGCACAGGCACAGGCACAGACACCGGCACCGGTAAAGCTGCGCTTCGCCCATACCGTTCCGGAAACCGATTCGCAGCACCTGGCGGCGCTCGCCTTCAGCAAGAAGGTCAGGGAGCGCACCCAGGGCGGCGTCGAGATCCAGGTCTTTGCCAACAGCCAGCTCGGCAACGACACCACGCTGGTCACCGGCGTGCGCAGCGGCACCATCGATATCGGCGCCACCGGCAATCCCTTTGTCACGGGCCTGGCCCCACGCCTGAACGTGCTCGACCTGCCCTACCAGTTCGAGGACGGCCCGTCGGCCTACAAGGTACTGGACGGCGCGATCGGCCGCTCGCTGCTGGACGAGCTGGGCGCCCACCGCATCAAGGGACTGGCCTTCTGGGAGATCGGCTTCCGCAGCCTTGGCAACAACAAGCGCCCGGTCAACAAGGCCGAGGACATCCGCGGCCTGAAGATCCGCACCACGCCCAACCCGTCGCATATCAAGGCCTTCCAGTTGCTGGGCGCGAGCCCGCAGCCGATGCCGTTCGCGGAAGTCTTCGGCGCGCTGGAATCCGGCGCCGTCGATGGCCAGGAGAATCCGCCCACGCTGATGGTCTCGGCCAAGATGTACGAGGTGCAGAAGTACGTGTCGATGACGCGCCATGCCTATACCGCGCTGGTGGTGCTGATGAACAAGGCGAAGTTCGACGCGCTCAGGCCCGAGTACCAGAAAGTGCTGCTGGAAGAGGCCGCTGCCGCCGCCACCTACCAGCGCAAGCTGAACGCTGACAACGAGGCCACGGCGATTGCCACGCTGCGCGCCAGGGGCGTGCAGGTCAACGAGCATCCCGACAACGCCGGCATCCGCAAGGTGGTGCGCGAGGAGACGCGCCAGCTGTTCGTGCAGAAGAACGGCGACGCCGTGCTGCGCGCCATGGACGCGCAGCGCTAGGAGGCCGGCCATGTCCGCATCGTCCACATTGCCAGCTGCCATCGTCGATGCCCACCACCACCTGTGGCGGCTTGGCCCGGCACGCTATCCCTGGCTGCAGGAGCGGTATGACGCCGCAGCGTTTTTTCTTGGCGACTACACCGCGCTGCGGCAGGACTTCGATCCGGCCGACTACCTGCGCCAGTGGGACGGCCTGCCGCTGGCCGCCAGCGTCCACGTGGAAGCCGAGCGGCATGCCGACGAATCGGTGGCCGAGACCGCGTGGCTGCATCAGGTCTACGCGCGCCACGGTTTTCCCAATGCGGTGGTCGCGCATGCCGACTTCAACAGCGAGACCCTGGCGGAACAGCTGCGCGCGCACCAGGCCTTCCCGCTGGTGCGGGGCGTGCGGTGCAAGCCGCGCACCAGCCAGGCGGCGGATGGCAGCGTGCGCGGCCAGCGCGGCACGCTGCAGGATCCGCGCTGGCTGTCCGGGTTGCAGCGGCTGGCGGAGCACGGCCTGGCGTGGGATCTGCGGGTGCCGTGGTGGCACCTGGAGGAAGCCGCCGAGGCGATCGCGGCGGTGCCGGGGCTTGCCGTGGTGGTGGAACACACCGGCCTGCCCTGGGACCGCACCGAAACGGGCCTGTGCGGCTGGCGCCGCGGGCTGGCGGCCCTGGCCAGCCTGCCCGGCGTGCACCTGAAGCTGTCCGAGTTCGGCTTGCCGGGCGCGGCATGGGATCGCGCCGGCAATGTCGCCGTCATCCGCCAGGCGCTGGAGATCTTCGGCTGGCAGCGCTGCATGTTCGCCAGCAACCTGCCCGTGTCGGGGCTGCGCGCATCGCTGCATGAAATCGTCAATACCGTCGCCGCCGCGCTGGAAGGCCTGCCCGACGCCGCCGCGCAGGCGGTGTGGCACGACAACGCCATGCGCTTTTACCGGATCGGGACGCCCGGGGCGAGCCTGCGCTGAACCCCGTCCACCCAGGAGTCTTCAATCATGAACCGAATTACGCTGCGCCTGATCCAGGGCGCGATGGTCGCCATGATGGCCGCCATGATCGTGCTGGTCTTTGGCAACGTGGTGCTGCGCTACGTCTTCAATTCCGGCATTGCCTTTTCCGAGGAAGCCTCGCGCTTCATCTTCATGTGGCTGACGCTGACCGGCGCCCTGCTGGTGATGCATGACAAGGCCCACCTGGGGATGTCCACCGTGGTATCGCGGCTGGGCGAGACCGGGCAGCGTGCCTGCCGCCTGCTCGCCGACGCGGGCGCGCTGGGCTGCTGCCTGCTGCTGGCCCACGGCGCCTGGCAGCTGGTGGCGATCGGCATGGACGACCGCGCACCCGTCACCGGCGTGCCGCTGGGCGTGGTCTATGCCTGCCTGCTGGTATGCAGCGTGGGCATGGCGGCGATGCTGCTGCACGGGCTGTGGCGCCTCGCCAGCGGACGCATGGCGCAGCATGAACTGGTGCCGCAGTCCGGCGCCTCCGGCGAATAAGCGCAAGGAGCCTGTCATGACCATCTTTGTCTTTGTCGGCTCGCTGCTGGGCGCGATGTCGCTCGGCATGCCCATCGCCTTTGCGCTGCTCGCATCCGGGGTTGCGCTGATGCTGCACCTGGGCAACTTCGATACGCAGATCCTCGCGCAGAACATGCTCGAGGGCGTCAACAACTATCCGCTGATGGCGGTGCCGTTCTTCATGCTGGCGGGCGAACTGATGAATGCCGGCGGCCTGTCACGGCGCATCGTGGGCGTCGCCGACGCGGCGGTCGGGCACGTCCGCGGCGGCCTGGGCTACGTGGCGATCATCGCGGCGACGGTGGTGGCCAGCATCTCCGGCTCGGCCGTGGCCGATACCGCCGCGGTCGCCGCGCTGCTGATCCCGATGATGCGCAACGCCGGCTACAACGTGCCGCGCGCGGCGGGACTGATCGCGGCGGGCGGCATCATCGCGCCGGTGATCCCGCCGTCGATCGCCATCGTGGTGTTTGGCGTGGTCGCGCAGGTGTCGATCACCAAGCTGTTCCTCGCGGGCATCGCACCCGGCGCGATGATGGCGCTGACGCTCGCCGTCACCTGGCACTTCTGTGCACGCAAGGAAAAGCTGGCGCCCACCGAACCCTTCGATGCCCGCCGCCTGGCCAGGGCCGCGCTCGACGGCATCTGGGCCCTGGTGCTGCCGGTGGTGATCATCGGCGGCATGAAGATCGGCGCGTTCACGCCGACCGAGGCGGCGGTGGTGGCCGTGGTCTACGCCATGGTGGTCGGCCGCTTCGTCTACGGCGAACTGAAGCTGCGCGCGCTGCCGCAGCTGATCGTCACCGCGGCCAAGACCTCCGCCACGGTGCTGTTCCTGGTGGCCTGCGCGCTGGTGTCGGCCTGGCTGATCACCATCGCCAATATCCCGGCGCAGGTGACCGACCTGCTCGAGCCGTTCATCGACAACAAGATCCTGCTGATGTTCGTCATCATGGTCCTGGTGATCGTGGTGGGCACCGCGCTCGACCTGATGCCGACGGTGCTGATCATGACCCCGATCCTGATGCCGGTGATCACCAAGGCAGGCATCGACCCGGTGTACTTCGGCGTGATGTTCGTGCTCAACAACGCCATCGGCCTGCTGACGCCGCCGGTGGGCACGGTGCTCAACGTGGTGGCGGGCACATCGCGCTGCAGCCTGGACAGCGTGATCGGCGGCGTCTGGCCGTTCCTGCTGAGCCTGACCGCGCTGATGTTCCTGTTCGTGCTGTTCCCGCAGCTGATCCTGGTGCCGGCCGCATGGCTGCACTGAGGCCGGGCGCGCTCCATCTTCCTTCCTTGCAGGACACAAGATGCCATCCATCAACGAGATCGAGGACCTGCGCCGGCTCGCCCGGCAGCGGGTGCCGCGCATGTTCTATGAATACGCCGACTCCGGTTCGTGGACCGAGTCCACGTACCGCGCCAACCAGCGCGAGTTCGGCCGCATCCTGCTGCGCCAGCGCGTGGCCGTGGATATCGGCGAGCGCCGCGTCGCCACGCGCATGCTGGGCCAGGACGTCGCCATGCCGGTGGCGATCGCCCCGACCGGGCTGGCCGGCATGCAGCACGCCGACGGCGAGATCCTGGCCGCCCGCGCCGCGCGCGATTTCGGCGTGCCGTTCACGCTGTCCACGGTCAGCATCTGCTCGATCGAGGACGTGGCCGAGGCCACCGGCGGCCATCCGTTCTGGTTCCAGCTCTACGTGATGCGCGACCGCGCCTTCGTCGAGCGCCTGATGGACCGCGCCCGCGCCGCGGGCTGCCCGGCGCTGGTGCTGACGCTGGACCTGCCGGTCAGCGCGCAGCGCCACAAGGACCTGCGCAACGGCCTGTCGGCGCCGCCGCGCCTGACGCCGTGGAACCTGCTCAACATGATGGGCAAGCCGCGCTGGTGCCTGGGCATGCTGGGCACGCGCCGCCGCACCTTCGGCAACATCATCGGCCATGTGCAGGGGGTCGACGACATGACCTCGCTGGCCGACTGGTCGAGCCGCCAGTACGACCCGACGCTGGACTGGGACGACGTGGCATGGATCCGCCGCCGCTGGCCCGGCAAGCTGGTGCTCAAGGGTATCCAGGATGTCGAGGATGCGCGGCTGGCATGCCGGTCGGGCGCGGATGCGCTGATCGTGTCCAACCACGGCGGCCGCCAGCTCGACGGCGCGCCGGCATCGATCCGGGCCCTGCCCGCCATTGCCGAGGCCGTGGGCGAACGCATCGAAGTCCATATGGACGGCGGCATCCGCTCCGGGCAGGACGTGCTGAAGGCGGTCGCACTTGGCGCCAGGGGCGTCTATATCGGCCGCCCGATGTTGTACGGGCTGGGCGCCATGGGACAGGCCGGCGTGACGCGGGCGCTGGAGATCATCCGCAAGGAACTCGACCTGACCATGGCCTTCTGCGGCCACACCGACATCCGCGCGGTCGGCACGGACATCCTGCTGCCGCCGCATCCGCCCGCCTCGTAGTTTTCCTGCCGTAGCCACCCACCCAACCGCAAACAAACCAGACCGGAGACAACAGATGACCATCGTTCGCCAAATCCTGCGCGCCCGCCGGGCGCTCGCCAGCCTCGCCGCGGCCACCGCCGTCGGCGCCATCGCCCTGATGCCCGCCCCAGCCGCGGCGCAGCCGGCGCCTTCCGCCGAATGCAAGGCGGCCCTGGACGCCCGTGCCCAGAACCCGAACTACCCGCGCGAGCGCGTGCCGCGCTACATCAAGACGCCCACCGGCTACCTGCTGGTGCTGCGCATGGGCGACAACGTGTTCGAGCAGATCGAAGCCTTTGCCCTCTGCGAGAAGGTGCCCAGCGCGAGCCTGTCCGCGATCGGCTTCGCCAACGTCACGTTCGGCTTCTGGGATGCCGCGAAGAAGCAGTTCAACCCGCGCACCTTCCGCAACGTGGAGATGGCCAGCATCGTCGGCAGCCTGGCGTGGAAGGAAGGCAAGCCGTCGATCCATGCGCATGGCGTGGCCGGCGACAGCAGCTTCGACACGTACGGCGGCCATATCCTGTCGATGGAGGTCGGCACCGGATCACTGGAGGTAACGGTCATCACGCATCCACAGCTACTGGAACGTGCGACCGATCCGCGTATCGGTGCCAATGTGCTTGGATTGCACGATACGCACTAAGTACGCTTCTGCGCGGCCTGGCAGATGCAAACTGCAAGTCCGACTCCGCCGAAGGCAGGGCGGCGCGTCCTCAGGACTCGCCGCAGTGGCTTTTGTAAGCCGTATTCGAGTTCATCGGATGGCGACCGGATTGACGTTGACTTGCGTGGAACCCACGTACAGCGGCTGACCCAGCACAAAGAGGAACTCCCACGCCTTGTCACGCACGAGTGCGCGGCTGTCGATCAATTCCAGGTTGTAGATGCCGCGCTTGGCGAGCATGTACTGGTTTACCGGGAACTCCTCATTGCCGCGCGGGTTCGGATAGACTTCGGACGCCCACGTGTCGCCGCCGAACGCGACGATGCCCTGGTCGGCCAGCCACTGCGCGGCTTCCATGCCGATCCCGGGTTCCACTTCCAGGAACTGCTTGTTGTCCTTGCCGACCAGCTCCAACCACCCCGTGTTGAACAGCACCACATCCCCTTTGCGCAGGGTCAGGCCCTCTTTCCTGAGAACCGCCTGGATGTCGGCGACGGTGAACTCGGTACCGCCGGGGACGATCGCCTTGCCATAGTGCGCGGTCATGTCGAGCACGACGCCGCGGGTGACGATCGGCGGCACCTTCTCGACACCGAGCTTCTTCACGCCATCGACGCCGACAAAGTCGGCCGCCTTGTTGCCGTTGTAATAGACGTTGTCGATGCCGATGTGGCCGATGCCGTTGAGCTGTGTGCCGACACCCGTCCACGCGTTCACGAGTTCGTCGTTGAAGGTGAACTTGTTGGGCCCCAGCGACTTGCCAGCCTGCTGGCCCACCTGCACGTTGTAGAGCCGGAAGCTGCGGTGGCGGAATGCGGGCAGGTCCTTGTCCACCCGTACGGCCAGCGGGTAGGTCTTGCCGGTCTTCACCAGCGTGACGGCCTGCCTGACCACATCCGGGGTCAGCAGGTTCGCCGCGCCGATTTCATCCTTCTGCCCGTAGGCGGACGGATACCAGTCCGCCGCGGAGGCAGCGTGCATGGCAAGCGGCAGCATGGCGGCCAACGCGAGTTTCGCGAACGTCGTCTTCATCATCGATCTCCGGGTTCCGTTCAGGCTGCGGCTTCGGCCAGCGTAGGGTAGTCGGTCAGGCCTTGCGCACCGCCACCGAAGAGCGTGCCGCGGTCATGCTGCGCGAGCGGCGCGCCAACGCGCAGGCGCTCGGGCAGGTCCGGGTTCGCGACGAACGGACGGCCGAAGGCAATCAGGTCGGCCCAGCCCGCGGCGATGGCTTCGCGCGCGCGTTCCGCGGTGTACTTGCCCGCATAGATCAGCACGCCGGGGAACGCTTCACGCAGCTTACGCTTGAATGCCGCCGGCATCAGCGGCGCATCGTCCCAGTCCGCTTCCGCGATATGGAGGTAGCCGACGCCGAGCTCACCGAGCAGCCTGGCCGCGGCAAGGTATGTCGTTTCGGGATCATCGTCGACGCAGCCGTTCAGCGTGGTCAGCGGCGCCAGGCGGATCCCTACGCGCGACGCGTCGCCCGTGCCTTCGACCAGCGCCTGCGCGACTTCGCCCAGGAAACGCAGGCGGTTCTCCAGCGACCCGCCGTAGGCGTCGGTGCGCGTGTTCGCGTTCGAGTCGATGAACTGGTTCACCAGGTAGCCGTTGGCGCCGTGCAGCTCGACGCCGTCAAAACCCGCCTCGATCGCGTTGCGCGCGGCGGCGCGGTACTGGTCCACGACTTCGCGGATCTCGTCGACGGTCAGCGCGCGCGGCGCGGAGGCCTGGACGAAGCCGGGCGTGCTGCCGTCCTCGCCGGCGATGAACACGTTTACGCCCTGCGCCTGGATCGGCGACGACGACACGGGTTGTTGCCCGCCGAGCAGGCTCTCGTGGCTCAGCCGGCCCACATGCCAGAGCTGCGCGAAGATGTGGCCACCGGCGGCGTGCACGGCCTCGGTCACCTTGCGCCATCCGGCCACCTGCGCGGGCGTGTGGATGCCGGGCGTCCAGGCATAGCCCTTGCCGAGCGGCGCGATGTAGGTGCCTTCGCTGACGATCAGGCCTGCGCCCGCGCGCTGCGCGTAGTACGCGGCCATCAGTGCATTGGCCTCGTCGCCGGGCTGGCTGGCGCGCGAGCGCGTCATCGGCGGCATCACGATGCGGTTCGGCAGCATCAGCCCGCCGAGTTGAAGCGATTGGAACAGCGGATCCTGGGTCATGGTGCGTGTGCTATCGGAGCCGCGGCCTGCGGGCCGCGGAGGGATCGATGAAAGACGGGTCGAAGAAAGACGGAACGAAAAAGGGGCGCTGCGGGTTCAGTCCCATTGCGGCGCGAGGCCGTCGGGGCTGACTTCGCGGCCGTTGCGCTCGAGCGCGGCGATCTGCGCCATGTCCTCGTCGCTCAGGCGCAGCGTCTGCGCGAGCAGGTTGCTGGCCAGGTTCTCGCGCTTGGTGGACGACGGGATCACCGAGTAGCCGAGCTGCAGCGCCCAGGCCAGCACCACCTGGGCCGGCGTTGCCTGGTGTCGCTGCGCGATCGCGCCGATCACCGGGTCGCCCAGCACCTTGCCGTATGCCAGCGTCATGTACGACGTGACGTGGATCCCCTCTTTCTGCAGGAAATCCACCAACTTGCGGCCCTGCAGATAGGGGCTCAGCTCGATCTGGTTGGTCGCGATCGCGTCCTTGCCGACCGCGGCGATCGCCTGCCTGGTCAGGTCGATGTTGAAGTTCGAGATGCCGATCTGCCGCGTCAGGCCTTTTTCCTTCGCCTCGGCGAGTGCGGTCATGTAGGCCTCGAGCGGCACGCCGTTGCCGGGCGCGGGCCAGTGGATCAGGGTCAGGTCGACGTAGTCCGTGCGCAGCTTCGCCAGGCTTTGCTCGAGACTGGGCACGAGCTTGTCGCGGGCGTAGTTTTCGACCCAGATCTTCGTCGTCAGGAACAGGTCGTCGCGGCGCACGCCGGAAGCGGCGATCGCCTCGCCCACGTCCGCTTCGTTGCCGTAGATCTGGGCGGTGTCGATCGCGCGGTAGCCGAGCTCGAGGCCGTTGCGGACCGAGTCGATGACAACCTGGCCTTGCAGGCGGAACGTGCCGAGGCCGAAGGCGGGGATATTGCGCATGGTGTGCTCCTTGATGGGGACCGGTTTGATCTGGAGGAGATTCTGCCGGCAGAAACTGATGAAATAAACGCCGTTACTGGACAAAAATATTTGATCCAAAATCAAGCATTGATGCCGACCGCAACGGGTTCGAACCCGTTCGATGGCGCCGTTCAGAGGGCGCGCAGGCTGCCTTCGAGCCGGTAGAAGTCCAGCGACGGCGCGGTGAAGAACGAACGCGAAGTGCCGCCGGCAAAGTCGTCGAGGTGGACGACCGTGGCACGGTCGGCTTCCTGCCATGAGATCGCATAGATCTCGCCGGCTACGTGCCGCCACGTGTAGGCGACCTCGCCGGTGGCACCGGCGAAGTCGCCTTCGGTGATCTCGTAGCGCATGTGGATGCCGTCTTCGGCATAGGTGTTGATTGCGGTCAGCCCGCCGTAGCGGACTTCGAACGTCTTGCCGGCAAACGGCGGGCGACGGGTCGGTTCGTGCATGGATGGTTTCCTGCGAAGGCGTGAAACAACAAGCAATGGACCGCAGTGTGCCCGCTTAACTCTTGCTCAAAAAGTGGTCTATAAACCAAACTGTCTTGATTTCAGATCAACAATGAGCATCACGCTCGACGCCATCCTGGGGATCGCGACGGTGGTCGGCACCGGCTCGCAGGCGCCGGACTGCTTTTCGCGCCGCGCCACCTATGAAAGAAGCCCGGGCCCCGACCGGCACGTTCACGAGGCAAACCATGCGCGCACAATCTCCGGATTTGCCTTCATCCAGTCGCGCGCGACAGCCGCCGGCGGCTTCCGGTCGACGACGATCTGCCGTTCCAGCTCCGTCACGACCGGAATCCCCAGCTGGATCCGCGACACCACGGTACGCGTGCGCGCGGGCCATGATTCCCAGGCGGCCTTGCGGACCACGACCACCGCGCGGTCGGTACCGAAGATTCCCGCCGGCTCGTCGAGCACGCGCACCGGGTAGAGCGCGTTGAGGTACTGCGGCTGCCACAACGGCATCACCATCCATTTGCCGGACGCGGTCGCGGTCGCCAGCCGCTTGGCCCATTCGTCGGGCTTGCCCAGCTTCAGCTGGTAGCCGGCGGCTTCAAGGCCGTAGCGCTGCATGATTTCCGCGGATCCGACCATCAGGCCCGATCCCGGCCCCACGCCGACGATTTCCTTGTCCATGCGGGCGATGACATCGGGCTTCTTCAGGTCGTCAACCGAACGCACCGCCGATGCCGGCACATGGGCCGGTACCGCCCAGTACAGACGGGCCCCCTCGTAGAGGGTGGCGGCCTCGACCAGCTGGCTGGCAAGCGGTGCCTGCAGCTTGCCATGCGCGTGCGGCAGCCAGGAGGCGACCAGCATGTCGACCTCGCCCTTGCCAAGGCGCTCGTAAATGGCCGGATGGTTGCCTTCCGTCACCTTGACGTCATGACCAAGGTCCTCGAGCACGGCCTGTATCACGGCACCCGTGGCCGCATAGAAGGTCAGGTTGATCTGGCCCATCGTGATGGGCGCGGCGGGCTGCGCATGGACCGGGCCGAAGCCGCAACAGAGGGCCAGTGCGACACCAAGAGATTTCCAGAGGCGTTTGAGCATTCGATTCTTCCTTTCACAAGCCGTTGGAGGGCGGGCGGACTGGCCTCGTGCAACACGCGCGGCACTCGCGGCGTATCGCTGGACCCTAGCCTGAACAGTAAGTGAGCGAAGCCGATGCCGGTAATGAAAAGACTGGATAGACCGATAACGGCTGCGACAGCCGCACCGGGCGCTGCCGCAGTGCCCGCGATCACCCCCACCGTTAAGCCACCCCGCAAACCCGCCTGATTTCCTCCGCGACGATCGCGATCAACGCCTCGGCCGCCGTGCTCAGCGGCCGTTGCGGATGGCTCACGCAAACCAGATGCCGCACGATGCGCGGCGCAATGATGGTATGCATCCGCAGCCGCCCCTCTTCCACGGCGCGCAGCACCACGATGCGCGGCAGCACGGTGGCAAAGCGCGTCGCTTCCACGAACTGGACGATGGTGCCGAGGATATCGATCTCGAACTTCGGCGCAAGGGTGACGTCCTGCGCCTGCGTCGCCGTGTCCAGCACCACGCGCAGGCCATGCCGCTTGGTCGGCAGCACCAGGTCCAGTCCTGGCAGCTTCGCCATTTCTACCGATTCGGGCAGTTCGGGGCCGTGCGCGACGCTGGTCACCAGCACCATTTCCTCGTCGTGCAGCGGCTGCACATGCAGGGCCGGCCGGCCGCGCTGGCGATGCACCACGGCCGCGTCAAGCTGGCCGGCGGAAACGAGATCGATCAGCGCGGCACTGAAGCCGTCCGCCACGGATACCTCTACGTTCGGATAGCGCGCATTGAAGCGCGCCAGCGATCCCACCAGCACGCTCTCCGTCTCGGAAGCCACCATGCCAAGCGTGATGCGGCCGGCCATCTGCTCCTCGCGCATCATCATCTGCTGCCGCGCGCCGGCGATGTCGCGCACGATGGGCAGAAACAGGCGGTACATCATGCGACCCGCAGCGGTCGGCACCATGCCGTGCGGGATGCGATCGAACAGCTTCTGCCCGAATTCCTCTTCCAGCCTGGCGATCTGCATGCTGAGCGCCGGCTGCACGATATTCAGGCGCTTGGCCGCGCGCGTGACGGAGCCGTCCTCGAACAGCGCGATGAAGTACTGGATTTGCTTGAGGTCCATGGGTGGATTGGTATCAATGCCACTGTGATTCCGGCATCAATTTTAGTGATGCATCCAAGGCGGCTTGCGATGCGAAGAACTACGGCATTTAAGCAGCTTCCGCGCATCCCCCGCATGTCTCCGGGAAGACCCTTATTCATCATTGCAAATGATGAACTGAATCAGAAATCAATATTAGAACTTATATCGAGATGTCACTAATCTCCGTTTGACGTTGCACGGTTCCGCCCCGTCTTCCGGGCCGGTTCCGCTGCAGGGAACGGAGTCGCAAATGAAAAGATTCGATGCTGGCGAAACGACCGGCACGGTGGAGACACAGCAGACCCGGCCGGCGCCACATGTCGGCCGCCCGATGCCGCGCGTCGAGGATGCCGCCATCCTGACCGGCCGCGGCCGCTACGCCGACGACCTCGGCGTCAGGCCTGGCACCCTGCACGCCGCCATCCTGCGCTCGCCGCACGCGCATGCCGAACTCGGCGCCATCGACTGCGCCGCCGCGTTGCGGGCGCCAGGCGTGCGTGCCGTGCTGACGGGGGCCGACCTGCCTGCCTGGTCGAAGCCCTTCGTGGTGGGCGTGAAGGCGCCGATGGAGCAGTGGGCACTGGCCATGGAGCGCGTGCGCTACGTGGGCGAGCCGGTGGCCGTGGTGGTGGCCGAGAGCCGTGCCCTGGCGGAAGACGCGCTTGACCTCATGCGGGTGGAGTACCGCGTGTTGCCGCCGGTGGTTTCGATCGAGGCCGCGGTCGCCGAGGACGCGAGCGTGCTGCATCCCGGCCTCGGCGGCAACGTGGCCAGCGATCGCCATTTCCGCTATGGCGACCCCGAGGCCGCTTTTGCCGCCGCGCCGCACCGCGTGGCGCTGACCGCCCATTACCCGCGCAACACCTGCGCGCCGATCGAGTGCGGCGTGGTGATTGCCGAGCACTTGCCGGGCAACGAGGGCTACCAGGTCACTTCTAACTTCATGGGGCCGTTCTCGCTGCACGCCGTGATGGCGATGGCGCTGCAGGTCCCGGCCAACCGCCTGCGCCATGTCGCGCCGCGCGACTCGGGCGGCAGTTTCGGCGTGAAGCAGGCGGTGTTCCCCTACGTGGTGCTGATGTGCCTTGCCTCGCGCAAGGCGGGCGCGCCGGTGAAGTGGGTGGAAGACCGGCTCGAGCACCTGAGCGCCGCCACGTCTGCTACCGCGCGGCTTTCCACGCTGGAAGCCGCGGTCGAGGCGGACGGCCGCATCGTCGCGCTCTCGTACGACCAGCTCGAGGATTGCGGCGGCTACCTGCGTGCGCCGGAGCCCGCCACCTTCTATCGCATGCATGGCCTGCTGACCGGTGCCTACGCGATCCCGAACCTGCTGGTGCGCAACCGCGTGGTGCTGACCAACAAGACGCCGACCGGGCTCGTACGGGGTTTCGGCGGGCCGCAGGTGTACTTCGCGCTGGAGCGGCTGGTGCAGCGGATCGCGGTGGAGCTGGGCCTCGATCCGCTCGACGTCTACCGCCGCAACTTCGTGCCCGCCGATGCCTTTCCCTATCGCGCGGCGGCGGGCGCACTGCTTGACTCCGGCAACTACCAGCTGGCGCTGTCGCGTGCGCTGGACGCGGGTGGCTACGGCGAGCTGAAGCGCCGCCGCGACGCCGCGCGCGCCGAGGGCAGGCTGTACGGCATCGGCTTCGCGGCCATCGTCGAGCCCTCGGTGTCGAACATGGGCTATATCACCACCGCGACGCCGGCAGAGGCACGCCGCAAGGCGGGCCCGAAGAACGGCGCCATCGCCAGCGCCACGGTCAGCGTGGACCTGCTCGGCGGCGTGGTGGTGACCATCGCGTCGACGCCGGCGGGACAGGGCCACATGACCGTGTCGGCGCAGGTCGTGGCCGACGTGCTCGGCATCGATCCGGCTGACGTCGTGGTCAACGTCGAATTCGACACGCACAAGGATGCGTGGTCCGTGGCCGCGGGCAACTACTCCAGCCGCTTCGCCGGTGCCGTGGCGGGCACCGTGCATCTGGCGGCCACGCGCGTGCGCGACAAGCTGGCGCGCATCGTAGCCTCGCACCTGCACTGCGACCCGGCCGAGCTGGTCTTCGCGGATGGCCGCATCGTGTGCCGGGGCGCGCCCGATACCGCCCTGCCCTTTGCGCGCGCGGCCAGCAATGCGCCGCACTGGTCGCCGCAGTTGCTACCGGCCGGCGAGGAGCCGGGCCTGCGCGAAACCGTGTTCTGGTCACCCCCCAACCTCGACGCCCCGGACGAGCAGGACCGCGTCAATACTTCCGCCTGCTACGGCTTTGCCTTCGACCTGTGCGGCGTCGAGATCGACCGCGCCACCGGCCGCGTGCGCATCGACCGCTACGTGACCGCGCACGATGCCGGCAAGCTGCTCAACCCGGCGCTGGCCGACGGCCAGATCCGCGGCGCCTTCGCGCAGGGACTGGGCGCGGCACTGATGGAGGAATTCCGCTACGGCCCGGACGGCAGCTTCCAGTCCGGCACGCTGGCGGACTACCTGATGCCGACTACGTGCGAGGTGCCCGACCCGCTCATCGTCCACCTGGAGACGCCGAGCCCGTTCACGCCGCTCGGTGCCAAGGGCCTCGGCGAGGGCAACAACATGAGCACGCCGCCATGCGTCGCCAACGCGGTGGCCGATGCGCTCGGCGCGCGCGACATCCGCCTGCCGCTCACGCCCGCCAGGGTGATGGCGATGATCGGCTTCGACGACCCGCCGCCGTCGCGTCCGGAACTGGCCGAGGCGGCAAGAGAGGCCTCGGCGAACGGCAACGGCGGCGGCAAGGGCGGCAAGGCGCTGAGCGCGCGCGGCACGGTCGACCTGGACGCCACGCCCGAGGCCGTCTTCGCCGTCCTGCTCGACCCGCAGGCGCTGGCCAGGGTCGTGCCGGGCTGCCACGCGCTCGTGCCCATCGGCGACAACCGCTACCGCGCCGACGTGACCGTGGGCGTGGGCATGATCAAGGCCCGCTACGAAGCCGAGATCGCGCTGTCCGACCTGGAGCCGCCGCACCGGCTGCGGCTGGCGGGCGCGGGCCTGTCGTCGCTCGGCAGCGCGCGTGGCACGGGCCTGGTCGAACTGGCCCCGCACGGCGCCGGCACGCGTCTCACCTACGACTACGAGGCCGAGGTGTCCGGCAAGGTTGCCGCGGTCGGCGGCCGCATGCTCGAGGGCGCGGCCAAGGTGGTATTGCGCCAGCTGTTCGAATCGCTCGGCCGGCAGGCCGGCGGCAAGCCAGTGCGCAAGCCGGGCTGGATCGCGCGCCTGCTGGCGCTTCTGGGAGTCCGTCGATGAAACCCGCCGCATTCGACTACCTGCGCGCCGAATCCGCGCAGCACGCGCTGGAAGCGCTGGCCCGTGCCGGCGAGGGTGCGCGCGTGCTGGCCGGCGGCCAGTCGCTGATGGCCGTGCTGAACATGCGGCTCGCGCAACCGCAACTGCTGGTCGACATCTCGCGCACCCCTGACCTGGATACCGTGCGCGTGGAAGACGGCCATCTGGTGGTGGGCGCCGCCGCCACGCAGGGTAACGTGGAATGGCGCCCGTCATTGGCCGACGAGGTGCCGCTGCTCGCGCTCGCCTTCCCGCATATCTCGCATTTCCAGATCCGCAACCGCGGCACCGTGTGCGGCTCCATCGCCCACGCCGACCCGAGCGCCGAGCTGCCGCTGGTGCTCACCGCGCTCGGCGGCGAGGTGGTGCTGCGCTCGCTGCGCCGCCGCCGCGTGCTGCCGGTCGCCGAATTCTTCCGCGGCATGCTGATGACAGCGCGCGAGCCGGACGAGCTGGTGGAAGCGGTGCGCTTCCCGCTGCGGCGGCCCGGCGCGCGTTATGGCTTTACGGAGTTCTCGGCCCGGCATGGCGACTTCGCGCTGGCCTGCGCCGCGATCGTCACGGACGACGCCATTGCGCTGGCCGTGGGCGGCGTCGCCGACCGGCCGGTGCTGGAGACCTGGCCATACCTGCAAGGCGAGGCACTGGCCGAGGCAATCAACGATTTCAGCTGGAAGCTGGGCGCGCAGGACGACGCCCATGTCAGCGCGCAGTACCGCCGCCACCTGGTGCGGCAACTGGGCATGCGCGCAATCGAGGAGGCAAGATGAGCAAGACCCCCCACGGCGCAACTTTGGGTGCGCCTCCGGTGATGCGGCGCGACCAGCGCCACCGCGTCACCCTGAACCTGAACGGCACCGAACGCAGCGCCTCGTGCGCGCCACGCGAGCTGCTGTCCGACTTCCTGCGCCATGAACTCGGCGCCACCGGCACCCACGTCGGCTGCGAGCACGGCGTCTGCGGCGCGTGCACGGTGCGGGTGGACGGCGTGGCCGCGCGTTCCTGCCTGATGCTGGCGGTGCAGGCCGATGGCCGCGCCATCGATACCGTCGAAGGCCTGGCCCCGCGCGAAGGCCTGGGCGACCTGCAGGAAGCCTTCCGCCGCCACCATGCGCTGCAGTGCGGCTTCTGCACGGCAGGCATCCTGATGTCGTGCGCGGACTACCTGGAGCGGGTGCCCGAGCCGACCGAGGCGCAGGTGCGCGACATGCTGTCCGGCCACCTGTGCCGCTGCACGGGCTACACGCCGATCGTCGCCGCCGTCCTCGACGTGGCTGCCAGCCGCGCGCGCTCGCGCCGGATTGCGGCACCGGTTGCCAGGGAGCACTGCGATGCTTGATCTCGGCCGCACCTTCCTGCAAAGCGTGGAGCGCAGCCCCCACGCCCCCGCCATCGTCGACGGCGACCTGCTGCTGACCTACGAGCAATGGCTCGCGCGCATCCGCAGCGTGGCCGCCGGCTTGCTCGACCTGGGCCTGTGTCCCGGCGACCGCGTGCTCGCCATCCTGCAGAACCGCTGGGAGATGGCCACCCTGCACTGGGCCTGCCAGTTCGCCGGCCTGGTCATCGTCCCGCTGAACTGGCGCGCCAAGCCGGACGAGCTGGACTACTGCGTGCGCGACGCCGGCGTGAAGGCACTGGTGTTCGAGCCGGTCAGCGCCGACGCCGTGCTGGACAGCGCGGCGGCGCAGGAAGTCCCTTGCATCGCGCTGGACGGCGCTCCGGGCAGCTCGCTTTCGTTCGACACCCTGCTCCGTGCCACGCCCCGCCGGGACAGCACGCAGGCTGAAGCCGGCGACATCTCGCTCATGCTGTACACCTCCGGCACCACCGGCAAGCCGAAAGGTGTCCCACGCCGCCACCGGCAGGAACGCGCGGCCGCGCTGGCGCATGTTGCGCAGAACCTGTACCGGCGCGGCGAGCGGACGCTGGGCGTGATGCCGCTGTACCACACCATGGGCGTGCGGTCCCTGCTGGCCATGGCGCTGGTGGACGGCCTATTCGTCTGCGTGCGGCGCTGGAGCGCGTCGCAGGCGTTGCAGGCGATCGCCAGCCATCGCGTCAGCTGCCTCTATCTCGTGCCCACGCTCTACCATGACCTGCTGGCCGTGCCGGGTTTCGACAGCAACGATGTGCGCACCGTCACCAAGCTCGGCTTCGCCGGGGCCGCGATGAACGATGGCCTGCTGACCCGGGTCGAGCAGGCGTTCCGCCCCGAGCTGTTCGTCAACCACTACGGCTCGTCCGAGGTGTACACCTTCAGCGTCGACCAGCACGCGGCACACAAACCCGGCAGTGCGGGCCGCGCCGGCCTCAACACGCGACTGCGCGTGGCGCGGCTTGACGCGGCCTCGCCGGACGAACTGGCCGCGCCCGGCGAGGAAGGCCAGATCATCGCCGACCTGCGCGGCGACGAGGCCTTCGAGGGCTACTGGAACCGCGACGACGCCAATGCCAAATCCCTGCGCGACGGCTGGTACTTCACAGGCGACATCGGCTACCTCGACGCCGACGGCGACCTGTTCGTGACCGGAAGGGTCGACGACATGATCATCAGCGGCGGCGAGAACATCTCGCCCGCCGACATCGAATCCGTGCTGTCGCTGCACCCCGCCGTCGACGAGGTGGCGGTGGCCGGCGTGCCCGACGCCCGCTGGGGCCAGAAGGTGGTGGCCTTCGTCAAGCCGCGCGGCTGCGTCGACGCCGGGGCGCTCGACGACTACTGCCGCGGCTCCGACCTCGTCAACTTCAAACGCCCGCGCGACTACGTCTTTGTCGCCGACATCCCGAAATCGCCGGTCGGCAAGATCCTGCGCCGCAAGCTGTCGGCGGGCGAATACAGCGCACTTTCCTCTCTTCCCCACAGCGACCCCATCAAGGAGTAACGACATGACCCAGGCCTTCGCACTGACCCATCCCGACCAGCAGCGCCTGCAGGATCTCGACGGCTTTTCCGTGGAAATCGACCCGGCCCGCGAGCGCGCGGACATCATCCTGCACCGCCCGCCCTACAACGTGATCTCGATGGCGGCCCGCGACCAGTTGCGTGCCGTGTTCGAGGCGCTGGACGCCGATGACCGCGTGCGCGTCATCGTGCTGCGCGCGCAGGGCAAGCATTTCTCCAGCGGCGGCGACATCCGCGGCTTCCTGGAGGCGTCGCCGGAGCATGTGTCGAAGCTCGCGTGGAACGTGGCGGCGCCGGCGCGCTGCAGCAAGCCGGTGATCGCGGCCAACCAGGGCTACTGCTTCGGCGTGGGCTTCGAACTGTCGCTGGCATGCGACTTCCGCATCGCCACCGCCTCCACGGAATACGCGCTGCCCGAGCAGAAGCTCGGCCAGATTCCGGGCTCCGGCGGCTCGGCGCGGCTGCAGAAGATGGTGGGGGTGGGCCGCACCAAGGACATCGTCATGCGCTCGCGCCGCATCCC
Organism: Cupriavidus sp. 207A1; assembly: GCF_057798955.1. Lineage (NCBI taxonomy): Bacteria > Pseudomonadati > Pseudomonadota > Betaproteobacteria > Burkholderiales > Burkholderiaceae > Cupriavidus > Cupriavidus sp. 207A1. The sequence goes on along the minus strand of NZ_JBYOJO010000003.1, from coordinate 449,654 downwards.
GGGGCGGCAGGCGTACGAGTGGGGCATCGCCGTGGACTGCGTCGCTGACGCCGAGCTGGAAGCCGCCACCGATGCCCTGGTCGACGAGCTGCGCGCCTTCTCCCCGCTGGCCCAGCGCACCGCCAAGAAGCTGCTCAACGACACCGAGGACGCACCGCTGTCGATCGCCATCGAACTCGAAGGGCATTGCTACAGCCGCCTGCGCAGCTCGGACGACTTCCGCGAGGGCGTGGAAGCGTTCCACGCGAAGCGCAATCCCGATTTCCGTGGCAGCTGAGCGCAGGCGCGGGCGGTTGCTGACCCGCCTGCCGAGCCCGAGAGACGGACGCATACGGTCGCAACGACGATGCCCCCGGCGGGCATCGCGGGGAGCCGTGCATTCAAAAGATAAGGAGACAACCATGGAAGTGCTGGCAAATGACAAGTTGCCGACCAGCGGCGCGCAGAGCGCGGGGCCCGTGGCCGCGAACAACCGGCAGGTGCTGGGCGCGGTGACGGCTTCATGCATGGGATGGGCGCTCGACCTGTTCGACCTGTTTATCCTGCTGTTCGTGGCGCCGGTGATCGGCAAGCTGTTCTTTCCGTCCGAGCATGCGATGCTGTCGCTGGCGGCGGTGTACGCGTCGTTCGCGGTGACACTGCTGATGCGCCCGCTCGGCTCGGCGATCTTCGGGGCCTACGCGGACCGGCACGGGCGCAAGGGTGCCATGGTGGTGGCGGTGACCGGCGTCGGCTTGTCGACGGCGGCGTTCGGGCTGCTGCCGACCGTCGCCCAGATCGGCCTGTTCGCGCCGGCGCTGTTCATCCTGCTGCGGCTGGTGCAGGGCGTGTTCGTCGGCGGCGTGGTCGCTTCGACGCATACCATCGGCACGGAATCGGTGCCGCCGTCGTGGCGCGGCGCGGTGTCCGGCCTGGTGGGCGGCGGCGGCGCGGGCATCGGCGCGCTGCTGGCGTCGATCACGTACATGGCGATGACAGCGCTGTTCCCCGGCGACGCCTTCGAGGTCTGGGGATGGCGCTGCATGTTCTTCGCCGGCATCGTCAGCTCGGTGCTGGGCCTGGTCATCTTCAACTCGCTGGAAGAGTCGCCGCTGTGGAAGCAGCTGCAGGCGGCAAAGGCTGCCAGCGGCCACGCCAAGCCGCAAGCGCATCCGCTGCGCACGCTGTTCTCGCGCGAGTATCGCGGCATCCTGCTGGTCAACATCCTGCTGACCGTGGGCGCAGGCAGCGCCTACTACCTGACTTCCGGCTACCTTCCCACCTTCCTCAAGGTCGTGGTCAAGGCATCCCCCGGCGAGTCCTCGGCCATCCTGATGCTGAGCAGCCTCGGGGTGATCGTGGCATCGGTGGCAGCGGGGCATTTCAGCACGCTGGTCGGGCGCAAGCGCGCCTTCCTGCTGATCGGCGCGCTCAGCCTGGTGCTGATGCCGCTGCTCTACCAGTGGATGCCGGCCGCGCCAACCGCCACCTTGCGCGGCGTCTACGCGGTAGCGCTCAGCATGCTCGGGTGCGCCGGCTTTGCGCCGATCCTCATCTTCCTGAACGAGCGGTTCCCCACCAGCATCCGCGCCTCCGGCACGGGCTTGTCCTGGAACATCGGCTTCGCCATTGGCGGGATGATGCCGACGCTGGCCTCGCTCGCCGCCGGCACGCCCGCCGAGCTGCCGGTGATCCTTGGTGTTTTCCTCGCGGCCGTCACGCTGGTCTATCTGGTGGGCGCTACGATCGTGCCGGAGACGCTGGGCCGTCTTGTCGAAAAATAAGGGGCACTGCTGAGCTGCGGGGTGGCGGCCGGACTTCGTTGGGGCGCCGGCCCTCACCCCGGCCCGTCTCCCGCGTGCGGGGAATGGGAGCAAACCGGCCCAAAAGACCCGCAAGGTCTTAAGTCCGACGCATTCCGTCTTGGACAGACATACCACCCCTACCTAGACTCCAGTCACCCCCGGGCGATGCCCGGATTCTTGACAGTGAAACCCGGCAGTCTTTTTTTTGATCTGCTTATCTATCTATCAGTAGATAGCATCACTTAAAAGCTGCCATCCCGATGACAGACTGGCCCGGCGACCAAACCCAAAGGTTGCCCGGCCGATCGGACTAAACAGGAGAGCATCATGCAAGCAAAGACCATCCTCGCGGCTATCACATTGGCCGCCGCCCTGACCGCCGGCGTGGCCCACGCAGCCGCCCAGCCGGAAACCGCCGGCAGCGCATTTCGCGTGAACACGCCTCGTGACGCCTACACCGACGGCGCCCGCATCAGCAACCGGGACGGCTACACCGATGGCGCCAGGATCACCAATCGGGATGGCTACATTGCCACCCGCAAGGTCGACCCCTACCTGGGCGGTGCGCGCGGCAATGACCGTCGCAACCCGTTCTACGACGGCGCCAACGCAGCCGATTCGCATCCCGACCTGCAAGTGGTTGCCGGACTCGACCGTACCGGTGTCTCCGCCAGTCCTGCGCGCCAGGCAGACCCGTACCTGGATGGCGCGCGCGGCAACAGCCCGCGCGATCCGTATTCAGAAGGGGCTCGCGCCATCAATGGGTCCGGTGAGCACTTTTCGGTTTAAGCGCCGGGCTATCGCGGCACCTGTGCCTCCGGGCGGCGGCCTCGGATGCCGCCCTGCCCCTGCCGGCACGAAAGGTCCTGACATTTGATATGAAATCAAAAGTATTTGACCCATACACGGCTTAATCAACAAATATAAACCGCGCAAACTACGGTCCATCGACGAACTTCCCGAGCCCGCGGCCACTACCCCCGGTGGCCGCACCCCTCCCTGATCAAGGTCCAAAAATGAGTCTACTGTTCAAGCCCTTCACCATGGGCGAGCGCCAGCTCGCTAACCGGATCGCCATGGCCCCGCTGACCCGTTCCCGGAATCCGGACGGGGTTCCCAACGACCTCAACGCGCTCTACTACGGCCAACGCGCCGACGCCGGCCTGATCGTGACCGAGGGCACGGTGATATCGCCCAGCGCCCAGGGCTTCCTGTTCAACCCTGGCCTGTACACACCACAACAGGTCGATGGCTGGCGCAAGGTCACTGACGCGGTCCACGCCAAGGGCGGCACGATCTTCACCCAGCTCTGGCATGTCGGCCGTGTGAGCCATGTTTCGATCCAGCCCGGTGGCATTCAGCCGGTCAGTGCCACCGGCCAGACCGCGAAGAACACCAAGGCCTGGGGTTACACCGCCGACGGCACGCCGGGTGCGGTCGATGTGTCCGCGCCCCGTGCACTGACGACCGGCGAGGTCTATGGCGTGATCGCCGATTTTGCCGAGGCCGCCGCCAATGCCATGGAGGCCGGCTTTGACGGCATCGAGCTGCACGGCGCCAATGGTTACCTGATCGAACAGTTTTTGAACCCGACGGTGAACGATCGCACCGATGAATTCCGCGGCGACACCGTGGAGAGCCGCACCCGTTTCGCCCTGGCAGCCATCGACGCGGTTGCGGCGCGAATCGGTGCGCAACGCACGGCCATCCGTTTGTCGCCCTATGGCGGCCTCGGCGACATGGCCGCCTACCCTGAGCTCGAGGAAACGTACCTCCATCTCGCCGATGAACTCTCAAAGCGCAATATCGCTTACGTCCACCTGATGGATCAGAGCACGCGCGGCAGTTCGGCCACGCCAGGTGACTTCCTTGCAAAATTCCGCCGCCGGTTCACGGGCGTGCTGATCCTTGCCGGAGGCATGACGCGCGCACGCGCCGATGGCCTCATCGCCGATGGCCTGATCGATATTGCGGCATTCGGCGAGCCGTTCATTGCCAACCCCGACCTGGTCGCACGCCTCGAGAATGACTGGCCCCTGGCCATGTCCGATCGCGCGCTCCATTATGGCGGCGGCGCCGAAGGCTACACCGACTATCCCGCCTACGACGGCAAGGCCGCGGCATAAGGCACCTGCCAGGATCTGCCACGATGAAATCCAATACCGCACTGCTAGCGCTCGCCATCGGCGCCTTCGGCATCGGCACCACCGAATTCGCCCCGATGGGGTTGCTCCCCGTGATCGCCGAAGGCGTCGACGTCAACATCCCCACCGCGGGGATGCTGATTACGGCGTACGCGGTTGGGGTGATGGTCGGCGCGCCGGTGATGACCCTGCTGTTCAGCCGCTTCGGCAAGCGCACCGCACTGATGGCGCTGATGGCCATCTTCACCGTCGGCAACCTGCTGTCGGCGCTGGCGCCGGGATACGCCACGCTGCTGGCGTCGCGCCTGGTCACCAGCCTCAACCATGGCGCCTTCTTCGGCCTTGGGGCCGTGGTGGCCGCCAGCGTGGTGCCGAAGGAAAAGCAGGCCAGCGCCGTGGCAACGATGTTCATGGGACTGACCATCGCCAACATCGGCGGCGTGCCGGCGGCAACCTGGATCGGGCAGCAGGTCGGCTGGCGCCTGGCATTCGCGGGCACCGCGGTGCTGGGGCTGGTCGCCATTGCCGCGCTTTGGCTGGCGTTGCCGCAGGGCGAGCGCGGCACCCCGCCCAATGTGCGCCGGGAACTGGCGGTGCTCACCCGCCCGCCGGTGTTGCTGGCGATGGCGACAACGGTGCTGGGCGCGGGCGCCATGTTTACGCTCTACACCTATATCGCGCCGGTGCTTGCCGATCTCACCGGCGCATCCGACACCTTCGTCACGCTCTCGCTCGTGCTGATCGGTGTTGGCTTCACGGTCGGCAATCACGTGGGGGGACGGCTCGCGGACTGGTCGCTCGATGGCGCGACGAAGATCGTGCTGTCGGCGCTCGCCGTCATCATGCTGGTGCTCCCCTTCGCCCTCTCCCACCACGTTACCGCGGCCCTTGGACTACTGGCATGGGGAGCCGCGACCTTCGCCGTCGTCCCGCCGGTGCAGATGCGGGTGATGGAAGCCGCGGCGGAAGCACCGGGACTCGCCTCGTCGATCAACGTCGGCGCGTTCAATCTCGGCAATGCCCTGGGTGCCGCGCTGGGTGGCGGGGTCATCAGCCTGGACCTCGGCTACAGCGCAGTGCCAGTCGCCGGCGGCGTGCTGGCTGCGGCGGGATTCCTGGTGGTGTGGCTCAGCCGGGCAGACAGGCGCGCCCTGGTCACGTCGTGAGTGCTGTGCCGGCGCCCACGCGGCGGCAGGAGAAGTGAGAAGTGAGATGTCGCAGACGAGCGCCGTCCAACGCCGCAAAAAGCTATAGTGTCGGCTTTCGGTCCTGTCGTTGCCATGAAGCCGCTGGCTGTCCCTTCCCTCGCCAACATTGCATCGCGCCTTCGCCTCAAGCAGTTGAGGCTGTTGATCGCGCTGGAGAACCATGGCTCGCTGCACAAGGCGGCCGAGGAAATCGCCATCTCGCAACCCGGCGCGACCAAGGTGCTGCGCGAGATCGAGGACATCCTTGGCATGCCGCTGTTCGAACGGCAGCCGAAAGGACTGGTCGCCAATGATCTCGGGCGCTGCGTCACGCGCTATGCGCGCCTGATCTACAGCGACCTGGAACACCTGCACGCCGAGGTCACTGCCCTGACGCAGGGACACGGCGGCCACCTTGCGGTCGGCGTCATCATGGGCGCGGTGCCGCTGCTGACACGGGCGCTGACCGACCTGCGCCATCGTCAGCCGCATCTTTCGATCGAGATCGTGGAGGGGACCAGCACCAGCCTGCTGGCCCTGATCGACGAGGGGCGCGTCGATCTCGCCATCTGCCGCAGCGGCGGCAGCCGGCGTCCGGAGGCTTACGACTGCGTGCCGCTCGAATCCGAGCCGCTGGCGGTGGTGGCCGCGCGCGCGCATCCCCTCGCCCGCAGGAAGACGCTGAGCTTGCGCGACCTCGCGGAGGCGTCATGGGTAGCCTACCCTGTCAACACGCCGATGCGGTTCGCGCTCGAGCGCGCGCTCGCCGATGCCGGCATCGACGTGCCACGCTATCCGATCGAGACCGCATCGACGTTTGCAGCCCTCACCCTGTTGCAGGCGAACGCCGAGCTGGTCGCCGTGATCCCGCGCGAAGTGGCGGCGTTTGGCGAGCAGTTCGGACTGGTGGCGCGCCTGCCGGTCGCGATCCCGGTCATCGAGGAGCCCTACGGCGTGGTGACCCGCGCCGGCGCGCACCTGTCACCAGGTGCAAGGCTGCTTGCCGAGGCGCTGCAGCAACATCTCATCTGATCGGCGAGAACGCCGCCGGCATCAGCAGCTTCGACTCCATCTTCTCGAGCATCGGGAAGGCCTTGGGAATGAATTTCTCGAGCCAGTCGCGATCTTCATAGAGTGCCGCACGCCGCTTGATGCGGTCGTCCAGGCTTTCGTAGGCCCAGATATGGACCACCTGGTTGAGTTCGCCGATCTCCGTGTACCACCAGCCGACGAGCGTGGCATAGCGGGAAATCACCGGCAGGCCTTCTTGTTCGAAGTGCTGCAGGTATTCCTTCATCTTGCCGATCTGGACCGTATAGGTCCGCATTTCATAAAACATGGAGACTCCTGTTTGCTGGGATGATGGATGAAATGACCCGGCCGCTGCGGGCCGCTCAAAGGTTGCCGGCATGCGCGGCGAGGATGATCCGCTCGATATCGCCCGCCGTGGTCAGGCGCGGGTTGACCAGGACGTTGCCGCTGCGCATCGAATCGGCGACCATCTGCGGCAGGTGCTCGAGGTCGACACCGAGCTCGCGGATGTTCGAAGAAATGCCGAGCGCGCGGTTGAGCTCGACGATCTGCGCCACCAGGCGGCGCGCCGCGGTTTCGGCATCGACGCCCGCCACCTCGGCACCGAGCGCGTCGGCAATGTCGCGATAGCGCTCCGGGCAGGCGGGCCCGTTGAACGCGATCACGTAGGGGAGCAGCGCCGCATTGGCGATGCCATGGGCGATGTTGAACACGCCGCCCATCGTGTGCGAGATCGCATGGACGTTGCCCAGCTTCGACTGCGAGAAGGCGACGCCGGCCAGGAACGACCCCAGCAGCATGTCCTCCCTGGCCGCGAGGTCTGAACCGACGTAGTAGGCCTTGCGCAGGCTGCGCCCGATCAGGCGCACCGCGCCCAGCGCCAGCGCCTGGCTGACCGGATTCGCCTGCTTCGATACATAGGATTCGATCGCATGGGTGAGCGCGTCCATGCCGGTCGCGGCGGTGATGGCCGGCGGCAGCTTCAGCGTCAGTTCGGCGTCCAGGATCGCCAGTTGCGGAAACAGCCGCGGACTGATGATCACGGTCTTGAACAGCGTCTCCTTGTTCGTGAAGACCGTCGACGCGGTGCATTCGCTGCCCGTGCCTGACGTCGTCGGAATCGCGAAGATCGGCAGCGGCGCGTTGGGAATCCTGTCGTAGCCTTCGTAATCCAGGATGGTGCCCGCGTTGGTCGCCATCGCGGCGACACCCTTGGCGGTATCGATGCTGCTGCCGCCGCCGACGCCGATCACCGCGGTGCAAGCGTGGTCCTTCAGAAAGGCCACGGCGCGCTCCAGCACGGTGGTGCTGGGATTTGCCTCGACGCCCGAGAAGACGTCATAGGCCACGTCAGCGGTGCTGAGGGAGGCAAAGAATCCTTCCAGCACACCACTCTTGATCAGGCCTTCGTCGGTCACCACCAGCAGCTTGCCGCGGAACAAGGGCTTGAGCAGCTCGCCGGCCCGGTTGGCCAGGCCGTTGCCGAACTTCAGCGTGGTCGGGAAAAAATATTGAAATGGAATCATGGGGCTTTCTCCGTTCGATGTCTCCGAGCCCCGAACAGTACAAAGCCCCCCGCCAATCCCGGTAATGAAAAGAATGGATTGGCCGATAACGGTCCCTTATGCGGTTACCGTGCGGCTACCCGTGCTGCCAGCCAGCGCTGGCCAGCGCCATCCTGCTGGTTATCACGCAATCACGAAGAGTCATTAGGCAAGGCCTGGCGGCGGCCCTACAGTGCCCGGCGGCAATGAAGCAACACGCCGCACCATCACAACGAAGCGAGACAACCATGCCGTCCTTACCCTCCCCTGCCCTGTCATCGCCATCGGCCAGCGAAGCCGTGCGCCCCACCAGCGTGCGCTGGCGCATCTTCCTGATCATGCTGCTGCTGACAGCGATCAACTACATCGACCGGGCCTCGCTGTCGGTCGCGCTGCCGTTGATCGCGCCGGAATTCAATTTGTCTCCGGCGCTCGAAGGCCTGATGCTGAGCGCGTTCTTCTGGTCGTACGCACTGATGCAGATCCCCGCCGGCGTGCTGCTGGACCGGTATCACACGCGCGGCATCATCGCCGCGGCGACGGTTGCCTGGGGTGCCTTCCAGGCGCTCGGTGCCGCCTCCCACAACTGGATCGTGCTGCTGCTCACGCGCATGGGCCTCGGCGTGTCCGAGTCGCCGATCATGCCGGCCGGCGCCAAGCTGATCGGTAGCTGGCTGACCCCGCACGAGCGCGGCCGCGGCGCCGTGCTCGTCGACGGCGGCGCCCCGCTTGGCAGCGCCCTGGGCGCGATCCTGATCTCCGGGTTGATCGCCTGGTTCGGCTCGTGGCGCATCGCGTTCGTGATCGCCGGCGTCGGTACGATGCTGGCGGGCGTGCTGGCGTGGCGCTACATCCGCAATCATCCGTCGGACCACCCCGGCGTCAACGCTGCCGAGCTGGAGCACATCACGCGCGGCAACGCGCGCGCCAGCGCCGCCGCCGCGCGCGTGCCGCTGCGCGAACTGGTGCGGGACCGCTCGGTGCTGGCCATGTTCGCCGGCTACAGCTGCATCCTCGCGGTCTTCTATGGCTTGCTGACGTGGATGCCGAGCTATCTGCACAAGGCGCACGGCTTCAACATCGCCGCCATGGGCGGGGCCACCTTCATCATCTTCATGTCGGGCTTCGTCGGCGAGCTCATCGGCGGCTACATCGGCGACCGGTGGAAGGCGTCGGGCGCATCGCCCAATGTCGTCATGCGCACGATGTTCAGCGGCTCGTCACTGGTGGCAGCGGCCTGCATCCTCGCGGCGGCCTACATCCCCGACTCCGGCACGGTCGTCGTGCTGCTGTGCGTGGCGATGTTCTTCATCCGCTTCTGCGGCATGTACTGGAGCCTGCCGGCCATCGTCGGCGGCCCGGAACGCAGCGGCGTGCTGGGCGGCACCATGAACTTCTGCGGCAACATGGCCGGCGTGGTGGTGCCGATCCTGATCGGCGTGATCGTCCAGTGGTCGGGCTCCTACTTCCTGGCGCTGCTGTTCTTCGTCGTCATGGCGGTGCTGATCGCCGTGTTCTCGAGCCTGATCGACTACCGCCCGCGTGCGCACGGCTAGCCGGCACCGGCGCCTGGCAACGGATATCCGCCACCCCTGCAAAAGGAGAGCAACGAAATGGATCTGGGACTGCATGGCAAGCGCGCGCTGGTCTGCGGCGCAAGCAAGGGCCTCGGCTTTGCCTGTGCCGACGCACTGGCCGCCGAGGGTGTGGATGTGGTGATCGTGGCGCGCAATGCCGATGCACTGGAGCAAGCCGCCAGCGACATCCGTGCGCGCCACGGCCACCGCGTGGTCGCGGTCGCCGCCGACATCACCAGGCCCGAGGGCCGCGCCGCCGCGCTGGACGGGGTGGCTGGCCTGGGCGATCTCGACATCCTGGTCACCAATGCCGGCGGCCCGCCGCCGGGCAACTTCCGCGACTGGGAACGCGACACGTGGATGGACGCGCTCAACGCCAATATGCTGACGCCGATCGACCTGATCAAGGCCACCGTCGACGGCATGATCGCGCGCAAGTGGGGCCGCATCATCAACATCACCAGCGGCGCGGTCAAGGCACCGATCGACGTGCTGGGCCTCTCCAACGGCGCGCGCTCCGGCTTGACGGGCTTTGTGGCGGGACTGGCGCGCGAGGTCGCCCGGCACGGGGTCACGGTGAACAACATGCTGCCGGGGCCGTTCCGTACCGACCGCCTCGGCAAGACCATCGAAGGCGCGGCGCGGCAGGCCGGGCTGACCGCGCAGGCCATGGCAGAGCGCCGCGCCGTCGAGAACCCCACCCGCCGTTTCGGCGATCCCGCCGAGTTCGGCGCCACCTGCGCTTTCCTGTGCAGCCGCCAGGCCGCCTACATCACCGCGCAGAATATCCTGCTCGACGGCGGCGCCTACCCTGGCACGTTCTGAAGCCCCGCGCGGGAACCGGCAGACGGCTGGCGGCCCGGCCTCCAGGTTCTACCGCCACTCACCGCCAACCTGTTCCGCTGGCCGGTGATGATCATCGATAGGTGCCGCAACGCATCTTTGAAAATCAACGCGTTACGGCAACCTTTCGATAGCTGGCGATAGCCCCGAAAGACGTCTTTTCACTCCCACTCGATCGTCGCCGGCGGCTTCCCCGACACGTCATACACGACCCGGTTCAAACCCCGGACTTCGTTGATGATGCGGTTGGAGCAGCGGCCCAGCAGCGCATACGGCAGGTGCGCCCAGTGCGCGGTCATGAAGTCGGTGGTCTGCACCGCGCGCAGCGCGACCACGTAGTCGTAGGTGCGGCCGTCGCCCATCACGCCGACGGACTTGACCGGCAGGAACACGGCGAAGGCCTGGCTGGTGAGGTCGTACCAGCTCTTGCCGACCTGGTCGGGTTCGCACAGGCCGGCGGCGGCGTCGTGTTCGGTGGCGATGGTCTTGCGCAGTTCTTCGATGAAGATGGCATCGGCGCGGCGCAGCAGGTCGGCGTAGTCGCGCTTGACTTCGCCGAGGATGCGCACGCCCAGGCCCGGGCCCGGGAACGGGTGGCGGTAGACCATTTCGGGCGGCAGGCCCAGCGCCACGCCCAGTTCGCGCACTTCGTCCTTGAACAGGTCGCGCAGCGGCTCCAGCAGCTTCAGGCCCAGCGTCTCCGGCAGGCCGCCGACGTTGTGGTGGCTCTTGATGGTGGTGGCCTTCTTGGTCTTGGTGCCGCCCGACTCCACCACGTCCGGGTAGATGGTGCCCTGCGCCAGCCACTTGGCGTTGGTCAGCTTGCGCGCCTCGGCCTGGAACACCTCGACGAACTCGCGGCCGATGATCTTGCGCTTCTGCTCGGGATCGGTGACGCCGGCGAGGTGGCCGAGGAACTGGTCGGAGGCATCGACATGGACCACCTTGGCGTGCAGCCGGCCGACGAACATTTCCATCACCAGCTTGCCCTCGTCCTGGCGCAGCAGGCCGTGGTCGACGAACACGCAGGTCAGCTGGTCGCCGATGGCGCGATGGATCAGCGCCGCGGCCACCGACGAATCGACGCCGCCGGACAGGCCCAGGATGACCTCTTCATCGCCGACCTGCTCGCGGATCCTGGCGACCGCTTCCTCGATATGGTCGCGCATGACCCAGTCAGGCTTGCAGCCGGCGATCTGCAGCACGAAGCGCTCCAGCATCTGGCGGCCCTTGACCGTGTGCGTGACCTCGGGGTGGAACTGCACGGCGTAGTAGTGGCGCGTCTCGTCGGCCATGCCGGCGATCGGGCAGCTCGGCGTGGAAGCCATCAGCTTGAAGCCGGGCGGCAGGCCGGTGACCTTGTCGCCATGGCTCATCCACACCTTGAGCATGCCGTGGCCTTCCGGCGTGCGGAAGTCCTCGATGTCCTTGAGCAGCCCGGTATGGCCATGGGCGCGCATCTCGGCGTAGCCGAACTCGCGATGATCGCTCCACTCGACCTTGCCGCCCAGCTGCACCGCCATGGTCTGCATGCCGTAGCAGATGCCCAGCACCGGCACGCCCAGGTCCCACACCGCCTGCGGCGCGCGCAGCTGGTGGTCTTCATAGGTGCTGGCGTGGCTGCCGGACAGGATGATCGCCTTGGGGGCGAATTCGCGCACGAACGCGTCGCTGACGTCGTTCGGGTGGATTTCGCAATAGACGTGCGCCTCGCGGACGCGGCGGGCGATCAGCTGCGTGACCTGCGAGCCGAAATCAAGAATGAGGATTTTGTCGTGCATGATGGGCCGATGGCGTGTCTTCCGGGATGGGCTCGGTCACGACTTCCGTGCCGGGGCCATAGCCCGGCGGCGGCGTGATGACCGGCTCGCGCCGGTATTCTGGGGTATTCGTGGGGCGCGCCGCGGGGGCAACGCCGGGTTCCTTCCTGCTTTCCTGTTCCTGCAGCGCGCGTTCCATCTTCCGTTGCTGTTCGCGCACGCGCACGCGCTTGGCCGCCGGGATCTGCACCACGGCAAAGAACAGCAGCACCACCGCCATGGTCGGCAGCCAGAGCTTGCCGGCGCCTTCCAGCGGCAGCTCCAGGAACACCATCCAGGCGATGATGAGCACCGCGCTGGCCAGGTTCACGTAGCCTGCGGTGCGCGCCACCGGCACCGTCAGCTGGCCATTGAAGGCGGCCTGCCACAGCAGTACCGACAGCCCCACCAGCGCCACGCCCAGCAGCTGCCCGAACAGCGCCGGCTGCGGCTGCGGCAGCTGCAGCGCCGCGTACAGCGTGGTGAACGGGGACATCAGCAGCAGCACGCCCAGCAGCAGGTCCACCAGGGCATCGAAAAACAGCACGGCTCGCAGCAACACCTTCATTGGCGCTCCTCGTCTTGGCCCCGGCCGGTGGTGCGGCGGGCATCAGGACAACGCCTGCGTGGCGCGCGGCCAGGTTCGGATGGGATGGCGGGTCGGGCGCGGGCACGCGCCGGCGCGCCCTCGCCCCGATGCCGGCGGGGGGGCCCCCCCCGGGCCGGCCCGGGCGCGGCGCCGGGGGGGCGAGCGTGGAGTGGGTGGGGGCGCGCCCTCGCCCCGATGCCGGCGGCCGCGCACCGCCTGCAGGGACGGTGCGCGGCCGCGGGGCATCAGTCGATATGGTAGTTCGGCGCTTCCTTGGTGATCTGCACGTCGTGCACGTGCGATTCACGCATGCCGGCCGCCGTGATCTGGACGAACTGGGCGCTCTCGTGCCAGTCGGCAATCGACTTGCTGCCGCAATAGCCCATCGAGGCGCGTACGCCGCCGGTCAGCTGGTGGATGATGGCCATCACCGAACCCTTGTACGGCACGCGCCCTTCGATGCCTTCGGGCACCAGCTTGTCGACGTTGGCGGTGTTGTCTTCCTGGAAGTAGCGGTCGGCCGCGCCGTCCTTCATCGCGCCCACCGAACCCATGCCGCGGTAGCTCTTGAACGAGCGGCCCTGGAACAGGAAGGTCTCGCCCGGCGCTTCCTCGGTGCCGGAGAACATGCCGCCCATCATCACGGTGTGCGCGCCGGCCGCGAGGGCCTTGGCCACATCGCCGGAATAGCGCACGCCGCCGTCGGCGATCAGCGGCACGCCGGTGCCCTTGAGCGCTTCGGCCACGTTGGAGACGGCGGTGATCTGGGGCACGCCGACGCCGGCAACGATACGCGTGGTGCAGATCGAACCGGGGCCGATGCCGACCTTGACGCCGTCGGCGCCATGCTCGACCAGCGCGCGCGCGGCGTCGCCGGTGGCGATGTTGCCGCCAACCACCTGCACCTGCGGGAAGTTCTGCTTGACCCAGCGCACGCGGTCCAGCACGCCCTGGCTATGGCCGTGCGCCGTATCCACCACAATCACGTCGACGCCGGCCTTGACCAGCAGTTCGACGCGCTCGTCGTTGTCCGGGCCCACGCCGACCGCGGCGCCGACGCGCAGCTGGCCATGGTCGTCCTTGCTGGCGAGCGGGTTGTCCACCGCCTTCTGGATGTCCTTCACGGTGATCAGGCCGCGCAGCTCGAAGGCCTGGTTCACCACCAACACGCGCTCGAGGCGGTGCCGGTTCATCAGCCGCTTGGCTTCTTCCAGCGGCGCGCCCTCGGCCACGGTCACCAGCTTGTCGCGCGGCGTCATCTTGGCGCGCACCGGCGCGTCGAGCTCTTCCTCGAAACGCAGGTCGCGGTTGGTGATGATGCCGACCACGGCCTTGCCCTCGACCACCGGGAACCCGGAAATGCCGTGCTGCTGCGACAGCGCGATCACATCGCGGATCTTCATGTCCGGCGAAATGGTGATCGGGTCACGCAGCACGCCCGATTCGTAGCGCTTGACGCGCGCGACTTCGCGGGCCTGGTCGGCGGGCTTCAGGTTCTTGTGGATGATGCCGATGCCGCCGGCCTGCGCCATGGAAATCGCCAGGCGCGCTTCCGTCACGGTGTCCATCGCCGCGGAGACCAGCGGGATGTTCAGTTCGATGGAGCGGGTCAGGCGGGTGCGGAGGGAAACATCCCGGGGAAGGACGGCCGAATAGGCCGGGACGAGCAGCACGTCATCGAATGTGAGTGCTTTCTGGACAAGACGCATAGCAAATCCTCTAGGCGCAAAACCGAATTATACAGGAATGCGCGATTTGCTGATGCCCGCCAGCGGCCTTTCCGAGGTGCCGTCTGCTATGCTCGTTGTCTTTTTATCCGGGCACGGCGAAGTATGGGAATCGGCGTATTGTGCGGGCTGCTGGCTGGCGCGTTCTGGGGCATGGTGTTCATCGCCCCCAAGCTGCTGCCCGCGTTTTCGCCGTGGGAACTGGCCATCGGCCGCTACCTGGCCTACGGGCTGGTGGCCTGCGTGGCGGCGCTGCCGCTGCTGCGGCGCATCGCGCGCAAGCTGACCCGCGCCGACTGCGTGGCGCTGCTGCGCCAGGCCTTTACCGGCAACCTGCTCTACTACGTGCTGCTGGCCTTCGGCGTGCAGCTGGCCGGGGTCGGCCCGACCTCGCTGATCATCGGCATCCTGCCGATCTCGGTCACCATCATGGGCCGGCGCGACCACGGCGCGGTGCCGCTGGCGCGGCTGCTGTGGCCGCTGCTGGTGGTGGCCGCGGGCATTGCCTGCATCAATATCGACCTGTTCGGCGGCGGCCCGGGCGCCCATGCGGCGGCGGCCGGCGCGGTGGCGCGGCCGGTGTGGCAGAAGCTGGCCGGAGTCGGTTGCGCTGCCGGTGCGCTGGTCTGCTGGACCCTCTATGCGGTGGACAACGCGCGCTATCTGCAGCGCAACCCGCATTACAGCGGCAATGAATGGTCGGCGCTGTACGGGCTGTCGACCGGCGCCGTGTCCGCGGTACTGGCGGCAGTCGGCTGGTTGATTGCCGGCGACACCCTGGGCGCCGCCGACAGCGGCCGCGACTGGCAGTGGTTCTGGATGGTCAACGCCGCGGTGGCGCTGGGCGCTTCGCTGATCGGCAACAACCTGTGGAATATCGCCAGCCGGCGCCTGCCGCTGACGCTGTCGGGCCAGATGATCGTGTTCGAAACGCTGTTCGCGCTGGCCTATGGCTTTGTCTTCGACCAGCGCTGGCCACGCCCGCTGGAAATCGCCGCGATCGTGTTGCTGATGGTCGGCGTGGCCTGGTCGGTGCGCTTGCACGCCACCGACAAGTCTGCGTAGACTAGCGAACCAGGCGCGGGAGTCACACGCGCCGCACAAAAATACCAGGCATTTACCAGGGTCAGACCGGCGCTACGCATTGCATTGCATTGCAAGCAAGCGCCCGAGCAATTGCCGCGGCTTCGTGCCGCGGCCATCGCTAACGCATGCAGCCGGCGGCCCGTGCTTCCAGAGCCACTTTGAGACGTCCCGCCATGCAACGATCGTCCGCGCCGTGCCTGCTTGCCGCTGCCCTTGCCGCCGTTCTGGCCACGCCTGCACCGGCCCTTGCCTACTGGCAGTGGCGCGATGCCAACGGCCACATGGTCTACAGCGACGTGCCGCCGTCCACGGCTGCGGCGAGGGTCTTGCGCGCACCGGGACGCCATGCCGGCGACCTCCAGCCGGTCCAGGCGGCCCAGGCAGCGGACGCCGCCATAGCCGCACCAGCTCCGGCCAAGGCATCGGCCAAGCCCACCGCACCGACGCCCGAGGAAGCCTTCCAGAAGCGCCGCGAAGCCAGCCTGAAAGCCGCCGCCGAAGAGGCCCGCAAGGAAGCCGAGACGGCCGAGCGCGCCGCCCGTTGCGCGCAGCTGCGCAACTATGCCACCGGCCTGCAGCAGGGCATGCGCGCCGCGGTCGCCGGTCCGGATGGCGCGCTGCAGCACCTGAACAGCGAGCAGCGCCAGGCGGAAATCCTCAGGACCAGCGCCAACCTGGAAAAGCACTGCAACTGAAGCCATGAAAAACGGGCCAGCCCGGGCCCGTTTGCGTTGGCGGCAATGCGCGGCTCAGCTGTTGCCGCGCAGCCATTTCTGGCCCTCGCGCGTGCCGCCGGCGCGCTGCTTCTGGACCCGCTTGCGGCGCGCCTGCTTCGGATCCGCCGTCAGCGGCCGGTACACCTCGACGCGGTCGCCGTCGCGCACCACCGTCTCCGGGGTCTTGAGCTTGCCGAAAATGCCCACGCGCATGGTGGCCGGATCGACTTCCGGGCAAGCCTGCTGCAATCCGGAGTTGACGATGGCCGCCGCGATCGTGGTGCCCGTGGGCACGTCGATGGCCTTCAGGAACACGGCTTCCGGACGCGCGTAGCAGACCGCGATATGCACCGTGGCGGCGCTGCGTTCAGCTGGTGCCATACACCACCTCGGCGCGCTTGACGAAGGCATCGACAAAGGTATTGGCGATCATGCTGAAGACCGGGCCGATCAGCTTCTCCAGCAGCAGGCTGGAAAACTCGTAGTGCAGGTGGAACTCGATCTTGCACGCGTCTTCGCGCAACGGCGTAAAGCGCCATGACCCGTTGAAGGTCTTGAACGGCCCGTCGGCAAAGGTCATGTCGATACGCGTCGGACGCTCCTGGGTATTGCGCGTATGGAAGAACTGCTGGATGCCCTTGAAGTGGATATGGATCTTGGCGTCGAGCGTGGTCTCGGTCTGCTCGAACACCTCCACGCCGCCGCACCATGGCAGGAACTTGGGATAGTCCTCCACGCGGGTGACCAGGTCATACATCTGCGCGGCGGAGTAACCGAGCAGGACGGATTTATGGACGTCTGCCATGTAAGGGGAAATCTGGCTTGCGGCCCTGCCGCGCGCGCTGCGCGGCAGGCATGCGCCTGTGCCGGGGGCTGGTTTGCTAGAATCCCGATTTTAGCCGACCCGCGCGCCCCGCGGCATCCCGCCATGTGGCGCTGCAGCGAACCGGCCAGCATCCACCCTACCGCACCCGACCCGCACGCATGACCATTGCAGACAACAAGAAGGCCTTCTTCGACTATTTCATCGAGGAACGATACGAGGCCGGAATCGTGCTGGAAGGCTGGGAGGTCAAGGCGATCCGCGCCGGGCGAGTGCAGATCAAGGAAGGCTACGTGGTCGTGCGCGACGCCGAGATGTTCCTGATCGGCGCCCATATCAGCCCGCTGCAAAGCGCCTCCACCCACGTCAAGCCCGATCCGGTGCGCACCCGCAAGCTGCTGCTCAAGGCCGACGAAATCAAGAAGCTGATCGGCAAGGTCGAGCAGCGCGGCTACACGCTGGTGCCGCTGAACCTGCATTACACGCGCGGCCGCGTGAAATGCGAGATCGGCCTGGCCAAGGGCAAGAAGCAGTTCGACAAGCGCGAGACCGAAAAGCAGCGCGACTGGCAGCGCGAGAAGGCCCGCATCATGAAGGGCGACAACAAGGACTGAACCGCCGCGCCGCGCGCCCTTCGTTCAGCCGCCCTTCGTTCAGCCCTGCCTCAAGCGGCCTTCTGCTGCCCCTTCACGATCTGCAGCGCCGTGGCGATCATGCTGCTCATGTCGCCCATATTGCCCGGCACGATCAGCGTATTGCCCTGCTTGGCCAGGTTGCCGAACGCGGCGACATATTCCTCGGCCACCTTCAGGTTGACCGCATCCATGCCGCCCTCGGTGCGGATCGCATTGCCGATCTTCTGGATTGCCTGCGCATTGGCCTCGGCCACCGCCAGGATCGCGCTGGCCTCGCCCTGGGCCTTGTTGATGGCCGCCTGGCGCTCACCCTCCGACTTCTGGATCGCCGCCTCGCGCGCGCCGGTGGCCAGGTTGATCTGTTCCTGGCGCTTGCCTTCGGAGGCCGCGATCAGCGCGCGCTTTTCACGCTCGGCGGTGATCTGCGCCTGCATCGCATGCAGGATCTCCTTGGGCGGGGTCAGGTCCTTGATCTCATAGCGCAGCACCTTTACGCCCCAGTTGGAGGCAGCTTCGTCCAGCGCATTGACCACGCTGTGGTTGATGAACTCGCGCTCCTCGAAAGTCTTGTCCAGCTCCAGCTTGCCGATCACCGAGCGCAGCGTGGTCTGCGACAGCTGCGTGATCGCGACCACGAAATTGCTCGAGCCATACGACGCCTTCATCGGGTCGGTGACCTGGAAGTACAGCACGCCGTCGACCTGCAGCTGCGTGTTGTCCTTGGTGATGCAGACCTGGCTGGGCACGTCCAGCGGGATTTCCTTGAGCACATGCTTGTAGGCGACGCGGTCGACGAACGGCACCACGATCGACAGCCCGGGAGTCAGGGTCGCGTGATAGCGGCCCAGGCGCTCCAGCACCCAGGCGTGCTGCTGCGGCACGATCTTGATGCCCTTGGCAATCAGCACGATAACGGCGACAAGGATGATCAGCGGCAGCAAACCAAGCTGAAAAGCGAGCATGTAACGACCCTCCAGGCAGAACACATCGGTACGGCGCCGCCGGTCGGCGGCAGGCGGAACACACCGCGGCCGCGGCCGCGATGCGCAAAGGATTCGGAAGACAGGGCTTCAGCGAGGCGACACCACCAGCGTGCTGCCGCGCACCGCGACGATGCGGTAGCGCCCCGGCGCGAGCGCGCGCTCGGGCGGACAATCGGGCGCCAGCTCGACGGTCCAGTCGGCGCCGCGATACGGCACGCGGGCGCGCCGGTTGGCGTCCCACGCCGGTACCTCGAGTTCCTGGCCGATATCGAGGTTGACGTTGGGATCGGCCGCGGCATTTCCGCGCCGCAGCTTGCCGAAGCGGGTGCGGCGCAGCCCGGCGATCAGCACCGCCGCCACCAGCGCCCCGGTCAGGGCCTGCGCCGCGGGCGAGGCGCCAAGCAAGGCCGCCACCCCGGCGGCGGCCAGGCCCACCGCCACCATCAGCAGATAGAAGGTGCCGGTGTTCAGTTCGACGATCACCAGCAGCACCGCCGCCACGAACCAGATGTAGTACGCCATCCAAGCTCCCGTTCGACCACGGATTTCCCGAAAAAGTAAAAACCCCGCAGCGCCATACAGCGTCTGCGGGGCTTTGCAACACCTGACGCAGGGCCGGTGCTTCCGCCGGCTACCCGAAGCGGCCGGCAGTCGTTATTGTGACGTCAAATGCCTCAGGAAGCCAGCTTTTGCCAGGTCTCGACCACCGAGTCCGGGTTCAGCGAGATCGACTTGATGCCTTCCTTGGCCAGCCATGCGGCAAAGTCCGGATGGTCCGAAGGACCCTGGCCGCAGATGCCGACGTACTTGTCCAGCCGGATGCACGCCGAGATCGCGCGCGACAGCATGAAGCACACCGCCGGGTCGCGCTCGTCGAAGTCCTTGGCCAGCAGCTCCATGCCCGAGTCGCGGTCCAGGCCCAGCGTCAGCTGGGTCAGGTCGTTCGAGCCGATCGAGAAGCCGTCGAAGAATTGCAGGAACTCTTCAGCCAGGATCGCGTTGGACGGCACTTCGCACATCATGATGATGCGCAGGCCGTTCTCGCCGCGCTTCAGGCCATGCTTGGCCAGCAGTTCGATGACCTTCTCGGCCTGGCCCAGCGTGCGCACGAACGGCACCATGATCTCGACGTTGGTCAGGCCCATTTCGTCGCGCACGCGCTTCATGGCCTTGCACTCCATCTCGAAGGCTTCGGCGAAGTCTTCGGCGATGTAGCGCGAGGCGCCGCGGAAGCCCAGCATCGGGTTTTCTTCATCCGGCTCGTAGCGCGAGCCGCCGATCAGCTTCTTGTACTCGTTGGACTTGAAGTCCGACAGGCGCACGATCACGGGCTTCGGGTAGAAGGCCGCGCCGATGGTGGCGATGCCCTCGGCCAGCTTGTCGACGTAGAACGCGCGCGGGCTGGCGTGGCCACGGGCCACGCTTTCCACGGCCTTCTTCAGGTCGGCGTCGACTTGCGGGTAGTCGAGGATGGCCTTCGGGTGGACGCCGATATTGTTGTTGATGATGAATTCAAGGCGCGCCAGGCCGACGCCGTTGTTCGGGATCTGCGCGAAGTCGAACGCCAGCTGCGGGTTGCCGACGTTCATCATCAGCTTGACGTCGATTTCCGGCATCTCGCCGCGCTGGACCTCGGTCACTTCGGTTTCGAGCAGGCCGTCGTAGATGCGGCCTTCGTCGCCCTCGGCGCACGACACCGTCACCAGCGTGCCGTCCTTGAGCACGTCGGTGGCATCGCCGCAGCCGACCACCGCCGGCACGCCCAGTTCACGCGCGATGATGGCGGCGTGGCAGGTACGGCCGCCACGGTTGGTGACGATCGCGGAGGCGCGCTTCATCACCGGCTCCCAGTTGGGGTCGGTCATGTCGGCCACCAGCACGTCGCCGGGCTGCACGCGTTCCATCTCGGACGGGTCGTTGATCACGCGCACCGGGCCGGTGCCGATCTTCTGGCCGATGGCGCGGCCGCTGGTCAGCACGGGCGCGGTGCCTTTGAGCTTGAAGCGCTGCTCGGCCTTGCCGGCCGACTGGCTCTTCACCGTTTCCGGGCGGGCCTGCAGGATGTAGATCTTGCCGTCCTTGCCGTCCTTGCCCCACTCGATGTCCATCGGGCGGCCATAGTGCTTCTCGATGATCATCGCGTAGCGCGCCAGCTCGGTCACGTCTTCGTCGGTGATCGAGTAGCGGTTGCGCAGTTCGGCGGGCACGTCGACGGTCTTCACACGGCCGGCTTCGCCCGGCTTGGTGAATTCCATCTTGATCAGCTTGGAGCCGATCGAGCGGCGGATGATCGGGTACTTGCCGGCTTGCAGCGTCGGCTTGAACACGTAGAACTCGTCCGGGTTGACCGCGCCCTGCACCACCGTTTCGCCCAGGCCATAGCTGGAGGTGATGAAGACCACGTCGGGGAAGCCGGATTCGGTGTCGATGGTGAACATCACGCCGGAGGCAGCCAGGTCCGAGCGGACCATGCGCTGGATGCCGGCGGACAGCGCCACCACGTCGTGGGCAAAGCCCTTGTGCACGCGGTAGGAGATGGCGCGGTCGTTGTACAGCGAGGCGAACACGTGCTTGATCTTGTCGAGCACGTCGTCGATGCCGCTGACGTTCAGGTAGGACTCCTGCTGGCCGGCGAAGGAGGCGTCGGGCAGGTCTTCGGCCGTGGCCGACGAACGCACCGCGAACGAGGCCTCGGCGCCTTCGCGCTCGGCCACGCGGGCATAGAACTCGCGGATTTCCTGTTCCAGGCGCGGCTGGAACGGTGCGGAGGCGACCCAGTCGCGGATCTCGGCACCGGCTTCGGCCAGGGCCTTGACGTCGTCGACGTTCAGGGTCTTCAGGCGCTGCGAGATGCGCTCGGTCAGGTTGTTGTGGGCGAGGAAGTCGCGGAAGGCGAGCGCGGTGGTGGCAAAGCCGCCCGGAACGCGGACGCCGGCTTCGGCCAGCTGGGAGATCATCTCGCCCAGCGACGAATTCTTGCCGCCGACGATTTCCACGTCAGCCATGCGCAACTGCTCGAACGGCAGCACATAGGCGCCGTTATCTGCCTGGTTAGTCATGAGAGCCTCAAAACAAAGTAGAAAACTGGTTGCGCATGCCCGGTATGTTGTTGATGTTCTGTTCCCGGACGGATCGCTTGGCTAAGCAACCCCGAACTGGCGCTGCGGACCTGGCGCTACGGCTCTCATCGCGTAGCGCGCATTGTCGACAATTCCGGGCGCGGTTTGTGGCGTGGGCATGTTGCGCAGCCGGCCACCCTATGGAATTGCTTAGCGAAAAGATCGCCGCTATTCTACCGTGCTGCGCCGCACTTTTCTGCGGAAGATTCAATCTATTTATTCCACCCTCCCCATGTCCCAGCCAGAAGCGCCCGGAACGGCGACACCCGGGTCCACGCCTGGAACGCAAGCCGCAACCCCTGCGGCGCCCACGCCCCAGGCGGCCGAGCGCCCCGCGGTGCGCACCGTGTTTATCGTCTCGGATGGCACCGGCATCACCGCCGAGACCTTCAGCCATTCCATCCTGGCCCAGTTCGAAATGCGCTTCCGCAAGGTGCGCATGCCCTTCGTCGATACCCCGGAAAAGGCACATATCGCCGTCGGCAAGATCAACGAGGCGTTCCACAACGAGGGCGTGCCGCCGATCGTCTTCACCACGCTGGTCAACCAGGAAGCGAACAAGGCACTGCGCCGCGCCAAGGCGATGATCCTGGACATGTTCCAGACCTTTATCGAGCCGCTCGAAAAGGAACTTGGCCTGAAGTCCACCCACGCCATCGGCCGCTTCCACCAGAACGCGGACACCGAGGCCTACAAGAACCGGATCGAGGCGATCAACTTCTCGCTGGCGCATGATGACGGCCAGTCACACAAGAACCTGGAAGAAGCCGACGTGATCCTGGTGGGCGTGTCGCGCAGCGGCAAGACCCCGACCAGCCTCTACCTGGCGATGCAGTACGGGCTGAAGGCGGCCAACTATCCGCTGATTCCCGACGACTTCGAGCGCGGCAGGCTGCCGTCGGCGCTGTATGCGTTCAAGTCAAAGATCTTCGGCCTGTCGATCGACCCGCAGCGCCTGACCGAGATCCGCAACGAGCGCCGCCCGGGCAGCAAGTACGCCGCGCTGGAAAACTGCCGCTACGAGGTCAACGAGGCCGAGGCGATGATGCGCCGCGAAGGCATCAAGTGGCTGTCGTCGACGCACAAGTCGATCGAAGAGATCGCGACCACGATCCTGCAGGAGATCAAGGTCGACCGCGACAACTACTGAGGCAGGAAAAGAAAAGCGGCCGCCCGGGCCGCTTTTTTGTGGCCGCGCCGGCGCGGTCAGCCGGCGCGCCGCTGGCGCACCGCCTCGAACAGGCAGATCGCCGTTGCCGCGGCCACGTTCAGCGACTCCATCCCGCCCGGTTGCGGAATGCCGACCTTGCGCGTGACATGCGCCATCCAGCCCTCGCTGACCCCTGCCCCTTCGTTGCCGACCACCCACGCCACCGGTGCGCGCAGGTCGGTATCGAACACCGCGGCCTCGGCGTGCGACGAGGTCGCCAGCAGCGGGATCGCCAGCCGCGGCGCAAGGGACTCGAGCGTGCAATGCTCGACGATATTCAGGTGGAAGTTCGCACCCATGCCGGCGCGCAGGGTCTTGACCGACCACGCGAAGGCGCAGCCGGTGGCGAGGAAGGCGTCGCGGATGCCCGCCGCCGCCGCGCTGCGCAGGATCGAGCCGACATTGCCCGCGTCCTGCACCCCGTCCAGGATGATGCAGTCCTGCTCGATGCGCGCCGGCAGGTGGCCCGCCGGGGTCTCGATCACCAGCATCAGGTCGATGCCGTTGACCACGCCGCTGATCTGCGTGAACAGCGCATCGGCCAGCACCACCACGCGCTCGCTGTCCATCTGGGCCAGCAGCGGCGCCACTTCGGCGTGGTCGTAGTGGCGCTCCGACACCAGGCAGGTCACGGGCTGGCCGCGCGCGGCCACGTAGGCCTGCGCCAGGTGCACGCCGTCGAGCAGCGACTGGCCGGCCTTGCGGCGCTGGTGCGTGGAACCGGCAAGCGCCTTCAGGTGCTTGAACAGCGCGTTGTCGCGCGAGGTGACGTGCTTCACGATGCTTCGGGTGGCAGGAAGGTGCCGAACTGGGTGGCGGCTTCGGTCGCGGCACCGGCGAGGATGCCGGCGTCAGCGACCGCAATGTCGTCGGTCACCGGCGCGGCGGCGACCATGGCGGTAAACAGCGGCCGCTGCGCCAGCGCCTCGCGCACCGGCGCGAACGAGCGGCGATGGTGCGGGGTTGCGCCGAATTCGGCCAGCGCCGCCATATGCTGCGGCGTGCCGTAGCCCACGTGCGAATCGAAGCCGTATTGCGGGTAGGCCGCGTGCAGTTCCATCAGGGCGCGGTCGCGCGCCACCTTGGCCAGGATCGAGGCGGCCGAGATCGCCTTGACCAGCGCATCGCCCTTGACGATGGCTTCGACCGGGTACGCGACCTGCGGACAGCGATTGCCGTCGACCTGCACCAGGTCCGGCACCACGCCGCTGGCGGCCAGGCCCTGCACGGCCCGCTGCATCGCCAGCATGCTGGCGTGCAGGATATTGATCGTATCGATTTCCTCGACCGTGGCGAAGGCGATATGCCAGCCCAGCGCGCGCTCGCAGATCTTCTCGTACAGCGCCTCGCGCTTGGCCGCGGTCAGGATCTTGGAGTCGGCCAGGCCACGGATCGGGCGTTTCGGGTCCAGCACCACCGCGGCGGCATAGACCGGCCCCGCGAGCGGGCCGCGGCCCGCCTCGTCGACGCCGCACAGGCGCTGGATGGCGCCGGCAGCCGGCGCCAGGTCCAGTCCCAGCTGCGGTGATGCGGCATTGCGCCGTGCCATCAGACGGTCCCCCGGCTGCGCATCAGGTCGACCACGACATCGGCCGCCAGTTGCGCGGTGTTGCACTTGAGCGTCTCGTGCATGCGCGTGAAATGCTCGTACAGGAAGGCGGTATTGCCCTCGTCGTTGAGCTGCAGCAGGGTCTCGCGCGCCAGCGCCTCGGGCGTGGCGTCGTCCTGCAGCAGCTCGGGCACGACAAAGCGCCCTGAAAGGATATTAGGCAATCCCACGTAGGGCAGATAACCCTGGCGCTTCATGATCTGCGCGGTCAGCCAGGGCACCTTGTACGAGATCACCATCGGCTTCTTGTACAGCGCCGCCTCGAGCGTGGCGGTGCCGCTTGCCAGCAGCACCACGTCGGCGGCTTCCATGGCCTGGTGCGACTTGCCGTCGACAATGGTGAGGCACAGTTCCGGATGCTGTTGGTGCAGGTCTTCGACGATGGCGCGCAGCGGCGCGCTCGCCGCCGGCAGCACGAACGCCAGCTTCGGGTCCATGCGCTGCATGCGAGCCATCGCGGCGAAAAAGGTGGCGCCGAGATTGCGCACCTCGGACTGGCGGCTGCCCGGCAGCACCGCCACCACGCGGTGCCCGGGCGGCAGCTTGAGCGCCGCGCGCGCGCCGGCGACGTCGGGCACCATCGGGATCACGTCGGCGAGCGGATGGCCCACGTAGGTGGCCGGAATGCCGGCCCTGGCATAGATCTCGGGCTCGAACGGGAACAGGCACAGGATGTGGTCGACCGCGCGCGCGATGGTGCGAATGCGACCGCCGCGCCAGGCCCAGATCGACGGGCTGACGAAATGCACCACCGGGATGCCGGCGCGGCGCAACGGCACTTCCAGGCCGAAATTGAAGTCCGGCGCATCGACCCCGATAAAGCACAGCGGCGGCTCCGCCAGCAGCCATTCGCGCACCGCGCGCCGCGTGGCGAGGATCTCGCGCAGCGAGCCCAGCACCTCGACATAGCCATTGACCGACAGCGTTTCCATCGGCCAGCGCGAGACGAAGCCCTGCGCCATCATGCGCTTGCCGCCGATGCCGGCGTAGTCGACCGCCTCGCCGGTCTCGGCCAGGCGGGCCTGCAGCCCGCCCATCATCAGCGAAGCCAGCAGGTCGCCCGAGGCCTCGCCGGCCACCATGGCGATGGTGCCGCGCTTGCCCGCGGCGCTGCCGTTGCCCGCGGGCAGGTCCTTCCGAATCGCGGCGTCAGCCATGTGGGACCGGTCTCAGCGCACGATGCCGCGCTGGGTGGCGGCAAGGAAGTCGACAAAGGCCTGCAGCGGCGCCGCGGTGCCGGCATCCACCTGCGCCAGCAATGCGGAAATCTCGTTGCGCGCCTCGTCGAAGCTGAGGTCGGACTTGTAAAGCAGCTTGTAGGCCTGGCGCAGCGCGGCGATCTGGCCGGCATCGAAGCCGCGGCGGCGCAGCCCTTCGACATTGATGCCGTGCGGCGTGGCCTTGTTGCCGCTCTTGTCGCTGGCCGCGATCACGAACGGGGGCACGTCCTGCACCAGCGCCGAGGCGCCGCCCAGCATCGCATGGGCGCCGATGCGCACGAACTGGTGCACGCCGCTCATGCCGCCCAGGATGGCCCAGTCGCCCACCTCGACGTGGCCGGCGATCTGCGCGTTGCTGGAGAACACGGTGTGGTTGCCGACCATGCAGTCATGGGCGATATGGACGTAGGCCATGATCCAGTTGTCGTTGCCGATGCTGGTCAGGCCGCGGTCCTGCACCGTGCCGGTGTGGATCGTGGTGAATTCGCGGATGGTGTTGCGGTCGCCGATCTCGAGCCGGGTCGGCTCGTTGCGGTACTTCATGTCCTGCGGCACGCCGCCGACCGAGGCATAGGGGCCGATGGTGTTGCCCGCGCCGATCGTGGTATGGCCCTCGACCGTCGTATGCGAGCCGATCCGGGTGCCGCTGCCGATCCGCACGTTGGGGCCGACGATCGAGAACGGGCCGACGCTGACGTCGGCGGCCAGTTCTGCCTTCGGGTCGACCAGTGCGGTGGGGTGGATTTGCGTCATGCGTACTGTCCTGTGATGGGTCTGGTGGAGGATGGGCCAATGCGCCGGGCAAAGGTTCCCGTCCGGGCCGTGCGCCCCCGCGGCGCGAGTGGGCGCGGAGGATGCGGCAGTCAGCCCGCGGCAGCGCCGCGGGCCGCGGGCGGCCTCACTCGGCCTGCTTCACGGTGCACATCAGCTCCGCCTCGCAGGCCACCTTGTCGTCGACCGTGGCGAACGCCTTGAACTTCCAGATGCCGCGGATATAGCGCTCGACCGTCACGTTCATGTGCAGCTGGTCGCCGGGGTACACCACCTGCTTGAAGCGGGCGCCGTCGATGCCGACAAAGTAGTACAGCGCGCCTTCCTTGCGCTCCATGTCGGCGCCGAAGGTCAGCAGGCCGGCCGACTGCGCCAGCGCTTCCAGGATCATCACGCCCGGCATCACCGGCTGCTCGGGGAAATGGCCCTGGAAGTACGGCTCGTTGATGGTGACGTTCTTCAGGGTCTTGATCCGCTTCTGCGCCTCGAACTCCAGCACGCGGTCGACCAGCAGGAACGGGTACCGGTGCGGCAGCAGCTTGAGGATCTTGCGGATATCGATTTCGGCCGCGCTCATGATGATTTCTCTTTAGTCTTGTGAGGGTTGGGACCCGGCGGCCTGGCCGCGCAGGCGGCGCTCCAGCGCCACCACCCGTTCGCGCAGCTTGCTCAGGCCGCGCACGATGGCTGCATTGCGCTCCCACTCGCCGTGCGGCAAGAACGGGAACACGCTGGTGAAATGGCCGCCGGGCTTGGTAATGGATTTGGTGATCGAGGTGCCGCCCGACACCGTGGTGCGGTCGGCAATGGTCAGGTGGCCGGCAAAGTTGGCGGCGCCGCCGATCACGCAGAAGCGCCCGATGCGGGTGCTGCCCGACACCGCGGCGCAGCCGGCGATGACCGTATGCGCTCCGACCCGCACGTTGTGCGCGATCTGGACCTGGTTGTCGATCTTGCAGCCGTCCTCGATCACGGTGTCGGCCATGGCGCCGCGGTCGATCGCGGTATTGGCGCCGACCTCGACGTCCTGGCCCAGCACCGCGCGTCCGGTCTGCGGGATCTTCACGTATTCGACGCCGGTCGCGCTGATGTCCGGCGCGAAGCCGAAGCCGTCGGCGCCGATCACCACACCGCTGTGCAGGATGGCGCGGGCGCCGACCACGCAGTGGTGGTAGACCGAGACATTGGCGTAGAGCAGTGAATCGTCGCCGATCTGCGCATGCGCGCCGACATAGCCGTTGGCCAGGATGCGCACGCGCTCGCCCAGGCGCGCGCCGGCTTCGATGACCACGTTGGGGCCGATGTAGCACGAGGCCGGCACCACCGCGTCGGGCGCCACGGTGGCGCGCGCGTCGATGCCGGTGCGCGCGTCGGTATTGGCGGCGCGGTCGAAACGCTGCGCCACGCGGGCAAAGCATACGTAGGGATTGCGCGCCACCAGCCAGTTGCGGCCGTCGGCCTTGCCTTCGGCGCGCACGCGCTCGAGGTCGGCGGCCGAGACGATCACGGCGCCGGCCCTGGCATCCAGCGCCTGCTGCAGGTAGAGCGGATTGGACAGGAACGAGAGCTCGCCCGGTCCGGCCTGGTCCAGGGGGGCCAGGCCGGTGATCGCCAGGTCGGGGTCACCCACAACCTGCGCGCCGTTCTCGGTGGCGAGCTGACCCAGTGTGGGTGTCTGCATGGCGGTACTTCCTGATGAAAGAACGAAGGAACGAACGACGAAGCGGCGCAGGCTTACTTGCCGCCGGCGTTCAGCACCTTCATCACGTCGTCGGTGATATCGATGCGCGGATTCACGTACACGGCTTCCTGCACGATCAGGTCGTACTTGCGCTGTTCGGCAAGCTGACGGATCACGCGGTTGGCGCGTTCCAGCACCTGGGCCAGCTCCTCGTTGCGGCGCTGGTTCAGGTCCTCGCGGAATTCGCGCTGCTTGCGCTGGAACTCGCGGTCCAGGTCAGCCACTTCGCGCTGGCGGCGCTGGCGGTCGGAATCGGCCAGCACGGCCGTGTCCTTGTCCAGCTTGTCGGCCATGCCCTTGATCTTCTGGGCCATGTCCTGCAGTTCGCGGTCGCGCTTGGAGAACTCCTGCTCCAGCTTGACCTGGGCCGCCTTGGCCGGCTGCGAATCACGCAGGATGCGCTCGGAATTGACCGCGGCGATGCGCGCTTCCTGGGCCGAGGCCGGCAGCGCGGCACAGAGCGCCGCGCCGGCGAGCGCGGCGGCGCCCAGGGACTTGACCAGTTTGGATGTTGTAGTCATGAAAACAGATCCTTTTTCAGAATCAGAATGCCGTGCCGATCTGGAACTGGAAGCGCTGGACCTTGTCGTTGGTGTCGCGCCTGAGCGGGAAGCCCATGCTGAGCTTCAGCGGCCCGATCGGCGACAGCCACGACATGCCGAAGCCGGTCGAGTACTTCAGCTCGCTGAAGCTCAGCGGCTCGCCTTCCTGATAGACGTTACCGAAGTCGAAGAAGGTGAACAGGCGCAGCGTGCGGTCCACGCCCGAGCCCGGCAGCGGGAAGATGAACTCGATGTTGCCGATCATCTTGGAGGCGCCGCCCACCGGGTTGCCGTTCTGGTCCTTCGGGCCCAGCGTGCTGGTCTGGTAGCCGCGCACCGAGCCGATACCGCCGGCGTAGAAGTACTTGAACACCGGGAACGGCGTGTTGCCATAGCCGTGGCCGTAGGCGACCTCGCCGTTCAGCGCCAGCGTGAAGGCCTTCGAGATCGGGTAGAAGTACTGCTGCTGCACGCTGGCGCGGTAGTACTGCGTATCGCCGCCCGGCAGGCCGACTTCGAGGTTGGCCTGGGTGTACGGCCCCTTGGTCGGGACCAGTGCGCTGTCGCGGCGGTCACGCGCCCAGCCGATCGTGAACGGGAAGTTGTTGATGCCGTCGCCGGAGCTCTTGCCGATCTGGTTCAGCCAGTTCGTGTACTGGGTCGGCGTGTTGACCGAGGTGTACACCTGGGTGCGTTCGTAGCCGATGCCGAAGAACACGGTATCGACTTCCGAGAACGGCACGCCGAACTTGAAGCCGCCGCCGGCCGAGACGATCTTGTAGTCCTGGTCGCCGGTGTAGTACAGCGGGCGCGAGGTACGGTAGTAGATATCGGTCGAGCGGCTGATGCCGTCCACCGTGAAGTACGGGTCGTACTGCGTCAGCGCGATGGTGCGGAACGACTTGGCGGTGTTCACGTCCAGGCCCAGGCTGGTACCCGAGCCGAACACGTTGTCCTGGCGCAGGCCGGCCTGCAGCACCAGCTTGTCGGTCGACGAGAAGCCCACGCCCAGGCTGATCTGGCCGGTCGGCTTTTCGGTCACGTTGACGTTCACATCGACCTGGTCGGGCGCGCCGGGCACGTCCTCGGTGGTGATGTTGGTGTCGGTGAAGTAGCCGGTTCGGTTGATGCGCGCCTGCGACTGCTGCAGCTTTTCGCTGTCGAACCAAGAGCTTTCCATCTGGCGCATCTCGCGCCGCACCACTTCGTCGCGGGTCTTGCTGTTGCCGACCACGTTGACGCGGCGCACGTAGACGCGGCGGCCCGGATCGACCATCAGGGTCAGCGCGACTTCGCGCTTTTCCTTGTCGATCTGCGGCTGCGGGTTGATGGTGGTGAACGCGTAGCCATAGGTGCCGAGCAGGTCGGTAATGGCCTTGGTGCTCTGCGTCAGCTTCTCGGACGAGAAAATATCGCCCTTCTTCAGCTGCAGCAGCTTTTCCATTTCCTCCTGCTTGCCCAGCAGCTCGCCGGCCAGGCGCACGTCGGAAACCTTGTACTGCTCGCCTTCCTTGATGTTCAGCGTCAGGAAGATGTCTTTCTTGTCGGGCGTGATCGAGACCTGAGTCGATTCGATGGCGAATTCCAGGTAGCCGCGGTTCAGGTAGTACGAGCGCAGCGCTTCCAGGTCGGCGGTCAGCTTCTGCTTCGAGTACAGGTCGTTCTTGGTGTACCACGACAGCCAGTTCGGCGTGGACAGCTGCATCTCGTCGCGCAGCGTGCTTTCCTTGAAGGCCTTGTTGCCGACGATATTGATCTGGCGGATCTTGGCGACCGGGCCCTCGTCGACGTTGAACACCACCGAGACGCGGTTGCGGTCCACCGGCGTGATGGTGGTCTGTACATCGGCGGCATAGTAGCCGCGCGCAACGTACTGGCGCTTGAGTTCCTGCTCGGCCTTGTCGATCAGGGCCTTGTCGTAGTAGCGGGCCTCGGCCACGCCGACCGCGCGCAGCGAGCGGCGCAGCGTGTCCTTGTCGAATTCCTTGATGCCGACGAACTCGAGCTGCGAGATGGCCGGACGCTCTTCGACCTGCACCACCAGCACGCCTTCCTCGGCGCGGATCTGCACGTCCTTGAAGAAGCCGGTATTGTAGAGGGCACGGATGGCATCGGCACCCTTGTCATCGGTGAAGGTTTCACCGACGCGCACCGGCAGGTAGCCAAACACGGTACCCGGTTCGACGCGTTGCAGTCCCTCAACGCGGATGTCCCTGACGACGAACGGATCGGCAGCCCAGCCCGCCGGGCTCCAGGCTGCAATAACGGCACTCGCCAGCAAACCCAGCGAAATGCGCTTATGTCTGATCAATGTTGATCCCCTCTTTGATTCCATCCAGGATTGCGCTCCGATGCCTCATTGGACTGCGCCTGGCAAATGGCGTCCCCGGCGACGGTGTCCGACGACACCACCACCCCTTGCCGACACACGTTTCTAGCCGTTCGCCAGAAACATTCGGCTGACGTCATTGAACAAAGCGAGCGAAGTCAGGAGCAAGATGCAAGCGATGCCAACCTTCTGCAGCATTGCCTGCCAGTGGTCTGGGACGGGCCGGCCAGTCAAAAATTCCACGCAATAATACAGCAAATGCCCCCCATCCAGAACCGGAATGGGTAACAAATTGAGTACGCCAAGACTAACGCTGACCAGCGCCAGGAAGCTGACAAAGGCCTGTATGCCGAGGTTTGCGGCACGTCCGGCGTAGTCCGCCACGGTCAGCGGACCGCTCAGGTTCTGCAGCGAAGCCTGCCCCACCAGCATCTTGCCCAGCAGCTTGAGCGACAGCGCGCTGGTATCCCAGACCTGCCCCACCGCGCGCGCCAGCGCCTGGTCCGGCCGGTAGCGCACGGTCTCCATCTGCACCGCCTGGCTCAGCGCCGCGCCCAGCTTGCCCGCGGGCGCGGGCGCGGCGCCGCTGGCATCCGTGGCGCCATCGCGCGCCGCGGCGGTGTCGAGCGTGACCGGCACGTCCAGGCGCTGGCCGTCGCGCTCGATGCCCAGCGTCACGGCCTGGCCCGGCTGGCTGCGCACCGCCTTGATCAGCGCGCTGGCCTGCGTCAGCGGGCTGCCCTGCCAGGCCACGATGCGGTCGCCCTTGCGCAGGCCGGCGCGTTCGGCGGCCGAATCGGGCAGCACCTCGGTGATCGTCACCGGCCCGCCCTTCAGGTTCAGGCCGAGCGTGGCGAGCGGATCCTGCTCGGGATTGCCGCCGGTATTGGGCAGGCGCGGCAGCGTGACGTCGCGCTCGGCGCCGTCGGCGCCGCGCAGGCGCAGCACCGCGCGCGCATCGCCGAAGCCTTCGGCAAACACCGCCATGCGCAGGTCGTTCCAGGAGCGCACCGGCTCGGTGTGGCCGTTGGCGGTCAGCGACAGCACCCGGTCGCCCTCGCGCACGCCGGCCTGCGCCGCCATGGTGCCGGCCGCGGGCGCCGCCACCACCGGCACGGGCTCGCGCATGCCGCCGGCGAACAGCGCGAAATACAGCACGATCGCCAGCGCGAAGTTGGCCAGCGGGCCGGCCGCGACGATGGCGAAGCGCTTGCCCACCGGCTGGCGGTTGAAGGCACGCGGCAGGTCGGCGGGGTCGATGGGAGTGTCGCGCGCGGGATCGAGCTCGCGCTCGTCGAGCATCTTGACGTAGCCGCCCAGCGGGATCATCGCCACCGTCCACTCGGTGCGGTCGCGGCTCTTCGAGATCCAGCGCAGCAGCGGCCGCCCGAAGCCGATGGAGAAACGCAGCACCTTCACGCCGCAGGCGCGCGCGGCCAGGTAGTGGCCCATTTCGTGCACGTAGATCAGCACGCACAGGGCAACGATGAAAGCGAGTACGGTTTGCATGGTGCGGGGACGTCGGTAAGGTCGCTGGGGCCGGCCCGCGCGGTCCCCGGGGGACCGGCCGGCGCAGCCGCTATTGTCGCAGATGCGGCAGACCGGCCCGCCGGATCAGCGGGCCGTGGCGCGCGCGGTGACGCCGGCCCTGGCCGCCTCGCGCGCCAGCGCGTCGGCCGAGAGCACGGCCTCGAGCGTATCGGCGGGTCCGTTCGGTGCTGCCTCAAGCACCTCGCGCACGATGCCGGCGATATCGGTAAAGCGCACCTGGCCGGCGAGGAATGCCTCGACCGCCACTTCATTGGCCGCATTGAGCACCGCCGGCGCCACCCCCGCCGCGCGCAGCGCGTCGAAAGCCAGCCCCAGGCACGGGAACCGCGCCAGGTCCGGCTTCTCGAAATGCAGACCGCCGGCAAGGGTCAGGTCGAGCGGGGTCACGCCCGCGTCGATCCGTTCCGGATAGGCCAGGCCATAGGCGATCGGCGTGCGCATGTCCGGATTGCCCAGCTGCGCCAGCACCGAGCCATCGGCGTAGGCCACCATCGAATGCACGATGCTCTGCGGGTGGATCAGCACCTCGATGCGCTCGGCCGGGGCGCCGAACAGCCAGTGTGCCTCGATCACCTCGAGGCCCTTGTTCATCATGGTGGCGGAGTCGACCGAGATCTTGCGCCCCATGACCCAGTTGGGATGGGCGCAGGCCTGGTCGGGCGAGATATCGTGCAGCGTGGCCGGGTCGCGCGTGCGGAACGGCCCGCCCGACGCGGTCAAAAGCACCTTGGCCACGCCGCGGCCGTAGCGCGGGTCGTCGGCGGGCAGGCACTGGAAGATGGCGTTGTGCTCGCTGTCGATCGGCAGCAGCGTGGCGCCGTGCTCGCGCACCGCGTCCATGAAGATGCGTCCGGACATGACCAGGGCTTCCTTGTTGGCCAGCAGCACGCGCTTGCCCGCGCGCGCCGCCGCCAGCGTCGGACGCAGGCCCGCCGCGCCGACGATGGCGGCCATCACCGCATCGGTCTGGGCATCGGCGGCGATGGATTCGAGCGCGGCTTCGCCGTAGCCGACCTCGGTGGCCACGCCGGCAGCGCGCAGCAGCGTTTCCAGCTCGCGCGCCGCCTCGGCCGTTCCCACCACGGCGCGTGCCGGGCGGAACTCGATGCACTGGTCGGCCAGCTTGCGCACCTGCCGATGGGCGCTGAGCGCATGCGCGGCGTAACGGCCGGGATGGCGCCGGATTACGTCGAGCGTGCTTTCTCCGATGGAGCCGGTGGCGCCCAGGATGGTGATGCGATGCATAGCAGACGGCTTCAGAGAAAAATCAGCATCAGGGCCGCCAGCGGGAACACCGGCAGCAAGGCGTCGATGCGGTCCAGCACGCCGCCATGGCCGGGCAGCAGCCGGCTGCTGTCCTTCTTGCCGACCTGGCGCTTGAGCAGGGATTCGAACAGGTCGCCCACCACGCTGGCCGCGACCAGCAGCGTGGTCAGCACGGCGACATAACCCAAACCGCCGCGATCGCCCATCGCCGAGAACCAGGTCGGGGCAAAGGCGTGGGTGGCCGCCAGCGCGAGGCCGATCACCAGCGCCAGCACCCAGCCGCCGATGGCGCCCTCCCACGACTTGCCCGGGCTGATGCCGGGCGCCAGCTTGCGCCGGCCGATCGCCTTGCCGGTGAAATACGCGCCGATATCGGCGGCCCATACCAGCACCGCGGCGGTCAGCAGCACGCCGATGCCGGCGCCGCGCAGGATCATGGTGGCATGGACGAACGCGGGCAGCATCACCAGCCCCAGCACCGCGCCCAGCGCGGTGAAGGCTGGGGTGGCGGTGCGCACGCCGCGCGCCAGCAGCAGCACGGCCACGCCCCAGCACACCACCGCGGCCTCGAGCAGCCAGGTGGTGGCGTGGCGCAGCGGCAGGTCATGCCAGGTAATGGTGGCGATCAGGCAGGCCAGCGCATAGACATAGGGCCACGGCCCGCGCAGTCCGATCAGGCGACCGAATTCCCAGCCGGCCAGCAGCACGATCACGCCGAGCAGTCCCGCCAGGCCCGCCGGCGGCGCCAGGAACAGGATTGGAAGGATCAGCAGCAACAGGCACAGGGCGGTGATGACGCGGGTGAGGAGCATGCGCTGCGGTCCCGTGAAGAGTTGGAGTGGCCGGGCTCAGGCCGTGCCGGAAAGTCCGGGCGCGACCAGCTGCGCGCTGGTGCGGCCGAAGCGGCGTTCGCGCTGGCGGTACGAGGCAAAGGCCTTGTCGAGTTCCGCGGCGTCGAAATCCGGCCAGTAGACGTCGGTGAAGTACAGCTCGGAATAGGCGAGCTGCCACAGCAGGAAATTGCTGATGCGCTGTTCGCCGCCGGTGCGGATGAACAGGTCCGGCTCCGGCGCATAGGCCATGGCCAGGTGCGGGGCCAGCAGCGATTCGTCGATGGTTTCGGGATCGAGCATGGGCGAGCGCGCCAGCATCTTGCGCATGGCCTGCAGCAGGTCCCAGCGCCCGCCGTAGTTGGCGGCGATGGTGACGGTCAGGCCGGTATTGCCGGCGGTGCGCGCCTCGGCATCCTTGATCAGCCGCTGGATGCGCGGGCTGAAGCGGCTCAGGTCGCCCACCACCCGCAGCCGGATGTTGTTGGCGTGCATCTTCACCACTTCGCGCCGCAGCGACATCATGAACAACCGCATCAGGAACGAGACCTCGTCGGCCGGACGGCGCCAGTTCTCGGAGCTGAACGCGAACAGCGTCAGGTATTGCACGCCCCGTGCGGCGCAGGCTTCCACCACCGCGCGCACGGCGTCCAGCCCCCGGCTGTGTCCCGCCACGCGCGGCAGATGCCGCTGGGTCGCCCAGCGGCCGTTGCCGTCCATGATGATGGCAACGTGCCTGGGCACGTAGGAAGTATCGGGTACGGCAAGCGTCGAGCTGATGTGCTGCATGGGCGTGAGACGGTCGCTGACAGTCCCGGCAAGGCCGGGACGGGCGTCAGACCGTCATGATCTCCTTCTCTTTTTCCGCGACCATCTTGTCGATCTCGGCCACGTACTTGTCGGTCAGTTTCTGCACCTCGTCCTGGCCGCGGCGCTCGTCGTCCTCGGAAATGGTCTTGTCCTTGACCAGCTTCTTGAACTGCTCGTTGGCGTCGCGGCGCAGGTTGCGCACGGCCACCTTGGCACCCTCGGCCTCGCCCTTCACGACCTTGGTCAGCTCCTTGCGGCGCTCTTCGGTCAGTGCAGGCATCGGCACACGGATCACTTCGCCCATGGTGGCGGGATTCAGGCCCAGGTCGCAATCGCGGATGGCCTTCTCGACCGCGCCCACCATTTTCTTTTCCCACGGCTGCACCGTGATGGTACGGGCGTCGGCCAGGCCGATCGCCGCCACCTGGCTGATGGGCACCATCGAGCCGTAGTAATCCACCTGAACGTGGTCGAGCAGGCCGGTATGGGCACGGCCGGTGCGGATCTTGGCCAGATCGGCCTTGAAGGCTTCGATCGACTTCTGCATTTTCTGCTCGACGCTCTTCTTTGTGTCGGCGACGCTCATTTTTACCTCCGGAAATCAGCCAACCAAGATCCCCTCTGGTGGGGATCGAAAATGAATCATTCTACTCTTTGCCCGGCTGGATACCAGCGCCGCGGCGCGGCATCCGTTACCGGACTCACAGATGCGGCTCAGCGATGAAGATCACACATGCACCAGCGTACCCTCATCCTCGCCCAGGATGACGCGCTTGAGCGCGCCGGGCTTCACGATCGAGAACACCTTGATCGGCAGCTTCTGGTCGCGGCACAGCGCGAACGCGGTGGCGTCCATCACTTGCAGGTTGCGCGAGATGGCCTCGTCGAAGCTGATGGTGGTGTAGCGCGTGGCGCTCGGATCCTTCTTCGGGTCGGCGGTGTAGACGCCGTCGACCTTGGTCGCCTTCAGCACGATCTCGGCGCCGATCTCGGAGCCGCGCAGCGCGGCCGCGGTATCGGTGGTGAAGAACGGGTTGCCGGTGCCGGCGGCGAAGATCACCACCTTGCCCTCTTCCAGCTGGCGGATCGCGCGCGGGCGGATATAGGGCTCGACCACCTGGTCCATGCGCAGCGCGGACTGCACGCGGCCTTCGATATTGGCGTGGCGCATCGCGTCCTGCAGCGCCAGCGCGTTCATCATGGTGGCCAGCATGCCCATGTAGTCGGCGGTGGCGCGGTCCATGCCGGCAGCGCCGCCGGCCACGCCGCGGAAGATATTGCCGCCGCCGATCACCACCGCCACCTGCACACCGAGCTTCACGATCTCGGCAATGTCGTTCACCATCGCCTCGATGGTGGAGCGGTTGATGCCGAAGGCATCGTCGCCCATCAGGGCTTCACCGGACAGTTTCAGAAGGACGCGCTTGTAGGCTGGCATGTTCACCCTCGGAAGGAGCAGTTCGCTCGGTTGAGACGGCTCGGTCGAGACGACTCGGTTGAGACACTGGGACGTATGTTTTGGCACCGGCAGCACGGGTCATCGTGCCGCCGGCAGGAGAAAAGCCGGTTTTCGGCGTGCCCCGGCCGAAACCGGACCACCGCGGAAACAGACTGCTGCAATGCAACGCCGGCCGCGCCGTGCTGCACTACTTATGCAGAGGGGCACCTTGCGGCGCCCCTGCGGCATTATAGGCGCCCGCGCCGGCCCTGACGGCCGGCCCGGCGCGCCCCGGACATCAGCCCTTCTGGGCAGCGGCCACCTGGGCGGCCACTTCAGCGGCGAAGTCGTCCTGCTTCTTCTCGATGCCTTCGCCCACCACGTACAGGGTGAAGCCCTTCACGGTCGTGTTGGCGGCCTTCAGCATCTGCTCGACGGTCTGCTTGTCGTTCTTCACGAACGGCTGGTTGAACAGCGAGACTTCCTTCAGGTACTTCTGCACCGAACCTTCGACCATCTTGGCGGCGATCTCGGCCGGCTTGCCCGATTCGGCAGCCTTCTGCTCGGCGATGCTGCGCTCCTTGGCGATCAGGTCGGCCGGGACCTGCTCGGCCGACAGCGACACCGGCTTCATCGCGGCCACGTGCATGGCGACGTCCTTGGCGGCGGCTTCGTCGCCGTCGAACTCGACCATCACGCCGATGCGGGTGCCGTGCAGGTACGAGACCAGCTTGCCGCCGTTGGCGTAGCGGGTGAAGCGGCGGATCGTCATGTTCTCGCCGATCTTGCCGATCAGGGCAGCGCGGGTGGCTTCGACGCTGACGCCGTCGATTTCCAGCGCCGACAGCGCAGCCACGTCGGCCGGGTTCTGCTTGGCGACCAGCTCGGCCACCTTGGCCGAGAAGGCCAGGAAGTCGTCGTTCTTGGAGACGAAATCGGTCTCGCAGTTCAGCTCGACCAGCACGCCGGTGGTGCCGTCGATGAACGATGCCACCACGCCTTCGGCGGTCACGCGCGAGGCAGCCTTGCTGGCCTTGTTGCCCAGCTTGACGCGCAGCAGCTCTTCGGCCTTGTTCAGGTCGCCGTCGGCCTCGGTCAGGGCCTTCTTGCACTCCATCATCGGCGCGTCGGTCTTCGCGCGCAGTTCTGCAACCATGCTTGCGGTAATTGCCGCCATTTGTCACTCCTTGAATGGTTCGCGCCGGCTGCCGGCAGTCGCCCGCGGCACCCGGTCGGTGGGTCTTCAGCGCACCCGCGGCAGATCTTGCCTGGCGCGGATGACAACAATTCAAATTCGAAAAAAGGGGGCGCCAGATGTGCCCCCTTTTTTGCCCTGCTGCCGAAGTACCCCGGCTTGCGCCCTGCGCGCTGCCCGGCGTGCCGGGCGGCAGGCGATGCCTGCCTTGTCGTGTGTTGACGTGCGCGCTATCGGATTCCTTTCAGCAGCGGGCCGGGAGGCTATCAGCCTTCCTGCACTTCGACGAATTCGTCGTCGCCGCGGGCGGCTTCAACGACTTCCTGCACGGCGTTGGCACGGCCTTCCAGGATGGCGTCGGCCACGCCGCGCACGTACAGGGCCACGGCCTTGCTCGAGTCGTCGTTGCCCGGGATCACGTAATCGATGCCTTCCGGCGAGTGGTTGGTATCGACCACGCCGATCACGGGGATGCCCAGCTTGTTGGCTTCGGTCACGGCGATCTTGTGGTAGCCGACGTCGACCACGAAGATCGCGTCAGGCACGCCGCCCATTTCCTTGATGCCGCCGATCGACTTTTCCAGCTTGATCATCTCGCGCTCGAACATCAGCGCTTCCTTCTTGCTCATGGTTTCCAGCGCGCCGGCTTCCTTGGCGGCTTCCATGTCCTTCAGGCGCTTGATCGAGGTCTTGACCGTCTTGAAGTTGGTCAGCATGCCGCCGAGCCAGCGGGCGTCGACGTAGGGCATGCCGGCGCGGCCAGCTTCTTCAGCCAGGATTTCGCGCGACTGGCGCTTGGTGCCCACGAAAAGGATGGTGCCGCGATTGGCCGCCAGCTGACGCACGTACTTCATGGCGTCCTGGAACATCGGCAGCGTCTTTTCGAGGTTGATGATGTGGATCTTGTTGCGATGACCGAAGATGAAGGGGGCCATCTTCGGGTTCCAGAAGCGGGTCTGGTGGCCGAAGTGGCAACCGGCTTCCAGCATTTCGCGCATGGTCACGGACATGTAAATCTCCAAAGGGTTAGGTCTGAAGCCCGCCCCGACATTCCTGAAAAGGAACACCCCGGATAGGCGGGCCAGCGATTTCCAGCGGCAGGAAAGGACCCTGCCAAGTTAACCGACCTGGCCGGCGCAATTGCTGCGACGCAACCAGATCAGCCCGCTATTCTAGCAACAAAAGTACCGCCCGCTCAAGCCGCCGCGCTCTGTTCCGCCTCTGGCGGCCGATTCCGGGCGGCCCGGAACAGGCTGCGATCCGGCCTCGATGGTGCGATAATCCCACTTTGACCCATCGATTCCGGCGTGGCCAGTGGCCCCGCCATCACTTTTTCTGGCGACGCAGCATGAGCATTTACCTGAACACCGCCGAAGACATCGCCCACATGCGCGTGGCTTGCCGCCTTGCCTCCGAAGTCCTCGACTACATCACGCCCTTCGTGCAGCCCGGCGTCACCACCGGCGAACTGGACCGCCTGTGCCACGCCTACATGCGCGACGTGCAGGGCACGGTGCCGGCGCCGCTGAATTATGCGCCCCCGGGCTACCCGCCCTTCCCCGGCGCGATCTGCACCTCGGTCAACGACGTGATCTGCCACGGCATTCCCGGCGAGCGCGTGCTCAAGAGCGGCGACGCCGTCAACCTCGACATCACCGTCATCACCAAGGACGGTTACTACGGCGACACCAGCCGCATGTTCATCGTCGGCGAGGGCTCGATCCTGGCCAAGCGCCTGGCGCAAGTGACCTACGAGTGCATGTGGAAAGGCATCGCGCAAGTGCGCCATGGCGCGCGCCTGGGCGATATCGGCCACGCCATCCAGGTGCATGCCGAAGCCGCCGGCTACAGCGTGGTGCGCGAGTACTGCGGCCACGGCATCGGCAAGAACTTCCACGAAGACCCGCAGATCCTGCACTACGGCCGCCCCGGCACCGGCGCCGAGATCAAGGCCGGCATGATCTTCACGGTGGAGCCGATGATCAACGCCGGCAAGCGCGATATCCGCACCATGCCCGACCAGTGGACCGTGAAGACCCGCGACCGCAGCCTGTCGGCGCAGTGGGAGCACACGGTGCTGGTCACCGAGACCGGCTACGAGGTGCTGACGGTGTCCGCCGGCACCCCGGCGCCGCCGGCCTTCATCACCGATTCCGTGGCGGCCTGACGCCGCGCAGAAGCCAGGGCGCCTGACCGGGCGCCCTTCTTTTTCCAGCCGTGCCGACGAACCCTTCCGCCCTCTCCATGGACACCACGCCGGAACTGCTGCTGGCCGCGCGCGTGCGCGACCAGCTCAAAATCGACAAGCAGGCGCTGTTTGCGGACTTCAACGCCAGCGCCAATGCCGGCACGCTGACCACGCGGCTGCGCCGCGCCGTCGATGCCGCGCTGGGCGAGGCCTGGCGCGGGCTGGCGATGCCGGCGGACGCGGCGCTGGTGGCGGTGGGCGGCTACGGCCGCGGCGAACTGTTCCCGTACTCGGACGTCGACGTGCTGTTGTTGCTGCCCGCCGAGCCCGACCGGGAGACTGCCGGCAAGCTGGAACGCTTTATCGGCCTGTGCTGGGACCTGGGGCTCGAGATCGGCTCGGCCGTGCGCACCGTCGATGACTGCATCCGCGAGTCGCGCCAGGACGTCACCATCCAGACCTCGCTGCTCGAGGCGCGCCTGCTGACCGGCAACCGCAAGCTGTTCGAGGCGCTGCGCAGCCGCTACCAGGCCGACCTGGACCCGGCCGCGTTCTTCCAGGCCAAGCTGCTGGAAATGCGCCAGCGCCACGCCAAGTACCAGGACACGCCCTACGCGCTCGAGCCCAACTGCAAGGAAAGCCCGGGCGGCCTGCGCGACCTGCAGGTGATCCTGTGGATGACCAAGGCCGCGGGCCTGGGCGACAGCTGGAAGGAGTTGTTCGAGAAGGGCCTGCTGACGCAACGCGAAGCCCAGGAACTGGCCCGCAACGAGCGCCTGCTGAAGACCATCCGCGCGCGCCTGCACCTGGTGGCCGGGCGCCGCCAGGACGTGCTGGTGTTCGACCTGCAGACGGCGCTGGCCGAGGCCTTCGGCTACCGCCAGAATGCCCACAAACGTGCCAGCGAGCAGCTGATGCGCCGCTACTACTGGGCCGCCAAGGCGGTGACCCAGCTCAACAGCGTGCTGCTGCTCAATATCGAGGCGATGCTGTTCCCGAGCGAATCGCAGGTGACGCGCGTGCTCAACGAGCGCTTCGTCGAGCGCCAGGGCATGCTGGAAATCACCAGCGACGACGTCTACGAGCGCGACCCCCACGCCATCCTGGAAACCTTCCTGCTGTACGAGCGCACGCCTGGCGTGAAGGGGCTGGCGCCGCGCACGCTGCGCGGCTTGTACAACGCGCGCACGGTGATGGACGCGCGCTGGCGCAACGATCCAGAGAACCGCCGGCTGTTCCTGGC
The DNA here is from genome assembly GCF_057798955.1 of Cupriavidus sp. 207A1. Classification (NCBI taxonomy): domain Bacteria; kingdom Pseudomonadati; phylum Pseudomonadota; class Betaproteobacteria; order Burkholderiales; family Burkholderiaceae; genus Cupriavidus; species Cupriavidus sp. 207A1. The sequence goes on along the minus strand of NZ_JBYOJO010000003.1, from coordinate 408,123 downwards.
CATCGTGCAGGAGCCGCAGGGCATCACCCATGCGCTGCGGCTGATGAACCAGACCAGCGTGCTGGGCCGCTACCTGATCAACTTCCGGCGCATCGTCGGGCAGATGCAGCACGACCTGTTCCACGTCTACACCGTGGACCAGCACATCCTGATGGTGGTGCGCAACATGCGCCGCTTCGCCATCGTCGAGCACACCCACGAGTTCCCGTTCTGCAGCCAGCTGATGGCCAGCTTCGACAAGCCCTGGGTGCTGTGGGTGGCGGCGCTGTTCCACGATATCGCCAAGGGTCGCGGCGGCGACCATTCGCGGCTCGGCACCGTCGATGCGCGCCGCTTCTGCCGGCAGCACGGCATTGCGCGCGAAGACGCCGACCTGATCTGCTGGCTGGTCGAGCACCACCTCACCATGAGCCACGTCGCGCAGAAGCAGGACCTGACCGATCCCGACGTGGTCCATGCCTTCGCCGAAGTGGTCGGCAGCGAACGCTACCTGACCGCGCTCTACCTGCTGACCGTGGCCGATATCCGCGGCACCAGCCCCAAGGTGTGGAATGCGTGGAAGGGCAAGCTGCTGGAAGACCTGTACCACATCACGCTGCGCGTGCTGGGCGGCGCGCGGGTCGACTCGCATTCGCTGTGGTCGCAGCGCAAGCAAGACACCATCTCGGAGCTGCGCCTGAAGGCCTTCGACCCGGCGCTGGGCAAGTCGCTGTGGGCGCAGCTGGACGTGGCCTTCTTCCTGCGCCACGATTCGCACGATATCGCCTGGCTGACGCGCCACCTGTACAACAAGGTCGACAGCCCGGTGCCGGTGGTCAAGGCGCGCGTGTCGCCGGCCGGCGAAGGCCTGCAGGTGGCGGTCTACATCAAGGACCAGCCTGACCTGTTCGCGCGCATCTGCGGCTATTTCGAGCGCAAGGCGTTCTCGATCCAGGACGCCAAGATCCACACCACGCGCCACGGCTACGCGCTCGATACGTTCCAGGTCACCGACCCCGGCATGGCCGGCGATGGCGGCAATTACCGCGACATCATCGCGCTGGTCGAGCACGAGCTGTGCGAGCGGCTGCGCCTGCAGGGCGCGCTGCCCGAGCCCACGCAGGGGCGGCTGTCGCGCCAGTCGCGCAGCTTCCCGATCAAGCCGCGCGTCGACCTGCGCCCGGACGAGCGCGGCCAGTATTACCTGCTGTCGCTGTCCGCCAACGACCGCACCGGCCTGCTGTACGCCATCGCCCGCGTACTGGCACGGCATCGCGTGTCCGTGCACACGGCACGCATCAACACTTTGGGCGAACGCGTCGAAGACGTGTTCCTGGTAGACGGCAGCCGCCTGGCCGCCGACAACCGATTGCAGATTCAGCTTGAACAGGACTTGCTCGCCGCCCTCGCCATCTGAGGCGGGCGGGCATCATCAACCTATGACCGACAGCAATTCGCCGAAGCGCAAGACGCTAGGCATCAAGGCCGCCAGCGATACCGGCACGGCCGCGCGCAAGGGCGGCACCCGCCCCGTGCGCGTGTCCGACCTCAACCGCAAGCGCGTGCAGGCCGTCTCCGAGGGCATCAAGCGCGCCCAGCAGCGTGCCGGCAAGACCGGTGCCAGCGGGGACCAGGGCGAAGCGCCGGCGCAGCCGCGCCAGCCGCGCGCGCCCCGCCCTGCCGACGCCGAACGCCAGGCGCGTCCGCGCCGCTTCGAAGGCGGCGAGTCGCGCCCGCCGCGACGCTTTGGCGACGACGACAACCGTCCGCGCCGCACCGGCGACGAGCGCGGCGAAGCGCGCCCGCGCCGCTTCGAAAGCAACGAGTCGCGTCCGCCGCGACGCTTCGGCGATGACGACAAACGTCCGCGCCGTTTCGAAGGCAGCGAATCGCGCCCGCCGCGCCGCTTCAGCGATGACGACAAACGTCCGCGCCGTTTCGAGGGCAGCGAAGCGCGCCCGCCGCGCCGCTTCGGCGACGACGACAACCGTCCGCGCCGTTTCGAAGGCAGCGAATCGCGCCCGCCGCGCCGCTTCGGCGACGACGACAACCGCCCACGCCGCACCGGCGGCGAGCGCGGCGAAGCGCGCCCGCGCCGCTTCGAAAGCAACGAGTCGCGTCCGCCGCGCCGCTTCGGCGACGACGACAATCGTCCGCGCCGCTTCGAAGGCGCCGACTCGCGCCCGCGCCGCCCTGGCGACGACGAACGGCGCCCGCGGCCCGCGCCGTCGGGCGAGCGCCGCCGCGAAGGCACGGTGCCGGCACGCCGCTTCAGCGACGCGGCCGACCGCATCCGCACCGCCGGCCCCGCACGCTCGGAACGCCCGGAACGCGCACCAGCGCCGGCTTCGCGCCGCGAAGCGCCCGCGGCGCCGCGCGACGAATCCAGCCACGACGACGGCCTGGTACGCCTGTCCAAGCGCATGTCCGAACTCGGCCTGTGCTCGCGCCGCGAGGCCGACGAATGGATCCCGCGCGGCTGGGTGCTGGTCGACGGCAAGCCCGTGACCGAACTCGGCAGCCGCATCCGCCCCGACGCCGAGATCGAGATCCTGCAGGAAGCGCGCTCCGAGCAAGGCGAGCGCGTCACCGTGCTGCTGAACAAGCCGGTCGGCTTCGTTTCGGGCCAGGCCGAGGACGGCTACGAGCCCGCCGCGGCGCTGTTTGCCCCCGAGAACCAGTGGGAAGGCGACCCCACGCGCAAGCGCTTTGCGCCGTGGCAGCGCAAGAACCTGGCCCCGGCCGGCCGCCTCGATATCGACTCCACCGGCCTGCTGGTGCTGACGCAGGACGGCCGCGTCGCGCGCGCGCTGATCGGCGAGGATTCGACCGTCGAGAAGGAATACCTGGTGCGCGTGGTCTGGCACTCGCCGCACGGGCCGGTCGAGCGCAACATCAGCGCGGAATTCCCGGCCGATGACCTGGAGCTGCTGCGCCACGGCCTGTCGCTGGACGGCGTGCCGCTCAAGCCGGCCAAGGTCAGCTGGCAGAACGAAGAGCAGTTGCGCTTCGTGCTGCGCGAGGGCCGCAAGCGCCAGATCCGCCGCATGTGCGAACAGGTGGGGCTGCAGGTGGTGGGCCTCAAGCGCGTGCGCATGGGGCGCGTGGTGCTGGGGGATCTGCCGCCGGGCAAGTGGCGCTTCCTGGGACAGTTCGAGAAGTTCTGATAAAAAAAAGCGGCCTTGATGGCCGCTTTTGTTTTGAGGGGTCTTGGCAAATCGCCACCACCTCATCCCTGTACCGATTTGGTACTCCCTCTCCCGCCAGGGGGAGAGGGGAGCAAACCAGCAGCGTGCCGATTGGCATCGCCCTTCAATCGTCGCTGTTCGCCGGCAAATCCGGAAACAGAACCTCGGTAAACCCGAAGTTCGAAAAATCCCTGATCCGCATCGGATAAAGAATCCCCTGCAGGTGGTCGCACTCATGCTGCACCACGCGCGCATGGAAGCCCTCGGCCACGCGTTCGATGCGGTTGCCCATCAGGTCGTAGCCGCTGTACTTCAGGCGCAGGTGGCGCGGCACCACACCGCGCAGGCCCGGCACCGACAGGCAGCCTTCCCAGCCGTCCTCCATCTCGTCGGACTGCATTTCCAGCACCGGGTTGATCAGCACCGTCTTGGGCACGGTGGGCGCGTCCGGGTAGCGCGGATTGCGGTCGAAGCCGAAGATCATCACCTGCAGGTCCACGCCGATCTGCGGCGCGGCCAGCCCCGCGCCGTTGGCGTGGTCCATGGTGTCGAACATGTCTTCGATCAGCGTGCGCAGCTCCGGCGTGTTGAAGCGCTCCACCGGCCGCGCCACCTGCAGCAGGCGCGGATCGCCCATCTTGAGAATCTCGCGGATCATGGTTCCGTTCCCCGGTTATTCCTCGGCCGGCGCGGCGCCGGCTTGCGCCAGCAGGGCCAGCATGCCGGCCTCGTCCAGCACCGGCACGCCCAGCGCCTCGGCCTTGTCCAGCTTGCTGCCGGCCTCGGCGCCGGCGACCACGTAGTCGGTCTTCTTCGACACCGACCCCGCCACCTTGGCGCCGGCGGCTTCCAGCAGTTCCTTGGCGTCTTCGCGCGACAGCGTCGGCAGCGTGCCGGTCAGCACAAAGGTCTTGCCTGACAGCGGCGCCGGCGCCTTTGCCACCGGCTCGCTTTCCGGCCAGTGTACGCCGGCGGCGCGCAGTTGCTCGATGACCTCGACGTTGTGCGGCTCGGCGAGGAAGTTGGCGATCGACTGCGCCACCACCGGGCCGACATCGTTGACCTCGAGCAGCGCCGCTTCGTCGGCCGCCAACAGTGCATCCAGCTTGCCGAAGTGCCGGGCCAGGTCCTTGGCAGTGGCTTCGCCGACGTGGCGGATGCCAAGCGCGAAGATAAAGCGGTTCATGGTGGTCGCGCGCGACTTGTCGATCGCCGTCACCAGGTTGGCGGCCGACTTGTCGGCCATGCGCTCCAGCGCAGCCAGCTTGGCAATGCCGAGCTTGTACAGGTCGGCCGGCGTGCGCACGATGCCCTGGTCAACCAGTTGCTCGACCAGCTTGTCGCCCAGGCCTTCGATATCCATGGCGCGCCGCTGCGCGAAATGCAGCAGCGATTGCTTGCGCTGCGCCGCGCAGATCAGGCCGCCGGTGCAGCGGGCGATGGCCTCGTCCTCGAGCTTCTCGATATGCGAGCCGCACACCGGGCAGGCGGTCGGCATCACGAACGCGCGGGCGTCGGCCGGGCGCCGCTCGGCCACCACGGCGACGACTTCCGGGATCACGTCGCCGGCGCGGCGCACGATCACGGTGTCGCCGACATGCACGTCCTTGCGGCGGATCTCGTCCTCGTTGTGCAGCGTGGCGTTGGTCACGGTCACGCCGCCGACGAACACCGGCCTGAGCCGCGCCACCGGCGTGATCGCGCCGGTGCGGCCGACCTGCACCTCGATGTCCTCGACGATGGTGGTCATTTCCTGCGCCGGGAACTTGTGCGCCAGCGCAAAGCGCGGCGCGCGCGAGACAAAGCCCAGGCGCTCCTGCTCGGCCAGCGCGTTGACCTTGTAGACCACGCCGTCGATGTCGTAGGGCAGTTCGTCACGGCGCTTGCCGATGTCGCGATAGAAATCGAGCAGCCCCTGCGCGCCCTTCACCACCGCACGGTCCTTGCACACCGGCAAACCCAGCGCGGCAAAGCCGTCGAGCATGGCGCTGTGGGTCGGCGGCCGCTCCACGCCCTGCAGTTCGCCCAGCCCGTAGGCGAAGAACGACAGCGGACGCCGCGCCGTGATGCGCGGATCGAGCTGGCGCAGGCTGCCGGCGGCAGCATTGCGCGGATTGACGAAGGTCTTCTCGCCGGCCTCGGCCTGGCGCGCGTTGAGCTTGTCGAAGTCGCGGCGGAACATGAAGACCTCGCCGCGCACCTCCAGCACCGCTGGCGCCTGGCCCCGCAGCTTGAGCGGAATTGCCTTGATGGTGCGCACGTTGACGGTGACATCCTCGCCGGTCTCGCCATCGCCCCGGGTCGCGGCCTGCACCAGGCGGCCGTCTTCATAACGCAGCGACATGGCCAGGCCGTCGAACTTCAGCTCGCACGCGTACTCGACCGCGTCGGCGGCGCTGAACAGGTCGGCCTCGCCCGCCGCGGGCGCGCTGCGGCCCAGCCCCTGCGCGCAGCGGCGGTCGAAGTTCAACACATCGTCGTCGGCGAAGGCGTTGTTGAGCGACAGCATCGGCACCCGGTGCCGCACCGAGTCGAACGCCGCCAGCGGCTCGCCGCCCACGCGCTGCGTGGGCGAGTCCGGCGTCTGCAACTCGGGATGCTCGAGCTCCAGCGCCATCAGCTCGCTGAACAGCGCATCGTATTCCGCATCGGGAACGGTGGGCGCGTCCAGCACGTAATACTGGTAGTTGTGGCGGTCCAGCTCTTCGCGCAGCCAGGCCACGCGGCTGGCGGCGGCGTCGGCCGGCAAGGCGCCGGCGGGCGCGGAGGCATCTGCCTGCGCGCCGCGGTGTGTTGCGGTCATGGCAGGCTCCGGCTAGTTGCTGAACAGTCGCAGCGCCACCGGCGAACCGGCCGGCATGCCGCGCGCTTCCAGCTTCTGGTACAGCGCCTCGAGCTGGTTGAAGATGGCGACGAACGACGCTTCGGTCAGCGGCCGCATATTGTCGTCGACCAGTTGCGCGCCCATGCGCTGGGCCAGCGTATGGCCGTACTCGCACACGGTCTTGAACGGCCTGGCGGCCTGGTCGGCCACCGGCACGTCGAGCAGCAGCGTGATCTGGCGGCCGGACTTGACGGTGAGGTCGTCGCGCAGGAAGTTGGTGTCGCCGAACTGCAGCGTGAACAGCGGGCGCTGCACGCCCTCGGCATTGGCCTGGTAGCGGATAAAGCGGGTGCCGTCGCGCGACAGCACCAATCCGTCCTGCGTCGCCACGTTCTGCACGTAGGCGGCCGACCATGGCGCGCCGTCGGAGATCACGTTGACGCCCAGCTGCACGTCGCAGGCGGCGGCAAAGGCGTCGAGCTCGCGCGCGTTGGCGACGGTCTCGCCCATGTCCGGCAGGTCGGCCGAGGCGTCGAGCGACTCGGCCAGCGACTCGACCGCGGTGACGAATTCGGAGAACTCCAGCGCATTGAGCGGGCCGCCGCGGTTGGCCAGCTGCACGCCGACCTGCAGGTCTTCGTACTGATGGCCGGCGGTGACGGGCTCCCACGCGTTGGCTTCGGCACGCAGGCCTTCGATATGGACCGGCTTGGTGCCGGCGCGGCGCAGCCGGCCGGTCAGCGGCAGGATACGGTCGCCGGACGCCTTGCGTTCCAGGTGCAGCGGCACGATGCAGTCGATCAGCGGATCGACGATGGCTGGCGCGGGCTGGCCGTCCGGTACCGCAGCGACCGGAGCCGGTGCAGGCGCCGGCTCGGGCGCAGGCGCAGGCGTGGGAGCGGGAGCTGGCGCCGGTGCCACGGCGATAGCGGCATCCGCCTCGTCCTCCGATGCGCGCGACGCCGCGGCCCCGACCGCGACTTCCTCGGCGACGGCTTCGTCGGCATCGGCGCTGCTGGCCGCCGCGGCCGCGGCCGCGGCGACGTGGTTGTTGCCGGCCACGGCGGCACCGGTGCCGGCCGGTGCCTGCGCCAGCGTGGGCTCGCGCCGCGGCGGCTGCTCGGCGGCGGCTTCGTGCAGGCGCGCGGCGGTTTCCGGCGCGGTGCTCTGGCCGACCACCGGCTCGCGCATCGGCGGCAGGTCGTCTTCGGGCCGCAGCTCGCGCGGGCGGCGCGCCTTGCGGATCTGCCACTGGTTGTAGCCGAACACCAGCACCACGAAAACCAGGCCCGCGACGATCAGCGCGGTCTGCAGGTCCATATTGAGCTTCATGCTGCCTCCGCCATCGACACGGCTGCATCCATATCCACGGCCACGATCCGTGAAACGCCCTGCTCCTGCATGGTCACGCCAATCAGTTGATGAGCCATTTCCATGGCGATCTTGTTATGTGAGATAAAAACGAATTGGGTCTTGTCCGACATGCGCGCCACCATATTGGCGTAGCGCTCGGTATTGGCGTCGTCCAGCGGCGCATCCACCTCGTCCAGCAGGCAGAACGGCGCCGGGTTCAGCTGGAACATCGCGAACACCAGCGCGATCGCGGTCAGCGCCTTCTCGCCACCCGACAGCAAGTGGATGGTCGAGTTCTTCTTGCCCGGCGGCTGCGCCATCACCTGCACGCCGGCATCGAGGATTTCCTCGCCGGTCATGATCAGGCGCGCCTGGCCGCCGCCGAACAGCGACGGGAACAGCTCGCCGAAATGGTGGTTGACCTGGTCGAAGGTGCCTTGCAGCAGCGCGCGGGTTTCCTGGTCGATCTTGGCGATCGCGTCCTCGAGCGTGCCGATGGCGTCGTTCAAGTCGGCCGACTGCGCGTCGAGGAAGGTCTTGCGCTCGCGCGCCGCGGCCAGTTCGTCGAGCGCGGCCATGTTGACCGGGCCGAGCGCGTTGATGGCGTTGTTGATGCGCGTGACTTCGCCCTGCAGGTAGGACGGCTTGAGCTCGCCGGTCAGCTTTTCAGCCAGCGCGGCCTCATCCACCGCGGCGGCGCTCAGCTGCTCGCTGAACTGCTCCTGGTTCAGGCGCGCCGCCTGTTCCTTGAGCTGCAGCTCGGTGATGCGGTCGCGCAGCGGCTGCAGGCTGCGCTCGGCGGCCAGGCGCTGCTCGTCGTGCTGGCGCAGCTGCGCCGACAGCGCATCGAGCTCGGTGCGCGCGATGGTCAGCTTCTCTTCCTTCTCCGCACGGCGCTCCAGCGCTTCCTGCAGGCCGGTATGCGCGGTCTGCTCGTTGATGGTCTCGAGTTCGGCGCGGGCGTTCTCCAGCGATTCGGCGATGCGCTCGGCCTGGTCCGCCGCCACCTGGATATTGCGGCGCAGCTCGTCGATGCGGCTGGCCAGGTTGCGCTCCGCGAACAGCGCCTCCTGCGCGGCGCGCTCGAGGTCGCGCAGCTGGTGGCGCGCGCCGGAGAGCTTGCTGTCCAGCGCCTCGAAGGCCATCTGCTGGTCTTCGTGGGTGGCCTGCATCTCGGCCAGCGCGGCGTCGTGCTGCTCGAAGCTGGCTTCGGATTCTGCGCGGATCGCGCGCTGCTCTTCGATCTGCGCGTGGATCTCTTCCAGTTCCTGGCGGATCTGGCCGCTGCGGGCGGCATAGCGCTCCATCGCCTGCGACAGCTTGAGCACGTCCATCTGCAGCGTGTGCACGCGGCGGGTGGCCTGCTCGGCGCGGGCACGGGCGTCGCCCAGCGCCTGGCTGGCCTGGGTGTAGGCCGCTTCGGCGCGCACCGCTTCGGTCTTGGCTTCGTCGGACAGCAGCAATTGCGCGCGCGCCTGCTTGTGCAGGTTTTCGATTTCCTGCTCGCGCGCGAGCATGCCGGCCTGCTCGGAATCGGCGGCGTAGATCTGGATCGCGTTGCGGCCCACCAGGTGGCCTTCGGCGACCACGAACGAGGCGCCTTCGGGCAGCGTGTTGCGCGCGGCCAGCGCCTGCGCCATGTCGGTGGCGACATAGACGTCGGCCAGCCAGTCCTGCATCACCGCGCGGATCCCCGGCTCGGTGATCTGCACCAGCGCCATCAGCGGGCGCAGGCCCGCAGGCGTTTCCAGCGGACGGGCCGCGGCCGGCGGCGAGTAGAACGCCAGCTTGGCCGGCGGCGCGTCGGACAGGAAGGCCTTGACCCAGTCCAGGTTCGACACTTCCAGCGCGGCCAGCTTCTCGCGCAGCACGGATTCGAGCGCGTTCTCCCAGCCCGGCTCGATATGCACCTTCTTCCACAGCCGCGGCAGCTCGGCGAGTTCATGTTTGGCGAGCCACGGCTGTACCTTGCCGTCGGTCTGCACGTTTTCCTGCAACTGGCGCAGCGCCGACAGGCGCGCCTCGAGCGTGGCGATGGCGGCGGCTTCGCTGTGCACGCGCGCCTGCGCGGCGCGGCGCGCCTCATCCAGGCGCGGCACGTTCTCTTCGGCGTCGGCGAGCACGGCCTGGGCTTCCTCGACCAGCGCTTCCTGCTCGGCCAGTTCGGCCCGGGCCTGCTCCAGCCGGGTTTCGTCGGGGCGGTCCAGGCCCTTGTCTTCGGCCGACAGCCGTTCGCGGCGCTGTTCCAGCTGCTGCAGCATCTGGTCGGCGCTGCGCTGCTGCGCGGCTTCCAGCTTCAGCGCCTGCTCGGCCTGCATGATGCCGGCGCGCTGCTCGTTGAGCAGCTGCTGGGCGTCGCGCCATTGCGCTTCCAGCGTCGGCAGCTCGTCGTTCTGCTGCGCCACGGCCTCCTGCGCCTCGACCGTGCGGCCTTCGGCCACGGCCAGGTTTTCCTCGGCCTGCGCGAGCTCGTCGGTGGCCTGCTCGGCCTTGCCCTGCCATTGCTCGCGCTGCGCGATCAGCGCGGCGATCTGGGCCTGCACGCGGTTGCGCGACTCGACCACGTAGCGGATCTCGGCCTCGAGCTTGCTGACCTCGGCATTGGCTTCGTACAGGGCGCCCTGGGCCGCGTGCATGCCATCCGACGCGGCATAGTGCGCGGCGCGCATGGTTTCCAGCTCGGCCTCGACATGGCGCAACTGCGCGGTCTGCGCTTCCAGGTCGATCTGGGCCTGCTCGATGGCGCGCTGGTGGCGCTCCTGCTCCTGCTGCGCCTCGCGCTTGCGCAGCAGCCACAGCAGGTGCTGCTTTTCTTCGCCGTCGGCCTGCAGCGTCTTGAAGCGCTGCGCCACTTCGGCCTGGCCTTCGAGTTTTTCGAGATTGCTGCCGAGCTCGCGCAGGATGTCTTCGACCCGGGTCAGGTTTTCGCGTGTGTCGGACAGCCGGTTCTCGGTCTCGCGGCGGCGCTCCTTGTACTTGGACACGCCCGCCGCCTCTTCCAGGAAGATGCGCATGTCATCGGGCTTGGCCTCGATGATGCGCGAGATCATGCCCTGGCCGATGATGGCGTAGGCGCGCGGGCCCAGGCCCGTGCCCAGGAAGATGTCCTGGATGTCGCGCCGGCGCACCGGCTGGTTGTTGATGTAGTAGGACGAGGTGCCGTCGCGGGTCAGCACGCGCTTGACCGCGACTTCGGCGTACTGGCTCCACTGGCCCGCGGCGCGGCCTTCGGCGTTGTCGAACACCAGCTCGACGCTGGCGCGGCCGGCCTGCTTGCGCGCGGTCGAGCCGTTGAAGATGACGTCCTGCATGGACTCGCCACGCAGCTCGGACGCGCGTGACTCGCCCAGCACCCAGCGCACCGCATCGATGATGTTGGATTTGCCGCAGCCGTTGGGACCGACGATGCCGACCAGTTGGCCCGGCACCTGGAAATTGGTGGGATCGACGAATGACTTGAAGCCCGCCAGTTTGATCGAGGATAGTCGCACGGTTTCTCGTGTGGTATCGGCCACTCCGGCGGTAAAGCGGGGGCGGCCTGGTATCGGGTTTCGGGGCTATTGCACGGTTCGGAAAAGCCGGGCTGCGCGGGGACCGGGGCGGCGTGACGCCAGCACCTCAAAACACCCCTCCAGCCCGAGAATTGGGGCTAATCATACCATCGCAGATGCCTTCGCCGGCCCGTTTGGGGTCGTCCCCGGGTGGTCGCCGGGCAGTGGAATTCCCTTGCCTTTCCGACCCTTACAAGCGGTTTCGCAAGCACTTTGGCAGACCACGCGTGGGCAGCCCGCCACGCTTGCCCTGGCCCTCGCCCTGAAACTAATTAGGGTAAATGCTAGTCTCTGCTCTGTCGGCGTGATGCCGGATGCGCTCCGGTCCCACGCGCCATGAACGCCCCTTGCAGCCTTTGGCCAACCAGGAGGACAGAGCATGAGTGAACCGTCAGCGGCCGACCGGCCGTGGTCTGTCGACGACATCCGATACGAGGCGATCGACGTCGCGCGCGTGCGCGGCGATCGGGACCTGTTCTACCTGCTGGTGTCGGCCTCGTTTATCGAGAGCGGCTCCGACACCTATGCCGGCAACCTGGCCACTTATTACGCCCGCGTGCCCGAAGCCGCCGGCTGGCTGTCCGAGCACTGGGAAGCCGAGGAGCTGCAGCATGGCCTGGCGCTGCGGCGCTATGTCGAGCATGTCTGGCCGGAATTCGACTGGGAGCGAGGCTATGCGCGCTTCTTCGCCGAATACAGCCAGACCTGCTCGATCGACCAGTTCGAGCCCACCGAGGCGCTGGAAATGGCGGCCCGCTGCGTGGTGGAAACCGGCACGGCTGCCTACTACCGGGCGCTGGAGCGGGCCAGCGACGAACCGGTGCTGCGCGACCTGACGCGGCGCATCTCAAACGACGAGGTGCGGCACTACAAGCACTTCCTCCACTTCTTCAACCGCTTCGCCGAGGCCGAGCGCCTGGGCCGGCTGCGCGTGCTGGGTGCGGTGGCGCGCCGGCTGCTGGAGATCAAGAACGAGGACGCGGCGATCGCGCTGCGCAACGTGCTGCGCATGGAACGCGGGGTCGAGTCGGTGCCGGAAGCGGAAGTGCGGGCGCTCAATACGCGCGTGTCAGGCGTGATCCGCCGCAACATCCCGATCGAGATGACGGTCAAGATGCTGCTGCGGCCGCTGCAGCTGCACCGCGGCGTGGAGCGCGCGGTGCGCGCGCCGCTGGTGGCGATGGTGTCGCGGGTGATCCTGCACTGAGTTGCGCCGGAGCTAGTGGCAGGCCGCGGCCTCGGCGCCCGCGGCCGGCGCGGGCGCGGCGCGGCTGCGGTGCACCAGCCCGGACAAGGCGCCGGCGGCGATGATGCACAGGCCGCCCGCGGCCTCCTTCCAGCTCAGCACCTCGGTCGCCAGCCACCATGACGACACCGCGGCGATAACGATCTCGAACAGCATCAGCAGCGACACGCGGTTGGCCGGCAACCGCTGCAACCCGTACTGCACCACCGAGTTGCTGACCACCAGCACCGCCGCCAGCCCCAGCACCAGCATCGCCGCGCTGACCTGCGCGCCCGGCACCACCGCCACCGCCGGACCGTCGAGCAGCAGCGCGGCCGGCACACCGACCACGGTGCAGCCGAGGTAGACCACCACCGTGCGTACGCGGGCGTCGGTGTCCGGAAAGCGCTGCCCGGCGCGGCGCGACAGCACATTGTTGACGGCAAAGCCCATGCCGCCGACCAGCCCCGACCATTCCGCGGCCGAGCCGGGCAGCGGCACGCCGACCTCCGGCGTCCACAGCATCAGCCCGGCGCCGAACAGCGCCAGCCCCACCAGCGCCAGCCCGGCCGCCGACAGCCGCTCGCCCAGGAACAGCCGTGCGAACAGCGCGGTCCAGACCGGCGTCAGGTAGAACAGCAGCAGCACGCGCATCACATGCCCGTTGACGCTGCCCCAGACGAAGCCGGCGTTGGTCACGCCCGCCGCCAGGCCGATCGCCAGGAACAGCCAGTGCGGCCGCAGCCCGCCCAGGTGGCGGCGGAACGCCAGCAGCGACAGCACCGCCGCGACCGCGCTGACCAGCGCCGCGGCATGCATGCCGCCCAGGCCCCAGCCGGCCAGCACGCGGTACGGGAACCAGGCGATGCCCCACACCGAGGCGCCGATCAGGACGGAAAGCGATGCCTTGACCGCATGGCGGTCGGCCGGCGCCAGCGGCGCCGCAACTGAATTTGTGCTCATAAAGGGAATCGGTGCGAGGCGAGCCGGCCCGCCCGCCATGCGCGGCAGGCAGCGTCCGGACGGCGCCGGCGGCATCACCGTGGCGTGATGCCCGCCATCCGTGGCGGCCCAACCCTCGCCAAAGACCGCCTGGCGGGCCGGGCCGGCGCACGGAAACCCGCGCCGTTCCTCTATAATGCGTCGTTTTAACCGGCCCCGACTGACACCGTGAATCCGCGCCTCGACCTGCTCCAGCCCTACCCGTTCGAGAAACTGCGGGTGCTCTTTGCGCAAGTAAAGGCTGCCGACAAGCCGGCCATCAGCTTCGGCATCGGTGAACCCAAGCATCCGACGCCTGCGTTCATCAAGCAAGCGCTGGCAGAGTCGCTTGCGGGGCTGGCAAATTATCCCACAACGGCGGGTTCCGATGCACTACGGCAGTGCATCGCGGGCTGGCTGGAGCGCCGCTACGGCCTGCCCAAGGTCAATGCCGCCACCGAAGTGCTGCCCGTGACCGGCTCGCGCGAGGCGCTGTTCGCCTTCGCCCAGACCGTGGTCGACGGCACCCGGCCGGGCGCGCTGGTGCTGTGCCCGAACCCGTTCTACCAGATCTATGAAGGTGCGGCGCTGCTGGCCGGCGCCACCCCGGTATTCGCCAACAGCGACCCGGCGCGCAACTTCGCCCCGGCCTTCGACCGCATTGCCGACGACGTCTGGCAGAAGGTGCAGCTGCTCTTTGTCTGCACCCCCGGCAACCCGACCGGCGCGGTGCTGTCGCTGGAAGACTGGCGGCAGCTGTTCGCGCTGTCCGACCGCTACGGCTTCGTGATCGCCTCCGACGAGTGCTATTCCGAGATCTATTTCGACGAGGGCCGCGCGCCGCTGGGCGCGCTCGAGGCCGCGCACAAGCTCGGCCGTGCGAACGGGGCCAACCCCTTCGAGCGCCTGGTGGTGTTCTCGAGCTTGTCCAAGCGCTCCAACGTGCCGGGCCTGCGCTCGGGCTTCGTCGCCGGCGACGCCGCGCTGCTGAAGCAGTTCCTGCTCTACCGCACCTACCACGGCGGCGCCATGAACCCGGCGGTGCAGAGCGCCAGCATCGCCGCGTGGAACGATGAAGCGCATGTGCGCGAGAACCGCGCCGCCTACGTGCGCAAGTTCAGCGAAGTCACGCCGATGCTGGCGCAAGTCCTCGACGTGGCGCTGCCCGATGCCGGCTTCTACCTGTGGGCCGACGTCTCGCGCACCGGCCTGTCCGATACGGAGTTCGCCGCGCGCCTGCTGGCCGAGCAGAACGTGACCGTGCTGCCGGGCAGTTACCTGGCGCGCGAAGCCGACGGCATCAACCCCGGCGCCAACCGCGTGCGCATGGCGTTGGTGGCGACGCCGGAGGAATGCGTGGAGGGGGCGCGGCGGATCGTGGAATTCTGCAAAGGGCTCGGCTGAGGCCTGATTGTCCATTTGTGTTCTCCCTCTCCCCTCATGGGGAGAGGGCCGGGGTGAGGGGTGGTTTAGCAAGGCACCACGCCCGTAGAACCGCCCACCCTCACCCCCTGCCCCTCTCCCGCAAGCGGGAGAGGGGAGCAAACAAGAGGTCGAGGCTGAGACTCGACGACCGAACATCAACATCAACCCTGAGAATCCAACCATGACGCAAGCTCTGCAAGCCCTGATCGACCAGGCCTGGGAAGACCGCACCAGCCTGTCGCCGAAGTCCGCCCCCAATGACATCCGCGAGGCCGTCGCCAACGTCATCGGCCAGCTCGATGCCGGCACGCTGCGCGTGGCCGAGAAGCAAGGCAAGGACTGGATCGTCAACCAGTGGGTCAAGAAGGCCGTGCTGCTGTCGTTCCGCCTGGAAGACAACGCGCCGATGAGCGCCGGCGGCTTCGCCCAGTTCTACGACAAGGTGCCGACCAAGTTTGCCAACTGGAGCGGCGACGACTTCGCCAAGGCGGGCTTCCGCGTGGTGCCGCCCGCGGTGGCGCGCCGCGGTTCGTTCATTGCAAAGAACGCGGTGCTGATGCCGTCGTACGTCAACATCGGCGCCTATGTCGATGAAGGCACCATGGTCGACACCTGGGCCACGGTCGGGTCGTGCGCGCAGATCGGCAAGAACGTGCACCTGTCAGGCGGCGTGGGCATCGGCGGCGTGCTGGAGCCGCTGCAGGCCAACCCCGTGATCATCGAAGACAACTGCTTTATCGGCGCGCGCTCGGAAGTGGTCGAAGGCGTGATCGTCGAGGAAAACTCGGTGATCTCGATGGGCGTGTACCTGGGCCAGTCGACCAAGATCTACGACCGCGAAACCGGCGAGATCCATTATGGCCGCGTGCCGGCCGGCTCGGTGGTGGTGGCGGGCAACCTGCCGTCCAAGGACGGCAAGTACAGCCTGTACTGCGCCGTGATCGTCAAGAAGGTCGACGCGCAGACCCGCGCCAAGACCAGCCTGAACGACCTGCTGCGCGGCGACTGAGCGCCGCTCGCGGCCCGCATGGGCCGCGACGCCCCGGGGCCTGGCTCCGGGGCTGATTTACCGTCGTCACCCGCCTGGCCAGGCTGAACATGCCCTCCCTCCGCAAGCGACTCATGGCCCTGGATCCCACCACCGTCAGCACCGTGCTTTCCCTGCTGCCCACCATTCTCGAGCAGGCCAACAAGACCCTCGAGAAACTGAAGAAGAACAAGCGCAAGGACGGCACGCCCGAAGGCGCGGTGGCCGACGCGCGCGACCCGGCGGCCCGCATCGCCGAACTGGAAGCCGCGCTGGTGCAGCAGGCCGAGGCCGTCAAGCTGCTGGCCGAGCAACATGCCATCACCATCGACGCGCTGCGCAAGGAAGCTGCCCGGCTGGACCGGCGCCTGCGCCTGATGACGGCGGTGGCGATGGGCGGCGTGGCGCTGGGCCTGGGCGGCCTGGTGATCGCGCTGAACCTGCTGTTGCGCTGAAGCCGCGGGCTTCCCCATCGAACTCCATCAAGACTTGCCATGACCGTCCTGCTCTACGGCATTCCCAACTGCGATACCGTCAAGAAGGCCCGCACCTGGCTGGATGCCAACGGCGTGGCCTACACCTTCCACGACTTCAAGAAGCAGGGCGTGGACGCGGCCATGCTGCGTGGCTGGCTGCGGCACGTGCCGCTGGCCACGCTGCTCAACCGCAAGGGCACCACCTGGCGCGCGCTGTCCGACGCCGACAAGGCTCGCGCCGACGAAGAAGCCGGCGCGATCGCGCTGATGCAGCAAAGCCCGTCGCTGATCAAGCGCCCGGTGCTGGCCCACGATGGCAAGGTGATGGTGGGCTTCTCCGCCGACCAGTACGCCAGCCAGTTCTGATTTTTTATTCCGCCGCCCGATGAACCCCACCCTCGCCCTTACCGAAGACCTGATTAGCCGCCGCTCCGTCACGCCCGCCGACGAAGGCTGCCAGGCCATCCTGGAAACCCGCCTCAAGGCGCTTGGCTTCGATTGCGAAGCGCTGGTCAGCGGGCCCGACGATTTCCGCGTGACCAACCTGTGGGCGGTCAGGCGCGGCACCCAGGGCAAGGACGGCAAGCTGCTGGTGTTCGCCGGCCATACCGACGTGGTGCCGACCGGCCCGCTGGAGCAATGGCATTCCGACCCGTTCGCGCCGACCCACCGCGACGGCAAGCTGTACGGCCGCGGCGCCGCCGACATGAAGACCTCGATCGCCGGCTTCGTGGTGGCGGTGGAAGAGTTCGTCAAGGCCCATCCCGCGCATGCCGGTTCGATCGGCTTCCTGATCACCAGCGACGAGGAAGGCCCCGCGCACGACGGCACCGTCAAGGTGGTCGAGGCGCTGTCCGCGCGCGGCGAACGCCTGGACTACTGCGTGATCGGCGAGCCGACCTCGGTCAACGCGCTCGGCGACATGGTCAAGAACGGCCGCCGCGGATCGCTGTCGGGCAAGCTCACGGTGAAGGGCATCCAGTGCCATATCGCCTACCCGCATCTGGGCCGCAACCCGATCCATGACGCCGCCCCGGCGCTGGCCGAACTGGCCGCCGAAGCATGGGATGCGGGCAACGAGTACTTCCCGCCCACCAGCTGGCAGATGTCGAACATCCACGGCGGCACCGGCGCCACCAACGTGATCCCGGGCCACGTCACCATCGACTTCAATTTCCGCTTCTCGACGGCGAGCACGCCCGACGGCCTGAAGGCGCGCGTGCACGCCATCCTGGACCGCCACAGCCTCGACTACACGCTCGACTGGACCCTGGGCGGCGAGCCCTTCCTGACCCCGCGCGGCGAGCTGTCCGAGGCGCTGTCGTCGGCGATCAAGGCCGAGACCGGCTTCGACACCGAGCTGTCGACCACCGGCGGCACCTCGGACGGACGCTTTATCGCCAAGATCTGCCCGCAGGTGATCGAGTTCGGCCCGCCCAACGCCAGCATCCACAAGATCGACGAGCACGTCGAAGTGCGCTTCATCGAGCCGCTGAAGAACGTGTACCGTGGCGTGCTGGAACGCCTGATCGCCTGATTTTTTTCGCAAAGACAACCATTCCATGGCAACGCCCTCTCCCCTGCGCACCGTGCGCGACCTGCTGCGCCTGGCCGTGTCGCGCTTTACCGCCGCGCGCCTGTCCTTTGGCCACGGCAGCGCCAACGCCTATGACGAGGCCGCCTACCTGGTGCTGCATACGCTCAACCTTCCGCTCGATACGCTCGACCCGTTCCTCGATGCGCGGCTGCTGCCCGAGGAAGTCGAGGCCGTGCTGAAGGTGATCGACCGCCGCGTCAACGAGCGCGTGCCGGCCGCCTACATCACGCACGAGGCCTATATGCACGGCCTGCGTTTCTACGTCGATTCGCGCGTGATCGTGCCGCGCAGCTTTATCGGCGAACTGCTGCAGGAAGGGCTGGAGCCCTGGGTCGGCGAAAGCAGCAGCATCGGCCCGGTGCTGGAGCTGTGCACCGGCTCTGGCTGCCTGCCGATCGTGGCCGCGCATGTGTGGCCGAACGCGAAGATCGACGCGGTCGACATCTCGCCCGACGCGCTTGCCGTGGCGCGCCGCAACGTCGCCGACTACAAGATGGACGACCGCATCCGTCTCTACCAGGGCGACCTGTATGCGCCGCTGCCGCATGGCGCGACCTACGATGTGATCCTGACCAACCCGCCGTACGTCAATGAGGCGTCGATGCAGGCGCTGCCGGCGGAATACCAGGCCGAGCCGCGCATCGCGCTGGCCGGCGGCGACGACGGCATGGACGTGGTGCGGCGGATCATCGCCGGCGCCAGGGCGCGCCTGAATCCGGGCGGCGTGCTGGTGGTGGAGATCGGCAACGAGCATGCCAATGTGGAGGCCGCCTTCCCGGAGCTGGAGATCGTCTGGTTGCCGGTCAGCGCGGGGGATGAGCAGGTGTTCCTGCTGACGTACGACGCCCTGCCGGGCTGATGCGGTAAATCCCGCGCCGGTTTGCTCCCCTCGCCCGCTTGCGGGAGAGGGAGCACCCAATCGGTATCGCAGCGCGTCGCCCGCGCAATCTGGGCGAACACCGGCCAACCGTTGATCCGGCAACGCGCGCAGGCCCTACACTCGCTGCAGAGACAGCGCCACTGACGCCGTGACCCCCAGCAATATCCCCCCTTCCGGAGCGCCTCCAGGCGCCGCCGCCCTGCCCGCGCGCAGCCCGGCCGCGTATGCCGTGCGCGGCATCGCCATCCTGACCTTTGCGTTCGCGCTCAGCCAGTTCTTCCGCTCGTGCCTGGCGGTGATGGCGCCGGAGCTGCAGCACGATTTCGGCTTGTCGCCGGCAGGCTTCGGCGCGCTGTCGTCGTCGTTCTTCCTGGCCTTCGCCGTGGCGCAGATTCCGGTCGGCATCGCCTTCGACCGCTATGGCGTGGGCCGTCCGACCGCGCTGCTGCTGGCGGTGGGCGCGCTGTCGTCGATCCTGTTCGTGCTGGCGCCCAACGGCGGCGCGGCCACGCTGGCGCAGATGGGCCTGGGGCTGGCGTGCGCGCCGGTGTTCATGGGGCTGCTGCATTTCGCCTCGGAGCAGTTGTCCGAGCGCGACTACACCCGCGTGGTCAGCCGCTCCAACGCCACCGGCATGATCGGCTCGCTGTGCGCGACCGCGCCGCTGGGCTGGGCCATCTCGGTGGCGGGCTGGCGGCCGTCGATGGCGGTCTCGGCGCTGGGCATGGTGGCGGCCTGCTATGGCGTGTGGCGCTGCGTGCGCGACCAGGGCCATGCCGAGGCCCGCAGCGCGTCGTGGCCGGCGATGCTGTCGGAAAGCCTGCAGCTGCTGAAGCTGGCGCCGTTGTGGACGCTGATTCCGCTGTGCGTGGCGATGGCCGCCGGCACCGCCTTCCGCAACGCCTGGAGCGGGCCCTACCTGGCCGACGTGTTCAGCCTGGGCTCGGCGCCGCGCGGCGTGGCGCTGACGCTGCTGAGCCTGGCCGGCTTCCTGACCGCCTTCGTGCTGCCGGTGCTGGTGCGGCGCAGCACGCTCAAGGCGACCATCGCCGGCTGGTCGTGCCTTGCCATGGCCGGGGGCGTGGTGCTGTCGCTGTGGCCGGATCGCGGCGTCGGCCATGGCGTGGCGATGATGGCGCTGCTGTCGACCATCGGCATGCTGCATCCGCTGGTGATGGCGCAGGGCCGCGGGCTGATCCCGCCTTCGCAGCGCGGGCGCGGGCTGGGGCTGCTCAATACCTTCGTGTTCCTGGGCTCGGCACTGACCTCATGGGCCTTCGGTCTGATTGCCAATGCCGGCCATGTGCGCGGCTGGCCGCTGCCGTCCACCTATGCGGCCATCTTCCTGTCGGCGGCGGTGCTGATCGCCGCCGCGCTGGTGCCCTACTGGTTCAGCCCGCCGCATCCGACCAGCCATTAGTCGAAACCGGTTGCCGGCCCGCGGATTCCCGGTACCGCTTCGCCCGCAAAAAGCCAGACTTATCGATTTAAGAATTCCGCTGGCAGCCTGACGCCATTACCGTTGGTGACATCCACTTCCCCGCCGGCTCCGGCGCAGGGATCCCGGCTGCGTGCGCGGCCGGCACAACGAGGAGACAACCGATGGCATCCACTCCGCGCCCCGCCCTGGGCCGCCGCGCATGGCTGGCCGCCATGCTGGCCACCGCAGCCGCTGCCCTGCCCGCCAGCGCCGCCAGCGAGACCTGGCCGGCACGTCCGATCCAGCTGCTGATCCCCTACCCGCCCGGCGGCAGCGCCGACTTGCTGGCGCGCCCCGTCGCCGCGAAGCTGCAGGAGCGCCTGGGCCAGCCGGTGGTGCTGGAGTACCGGCCGGGCGCCGGCGGCACCATCGCCAGCCAGGCGCTGGCGCGCGCCAAACCCGACGGCTACACGCTGATCATGGTGCTGGCCGCGCATGCCATCAATGCCAGCCTGTATCCCAAGCTGCCGTACGACACCCGCAAGGATTTCGCGCCGGTGTCGCTGGTGGCCAACCTGCCGATGATCCTGGCCGGCAGCCCGTCGCTGCAGGCCACCAATGTGAAGGAGCTGATCGCCGAGGCCAAGGCCGCGCCCGGCAGGCTGACCTTTGCCTCGGCGGGCAACGGCAATACCGGCCACCTGGCCGGCGAGTTGTTCGATTCGGTGGCGGGCATCAAGATGACTCACGTGCCGTACAAGGGCAGCGCGCAGGTGGTCACGGCGATGCTGTCGGGTGAAGTCCAGCTCACCTTCGACAGTATCTCGACCACGCTGCCGCACGTGAAGAGCGGCAAGCTGCGCGCGCTCGCCGTCACCGGCAGCCAGCGCGCCGCGGTCGCGCCCGAGGTGCCGACGCTGGCCGAGGCCGGCGTGCCCGGCATCAGCATCACCGGCTGGTACGCGATGCTGGCACCGGCCGGCACGCCGCAGCCCGTGATCGACCGGCTCAGCACCGAGATTGCCACCGTGCTGCGCCAGCCGGAGCTCAAGGCCACGCTGGCAGCCAACGGCTATGAACCGGTGGGCTCGACACCCGCCGCGCTGCGCACCCATATCGACGCCGAGATCAACCGCTGGAGCAAGGTGGTGAAGGACTCCGGCGCGCAGATCCAGTAAGGCTTGCCGCATCCACCCACACTGCCCCACATGACCCAACCGACTCCGCTCCAACGTCCTTTCACCACCATGTCCGTGCTCGTGCGCGAGCATGCCGCGCAGCGCCCGGCCCAACCCGCGCTGATGCATGGCGAACGCGTGCTCGACTACGCCGGGCTCGACGCGGCCATGGACCGCATTGCCGCGGCGCTGGCGCGCGATGGCGTGCGGCCCGGCGAAGCCATCGCCATCTGCGCCGCGTCGTCGATCGAATACGCCGCGGTATACCTGGGCGCGGTGCGCGCCGGCGTGGTGGTCGCGCCGCTGGCGCCGTCGTCCACGCCCGACAGCCTGGCGGGCATGATTGCCGACGCTGGCGCGCGCATCTTGTTCACCGACGCCAGCGTCGCCGACGTGCTGGCGCCGGTGCGCGCCAGGCTGGCCGGCACGCCGGTGGTCGCGCTCGACGGCAGCGACGCGGGCGTGCCGTACGCGGACTGGCTGGCGCCCGCCGGCACGCCGGTGGCGGAACCCGAGATCCGCCCGGAGCTGCCGCTCAACATCATCTATTCATCCGGCACCACCGGCGCGCCCAAGGGCATCGTGCAGTCGCACGGCATGCGCTGGGCCCACGTGTCGCGCGGTGCCGCCACCGGCTATGGCACGCACGCGATCACGCTGCTGTCGACGCCGCTGTATTCCAACACCACGCTGGCCAGCTTCTTCCCCACCATCGGCCTGGGCGGCACGGCCATCCTGATGGCCAGGTTCGATGCGGGCCTGTACCTGGCGCTGGCGCAGCGGCATCGCGTCACCCACACCATGCTGGTGCCGGTGCAGTACCAGCGCCTGCTGGCGCATCCGGCGTTCGACCAGCACGATCTGTCCGCCTTCCAGTACAAGTTCTGCACCAGCGCGCCGTGCAGCCCGGCGCTGAAGGCCGAGATCCTGCGGCGCTGGCCCGGCGCGCTGACCGAGCTCTACGGCATGACCGAAGGCGGCGGCGGCTGCCTGCTGTTCGCCGACCAGTTCCCGCACAAGCTGCACACCGTCGGCCGCCCCGCCACCGGCGCCGACGTGCGCATCATCGACGAGGACGGCCGCGAGCTGCCGCCCGGCAGCACCGGCGAAGTGGTGGGCCGCTCGGCGGCGATGATGAACGGCTACCACAACCAGCCCGAAAAGACCGCCGAGACCGAATGGCATGATGCGCAGGGCCAGCGCTTTATCCGCACCGGCGATATCGGCCGCTTCGACGAAGACGGCTTCCTGGTGCTGCTGGACCGCAAGAAGGACATGATCATCTCGGGCGGCTTCAACATCTACCCGAGCGACCTGGAGGCGGTGGTGCGCGAGCACCCGGCGGTGTCCGACGTGTCGGTGGTCGGCGTGCCGTCGGAGCGCTGGGGCGAGACCCCGGTGGCCTTTGTCGCGCTGCGCGCCGGCGGCGGCGCCAGCGCGCAGGAGGTGCTGGCGTGGGCCAATGAACGCCTTGGCAAGACCCAGCGGCTGGCGGCGATCCACGAGGTGGAGAGTCTGCCGCGCAGCGCCATCGGCAAGGTGCTCAAACGCGAACTGCGCGACCGCGTCGCCGCGACCTGACGCGCCGCGCCAGGCACCCACGCAAAAAGTCGCGCGGGGTGCTTGCGCAATCGTAAAGGGCTCTCTATAATTCGCGCCTTCGCTAGGCTCGTAGCTCAGCTGGTTAGAGCACCACCTTGACATGGTGGGGGTCGTTGGTTCGAGTCCAATCGAGCCTACCAACGCACAAGGGAACACGGACGGTACGCATCGCGCACCGTCCGTTTTTCTTTTGCGGATCCGCTTCAGTCGCCGATGCCGAACTCGGCCAGCACCGCCCCGGTATGCTGGCCAAGCACCGGCGCATTCCCTGCCGGCCCCTCTCGTCCAGCCATGCCCGGCAGGTTGGCCCACGGCACCTCGCCTATCCCTGCCAGCGGCAGCCGGCCGAACACGCCCGCCTGCGCGCACTGCGCGCTCTGCAGCAGGTCGCGCGCATGGCCGACGCGCGCGAACAGCACATCGTGCTCGGTCAGCAGCGCCTCCCAGTGCGCCAGCGGCTGCGCGGCCAGCGCCTGCGCCACGCGCCGGCCGAGCTCCGCCGCCCGCGGCAGCCGGCCCGCGCTGCTGTGCAGCGTGGTATCGGCAAGCCAGTCATCGCATCCGAGCAGCGCGGCCAGCCGCAGGAACATCGCGTCGTTGAGCATGCTCAGGTACAGCGCGCCATCGGCCGCCTCGAACAGCCCGGTGGGCGCGTTGGCCGCCGCCAGCTCGGCGTCGGGGAACATGGCGTCGTCCACCATCAGGTAGGACTGCAGCGCGGCGCTGGTCTCCAGCAGCGACAGCCGCACATGCCGGCCGTGGCCACTGCGCGCGGCCTTGTACAACGCCGCCGACGCCTGCTGCGATGCGTACAGCCCGGTGGCCAAGTCGACCATGAAGAAGGCGATGCGGCGCGGCTGGCCGGCGCCATCGCGGTTCAGGTGCATCAGGCCGCTGTAGGCCTGCATGGTGGTATCCACCGCGGGCCGGTTTGCCAGCGGCCCGGCATGGCCGTAGCCCGAGATCGAGACATAGACCAGCGCCGGATTGTGCGCGGCCAGCGCCTCGTAGCCGACGCCCATGCGCTCGGCCACACCCGGGCGGAAGTTCTGGATCACCACGTCGGCGCGCTGCGCCAGCCGGCCGATGGCGGCGCGGCCGTCGGCGCTGCGCGCGTCCAGCACCACGCTTTCCTTGCCCGCGTTGCAGGCGACCGCGATCGCGGTCTGGCCGGCGCGGATGCGCCCCATCTGCCGCGACCAGTCGCCGCCCGGCGGCTCGACCTTGATCACGCGCGCGCCCTGCTGGCGCAGGATCAGCCCGCAGTACGGGCCGGCAATGCCCTGGCTCAGGTCGAGCACGGTCAGGCCGTCGAACATGGCGTGGTCCTCGCTCGCCACGGTTGCATCGTGCATAAGTTGGCTCCGTTCAGATATCCAGCATGACCTTGCCGATGGCACGGCGCGACATGACGGTGTCGACCGCGTCGAGCCAGTCGCCCAGCGCAAAGTGCTGCAGTACCGGCGGCGCCAGCCGGCCGCTGGCGGCCGCCTGCATGATCTCGCCGACCATGGCCTGCACCCGCGGCGCAAAGCGCCGGCGCTCGTCGGTCAGGCCCCAGCCGATGTAGTAGCCGTAGTTGAAGCCGACCAGCGTCAGGTTCTTCACCAGCAGCAGGTTGGCTGGCACCGAGGGGATACGGCCGCTGGCATAGCCGATCGACAGCAGCCGCGCGCCCGGTGCCGCGCAGCGCAGCGAGGCATCGAACAGGTCGCCGCCGACCGGGTCGAACACCACGTCGGCGCCGCCAGCCGGGCACAGCGCCTTGACCGATGCCGCCAGCGTCTCGGCATCGGCAGGCAGTGCATGCGCAGCGCCGTTGGCGAGTGCGGCTTCGCGCTTGGCCGCGGTGCTGGCGGTGGCGATCACGCGCACGCCCATCAGCTTGCCCACCTGCACCGCCGCCGTGCCCAGCGCGCCGCCGGCGCCGTGGACCAGCATGGTGTCGCCCGGCTGCAGCGCCGCGCGCCAGGCCAGCGCGGCCCACACCGTGCCGCAGGTGATCGGCAGCGCGGCGGCGTGCGCGAGGGCGAGCCCATCCGGCACCGGATAAACCGTGTCCGCGGTCGTCACGACTTCTTCGGCAAGGCCGCCCCAGTCCAGCGCCGCCGCCACGCGCTGCCCCACGTGCAGCCGCGTCACGTCCGGCGCGACCTCCAGGATCTCGCCAGCCGCTTCGGTGCCTGGCGTGAACGGCAACGGCGGCTTGCGCTGGTACTTGCCCGACACGAACAGGCTGAGCGCAAAGCCGACGCCCGCATGCCGCACGCGGATGCGCACCTGCCCCGGCCCGAGCGGCTGGCGCGGCAGGCGCTGCAGTTCCAGTTCGCTCCAGTGGCACCAGCGCGAGCAGACCAGTCCCAGGTAGTCGTTGCCTTGCATGGTCAATCCCTTATTCCAGCGTGATGCCGACATCGCGGATGATGCGGCTCCATTTGTCGCGGTCGTTCTTCAGCACCGTGGCGAAGGCCTCCGGCGTGCCGCCCACCGGCACCAGGTTCAGGTCCTGCATCTTCCTGGCGACCTCCGGCAGGCGCACGATGCGCGCGACCTCGCGCGACAGCGCGTCGACCCTCGCCCTGGGCACGCCGGCCGGGAACAGCAGGCCCATCCACGCATCCGGCTCGAAGCCCTGGTAGCCGGCCTCGCGGAAGGTCGGCACCCTGGGCAGCAAGGCCGAGCGCTCGGCACCGGCAAGCGCCACCGGCACCAGCTTGCCGCCCTGCAGCAGCGGCATCGCCGTGCCCACGGCAATAAAGCCGAGCTTCACATGCCCCGCGGCCAGGTCGGTGGCAAGCGGCGCGCCGCCCTTGTAGGCCACGTGCTCCATCTGCAGGCCGGCCTCGCGCTTGAGCAGCTCGCCCAGGATATGCCCGGTGGTGCCGGCGCCGTAGGAACCATACGGGTACTTGCCGGGATTGGCCTTGAGCAGCGCCACCACCTCCGGCAGCGTGCGCGCAGGAAAGTCCGGCGACACCGCCAGCATGGTGGACGAGATCGCCACCTCGCTGACCGGCGTGAAATCCGCGATCGGGTCATAGCCGATGCCGCGGTACAGCGACGGGTTCTGCACGTGCGCGGTGAAAGTCAGCAGCGCGGTGTAGCCGTCCCTGGGCGCCCTGGCGACATACTTGGTGCCGGTGGTGGTGCCCGCGCCAGGCTTGTTGTCGACGATCACGGGCTGGCCCCAGCTTTTGGTCAGTTCCTGGCCGATCAGCCGCGCCACGGCGTCGTTGACGTTGCCCGCCACCGAGGGCACCACGATGGTCAGCGGCCGCGACGGATAGGGTTCGGCAGAGGCGGGATCGGCGGCCGCGGCTGCGGCCGGCATCAGGGTGGGAACGGTGGCCAGCAATATGGCGGCCATGGCTGCGCGCAGCCATGCGAAACGGTATGGCATCGATGGGTCTCCTGTCTGGCTCCCTTCTGTAGTGCCCGCCGCAGTGTCCACTGCAGTGCGATGCGCGAGGGATGCCACGCAGTCTAGGCCAGCGTCCGGGCCGGCGCGATTCCCGCGCGGCGCGAGCCAAGTCCTGGCAGGCATGGCGCTACAATGGCCCGCACCCCCAGCGCCATTCCGCCCATGCGATTCGAGGATCTAGAAGCCTTCCTGGTGGTGATCGACCAGGGTAACCTGCACCGCGCCGCCGACACCCTGGGCATGACCCAGTCCGGCCTGTCCAAGACCCTGGCGCGGCTGGAAGGCGAAGCCGGCATGCCCCTGTTCGAGCGCACCCCGCGCGGGCTGGTGCCGACCGGCGCGGGCCGCACCCTGGCCGCGCATGCGCGCCGGATCTCGCTGGCCGCCGGCGACATGCGCAACGAACTGGCCGAGCAGCGCGCCGCGCGCGCGGGCACGGTGCGCCTGGGCGCCATCCCCTACCTGCTGCCGTCGCTGCTGTCGCCGCTGCTGGCGCAGTTCTTCCTGAGCCGGCCGCTGGCCACGTTCTCGATCGAGACCCACCTGAGCGCGCGCCTGCTGGCGATGCTGCAGAACGGCGAAGCCGACCTGATCCTGGCGGCGCGCCCCGCCAGCGTGCCGGCAGACGTGGCCTGGCTGCCGCTCGGGCCGCTCAGCATGCAGATCGTGTGCCGCAGCGCCCACCCGCGCCGCGACGGCTTCCGCACGCTGGCCGACCTCGCCGGCGAACGCTGGGTGGTGCCGGCCAGCTCGCTGTACCTGCGCCAGTGGCTGGAACAACGGTTTACCGCGGTCGGGCTGCCGCCGCCGCGCGTGGCGGTGGAAAGCACGGCGTCGCCGGTCGCCTTCGGCGAACTGCTGCGGCACTCCGACCTGCTCGGCATCATGCCGCCGCGCATGCTGCGCCAGGCCGAGGGCCAGGGACTGGCCGCGATCGACGCTCCGGGCACGTCCTGGCAGCACGAGCTGGCCGTGCTGTGGCGCGCGGACGGCTACCTGTCGCCGATCTGCCAGGACTTCCGCGATGCCGTGGTGGCGTGGTGCGCGGAAACCGCGCTGTGACGTCGCCGCGGCGCAGCGCTTGCGCTCAGGGCACCCACCAATAGCGCGTGATGTGGAAGAACACCGGCGCGGCGAACACCACCGAGTCGAGCCGGTCGAGCATGCCGCCGTGGCCCTGGATCATGTGGCCCCAGTCCTTGATGCCGCGATCGCGCTTGATCGCCGACATCACCAGGCCGCCGAGGAAGCCCATCAGCGCGATCACCAGCGCAATCGCGCCGGCCTGCCACGGCGAGAACGGCGTGATCCACCACAGCGCGGCGCCCAGCGCGGTGGCGCTGGCAACCCCGCCGACAAAGCCCTCGACGGTCTTGGACGGCGACAGCAGCGGCGCGATCTTGCGCTTGCCACACAGCTTGCCCCACACGTACTGCAGCACGTCGCTGCCTTGCACCACGATCACCAGGAAGGCGATCAGCAGCAGGTTGCGGCCATCGAAGCCCGGGATCGGCAGCGTCAGCAGCGCCGGCACGTGCGAAATGCAGAACACGCACACCATCACTGCCCACTGCACCCCCGCGCAGCGCTCCAGGAAGCGCGTGGTCTCGGACGACAGCGCGGCCAGGATCGGCAGCACCAGGAAGGCATAGACCGGGATCAGGATCGAGAACATGCCGTACCAGCCGATATAGACCAGCACGTACTGCAGCGGCAGGAACACGAAGAACGCGGCGACGATGGCGCGATGGTCGCCGCGCCGCGTGGTGATGATGGTGACGAACTCGCGCAACGCAAAGAACGACAGCAGGTAGAACAGCACGATCACCGCGGTGCGCCCCAGCGCAAAGGCAACGCCCATGATGCCGATCATCCACCACCAGGCCGACACGCGCTGTCCCAGGTTATCGATCACCGCGTGCTGGCCGCCGCCCGCCACGCGCCAGCGCAGCAGCGCGGTCACGGTGGAAGCCAGCAGCAGCACACCGAACAGGCCGCCGAACAGCAGCCAGGTTTCACGGCTCCAGTGCAGGGTGGGCATGGCATTCATTCCAGTTCGGGGGCCAGCGCGAGCAGGCCGTCGCGGCAGCGCGCAAGGAACGCTTCCTTGCTGTCGTCGGCGGCCAGCCGCAGCGGCTGGCCGAAAGTCACGGTGCACAGCAGCGGCACCGGCACCACTTCGCCCTTGGGCATCACGCGGTTCAGGTTGTCGATCCACACCGGCACGAACTCGACCTCCGGGCAGGCCCGCGCCAGGTGGTAGATGCCGCTCTTGAACGGCAGCAGGCGCGCGTCGGTGGTGTTGCGCGTGCCTTCGGGAAACAGGATCAGCGAATCGCCCGCCGCCAGGCCCGCCTGCATCAGTGCCACCGGGTCGCTGCCAGGATCGCTGCGGGTGCGATCGATCAGCAGCGCGCGGAACACGTCCCGGCCGATAAAGCGGCGCAGTGGCGATGTCTGCCAGTAATCCGCGCCCGCCACCGGCCGCGTGGCCGTGCGCAGGTCGGGCGGCAGGCAGCCCCAGATCAGCACGAAATCGCCGTGGCTGCTGTGATTGGCAAAGTAGACGCGCTGCACCGCGGCCGGGATGCAGCCCTGCCAGTTGGCGCGCATGCCCGTCAGCAGCCGGGCGAAGACGATGATGGCGCGCGCGGTCGCGCGGGCAAGCCACATGGTTGGTTACCTCAGGATCAGCGATAGCAAGGCCAGCAGCAGCTGGCACACGGTCAGCGCGGCGCTGGCGCGCACCAGGCGCAGTGCGCCGCGGGCGCGCTCGGGCAACGGGCGTGCGGCGCGCGCGGCGGGCATCCACCCCAGTTCGAGCAGCGCGGCATCGAGCCGGGTCAGCTCGGGCTGGTCCGGGGCGCCGGCCGCGAGCGCGCCGAACAGGCGATGGTCGATGGCAACGCGCAGCAGCAGCCACAGCTGCGGCAGCGCCAGCAGCAGCGCCAGCGCCGCCGGCCAGCGCGCGCTTGCGGCGCCCGCCCCCAGCACGGCCGCCAGCATGGCCAATGCCAGTCCGGCCGCGCCGAGCCACGCGGCCCCCGCCAGCGCGCCCGTCACGGCGTGCGCAATCCAGGCATCGGTGCGGCGCGCCAGGTCAGCGTCCCGGTCAGCCGCCATCGGCAGGCTCCTGCGTGTCAGCACGGTCGAGGCAATGCTGCAGCGCCGCCGCATGTTCCGGACCGAGCACCACGGCGGGCCGATGCTGGCGCAGCGATGCCAGCGCGGCGCCGGCGTCGCGCTGCCCCTGCCGCCGCGCCAGCCAGGCTGCCGCGACCAGCGCGCTGCGCGAATAGCCCAGCGCGCAGCTCACCAGCACGCGGCGTCCCTGCCGCTGCCAGGCATCGAGCTGCGCCACCGCCTGCGCGAGCTGCTGCGGCGTGGGCACGGTCAGGTCCAGCACCGGTACGCAGCGATACGCCAGGCCGGGCAAAGTGGCCGCGCGCGGCAGCTCGGCGCTGAGGTCGAGCACCGCATCCGCGCCGAGCGCGCGCAGCTCGGACGGCGTCGGGTAGCGTCCCACCCAGACCCCCGGCGCGATCGCGCTGGCCTGCGGCGCGCGCCGCGTCCACCAGCGGGAATTGAGAAAGGCGCCCAGCAGGTAAGGCGCCAGCACCCAGCGCGCGCCCGGCGCCATGATGCCGTCGCCGTCCTTCTGGAACCACGCCGGCGCCGCCAGCGCGTAGATGCGTGCCACGCACGCCAGCGCCAGCGCGGCCCACAGCAGCAGGAACGCCAGCGTCACCGATGCCCCCACCGCGAGCACCGCGCACAACAGGGCCACCAGCGCCCCCACGCCGTAGCGGCGCGACAGCTGCCGCGTGCGTGCATCGGGCGCGCCGGCCGCGGCTGCGGGCAGCCGCATCGGCAACAGGTAAACGCACAGCCAGCCCACCAGCGCGCCGGTGGGCACGTCGATCAGGTGATGCTGCCAGGTGGTCAGCACCGACATCCCGATCAGCGCAAACCAGCCATGCAGCAGCCAGCGCCAGCCGCCGCGCAGATGCGCCGCGAATGCGACCCACAGGATCACCAGCAGGCTGATATGCAGCGACGGCGCCTGGTTGAACGGCAGGTCGAAGCCGCCCAGCAGCGTGAACAGCTGGCCCGGGAGGCCGTCGGCAGCGGGCCGCGCGAAGCTGAAGCGCAGCGGGAAGGCGATAAAGCACGCCACCGACACCAGCTGCGCCAGCACCAGCCGCTTCACGTGCGTCAGCAGCGCCGCGTGGCTGCGCCACAGGAAGAACGAGATGCCGTACAGCAGGTCGATCGACCAGTACGGCACGATGGTCCAGGGCAGGAATGGAATGCCGCGCTCCCATTCGTAGTAGAACGATGGCACGTCGGCGCGCTGGCTCGCCAGCCAGTTGGCGAAACCATAGCTGGAGAAGAAGAACGCGCCGGCCAGCGCGAGCAGCAGGCAGGCCAGGCCCCACGGCCGCCGGGGGTGCGCGGCGGCGCCGGCAGGCACCGTGCTCATGCGCCGCGCCTGCGCGCCAGGCTGACGGTGAAGATGCCCCACGGGTCGATGCGCTGCGTGACCTTGTCGAAGCCCGCGGTCCGCACCAGTTCATCCATCTCGGCCTGCGAGCGGCGCCGCATCACCCAGGCGGCGCCGGCGCGATGGCTGGTCAGCGCGCGCGCGATGAACTCCAGCTGCGGATGCCAGGGCTGGCCGGTATAGACCAGGTAGCCTCCCGGCGGCACCGCGCGCGCCAGGCCATCGAGCGAGCGCCGCACCATGGCGTTGTCGGGAAACAGCTCGTACAGGCCGGACACCACCGCCAGGGTCGGTGGCGGCGCCAGCGCGGCCAGGCTGTCGCCGTCAAAGGCATCACCCTGCTCGAAGCGGGCCACGTGCTGCAGGCCCTTGGCAGCGATCAGCGCACGGCCCTGCTCCACGTTCAGCGCGCTGTAGTCGCGCAGCACGATCGACTCGACCGCGGTCGCGCCGCCCTCCAGCGCGCCCAGTGCTTCGAGCACGTAGCGCCCGTGCCCGGCGGCGATATCGAGCATGCGCACCGGCATGCCGGCCGCGCGCAGGCGCCGCACGGCCTCGGCGATCAGCGCCTCGGCGTGGACCTTGCGCTGGCGGATGCCGCGCCAGCCGATCGCGTCGAGGTATTGCCGGTCGGCCAGCCGGCCCAGCGCGCCGCGGCCGGACGGCGTGTTGCGGTAAACGTAGTCGAGCGTGGAGCCCGAGTCGAAGCCGGTCTCATGGCCCAGCCGCACCCCGTCCGACAGCATCCCGCCCAGCTTCAGGTTGGCCCGCGCCGCGCGCCAGTACCATGCGGCCAGTGCGCCCGGCGCCGACGCGAGCCGGTCCGCCTCCTCGCGGAACGGGCCGATCTGGTCGGCATCCAGCAGCGAGCGCGGCACCGACGGCGTGTCGAATTCGCGCAGGATAAAGCCGCGCGCGGCATCGACTGCCCGCTTGCGGTCGCGCTCGCCCAAGGTGTCGTGGTAGAAACCGTCCAGCACGATGCGTTCCTTGGTGCGCGAACCCAGGCGCTCGAAGAAGCGGTCCTGCGGCCCGCGGTGCACGACCCAGTCGGCGCCGGAGATCAGCAGCTGCGTCGGCACCGTGATGGCGGCCGCATCGGCGACGATGCGCTCGGCGGTTTGGTACAGGTCCAGCAGGATATTGACCGCGATCGGGCGCGTGATCAGCGGATCGCTGTCATAGCTGGCAATGCGCCCGGGATCGTGCGTCAGGAATTTTGCCTTGACGTAGCTGTTGACGAAGAACTTTCCGCGCAGGCGCTGCATCAGCTTCAGCCCCGGCCGCGCGAACGGCACGTAGAGCTTGACCTTGAACGCCGGCGACGCCAGCACCAGCGCGCGGATCGGCGGCGCGTAGTCGTGCACCCAGGTCGCGGCCAGCACCGCGCCGACGCTCTGCGCGATCACCGCGGTGCGTTCCAGCGGGATGCCGTGGACTTCGGCGATATGCGCGGTGAAGGTCTGGATGTCGCGCACCGAATCCGCCAGGCTGGGGCTGTAGCCGCGCTCGCCGGGCGATTGGCCATGGCCGCGCGCGTCCCAGGCGAAGATGTCGTAGCCGGGCAGGTTGAGCTCGTCGGCGAGGTGGGCGACCCGGCCGGAATGCTCGTGGCCGCGGTGGAACAGCACCACGGCGCCGCGCGCGGGGCCCTCCACCGCCGGCCAGTGGCGATAGAACAGCGCCTGGCCGTCATGGGTCTCGAATTGCCGCTGCAGCGGCTGGCGGGTCGACAGTCGGTCCATCTCTCGCTACTCCGCAAGGCGGGACTGCGCCTCGGCAATGCCGCGGCGCACCCGGTTGGCCATGGTCAGCAGCGACAGCAGCGACAGCAGCAGCCACAGCCAGCTGGCGGCCGCGCCGAAGCCCAGCCCCAGGCCGGCCCACAGCGCGATCGCGCCCACCGCGAAGGCGCGGTCACTCTTGCCCAGCGGGCCGTCGTAGCGCCGGCTGGCGCCGGCCAGCGGGCCGATCAGTCCGGCCGCTTCGACCATCAGCGCCAGCAGCGCGAAGGTGCCCACCTGCCCGAGGCTGAAACCGGGCAGCGCGGCCAGCGGCAGGATCAGCGCCAGGTCCGAGACCATGTCGCCAAGCTCGTTCAGGTAGGCGCCCAGCACGCTTTGCTGGCCATGCTCGCGCGCCAGCATGCCGTCGATGGCATTGAGCGCCATGCGCGCGAACAACCACAGGGGAAACAGCAGGAACAGCGCCGGCGTTTCGGCCACCAGCATGGCCAACGCGGCCAGCACGCCGACCGCGAGCGAGCCCGCGGCGGCGGCCAGCGTGACCTGGTTGGCGGTCACGCCGCGCTGGGCCAGGTCTTGCACCATGGGACGCAGCCAGGCCTGGAACCTGGGCTTCAGTTCGTAGAGCGTCATCGCACCGGCCTCCCTGCCGAGCTGATGCCGGAAGCGCTCCGCGCGGCGGTCGCGTCCGTCTTGTTCTTGGTGTTGGTATGGCTCCTGGCCCGGCCGCGGCACGCCCCGGCCAGGGCATGGCGGCAGTGCCTGGCTCGGCACTCTATCGCCAAGCCCGGACAATACCAGATGACGCCTGCTGCCTGAACCCCACTCGCTAGGCCGACGCGATCGTGTTGCGCACGGCGTCGGTCACCTGCGCCACCACGCCGTCGCGCCAGTCGTCGGCATCGCCATAGAAGGCGCGCCACATCGCCTGGCGCACCAGCGCGCGCTGGTTCTCGTCGGCCTCGGGGTGCCGGTGCAGCCAGTGGTCGCCGCGCAGGGCATCCAGCACCTCGCCCACCGGCAGCGTGCCGAACTCCAGCGCGATGCCGGCATAGTCCACCGCCGGCAGGGTCTGCGGCACGGCGTGCCAGGCCAGCCCGGTCAGGTTGGCCGAGGTGGACGAGCCATCGTAGATCGAGGTCACGCGCTCGCCCCAGATCGCGCGCGTGCGCGTGATCGATTCGGGCGTGTCCGGGCCCATGTGGATGGGCTCGCCGTAGCCCCACGGGCCCAGGCCGGTATGGACGTCGATCCAGCGCAGTGCCGCGCGGCCGGCGCCGAAGCGCGCCAGGATGCGGCACAGCGTGTAGTTGCTCCAGGTGGCCTTGTCGCCGCCGTAGAACATGCCGCCCGGATCCTGGTACTGGCCGCTGCTGACCGCGGCCTGGTACCACGCCATGCCGCGCTCGGCCACCGCCTTCATCAGCCGTGCCTGGTCGGCCTCGGACGGCGGCCATTGCGCCGGCAGCAGCAGCGGCGCGATCTCGGCATAGGCGGCGTTATGCGGCAGCGGCTGCGTGAAATCCATGAAATTGCGGTTCAGGTCGACGTTGTCCTCGTTGACCCGGCGCAGATGGGAGAAGCCATAGGGATTGACCGCATGCACCAGCAGCAGGCAGGCATCGGCGGCGGCGCAATCGGCAAGCAGCGCCGCGTCGTGCATCAGCGCCGCCTGCGCCCCGGAGCCGGCAAAGCCCTCGGCACCGTGCGTGCCCGAGGTCACCATGATGCAGCGCCCGGCCTCGGGCGCGCCGGCCAGCGCGACGTCGATCGCCAGGTCTTCGCCGGCACTGCCGCGCCGGGTGGGATGCGGAAATTGCGCCAGCGCGGCGCCGGCGCCGCGGGCGGCGTCCAGGAAGGTCTTGCGCGCTTCGGCGTAGCTGCGAGAAAAATGGCTCATGGCGTCACCCGCGGATGCGATGCAGGCATTAGACGCCAATTCGGCGGGTCTCGCCAGTCGCGGCTAGAACAGCGTCCCGGACTGGAATCTGCCCGCCGCGGCCGGCGGTTCGGCTTCCGGCCCCCAGATGCCGGCCGACGTAAACGCCTGCGGATGCATCGCGATCCCGGCCGCGGCCAGTTGCCCCGCGGTCAGCACCAGGTGCCGCGCCAGCCAGTCATGCAGGCTGCGCAGGAAGCGGATGTTGTCGACGCTGGTGGATGCCGCGATCAGCCGTTCCAGCTTCACATGCGCGGTATAGACGTCGAGCAGGTTGATCGCGCGCAGGCGCGGCGGCGTCGACGGGCTGCGCTCGATCGCCAGGATGCGGCGCACCTGCGCCGGCGCGATGTCACCGCTGCGCTGGTATTGCGCGTAGACGTCCTCGAGCGCCGGGAAGCGCACGGTGGGCTGCACGCGCGGCACCGCGGCCACCTTCTCCATGCGCAGCACCAGGTAGCGGATCGCCGCGGCGTGCTCGGCCGCCCGGGCCTGCGCGGGGTCGCGCCGGCGCGGGCCCGGCGCCGGCTCCGGCCAGGCCGTGCGCGGCACCATGTCGCGTTCGGTATAGTCCGGCACCAGCCCCAGCAAGCCCGGCTGCGCCAGCGCGGCGCGCGCGCAGTCCTCGCCGAACGGGTATTCGTGCCCGGCGGCGTCGCGCAGGATGTAGGCGCGGCCATCCGGAAAGCCGTGATGGCGGCGGCTGGCGCCGCGCGCGTGGCAGCGCGTGGCGGGATCGACGAAGTCCTTGCGTACGGGGATCCAGCCCCCGCCGTGTGCCTGGGTCATGCGTTGCGTATTGCCTGCCTGTTGCTCGACCCGCCATTGTCGCCGATCCGCGCGGCGCGCCCCAGGCGGGGCCGGCCTACTTCAGCATGAACGACATCGCCGACAGGCAGTTCAGCATGCGCACCGCGGCCTGCACCGAATCGGCCTGGAACGACAGCGTCACGCCGTCGCGCCGCTCCAGCGTCGGCCACTGGCAGAACAGGTCGGCGTGCGCCGGCGTCTGCGTCTGCAGCGTGCAGGACACCGGCGCGGCGATGCGCAGGCATTGCGCCTGCGCGCGCCCGCGCACCGCGCTCGCTGCCGCCGCGGCAATGGCTTCGCGCGCGGCCGCCGGCGACAGCGAGGCGCCACTGCCGAAGCCGCCCGCGGTCTTGGTCTCGACATAGCGCACCCACGGCATCAGCGCATGGGTTTCCTGGACGAACACGTCGTCGCCGCTGGCCATCAGCACCGGCACGCCGAACTCGCCGGCCAGCGCCGCGTACAGCCCGGCCTCGCCGAGCTCCTTGCCGTTGAGCCAGACCCGCGCAAAGGCGCTGCTGTTGATGGTGTGCGCCAGCACGCCGCGGCTCTGCGCGCGGCCGTGGTAGCCGATCATCAGCACGCCGTCGACGCCGGCCTCGACCCCCGCCATCATGCCCAGGTAGCGCGGCTTGCCCAGCACCACGCGCGCGCGCGGGTCGAGCTGGTCCGGCAGCAGGTTGCGGAAGCCGCCGTGCGAATCGTTGACCAGCACTTCGGCCGCGCCGCCGGCAAAGGCGCCGTCGATGGCCGCGTTGGCCTCGCCGGTCATCCAGGCGCGGGCGCGTTCGTATTCGCCGTTGCCGGCGCGGGTCTGCTCGGCGTGGAACACGCCGGCGACGCCTTCGATATCGGTGGAAACAAGGATCTTCATCTCAGCTCTGGCGCAGTTCAGGCATCAGGTCGAGCAGCGCGGCGCGGTCGTGGCCGTCGCGGCCCTGCACCGGCGCGGCATGCCACAGGGCATGCAGGATGGCTTGCTCGACGCTGTCCGCGGCGGCACGGAACAGCGGGTCGAGCAGGGTTTCATGCAGCAGCGCCAGTGCCGGCATCGGCCGCGCGGCGTCGTCGGGCACGGTGTACGCCGTCGAGAACGCCAGCGCGATATCGCCCGAGCCATGCCCGAACACCGAACCGGTGCGCGCCAGCCCCGCGCCGGCGCGCAGCGACAGCCGGCGCAGCTGGCGCGCGTCCAGCGGCGCATCGGTGGCCACGATCATGATGATCGAGCCCTTCTCCGGTTGCGCCGCGCTGCCGGGCAGCGCCAGTCGCCGCGCCAGCTCCGGGCCGACCAGCCGGCCGGCCACGGTCAGCGATTCCGGCGTGCCGAAATTGGCCAGCACCAGCGCGCCGACGCAATGGCCGCCCGCCAGGCGCGAAGCCGAGCCGATGCCGCCCTTGACGCCGAACGCCGACATGCCGCGGCCCGCGCCCACTGCACCCTGCGCGACCTCGGGTCCCGCGCCGGCGAGCGCTGCGTCGTAGTGTTGGCCGGCTACGGCCATGCGCTGGATATCGTTCAGGTAGCCGTCATTGCACTCGAACACCAGCGGATTGACCGTGGGCAGCGCACGGCCGATGTCCGGATTGGCCGCCACCGCCGCGCGGATCTGCGCCTGCGCCACCGCGCCGACCGCAAAGGTGTTGGTCAGCGCCACCGGTGTCTCCAGCACGCCCAGCTCGTCCACCTGCACCAGCCCCACGCTCTTGCCAAAGCCATTGAGCACGGTGGCCGCGGCGGGCACCTTGTCGCGGTACGGATCGCCGCCATGCGGGCGGATCACGGTCACGCCGGTCTGCACGCCGCCCGCGGCCAGCGTGCAGTGGCCGACGGTGACGCCGGCGACGTCGGCAAGGCTGTCCAGCGGCCCGGCGGGAAGGCTGCCGACGCGCGGCACGCCCAGGGTGGAAGCAGTCATCTTCAGCGGCGGTCGATCTTGGGGTCGAGCGCGTCGCGCAGGCCGTCGCCCAGCAGGTTGAAGGCCAGCACGGTCAGGAAGATCGCCAGGCTGGGGAAGATCGCCACGTGTGGCGCGGTGACCATGTCGGCGCGCGCCTCGTTGAGCATCGCGCCCCATTCCGGCGTGGGCGGCTGCGCGCCCAGGCCCAGGAACGACAGGCTGGCGGCGGTGATGATCGAGGTACCGATCCGCATCGAGAAATACACCACGATCGACGACACCGTGCCGGGCAGGATATGGCGCATCAGGATGGTCCAGTCCGAAGCGCCGATGCTGCGCGCGGCCTCGACATAGGTCAGCCGCTTGAGCATCAGGGTATTGCCGCGCACCAGCCGCGCGAACGCCGGGATGCTGAAGATGGCCACGGCGAAGATCACGTTGGTCATGCCGTTGCCGAGGATGGCGACGATGCCGATCGCCAGCAGGATGCCCGGGAAGGCGAACAGCACGTCGGAGATGCGCATCACGATGCGGTCCCACCAGCCTTCGTAGTAGCCGGCCAGCAGGCCCAGCACGGTGCCGATCACCGCGCCGATGATCACCGACAGGAAACCCGCCGCCAGCGAGATGCGGGTGCCGGCCAGGATGCGGCTGAAGATGTCGCGGCCGAGCGAATCGACGCCCATCCAGTGCGCGGCCGACGGGCCGGCGTTGAGCGCATCGTAGTCGAAGAAGTTCTCGGGGTCGTACGGCACGATGTGCGGCGCCACGATGGCGATCGCCACCAGCACCAGCACGAACGCGCCGGCGCCCAGCGCCAGGTGCTGCTTGCGGAATTTGCGCCAGAACTCGGTCCAGGGTGTGCGCACGGCTTCCGGCGCGGAGGCGGTAGCGGATGCCGCTGGCGCTGCGGCGGGCGTGGAAAGCTCAGTCATGCCGGCCTCACTTGTAGCGGATGGTGGGATTGATCACGGTGTAGAGCATGTCCACCACCAGGTTGATCAGGATGAATTCGAGCGAGAACAGCAGCACCTCGGCCTGGATCACGGGGTAGTCGCGCATCTCGACGGCATCGACCAGCAGGCGTCCCAGGCCGGGCCAGTTGAAGACTTTCTCGACCACGATCGAGCCGCCCAGCAGGAAGCCGAACTGCAGGCCCATCATGGTCACCACCGGGATCATGGCGTTGCGCAGTCCGTGCTTGGCCACCACCAGGGTCTCGCGCACGCCCTTGGCGCGGGCGGTGCGGATAAAGTCTTCCTGCAGCACCTCGACGAACGAGGCGCGGGTAAAGCGCGCCATCACCGCCGCCACCGCGGCGCCCAGCGTGACCGAGGGCAACACGTAGTGCTGCCAGCTGTCCGCGCCGATCGACGGCAGCCAGCCCAGCTGCACCGAGAACACCTCCATCAGCAGCATGCCCAGCGCGAAGGCCGGGAAGGAAATCCCGGAAACCGCCAGCGTCATGCCGAAGCGGTCCGGCCAGCGGTTGCGCCACACTGCCGAGCCGATGCCGATGGCCATGCCGAACACCACCGCCCACGCCATCGACGCCACCGTCAGCAGCAGCGTCGGCATGAAGCGGTCGCCGATCTCCTCGCTGACCGGGCGCTTGGTGCGCAGCGAATGGCCGAACTCGCCGCGCAGCGCGTTCGAGAAGAAGTTGACGAACTGCTCGTGCAGGGGCCGGTCCAGGCCCAGGTCCTTGCGCACCAGTTCGACCGTGGCCGAGTCAGCCTCCGGACCCGCCGCCAGGCGCGCCGGATCGCCCGGCAGCAGGTGGACGAACAGGAACACCAGCACGGCCACGATCAGCAGCGTGGGGATCACGCCCAGCACGCGTTTGAGGAAGTAATTCAGCATCACACACCATGAAGAAAGGCCGCGGGCCGCCCGCCTGCGAACCCCGCGTCGCGAGGCAGGCGGCCGCTCTCGGCTTACTGCTCTACTGCTCTGTTGAATGGCTGGCCGCGGCGCGCGCGAGCCTGGTGCTGCGCGCCGCCGCGCCTCTCACCCCTCACTGCTTGATATCGATCTCATCGAAATTGAACGACCCGTCCGGCATCACATAGGCGCCGCTCATGCGCTTGCTGCGTGCGAACAGCACCTTCTCGGTCACCAGGAAGGCCCACGGCGCATCCTTCCAGATGCGTTCCTGCGCGTCCTTGTACAGGCGCGCCTTCTCGCCGCGGTCGGTGGTGCGCAGTGCGCCGGCGATGTCCGCGTCGACCTGGTCGTTCTTGTAATAGGCGGTGTTCAGCAGCTTGGGCGGCATCGACTCCGAGGCCAGCAGCGGACGCAGTGCCCAGTCGGATTCACCGGTCGACGACGACCAGCCCACGTAGTAGATGCGCACGCCGGCGTCCTCTGGCTTCGGCACGCTCTCGACCTTCTCCACGCGCTGACCGGCTTCCAGCGCCTGCACCTGCGCCTTGATGCCGACCTGCTGCAGCTGCTGCTGCACGAACTGGATCACCTTCTGCGCGGTGGTGTGGTTGTAGGCCGACCACAGCGTGGTCTCGAAGCCGTTGGGGTAGCCGGCTTCCTTCAGCAGCGCGCGCGCCTTGGCCGGGTCGTACGGCCATGGGCCCAGCTTCTCTGCGTAATCCACGCCGGGGGGCACGACGCCTTGTGCCGGCACGGCATAGCCGGCAAACGCAACCTTGGCCAGTGCGTCCTTGTTGATGGCGTAGTTGATGGCCTGGCGCACCCTGGGGTCGTTGAACGGTTTGACCATGGTGTTCATCGACAGGTAGCGCTGCGTGATCGACGGCGCGTCCACCAGGTCGATTTTCGAACTGGCCTTTAGCACCGTGGCCTGCTCGAACGGGATGCGGAAAGCAAAATCGGCTTCGCCCGTTTGCATCACCGCGGCGCGGGTGTTGTTGTCCACTACGGGCTTCCAGGTGATGGTGTCGATCTTCGGATAGCCAGTCTTCCAGTATCCGGCGAACTTCTTGCCCTTGAGGTGATCGGGCTGCTTCCACTCGACGAACTCGAACGGGCCGGTGCCAACCGGATGGAAGGCAATCTCCTTGCCATACTTCTGTAGCGCAGCCGGCGAGATCATCACCGCTGACGGATGCGCCAGCACGTTGATGAAAGGCGAGAACGGCTCCTTCAACGTGACCTTGACGGTGCTGGCGTCCACCACATCGGTCTTGGCGACACGGTTGAACAGCGTGTAGCGTTTGAGTTTGTTGGCCGGGTTGGTGACGCGGTCCAGATTGGCCTTGACGGCGGCGGCATCGAAGACGGTGCCGTCGTGGAACTTGACGCCCTTCTTCAGCTTGATGGTGTAGGTCAGCCCGTCCTTGCTGGCCTCGTAGCTTTCGGCCAGCACGTTGACTAGCTTCATGTCCTTGTCCAGGCCAAACAGCCCCTGGTAGAAGGACTTCGACACCGCTTGCGACAGCGTGTCATTGGAATCGTAGGGATCCAGCGAGGTAAAGGTGGAGTCCACCGCCATCACCGCGTCCTTGGCGGCGAAAGCAGGGCCTGCCGCCAGCGAGCCCAAAGCCAGGCCGCCGGCAATCAGCTTGATCGAAGCCAATCGGTTCAACATCTTTGATTCTCCTTGGAAGAACAACAGACTTCAGTAGGCGCCGCCAACGGCGTGCCGCGCAACAAAATGGCCGAGCGCACCGCTGCCCGCGACCTGCACCAGCGGCTGCACCACCGGCTCGTCGCCGACCGCGCGGATCGGGCTGGGGATCTCGTCGTTGAGCGGCTCGCGCCGCAGGTGGCGCCGCGCCGGGTCGGCGATCGGCACCGCCGACATCAGCTTCTTCGTGTACGGATGCTGCGGGTTCTCGAAGATCGCGCGGCGCGGGCCGATCTCGACGATCTGGCCCAGGTACATCACCGCGACGCGGTGGCTGACGCGCTCCACCACCGCCATGTCGTGCGAGATAAACAGGAAGGCGATGCCGAGCTCGCGCTGCAGGTCCAGCATCAGGTTGACGATCTGCGCCTGGATCGACACGTCGAGCGCCGACACCGACTCGTCCGCCACCACCACCTTGGGGTTCAGCGCCAGCGCGCGCGCAATGCAGATGCGCTGGCGCTGGCCGCCGGAGAACTCGTGCGGATAGCGCGCCGCGTGCGACGGGTCCAGCCCCACCTTGTCGAGCAGCCACGCCACGCGCTGCTCGGCCTCCTTGCCGCTGGCGACCTTGTGCACCAGCAGCGGCTCCATGATCGAATAGCCGACCGGCACGCGCGGATCGAGCGAGGCGAACGGGTCCTGGAAGATGAACTGGATATTGCGGCGCAGGGTCTGCAGCGCCGGCCCTTCCATCTTGCTGATGTTCTGCCCGTTGAATTCGATGGTGCCGCTCTGGCTTTCCACCAGGCGCAGCAGCGAGCGGCCGGTGGTGGACTTGCCGCAACCCGATTCCCCCACCAGTGCCAGCGTCTCGCCGGGATAGAGGTCGAAGCTGACCTGCTCGACCGCATGCACGCGCCGCGTGACGCGGCCGAACAGGCCGCCGGGCACGTCGAAACGCGTGACCAGGTCCTGCACCCGCAGGATCGGCGCCACGCCGGGGGCCACCGTATCCTGCGGCGCGGCCGCCTCGGGGCTGGCGCTGTCCAGGCGCAGCAGCGGGAACTTGGCCGGCAGGTCGGTGCCGCGCATGGCGCCAAGGCGCGGCACCGCCGACAGCAGCGCGCGCGTGTACGGATGCGCCGGCGCGCGGAACACGTCGTCGGAGGTGCCCTCTTCCACCTTCTCGCCGCGGTACATCACCAGCACGCGGTCTGCCACTTCGGCGACCACGCCCATGTCGTGGGTGATGAACACCACGCCCATGTGCATCTCGGCCTGCAGGCTGCGCATCAGCTGCAGGATCTCGGCCTGGATGGTCACGTCCAGCGCCGTGGTGGGCTCGTCTGCGATCAGCAGCGCGGGCTTGCACGACAGCGCCATCGCGATCATCACGCGCTGGCGCATGCCGCCGGAAAGCTGGTGCGGATAGCGCTCGAGCACGCGGCGCGCTTCCGGGATGCGCACCAGCTCCAGCATGCGCAGCGCCTCGGCCCGTGCCGCCGCGCGGCTCTTGCCCTGGTGCAGGCGGATCGATTCCGCGATCTGCTCGCCCACCGGGAACACCGGGTTGAGCGAGGTCATCGGCTCCTGGAAGATCATCGCCACGTCGGCGCCGCGCACGCTGCGCAGGGTGGCGTTGTCGGTGCGCGCGAGGTCGATCACCTCGCCGCCGCGCCGGCGCAGCGCCATGCTGCCCGTCGCGATCTTGCCACCGCCATGCTCGACCAGCCGCATCAGCGCCAGCGAGGTCACCGACTTGCCCGAGCCCGACTCGCCCACCACCGCCAGCGTCTCGCCGCGATCGACATGGAAAGACAGGTTGCGCACGGCCTCGACAGTGCGCTCCGACGTGGCGAAGCGCACGGTGAGCCCGTTTACCTGGACGACGCGTTCGGGCGGCAGGACGATGCCGGAAGCGGGAACGCGCGCTGGCGCTGGGGTAGTGACCACGGGTACTCCTTGTATGGCGGGATGCGGGACGGCCTGGCAGGCGGCGCGTCAGCCGTAGATCGATACGTCGACGGCCTCGCCCACCCGGGCGACACCGCGGTACATGCCTTCGGTGTTGAAGGGCAGCGTGACGTTGCCGGCCCGGTCCACCGCGATCAGGCCACCGCGGCCCTGGATCGCGGGCAGCTTTTCCATCACGACGCGCCGCGCCGCCTCGTCGAGCGGCAGGCCGGCATAGCGCATCTGCGCCGCGACGTCGTGCGCGGCCACGGTGCGGATAAACATTTCGCCGGTGCCGGTGGCGGACACCGCCGCGACATCGTCGGCATAGCAGCCGGCGCCGATCAGCGGGGTATCGCCGACGCGGCCCACCTGCTTGTTGGTGACGCCGCCGGTGGACGTGGCCGCCGCGAGATTGCCACGGCTGTCGCAGGCGACCGCGCCCACGGTGCCGAACTTGCTGTCGGGATCGATCGGTTCCGTGCCGCGCGCCTGCTGCGCGGCCAGCGTCGCGGCGTCGTGGTCGAGCAGCGCCATGCCGGCGTTGCCGCGCGCACGCTGCCACTGGTCGTGGCGGGCGTGGGTGAAGTAGTACTCCGGCGCTACCAGCTCCAGCCCCTGCGCCTGCGCGAAGGCCTCGGCGCCGGCGCCGGCAAACAGCACATGCTCGCTGTGCTCCAGCACCGCGCGCGCGGCCAGCACCGGGTTGCGCAGGCGCGTGACGCAGGCCACCGCGCCGGCATTGAGGGTGGCACCATCCATTACCGCCGCATCCAGTTCATAGGTGCCGGCATGGGTCAGCACGGCGCCCTTGCCGGCGTTGAACAGCGGGCATTCTTCGAGCAGGCGCACCGCCTCGGTGACGGCGTCGAGCGCGCTGCCGCCATCGGCCAGGATGCGCTGGCCGGCTTGCAGCACGTGTTGCAGCGCTTCGATGTATTCGCGTTCGCGGGCCGCATCCATCGCCGCGCGGGTGATGGTGCCGGCGCCGCCGTGGATGGCAATGACAGCTGCTTGCATAAGGAGACTTGGACTCAGGACTTGCGGGTGTTGGACGACCGCGCGCGGCGCGCGCCGGTCTTGGCTTCGGTGGGTTGCACTGGCATCGGCGCGGACCGGCGCGCGGGCTCGGCCTCGGGCGTGCCATATAGCCACGGCAGCAGGAATTCGGTCATTTCGGCGGCGGCCTTGACCGGGCGTTCGGCCCGGTGCGCCACCGCGCCGCACAGCGCCTCGATCAGCGCCAGCACGGTGGC
Source organism: Cupriavidus sp. 207A1 (assembly GCF_057798955.1). NCBI lineage: Bacteria > Pseudomonadati > Pseudomonadota > Betaproteobacteria > Burkholderiales > Burkholderiaceae > Cupriavidus > Cupriavidus sp. 207A1. The sequence continues at coordinate 364,341 of NZ_JBYOJO010000003.1, read as the reverse complement.
ATCCGAGTTGGCCGAGAGCCGGTTGCCGGCCTGCGCATACAGCGCGATATCGGCCAGCGGCGCCAGCGGCGAGGTCGGGCCGTCGGTCAGCGCCAGCACCTGGCCGCCGTGCGCCTTGACGCGCTGGGCCAGTTCGATGGAATCGGTCACATAGCGCGGGAAGGCGATCACGATCAGCAGGTCGCTCGGCTGCAGCTTGAACAGCTGGCGCGCCGCGTGCGAGGCCCCGCCCGCACCGGCGACCGAGGTCACCATGCGGCAGTGCATTTCCAGGCCGTGCTGCAGCAGTCCCGCCAGGAAGCCGCTGGCGCCGAAGCCCGCCACGTAGACGCGCTGCGCCCCAAGGATGGCCGAAACCGCGCGCTCGCACGCCTGCGCATCGATGCCGCGCCGCGTGGCTTCGGCATTGGCGGCCGCGTCCTCGAGCGAGGCGGCGAACACTTCGGCCACGGTGGCGGGTCGTTCCAGCTCGCTGCGCAGCCGCTCCACCGGCGCCAGCGTGGCTTCGAAACCGCGCACCAGCTCGGCCCGGAACTGCGGATAGCCATCGAAGCCGAGTGCGCGGGCAAAGCGGTTGGCCGTCGCTACCGATACCTCCACCGCCGCGGCGAATTCGTCGATGCGCATGGTCGCTGCGCGAAACAGGTTGGCCAGCACGTATTCCGCCATGCGGCGGTGCGCCGGCGTCAGCGACGGCAGGCTGCGTGCAATGCGGTCCGAGATCGAATGGCCAATGGGCATGGTGGAAGCGGTTGATCGACAGCGCATCAGGGTGCGCGTCGTTGTGAAAATGAATTTACACGCAACCGACTTCCAAGAAAATAGAGTTTTGCCAGACCAAGGGTAATCCCTAGATTCACCGTATTTCGCGGCACTTTCACGGTGCATGTATCGACGCGCTTCGACCCGCTGTGGCGCACCCCTTGCACCGGCACGGCGTGCGCCGCACCGGAAACGCTACAATGCGGGCCAGCGCCACAGCGCCGGCCCCGGCCCGCGTTCACGGCGCTTTTTCTGTTTTTCACTCAGGCATTTCCCCTCTCGTGATCCGAATCGACCAGCTAGTCCTTCAGCGCGGCACCAAGGTGCTGTTCGACCACACCAGCGTGACGCTCAACCCGGGCGAGCGCGTGGGCCTCGTCGGCGCCAACGGCAGCGGCAAGTCGACGCTGTTCGCGCTGCTGCGCGGCGAACTGCATCCGGACGGGGGCGATGTCAGCGTGCCGGCGCAGTGGCGCGTCGCCCACGTGGCGCAGGAAACGCCGGCGGTCAGCCGCACCGCGGTGGACTACGTGATCGACGGCGACACCCGGCTGCGCGAGATCGAGGCCGCGATTGCCGCGGCCCAGGCCAGCGGCGACGGCAGCGCCGAAGGCGAAGCCCATGCCGCCTATGCCGACGCCGACGGCTATACCGCGCCGGCGCGCGCCGAGGCCCTGCTGCTGGGCCTGGGCTTCACGCTGGCGCAGGTGTCGCAGCCGGTGGCATCGTTTTCCGGCGGCTGGCGCATGCGCCTGAACCTGGCGCAGGCGCTGATGTGCCCGTCGGACCTGCTGCTGCTCGACGAACCGACCAACCACCTGGACCTGGACGCCATCGTCTGGCTGGAAGACTGGCTGGCGCGCTACCCGGGCACGCTGGTGATGATCTCGCACGACCGCGAATTCCTCGACGCGATCTGCAATGTCACGGTGCATATCGAGAACCAGCAGCTGCGCCGCTACGGCGGCAACTACACGCTGTTCGAGACCCTGCGCCTGCAGCAGATGGCGCAGCAGCAGGCCGCCTACGTGCGCCAGCAGAAGGAAATCGCGCACCTGGAATCGTTCATCACCCGCTTCAAGGCCAAGGCAACCAAGGCACGCCAGGCGCAGAGCCGGGTCAAGGCGCTGGAAAAGATGGAGCGGCTGGCGCCGGTGCACGTCGCCGCCGGCTTTGCCTTCGAGTTCCGCGAGCCCGATGCCGCGCCCAATCCGATGATGGTGCTCGACGGCGTCGATTGCGGCTACGCCGAAGCCGATCCGCCCGTCACCATCCTGCACAACCTGGCGCTGTCGATCCAGAACGGCCAGCGCATCGGCCTGCTGGGCGCGAACGGCCAGGGCAAGTCGACGCTGGTCAAGACCCTGGCCGGCACCCAGGATCCGCTCACGGGCAACCTGCGCCTGGGCAAGGGCCTGCAGATCGGCTACTTCGCCCAGCACCAGCTGGAAACGCTGCGCGACCACGACTCCGCGCTGCAGCACCTCGCGCGCCTGGCGCCCGACGTGCGCGAGCAGGAGCTGCGCGACTTCCTCGGCAGCTTCAACTTCCGCGGCGACATGGCGACCACGCCGATCGAGCCCTTTTCCGGCGGCGAAAAGGCCCGGCTGGCGCTGGCCCTGATCGTCTGGCAAAAGCCCAACCTGCTGCTGCTCGATGAACCGACCAATCACCTCGACCTCGACACGCGCGAGGCGCTGACCATGGCGCTGGCACAGTTCGAAGGCACGCTGATCCTGGTCTCGCACGACCGGCACCTGCTGCGCGCCACCGCCGACCAGTTCATGCTGGTCGCCGACGGCACCATCCGGCCGTTCGACGGCGACCTCGACGACTACCGCGACTGGCTGCTGCAGCAGGCCGCGGCCAAGCGCAATGCCGCCACCGCCGCGCACCAGGCGGAAAACGCCGGCGAGGCCGCGGCTGCGGTCAACCGCAAGGACCAGCGCCGCGCCGAGGCCGACGAGCGCCAGCGCTTGTCGGCGCTGCGCAAGCCGCTGACCAAGGAGCTGGAAAAGGTCGAGAAGCGGATGGCGGTGCTGCAGACTGCCCGGGAGGAGATCGACCGGTTCATGGCCGACGAAGCCAGCTATGCCGAGGCCAACAAGATGAAGCTGATGGAAATGCTCAAGCGCCAGGGCGAGGTCAACGGCGAACTGGAGACGCTGGAAGAGAAGTGGCTGGAGCTGCAGGAGCAGATCGAGCAGATTGCGTGATCGGATTCGGCTTCGAGTCCCCTCCCTTGCATCACCGAAAAAGAGAAACGGCGCCGACGGCGCCGTTTCTCTTTATATCGTTCGCTTATCCCGGGCTCAGCGGAAATTCTTCTCCCTCCGGATCAGCCCCACCGCCAGCGTCAGCGTCAGCACAAACAGCCAGATCAGCGACCATGCCGGCACCGACAGCCCCAGCACCGGCGGCAGCGGCGCGGTGCACAGGCCGTCGGAGTAGAACAGCTGCGGCAGCACCTTGGCGGTGGGCAGCGCATTGACCCAGTTCTCGAGCGGATCGATGCCGCACGAGGCCTTGGGATTGAGCAGCAGCGACACGTGATAGACCGCGACCGCGATGCCGGCGATGCCGGACAGCATGCCCAGGCCCTGCCACAGCGAGCGCGTGTTCTGCGCCACCGCGGCCAGCAGCGAGAACAGGCCGATGCCGATAAAGGCGAAGCGCTGCATCACGCACAGCGGACAAGGCTGGTAGCCCTTTTCGATCTGCAGGTAGAGCGCGACGCCGACCAGGGCGAAGGAGACGATGGCAATCAGCAGGAAATAGGCGCGGGAATTGGCTTGCATCATTGGAACTCAGGTAATCCGGTAAATCGTTGCCGTCAGTGCGAGGGCGCGGCTGTGCTGCGCATTATTACCGATTTTGCCGCGCCTGCCGTCGGCGCCACATCCGCCGTCACATGCGGCGCCACATGCGGCGCCACATGCGGCGCCGGCCTGCTGACCCGCGGCGGATCGACCCATCGGCATCACGTGCCCGCTGCCTGCCACGCCGCGCGCGGCAGGCGGTACAGGCAATGCGGCCGCAACGGGTGTCCCGGCGGCAATGCGGGATGGTCGAAGCCCTCGGCATCCTGGCGCATGCCGAGCCGCTCCATCACCGCCCGCGAGCGGGTATTGGCGAGCGTGGTGAAGGCGACGATCTCTTCCAGCGCCAGGCGGCCGAAGCCATAAGCGAGCGCGCCGCGCGCCGCCTCGGTGGCGTAGCCGTGGCCCCAGGCCGGCCGCGCCAGCCGCCAGGCGATCTCCACGCACGGCGCGAACGGCAGCGCGGCGGCCGGCTCGTGCAGTCCGACGAAGCCCAGGAAGGCATCGTCCGCGCTTCGTTCGACCACCCAGACGCCCCACCCCCTGTCCGCGATCAGGCCGCGGCAGCGCGCGGCCATCGCATCGCTTTCGGCGCGCGTCAGCGGTGCCGGGAAATAGCGCATCACCTGCGCATCGGCATTGAGCGCGGCAAACGGCGCATAGTCTTCATCGCGCCACTGGCGCAGCCGCAAGCGGCTGGTCTCGAAAGCGATGCCGGTGTCCATGGCTCAGTCCAGGTGGCGCACGCGGTCGATGGCCTGCTCGATGCGCTCCACCGCGATCACTTCGAGCCCGTCGATCTTCTGCTTGGGCGCGTTGGCCTTCGGGATCACGGCCAGCGTAAAGCCCAGCTTGGCCGCCTCCTTCAGGCGCTCCTGCCCGCGCGGGCTGGGGCGGATCTCGCCGGCCAGCCCCACTTCGCCGAACACCACCAGGCCCCGCGGCAGCGGCTTGTTGCGCATCGACGAGTGGATCGACAGCAGCACCGCCAGGTCCGCCGCGGGTTCGGTGATCTTGACCCCGCCCACAGCGTTCAGGAACACGTCCTGGTCGAAGCAGGCGATGCCAGCGTGCCGGTGCAGCACCGCCAGCAGCAGGGCCAGCCGGTTCTGCTCCAGCCCCACTGCCAGCCGGCGCGGGTTGGGCACGTGCGCAGTATCGACCAGCGCCTGGATTTCCACCAGCAGCGGCCGCGTGCCTTCCTGCGTCACCAGCACGCACGAGCCCGGCACGGTCTCTTCATGCTGCGACAGGAACAGCGCCGACGGATTGCTGATGCCGCGCAGGCCGCGCTCGGTCATGGCGAACACGCCCAGCTCGTTGACCGCGCCGAAGCGGTTCTTGAAGGCGCGGATCAGCCGGTGCGAAGAATGGGTATCGCCTTCGAAATACAGCACCGTATCGACGATATGCTCGAGCACGCGCGGACCCGCCAGGCTGCCCTCCTTGGTCACGTGGCCGACCAGGATGATGGTGGTGCCGCTGCTCTTGGCGATGCGCGTGAGCTGCGCCGCGCATTCGCGCACCTGCGCCACCGACCCCGGCGCCGAGGTCAGCGCCTCGGAATACAGCGTCTGGATCGAATCGATCACCGCAACCTCGGGCTTTTCCACTTCCAGCGTGGCCTGGATCTTCTCCAGCTGGATTTCGGCGAGCAGCCCCAGCGACGGGCTTTCCACGCCCAGGCGCTGCGCCCGCAGCGCGATCTGCGCGCCGGATTCCTCGCCGCTGACGTAGAGCACGCGGCGTTGTCCGGCCAGGTTGGCCAGCGCCTGCAGCAGCAGCGTGGACTTGCCGATACCGGGATCGCCGCCGATCAGCACCACGCCGCCCGACACCAGGCCGCCGCCCAGCACCCGGTCGAACTCGTCGATGCCGCTGGAAAAGCGCGGCACGTCGGCGGCTTCGATCTCGGCCAGCTTGCGCACCGTGGCCGATGCCGCCAGCGGCTGGAAGCGCTTGTTCGCGGCGGATTCCGCCACGGTCTCCACCAGCGTGTTCCACTGCTGGCAATGCGGGCACTGGCCGGCCCAGCGCGGCGTGGTGCCGCCGCATTCGGTACAGGTATAGACAGTCTTGCTCTTGGCCAACGGAGGTCCTTGCAGAAAGAATCGGGCCGGGCCGGAAACGACCCGGCCCGCGGAGGTAGCGCAGTGGGCTTGGCGGCCTGGGGACGCGTGCAGAGCGTAACCGTGCGGCGCTGCGCCCGCACCGTGCTGCCTAGGTAAGCACGTCAGGCCACATCAGGCGATCGCAGGCGCGGCGCTGTCCGATGCGGTGATGGTCGCCACCGTGGTCGGCACGCGCGGCGCCAGCGCGCACATCAGCTCGTAGCCGACCGTGCCGCTGGCCTGCGCCACCTCGTCGATCGGCAGGCCCTGGCCCCACAGCGTGACCGGGCTGCCGACGCGCGCCTTCGGGCACGGCGTCAGGTCGACGCACAGCATGTCCATCGATACGCGCCCGACCAGTTCGGTGCGCACGCCGTCGACCAGCACCGGCGCACGCTGCTCGCCCCAGCCCGAGGCGTGGCGCGGGTAGCCGTCGGCATAGCCGCAGGCGACCACGCCGATGCGCATCGGCCGCTCCGCGGTGAAGAGCGAACCATAGCCGACGGTATCGCCGGGCTGCAGGTCCTGCACCGCGATCAGCTCGCTGTGCAGCGACATCGCCGGCTGCAACCCGGTGCCGGCGATATCGGCATCGCGGCCGGTGGGCGAGGCGCCGTACAGGATGATGCCGGGGCGCACCCAGGCGCGGTGTGCCTGCGGATGCCACAGCACCGCGGCGGAATTCGACAGGCTGGCCTCGCCCGGCAGGTTGGCGGTGGCGACGTCGAAGGCCTCGACCTGGTGGGCGATGCCGCGCGGGCCGTCGGCATCGGAGAAATGCGTCATATGGACGATGCTGCCCACGCACGGCATGGCGCGCGCGCGCTCCCAGGCGGCGCGGTATTCCGCCGGATGGAAGCCGAGCCGGTTCATGCCGGTGTTGAGCTTGAGCTGGATCGCCAGCGGGCCCTTGGGGCGCGCGCTTTCCAGCATGCGCAGCTGCTCGTCGCAGTGGATCGCGGTAGTCAGCCGGTATTGCTCGATCAGGGCGATGTCCTGCGGCTGGAAGAAGCCCTCCAGCAGCAGGATCGGGCCCTGCCAGCCGAGATCGCGCAGCAGCACGGCCTCATTCAGGTCCAGCAGGCCGAAGCCATCGGCACCACGCAGTGCAGCAAAGACGCGGCGGATGCCGTGGCCGTAGGCGTTGGCCTTGACCACCGCCCAGACGCGCGAGTCAGGCGCCTTGCGGCGGATCGCGTCGAGATTGTTGGCCAGGGCGGGTTGGTGGATGACGGCTTGGATCGGTCTTGGCATTGGAAGTCACATCAGGGTAGCGGACAAAGCCGGCAGCAGCGCGGGCGGCTTATGCGCTCGGCGGGCTGGAGGGACGGCTCTGTCTCAGTATCGATGGCGCAAACGTCACCTGTCGGTGTGCCGCAGCACGGACCGGCGACCCATGCGGGCGACGGCTGCGCGACGGTTGTGGTGACGGATATGCGGGATGCCCTCAATTGGCACGCCCAGGTATCCCAGTCACCATATCTCGCCGGGCGCACACCAGATCAGGGAGAGACCGGTCCGGCGGGCCGCGGTGGCAGCCGTTATTTGAACACATTCGGATGCTGTTGCCGGGGGTCATCGGGGAATCGGCAAGGCAATTTGCGGTCAAAAAGAGCCGTTGCCGGGGTTCGGGAATGTCATGTTTTCGTGATATAAAGCCGGACGCTCCGGCCATGTTCTAAAAGCGAAGCATTATGTCAATGACTGTCAGGCAGGCCTCACGGCGCCGCAGCGCAGCACCTACGACACAATTCGACACGGCCGCGGCACAAGGTTCCCTGCAAACCATGGCCTCTGCGGCCGGCACCAGCCTGCCTACCCTGAATGGAGCGCGCGATGGAGAGAAAGTCGACAGCATGAAGAAGGGTTTTTACACCATCATGGCCGCGCAGTTTTTTTCCTCGCTGGCCGACAATGCCTTACTGATCGCCGCCATCGCCCTTCTCACCGAATTGCATTCCCCGCAGTGGATGACCCCGCTGCTCAAGCTGTTCTTCGTTCTCTCCTACGTCATTCTTGCCGCCTTCGTCGGCGCCTTCGCCGACTCGATGCCCAAGGGTCGGGTGATGCTCATCACCAACGCCATCAAGGTGGTCGGCTGCGCCATCATGATGTTCGGGCTGCATCCGCTGCTGGCCTACGGCGTGGTCGGCTTCGGCGCGGCGGCGTATTCGCCCGCCAAGTACGGCATCCTGACCGAGCTGCTGCCGCCCGAAAAGCTGGTGATGGCCAATGGCTGGATCGAGGGCCTGACGGTCGGTTCGATCATCCTGGGCACGGTGGTGGGTGGCGCGCTGATCTCGGTGCATGTGTCCGGGCTGCTGCTGCGCCTGGACGTGCCTTTCATCAATACCGGCATCGACACGCCGGCCGAGGTCGCGATGGTGGTGATCATGCTGTTCTATGTGATCGCTTCGCTGTTCAACCTGTTTATCCCCGACACCGGCGCGCGCTATCCGGCGCAGGAAAAGAACCCGATCAAGCTGATCGCCGAGTTCGGCGACTGCTTCCTGGCGCTGTGGCGCGACAAGCTGGGCCAGATCTCGCTGGCGGTGACCACGCTGTTCTGGGGCGTGGGCGCGACGCTGCAGTTCATCGTGCTGAAATGGGCCGAGAAATCGCTGGGCCTGAACCTGTCCCAGGGCGCGCTGCTGCAGGCCGTGGTGGCGGTGGGCGTGGCCGTGGGCGCAATCCTGGCGGCGGCGCGCATCCCGCTGCGCAAATCGCTGTCGGTGCTGCCGTTCGGCGTGGCGATGGGCGCCACGGTGATGCTGATGGCGTTCTACACCAAGGACGCGATGCCGCAGGTCACGCTCGACGTGCTCGGCCTGCACATGCCGCTGTACATGGCCATCGCCTACGTGTTCCTGATGCTGGTGGGCGCGATGTCGGGATATTTCGTGGTGCCGATGAACGCGCTGCTGCAGCACCGCGGCCATGTGCTGCTGTCGGCCGGGCACTCGATCGCGGTGCAGAACTTCAATGAGAACGTCTCGGTGCTGCTGATGCTGTGCCTGTACGCGCTGCTGATCAAGCTCAACGTGCCGATCGGCGTGGTCATCATCGCGCTGGGGCTGTTTATCTGCGTGACCATGGCGCTGGTGCTCAAGCTGCACAAGTACAACGTGCGCACCTTCAACTCGCTGGCGATGATCGGCGAGGACAAGCACCACTAGCACCCTCACGGCGCGGCCGCGGCGGCGGCCGGCCAGCCTGCGTCAGGCGGCGTCCTGACCGGCTTGCGGGCCCGCCCGCGGCGGCTCTTCAGTGCGCGCCAGCGCCCGCTCCTGCCATCCCGGCGGCACCACGAACCCGCGCGAGCATTCGCGCCACCAGCCCGGCGCCTGCGGCCCGGCCGGCTCCAGCTCGCACAGCATCACCGGCGACTCGCGGCGCCAGCCGTGATCATGGCGCGGATCGGCAAAGCGCTGCGCCAGGAGCGCGTGCAGCGTGCCGGCGTCAGCCGTGCCGGCTTCCGGCACCAGCGCGCCCGACAGCCACCCCGTACGTGGCAGGCGGCACCAGCGCAAGCCCGGGCGCGCCGCCGCGCGCCCGGCCCAGGCATCGAGTGTGGACCACCAGCCGTGCAAGTGGTCCGGCGCGATCCCCAGCGTTTCCAGTCCGGCCGGCACCTGGCCGTCGCGATAGAACAGCCAGCCCAGCAGGTAGACCTCGCTGCGGTCGACGGTATGGCCCAGCGCGGCCCGCGCTTCGGCGGTATGCCCGAGCGGCAGCTGGCGGTGCACGATATGGCCGAGCTTGTCGCCGAGGCGGTCGACCAGGTTCGGGCCGACGAAATCCTGCGCCCGCGGCCGCTGGCCGCCGGCGGCCGCCATCAGGTAGAACTTGGCCGCCATCTCCCAGTGCACCACCGCGCCCGAGTCCAGCTCGCGCCAGACGAAATCCAGCTCGCCCAGCGTGCGCACCCCGTGGCGGCCGGCGCGCCGCACCGGCACGTTGGCGGCCAGCAGCGACAGCCCCTGCATATGGCGCAAGGCGAAATGCAGCAGCCGTTCGGCATGCCGCCCCAGGCGCAGGCTGCGGTTGGCAGGGTCGTGGTCGGCATCGGCAGCAAGCGCGGCGTGGCCGTCGGCCAGTTCGTCGATGGTGGCGGGCAGCGCGGCGGGATCGGCGCCTTCGAGCCAGCGCTGCCAGGCCTCGAGGGTGCCGGCCGGCCAGCGCGCCAGCGCGGCCCCCGGCACGGCATCCAGCAGCGGCGGCGACAGCGTGGTCCAGGCCAGGTCGCGCGCGCGTGCCGACGCGGCACGGCGCCACAGCGGCGCGTGCGACGGCCCGGGGCCGTCGCCGCCGCGGGTCAGGGAAAGGTCAGGCCCCAGCTCCCGCACGGTCGTGGACCTCACGGGCCAGGCACAGGTCTTCCCAGGCGCGCGCCTTGTCGGTCAGCGTGCGCAGCAGGTAGGCAGGATGGTAGGTCACCACCACGGGGATGCCTTCGTACGCATGCACGGTGCCGCGCAGCTTGCCGATCGGCGTGGTGGTGCGCAGCAGCGATTGCGCCGCGAAGCGGCCCAGCACCACGATCACGCGGGGCCTGACCAGCGCGATCTGCCGGCGCAGGAAGGGCTCGCACTGCGCCACCTCTTCCGCTTCGGGATTGCGGTTGCCGGGCGGGCGGCACTTGAGCACGTTGGCGATGAACACATTGCGCCCGCGCGCCAGCCCGAGCGCGCCGAGCATATTGTCGAGCAGCTTGCCGGCCTGGCCGACGAAGGGCTCGCCTTGCAGGTCTTCGTTCTCGCCGGGGGCCTCGCCCACCAGCATCCATTCGGCCTGGCGCGCGCCCACGCCGAACACGGTGTTGGTACGGGTCTGGCACAGGCCGCAGGCCGTGCAGCCCGCTACCGCGGCCTCAAGCGCCGGCCAGTCCATCGCGGCGATGGCCGCTTCACGCTCCGCTTGCGCAGCGTCGGGCGCCAGCCCGGCGGGAACCAGCGCCGGCGCGGCTCGATCGGGGGCTGGCGGTGCCAACGGGGCAGCCGGCGGAGCCTCGGGATGCGTAACCGCAGCAGCCACCGGAGCAGCCGTCATTGCCGCGGGCGGCTCGGCTGCCGGCATCGCGGCCGGCTGCGCCGCCAGGTCGGGCTGCGCCTCTGCCTGCGCCGCCCGGGACGCGCGCGGCAGCCATTCGGTCGGAATGCCCAGCACCTCGAGGAACTGCGCACGGCGGCTCATGCCCGTCCCTCCGTGCCGTCGTTGGCGGCGGCCTGCGCCGGCCAGGCGCGGCGCAGCACCAGCGCGTCTTCGCGCTTGCCGCCGGGCGCCGGGTAATAGCCCTTGCGGCGTCCGATCTCGGCAAACCCCGCCGCCTGGTACAGCGCGATCGCGCCGGTATTGGAGGGCCGCACCTCCAGCAGCATGGTGTGGATGCGGTGCGCGTGCGAGGTCGCCAGCACCACCGCGAGCATCAGGCGCCCGAGCCCCTGGCGCTGGCGCTGCGGCTCGACCGTGATGTTGAGCAGGTGCATTTCATCGACCACCGGCATCAGCACGGCGTAGGCCACCAGCGTGCCCGCCGGGTCGCGCAGCGTCAGCCCGAGATGCCCGGACTTGACCGAGTTCTCGAAATTGCCGCGCGTCCACGGATGGCTGTAGGCGCGCGCCTCGATGCCCGCCACCGCCTGCAGGTCCAGCGCGCTCATGCGGCCCAGCGACCAGCCCTCGGGCAGCGCCGGCATGGCCGGCACCTCGGGCCAGTCGTGGCGGTCTGCGAGGGGATACGCGGCGCTCACGATGCGCTCCCCGGCCGGGCCGCCGCGCGCGCCGCCGCAACGGCCTCGCGCTCGGCGATGGTCTGGGCGACCTTGTCGCGCAGGTAGACCGGCATGGCCTGGTCGGCGTCGATGGTCTCGCCGCGCGCCAGCGCGCGCAGCGCCAGGGCAACCATCGGCTGCGCATGCGGCATCGCCTCGGACAGCACGCGCGCGGCGCGGCCGAGGCCCGCCAGGCGTTCGCCAAACACCGTGGACGCGTTGCCGGCCAGCCAGAATTCGCCGTCGGGCAAGGCCACGGTTTCGGGCGCGCCGACCTGCATCGGCGTGAGTTCCTCCCACTCCCGCGCGCCCGAGTTCCAGCCGAAGGCCGCCGCATAGGCCTCGTCCATGCGCGCATCCAGCGCCACCAGCACCGCGGTGCCGTCCGGCAGCGCCGGCGTGGCGGCGCGGGCGCGCTCGGCGCAGGCCATCAGGGTGTTGACCGGCACCACCGGCAGGCCGGCGCCGAACGCCAGCCCCTGTGCCACGCCGCAGGCGGTGCGCAGGCCGGTGAACGAGCCCGGGCCGGCGCCAAAGGCGATGGCCGCGCAATCGGCCAGCGCAATGCCGGCTTCGGCGAGCAATTCGCCGGCGGCCGGCAGCACGCGCGCCGACGAGCGTGCGCCGGTGTGCTCATGACGCACCAGGCACTCGAGGCCGGCGTCTGCCGCGCGTCCGAGCGCGACCGAGCACCACTCCGTAGAGGTTTCAACAGCAAGAATCCAGGACATGGCGCGATTGTAGCCGTTGGGCCCGGAATCGAGGGCTTCTTCGGTTTTATACGGACGGCGCGCCCGCGCGGGGCGGCTATCATCGGACTGCATTTTCGCAATCCAAGACAGTCCACACGGAGGAACCCCCATGAGCGACCTGCAGGCACGCTTCGAACAGGCCCAGATCGACGTCAAGCAACTGAGCGAGCGCCCCAGCAATATGTCCCTGCTGCGCCTGTACGCGCTGTTCAAGCAAGGCAGCGAGGGCGATGCGCACGGCGACAAGCCCGGCATGACCGATTTCGTCGGCCGCTACAAGTTCGAGGCGTGGGAAGCGCTGCGCGGCACCGCGCGCGAACAGGCGATGGAGCAGTACATCGCGCTGGTGGAAGAACTGCGCAGCGGCGCCGCCAGCTGAACCATTCCGGCGCGGCCGGCTTCAGGCCGCCGGCGCCGGACGCGGCCGGATGCGCCAGGCCGCCAGCATCGCGCTGGCGATCACCACGCCCACCGCGAGGAAGGTCTCGTCGAAGGCGCGGATGCGCGCCGCCTGGAGCGCGCTGTCGCCGAGCTGGCCCAGCAGTGCGCCATGCTCGGCCAGGCGCCACTGCAGCCCCACCCCCGCCAGGCTCACGCCGATGGCGCCGCCCAGTTGCCGCAGGAAGTTGATGCAGCTGGAACCCTGCGCGATCAGCGTGAAGTCCACGCCGCGCATCGCGCCCAGCGTCAGCGATGGCAGGATGCAGCCCAGGCCGATCCGCCCCAGCACCGCCAGCGCCACCAGCACCAGGTAGGGCGTCGCGCGCGAGCCCAGCGCCATCAGCAGGAACGACAACGACAGCAGCGCCAGCCCGAACGACACCTGCACATGCGGCGGGATCCGGTGCGTGAAGCGCCCCGCCGCCGCAATCGTCAGCGCCAGCATCACGCCCGCCGGGAACAGCACCAGGCCGGCGCGCGACGGGGTGTATTCCAGCGCCATCTGCATATAGACCGGCAACAGGTAGGTCGAGCCGAACAGGCCCGCGCCATAGATGAAGGCCACCACCGCCCCGGCCGCGAACTGCCGGTAGCTGTACAGCCGCATATTCATCAGCGGGTACGCCGCGCGCAGCTGCCACATCACGAAGGCCGCCAGCATCAGCACGCCGAAGCCCGTCAGCGCCAGGCCCGCGGCGACGCTCTCGCGCATCTCGACCACGCCGTTGAGCAGGCTGACAGTGGCGATGCCGGCCAGGCCCAGCCCGCGCCAGTCCAGCGGCTGGCGCTCGCCCATCATGATCGAGTCCACCGCCATGAAGCGGCGCGCCATCAGCACGGCCAGCAGCGTCAGCGGCACCACCACGAAGAAGATCGAGCGCCAGCCGAAGGCCTCGACCAGGAAGCCGCCCAGGCTGGGCCCCAGCGCCGGCGCCAGCACCACGCCGAAGCCGAACAGGCTGATCGCCTTGCCCTGCTCGCGCTCTTCAAACACGCGCAGGATCAGGATATTGGGCAGCGGCTGCATGATGCCCGCTGCGACGCCCTCGGCCACGCGCATGGCGATCATCACGCCGTAGGTGGGCGAGAAACCGCCCACCAGCCCGCCCGCGCCGAGCAGCAGCGACGCGCCCAGGAAGGTGCGCCGCAGCCCGTAGCGATTCAGCAGCCAGGGGGTCAGCAGCATCGACATGGTCATCGCGATCATGAAGCTGGCCGCGACCCATTGCGCGCGCTCCTGCCCCAGCACGAAATGCCGGCTCAGGTCGGGAATCGCCACATTGACGATGGTGGACGAGACGATCGACGAGATCGTGCCCAGCATCAGCGTCGCCAGCACCAGCCAGCGCAGCCGTTCGCCATAGCGCTCGCGCAGCGACTGCCGGGTCGGCAGATCCGACCGCTGGCCGGAACCTTCCGGCGTGGCGGGGCCCTCGCTCACCCCAGCCGCCCGGTGTCGGCGATCTCGCGGATCTTGCGGACGGTGTCGATGTCGGCCGCGTGGTACGCGGACTTGACGATTTCGGCGTAGCGGTCGTCGCCGCTGGCGTCGACGGCCGGCATGGTGGTGTCGTAAATAAAGCGCAGCAGCAGCGCGCCCGGACCCGGGGTCTCGATCGCCATGGTCAGCGTGCCGCCGGCATGCTCGGCGGTGGCCGCGGTCTCATAGCGCACCAGACGGCGCGGCTCGTAGACCACGTGATCCTCGATCGAAGCCTCGCCGAAATGCAGCACCCGGTCGATCCAGTTGTCGCCGCGGCCCACCACTTCGGCGCGGTCCAGGCCCAGCACGAAAAGCTCGGGAGATTCGGCGCGCAGCACCAGGCCCTGCCACACCTGCTCGGCCGTCAGCGGTTCCAGCTGCGGGTTGCCCGGATCATTGATCTCCACCAAGTGCTCAAAACGCAACTTCACTCTCCCATTTGCGATAAGTCGATATTATGAAGTCTCCGCGTATTCGCGAGACCTTTTTGTCTGCGCACTGCAACATTGTGCCGACCCTGGGCCTCTCGGATATCGGCCAGACTCGCGTCGGCTGGAGCCCCCGCGTGAACGCCGCGCCCGGCTGAAACATCACTCCTGACAGCAGCTGTCAGGAGACCCGGCGCACAATGCGGCCGCTTTCACACGGAACGCTGCAGGAGGCTGTGATGGAGTTGCTGATCAATATCGATGTCGACGACCTGGCGCGTGGCATCGACTTCTACGCGCAAGGGCTGGGATTGCGCCTGAACCGCAAGCTGTTCGACGGTTCCGTCGCCGAAATGCTGGGCGGCAATGCCCCGATCTACCTGCTCGCCAAGCCCGCGGGCACGCGCCCGACCACGCGCGCCGCGACCCGGCGCGACTATCGCCGCCACTGGACCCCGGTTCACCTCGATTTCGTCGTCGCCGACCTCGAGCAGGCCATCGAACGCGCGCTCGAGGCCGGCGCCGAGATCGAGGACTGGCCCCAGGAATTCGCCTGGGGCCGGCAGGCCACGCTGTCGGACCCGTTCGGGCACGGGCTGTGTTTTATCGAATGGAAGGGCCAGGGCTACGGAGCGGTCGCCAACTGATTCGGGCGTACCGCGTGGCGCGGGCGTTTTCGGACCATTCGCCTGTTGCCGGCTGCGCCGGGATGTCACATTTCCATGCAGCGTCGTGCCTGCCTGTTTCCTTGATGCCCGCGGTGTAATAACATTGTGCTGACGCCAGTAACTGGCTACACCATGAGCAACAAGACATGAAGGCAACGATCCGCAAGATGGGCAACTCGCAAGGAGTCCTGATTCCCAAGGCAATCCTGGCACAGCTGGGTCTGGAGAATGAAGTGGAAATGGAAATCGTGAATGACACGCTGGTGCTGCGCCGGCCGCGGCAGGCACCGCGGCAAGGCTGGGCCGAAGCCAGCCGGCAGATCGCCGCGGACGGCGACGACACCCTGGTGCTGGGCGAGCTGCCCAACGCCGACGACGCGGAGCTGAAATGGTAGCGCGTGGCGATGTCTGGCTGGTCGCGCTCGATCCCACCGTCGGCAGCGAGATCGAGAAGACGCGCCCCTGCGTCATCCTGTCGCCGCCCGAGATGCACGACTACCTGCGCACGGTGACGGTCGCGCCGATGACCACCGGCAGCCGGCCGGCACCGTTTCGCATACCGGTGACGTTCCAGCGCAAGACCGGCCTGATCCTGCTGGACCAGCTGCGCACCGTCGACAAGTCGCGGCTGGTGAGGCGCGCGGGCGGCCTCAGCGACCGGACCGTGGCAGACACCTTGCGTACCTTGCGCGAATTGTTTGCGGACTGAGCCGCGGCGCCGGGGCATTAAATGCCGGCCCGCGGCCGCTGGCTGGCTTCATAAGCTTATGAAAAAGAAATAGACGCCAGAATCGTCCGCGCCGCGCCATCCGGACGCAATTGCGTTAATCTGTGCCCTCGCTCCGGACAGGCGATCCCTGCCCCTGCGATTGCCTCTCACTCGCCACATCACAACAAGATCTTCACCATTCCTATGCGCACGTCTTTCATCAAGCGTCTGGCGGCAGCTGTATCCGCCGTGGGTTTTATCGCCGCCGGCAGTGCCGGGGCCCAGGAACAGACCATCCGTGTCGGCACGGTCAGCGGGCCGGACGCCGAAGTCTGGCAAGTGGTCCAGAAGGTGGCCAAGCGCAATGGCCTGAACGTGAAGGTGGTCGAGTTCAACGACTACGTGCAGCCCAACGCCGCGCTCGACGCCGGCGACCTGGACGCCAACAGCTTCCAGCACCAGCCGTACCTGGACAGCCAGGTGAAGCAGCGCGGCTACAAGATGCAGAGCGTGGGCTACACCTATATCTCGCCGCTGGGCATCTACTCGAAGAACCTGAAGTCACCCAAGGACCTGCCGCAGGGCGCCAAGGTGGCGGTGCCCAACGACCCCTCCAATGAAAACCGCGCGCTGCTGCTGCTGCAGGCGCAAGGCGTGATCAAGCTGAAGGCCGGCGCCGGCACCAACGGTTCCAATGCCACGCCGCTGGACGTGGCCGAGAACCCCAAGAAGCTGAAGCTCGTCGAACTGGACGCGGCCCAGCTGGCGCGCGCGCTGCCCGATGTCGGCGCCGCCGTGATCAACACCAACTACGCGCTTGCCGCCGGCCTGCAGCCGACCAGGGACGCGATCGCGCTGGAAGACATCCACAGCCCGTACGCCAACATCATCGTGGTGCGCACCCAGGACAAGGACAAGCCGTGGGTCAAGAAGCTGGTGGCCGCGTACCAGTCGGAAGACGTGCGCCAGTTCATGAAGGCGCAGTACAAGGGCGCGATGGTGCCGTCGTTCTGATTGCCGACGCGCGCCGCGATCGCTGCTGAGCACGGTCGTTAAAGTTTTTTTACACGGCGCCCGCGCAAGGGCTTGCAAATTCCGCCGCCTTCGGTAGAATTCGCGGCTCACCACCTGCCCAGGTGGCGGAATTGGTAGACGCACTAGGTTCAGGTCCTAGCGGTGGCAACACTGTGGAGGTTCGAGTCCTCTCCTGGGCACCACAATTTAAAAAAGGTCTGCGCATGCAGACCTTTTTTCTTTTCCGCCCAGGAAGAAAAGCGCTTGAGCGCTTTTCGCGAGGACGAGAAGGGCTGCGCTTGCAAGCGCAGCCGGGGTCGCGCATGCGTGACCGAGTCCTCTCCTGGGCACCAGAGTTTCAGGCAAAGGCCCGCACGACAGTGCGGGCCTTTTGCTTTTGCAGCGTCGAAACCTCTCTCTCCTTCGCCTCCGGGCTACCGATCGCATACAGTAGTTCCATCCACAGGCCACGGCCCGGCCACGCCTGTTCCGCGTCATAACGGAGAACTACCGTGGGCAAACTGCAAGAGCGTCGCCGTTTCCTGGGAGCCGCGCTGGGCGGCCTGCTGGTCCCCGCGCTGCCGGCGTGCGGCGGCGACGACGACGAACCGCCCAAGCCCACGCCACCCGAGCCGGTTCCTCCGGCGCAGATCACCCAGGCCATCGCGCAACTGGACCAGCTGGTTGCGGACCTGATGGCGAGTTCACGCGTACCCGGCATGGCCGTCGCGGTGGTGCGCGGCAACCAGACTGCTTACGCCAAGGGCTTTGGGCGCCGGCTGGTGACCGATCCCGCGCCGGTCGATGCCGACACCGTGTTCCAGCTGGCCTCGGTGTCGAAATCCATCGGCGCCACGGTAGTCGCGCGCCAGGTCGGGCGCGGCGGCATCAGCTGGGATACGCCGGTGCGCACGCACCTGCCCTGGTTCACGCTGGCCGATGCCGAGGTGTCGGCGGCCGTCACCATCGGCGATCTCTACGCCCACCGCTCCGGCCTGCCGGACCACGCCGGCGACCGTCTCGAGGACATGGGCTACGACCGCCAGCAAGTGCTGACGCGCCTGCGCTTCATGCCGCTGCATCCGTTCCGCGCGGTCTACGCGTACACCAACTTCGGCATGACCGCCGCCGCCGAAGCGGTTGCCGTCGCCGCCGACACCGACTGGGCCACGCTGTCGGAACAGGCGCTGTACCAGCCGCTGGGCATGACGCGCACCAGTTCGCGCTTTGCCGACTATGCCGCGCGCGACAACCGCGCGCTCGGTCACGTGCGGGTCAACGGCAACTGGGTGCAGGGATCGACGCGGATGCCCGATGCGCAATCGGCGGCGGGCGGCGTCAGTGCGTCGGTCAACGACATGGCGAAATGGCTGACGATGCTGCTCGCCAAGGGCGAGTTCGGCGGGCAGCGGGTGGTCGATGCCGCCGCGCTGGCGCCCGCGATAAGTCCGCAAATGCAGAGCAACCCGCCCGCAGGCGAGCGCCCTGCCGGCTACTATGGCTATGGCTTCAATGTCGGCACCACCGAACTGGGCCTGACCTCGCTCAACCACTCCGGCGCCTTCGCCCTTGGCGTCGCCACCAGCTTCATGGCGGTACCGGAACTCAACCTGGCCATCGTGACGCTGACCAACGCGCAGCCCATCGGCGTGCCGGAAACCCTGAGCGCCCAGTTCTTCGACCTGGCGCAATTCGGCGCCATCCGCCGCGACTGGGGCAAGCTCTACGGCGATGCGCTGGCACCGCTGCTGGAGCCGGAAGGCCGGCTGGTGGGACAGCCGCGCCCGGCCAATCCGCTGCCGGCGCGCGCGCTGTCGGCCTACACCGGCACCTACCGCAATGACTACTATGGTCCGCTGCAGGTCGCCGACCAGGGCGGCACGCTGGTGATGACGCTGGGCGCGACGCCGCTGGTGCTGCCGCTGAGCCACTGGGACGGCGATATCTTCACCTTCACGCTCGCCAATGAAAACGCCATGCCGGGCACGATCTCGCAGGCCGCGTTTTCCAGCGACCGCGTCTGGCTGGAGTTCTACGACCATGAGGGCCTCGGCATGTTTGTGCGCTAGCCCGCTGCGTTGCATATGGATCCGGTATCGGTCCGGCATCGATCCACTCACGGAGGAAGGACATGCTCAGACACCTTGCGAGGATGCTCGCCGCCGTCATCACGCTCACCGCCCTGCTCGGCGCCTGTGCCGCGCCCACGCCGCCGGCGGACGCCCCGCGCCCGGTAGCGCCCGGCCAGCCCACCGCGGGCAAGGCCGAAGTACTGTGGCTGGGCCAGGCCGCCACGCGCATCACCACGCCGGGCGGCAAGGTCATCGTGATCGACCCGTGGCTGACCAACAATCCGAAGACCCCGCCCGGCTTCAAACAGCTGCCCGCGCTCGGCAAGGTCGACCTGATCCTGGTCACGCATGCCCACAACGACCACCTCGGCGACACCCCCGCGCTGGCCCGGCTGACCAACGCGCCGGTGTACAACGGCGGCGGCCTGGGCCGGGCGCTGGTCAGTCTCGGCCTGGTCCCGGAGGCGCAGGTGCAGCGCTTCGGCAAGAGCGGCACGGTGATGCCGTTTGGCCCGGCGGGCCCGAAGATCACGGCGGTGCATGCGGAACACTCGTCGGAACTGGCGCTGAAGAACCCGGCCACCGGCAAGGACGAGACCCACTACGGCGGCGAGCCGGTGGGCTACATCATCGAACTGGAGAACGGCTTCCGCATCTGGCACATGGGCGATACCGGGCTGTTCGGCGACATGCGCCTGATCGGCGAGATCTACAAGCCGGATCTGGTGCTGATCCCGATCGGCGGGCATTCCACCATGGGACCGCAGGATGCCGCGATCGCCGTGCGCGACCTGATCCGGCCGCGCTTCGCCATCCCGATCCACTACCAGACCTCGCCGCAAGCGAGCGGCACGCCAGAGCAATTCAAGGCGGCGCTCGGTACTGGTGCCGCGGCAAGCGTGATCGTGCCGCAGCCCGGAGAGAAGGTCGACTTCTGAGCGCCGGCGTCAGCCGACGCGGTAGCGCCGGATCACTTCCGGATCCGGGTCGAGGCCCAGGCCCGGGCCGGCGGGCAGCGCGATCATGCCGTCGCGCGGCACCACGGCATCGCCCAGCACTTGCGCGGCCATGTCGAAGTAGCGCCATTCGATCATGGCGTCGGCATCGCCCAGCGCCGCGGTGGCATGCATGGCCGCCAGCAGTCCGGGGCCGTCGTAGAAGGTATGGACCATCACCTGCGCGTTGTGCGCCCTGGCCAGGGCAAAGACATCGCGCAGGGCGCTGATGCCGCCCATCTTGGCCGGGCTCGGCTGCACCACATCGACGGCACCGATGCCAAGCAGGTGCTCGAATTCCATCAGCGTGGTCGCATTCTCGCCGGCGGCGAGCGGAATCGCGCATTGCCGGCGCAGCGCCGCGAGTCCGGCGTAGTTCTCGGGCGGCCACAGCGGCTCTTCCAGCCACCTTAGCGACAAGGGCTGCAGGGCGCGGGCCATATCGATGGCCTCGTGCAGCGTCCACGGGCAATTCGTATCCAGCGTGATCTCGATATCCGGGCCCGCGGCCGCGCGCGCAGCGCGGATCACGGCCAGGTCGACTTCATGCAGCTTCAGGCTGCGGTAGCCATCGGCGATGGCGCGCCTGACGTTGACCGCGATCGCTTCGGCATCGGCATAGCGGATCAGGCTGGCGTAGGCCGGCAGCTGCTCGCGCCGCGCCCCGCCCAGCAGCCGGTAGACGGGTAGTCCCGCCGCCTTGCCGCACAGGTCCCACAGCGCGATATCGAGCGCCGACAGCCCGTAGAACAAGGGCCCGCTGCGCCCGAACACATGGAAGCTGCGCTGCAGGTCGAGGCCGATCGCATCGATCTGGCTCGCGTCACGGCCGATGCAGGCCGGCGCCAGCATCTGCTCGATCGCCGCCCGGGCCGCGGGAACGCCGACAAAGCCGAAAGTTTCGCCCCAGCCGACCAGGCCGTCATCGGTGCTCACCTTGAGCAGCAGCGAATCGGCGGCCTGCATGCCGGCCCCGCCCCAGACGCCCGCGGCCGACACGCCGCCGACCGTGAACGGAATGCGCAGGGCGATGGCTTCGATGCCGGCGATCTTCATGGCGCGCTCCCTGGTCCCGCGGTCGCTCGGGCTACGACAGGCAATGCCGATGCCCATGCCGCGCAGGACTTCAATATAGGCCACAAGGCGGCCCCGCATGACCGTGGACCACCGGCGCGTATTGCAGCCACCCTGTGGAATCCCACAGGGTCGGCGCGCCACCCTGCCCGCCTTTCCCTATTCTCGCCCGTGGCAATTCGCGCCAGCCCCAGGCGTCGCGCCCGCTGCGGCCTCCACAGCGCCGCCATGCCGGCCCCGGCCGCGAATTGATCGTTGAAGAACAAGATCCGAAAGGGAAGACTCAATGCGTAAGACGATTTTGCTGATGGCGATTTGCGCGGCGCTGTCCGCGTGCGGCGGGGACGATAACAGCACGACACCGCAACCCAACCCCGGCAACCCAGGCACCCCGGGTACCCCCGGAACGCCGGGCAACCCCGGCAACCCTGGTCCGGGCAACCCCGGCACGCCCACGCCGGCGGGCTGGACCGATCCGGCGCCCTTTACCGAGGCCGGCGCGGGCACTGTCAACGTCGCCATCGATGCCGCGGGCAATGCCGTCGCGGTCTGGATGCAGCTCGATGCGGGTACCGCCAACGAAAGCGTGCTGGCGAGCCGCTATGTGCCGGGTTCCGGCTGGAGCGCGCCGGTGGCGCTGGAAAACGACGCCGCGGGAGCCACCGACGGCCCGCAGATCGCGATGGACCGCGCCAGCGGCCGCGCCATGGTGGTGTGGGCGCAGCTGACCAGCGCGGGCGCCTACGACATCTGGGCCAGGCCCTTCGATCCGGCCGCCGGCTGGGGCACGCTGGCGCGCATCGAGACCGGCGCCGGGCTGGCCGGGCAGCCGCAGGTCGGCATGGACACCAGCGGCAACGCGGTCGCGGTGTGGAGCCAGCGCGACGGCCAGTTCGGCCCGTTCAAGATCGTCGCGAACCGCTACACCCCCGCCAGCGGCTGGGGCACGGAATCGATGTTCGCGACACCCAATGACGCCGGCATCCAGAACCTGCGCCCGCAGGTTGCCGTGGCCCCTTCGGGCGAGGCGATTGCCGTGTGGGAACTGACCGACCTGGCCAGCAACGGCATCTGGACCAGCCGCTTCAGCGGCGGCAGCTGGGACGCGCCCAGCGAGCTGGTGCGCGACGACAGCATCGACCGCTCGCTCGGCTATCCCGCCATCGCCATGGACGGCAGCGGCAATGCCACGCTGGTATGGGGACAATCCGATGTCGCCAACGGCACCGTGGCAAGCACGCTGTACGCGCGGCGGTTTACCTCGGCCTGGCAGAACCCCGTCGCGGTGGCGCCGCCGGTGGCCGAGGCCTTCATCAGCAAGGCGCGTCTGTCGGTCAATGCGCGCGGCGACGCCATGGTGGCCTGGGGCCGCAACGACAACACGCTGGTGGCCAGCGTGGCCCCGGCCAACGGCGCCTGGGGCAGCGAGACCGTGCTGCTGAGTGCCAGCACGCGCACGCCGAGCCTGCCGACGGTTGGCCTGGACGGCGCCGGCAATGGCTTTGTCGCCTGGACCCAGGCGCCCGACGGCAGCAGCGTGGCCGACCTGTGGACCAACCGCTATGTCGCCGGCACCGGCTGGGGCACCGCCGCGCTGGGCGAGAGCTACGGCGACACCGCCGCGATTCCCGCGCTGGCGGTGAACGAGAAAGGCAATGCGGCGCTGGTCTGGAACCAGTGGAGCGATGCCGGCACCCGTATCGCCGGCCGCTATTACACGCCGGCCAACTGACGCGCGGTCGTCGCGCCGACTGCAAGCCCCGGGGGAAGGTGTTGCCCCGGGGCTGCTCCGCGTTAACCGCCGGCCGCCCGGTCAACGCCGCATTGGTGTCAGATCGACAGCAGCCCCAGCGCCACCGCGCGCGCGCAGGTGGCCTGGCGCCCGCGCGTATTGAGCTTGCCGGCGGCAACGTTGAGGTGGAAGTAGACGGTGCTCTCGCTGATGCCGAGGATGCTGGAGATCTCCCATGTGGTCTTGCCGATCGCCGCCCAGTGCAGGATCTCGCGCTGGCGCCGGCTCAGCGCCGGGCGCGCGGCCTCGCCTTGCAGCCGCCGCAGCGCCGAATGCAGGCAGTGCGCAAAGTAGCTCATCGGTGCCAGCGTGGTGCGCAGCGCGCGCAGGTCGGAGGTGGCATCGGTGGTCAGCGTCATGAAGGCCCAGTCGATGCCGGGTGTCCATAGCGGAATGGTCAGGCCTGCGTTGAGCCCGTGCTCGCCCGCGCTGCGCAGCAGCTTGCGCGCGCTCTGTCCGATATCGCGACGCGTGTGGTCGACCTCGCCCAGCGCATTCCACGACGTCGCCGGCATGCCCGCGCGCACGTGCGCCACGCGGGCGTCGCCATCCTCGTGCCGCTTCGCGCGCAGCGGCTCGTAGCGCGCCCGCGCCCAGTCCGCCGAAAAATCGTGGAAGCAGACGAAGTCGTTGTCGTCGTGCGAGCCGAGCGCGGGCTGCTTCATGACGTAGGCATGGTGGTTGAAGCCCATGGCCCGGGCCGCGCGCAGTGCCACCTGTGCCACTTCCTGCGGCGTGCGCGCGTTCAGGACGGTCTCGGCATATTGCCAGTCACGAAGCGGATCTACCTTCATGCAATCTCCGGCAGGATGCGCGCCCGTCGCGGGTGCGATCGTGAAGACGCGGCCGTGCGGCAACTGGCCGCCGGCCAATGAAGCTTGCGAGGGTATGCGAATTCCGCTGCCATGGAACGCCCCGTTCGGGGGAAGCGCTTCGGCATGCGCGGGGCGCGCGGCACCTGGCTAAGGCTTCCACCCCGGCAGCGCCGCGGCCTGCCGGATCCAGTGCGCCAGCAGCGCCTCGTCGAAGGCCTCGCCTTCGTGGATATGGAAATAGCGCGTGTCCTTGTCCCGGGATTCGACCGGCGGCACCGGATCCAGCGACATGCCGCGGAAAAACGCCACCTTGATGTAGCGGGTCATGCAATGGAAGCTGAGAAACCAGCCCTGCCCCTGCCTGCCATAGAACGGCGAATTCCAGCGCACCGCCTTGTTCACATCGGGCACGCTGCGCTCGACCAGGGCGTCCAGGCGCCGGCCCGCGTCCTGCTTCCAGCCCGGCATCGCCGCCAGATAGGCTTGCACCGGCGCATCGCCGTCGCCTTTCGGAATCTGCGGATTGCCGCCTGCCAGCAGCACCGGCGTGCCAGTGGCGGGCCCGGCGACGGCTTTCTGCGGGGGCTTGCGCGCGCTCCTTGCAGGGATCCGGGACGTGCTGTTGGCCATGGCTGAACTCCCCTGGTTGACGCTGGTCGGCGAGACCGCACTGAGCGGCTATGATAAGCCGGTCAGCCAGAACCTTGAGGAACGAGCATCGATGCAGCCATCTGAACAGATCGACCAGTTGATCGCGGGCCTGGCCGACTGGCGCGGCCAGACCCTGGCCAGCCTGCGCAAGGCCATCCTCGCCGCCGACAGCGGCATCGTCGAGGAATGGAAATGGATGGGCAGCCCGGTATGGTCGCGCGACGGCATGATCGCCGTCGCCAACGCCCACAAGGCCAAGGTAAAGGTTACCTTTACCAACGGCGCCAGCCTGCCCGACCCGGACCACCTTTTCAACGCCGGCCTGGGCGGCAGCAAATGGCGCGCGATCGACCTCGCCGAGGGCGACAAGATCGATGCGCGCGCGCTCAAGGCCCTGGTCCGCGCCGCGATCGCATTCAACCAGGGCAAGGCGAAGAAAAAAGCGCCGGCGCGCACCCGGGCACAGGCCAGCCAGCAAGACGACGCTTGAAGCGCAGGGAGTTCAGCTTCCCTCGATCTTGAAGCCGATGTCCTTGATGAACTGCCCCCAGCGCGCGTGGTCGGCGCGGACCTGCGCGGCAAACGCATCGGGCGTGACCGCCTGCGGCGGCAGCACGCCCACGCCCGCCAGCCGCTTCTGGTAGGCGGGATCGGCCAGCACCTTGCGCACCGCGGCGGAGACCGCCTCCACCGTCTCGCGGGGCATGGCCTTGGGGCCAAACAGCGCGAAATAGCCGCTGAGCTGCTCCATCTCGGGGTAGCCCAGTTCGCGGAACGTGGGCGCGCCGGGCGCGAGCTCGGAGCGTTCCGGGATGGTGGTGGCCAGCACCTTGGTCTTGCCGGCCTGGTACAGCGGCACGCCGGTGGTCAGGCCGTCGATCATCAGCGGCACCACGCCGCCCACCAGATCCTGCGTGGCGGGCGCGGAACCCTTGTACAGCACCGGTTCGAGATTGGTGCCGGCGAGCCGGTTGAACAGCAGCGGGCCGAAGTGCGACGACGTGCCCGGACCGTACGAGGCCGAGTGGATCGGCTTGCCCGGATTCGCCTTGGCGTAGGCGACCAGTTCCTTCAGCGTGTTGTACGGCGCGTCCTTGTTGGCGGCCAGCAGCACCGGCGCGCGGCCGAGTTCGGCGAGCGCGGTCAGGTCGGTCAAGGGATCGTAGGGAACGCGGTTGATATGCGCGCCCGAGGTGGCCGAAGAGCCCAGCGTCACCAGCAGGGTCTGGCCGTCGTTCTTCGCGCGGATCACGTCCTGCGTGGCGGGAATGGTGGCACCGCCGGGCTTGTTCTCCACCACCACCGACTGTCCGACCACGCGCGCGAGGTAGTCGGCGAACAGTCGCGCCACCACGTCGGTGCCGCCGCCCGGCGGATAGGCCACCACCAGCCGGATGGCGCGCGCGGGCCACTGCTGGGCCAGCGCGTGCGGCGCCACGCCGGCGGCCACCGCAAGTGCGGCGGCGCCCAGGAACTGTCGACGATCCATAGATGAAGTCTCCGCGTTATCGTTGTGCGCCGCACCGGCGGCGGGTCTTTCATCTTAGTGAGTGTTCAGGCCGGGGACACGCCCGGGTTTCCACCATGCGCAGCCGCGGCCGCGGCAGCCGGCGGCGGGCCGAACCCTTGCGCATAGGCTCGCCGTGCCCGGAGGGCGCGCAAAAGCGCCGGGCATCGATTTTGCTGGCCTATATTTCAATAGTCATTTTCCGCCGCGCCGTGGTCCACGCCCGAAGCCGTGCCGCGATGTGACGATAATGAAATCCGCTCACCCCGGAGGTGGATTATGAGCGCCGTGCCCGAGCCTCAGGTGGCCGACAGCACTACGCCCCCCGGCAAACGCCCCGCCACGTCGACGCGGCACGTCTGGACCCGCTATTGGGTGATTGCCAAACCCTACTGGGTCTCGCAGGAGCGATGGAAGGCCGGCGGCCTGCTGCTGGTGCTGATCCTGCTGCTGCTGGGCCAGACCCAGGCCGAGGTGCTGATCAACGAGCAGACCGGCGAATTCACCTCGGCGCTGGCGGCGCGCGACGCCGAGCGCTTCTGGGCCTCGATCCGCACCTGCCTGTACATCCTGATCGTCGCCATTCCCGTCTACGCGGTCTATTACTACATTCGCAACACGCTGGGCCTGCACTGGCGGCGCTGGATGACCCACCATTACCTGGACGGATATTTCAAGAACCGCATTTTCTACAAGCTCAATGCGGATGCCGGCATCGACAATCCCGACCAGCGCATTTCCGAGGACATCAACACCTTTACGCGGCAGTCGCTGTTCTTCCTGTCGATCGGCATCGGCGCGCTGCTGCAGCTGATTGCGTTCAGCGCGGTGCTGTGGATGATCTCCAGGGAGCTGGTCTATTTCCTGGTGGTGTACGCGATTGCCGGCACCTTTGTCTCGATCGCCTGTTTCGGGCGGGTGCTGATCGGCCTGAATTTTTACCAGCTCAAGCGCGAGGCCGACTTCCGCTTCAGCCTGATCCGCGTGCGCGAGAACGCCGAATCGATTGCCTTCTATCGCGGCGAGCCGCAGGAGTCATCCCATGTGCGCGGGCGCTTCGGCAAGGCGTTCCAGAATTTCGAGCGGCTGATCCGGTGGCAGCTGGGGCTGAACATGTTCCAGTATGGCTATGGCTTCCTGACCATCCTGCTGCCCAGCGCGATCGTGGCCTCGCGCGTGCTGGACGGCGAGCTCGAGGTCGGCAGCGCGATCCGCGCCGCGGGCGCCTTCGCCGCCGTGCTGAACGCGCTGACGGTGATCGTCGACAACTTTGAAGACCTGAGCCGGTTCGTGGCCGGGCTCGACCGCCTGGACACGTTCTCCAGCACCCTGACCGGGAAAAAAACTACCGCGCCGCGGGCTGCCTCCACCATCGAGTCCCGCCAGGACTCGCGGCTCGCGCTGGAACATGTCACGCTGCAGACGCCCAACCAGGAGCGCACACTGGTCACCGACCTGAGCGTGTCGATCAATCCCGGCGAGGGACTGCTGATCGTCGGCGCCAGCGGCGGCGGCAAGAGTTCGCTGATGCGCGCGATCGCGGGGCTGTGGAACAGCGGCACCGGCCGCATCGTGCGGCCGGCGCCGCAGGACATGCTGTTCCTGCCACAGCATCCGTACATGGTGGTCGGCAGCCTGCGCAGCCAGCTGCTCTATCCCAACCATGTCGGCCGGCAGGTCGCAGACGACGAGCTGCTGCAATTGCTGGATACCGTCAACCTGCGCGACATTGCCGGCCGCTTCGGCGGCCTCGACACGGAAGTGGACTGGAGCAAGGTGCTGTCGCTGGGCGAGCAGCAGCGCCTGACCATCGCGCGCGTGCTGCTGGCAAGGCCGCGCTATGTGATGCTGGACGAGGCCACCAGCGCCCTCGACATCAGCAACGAAGAGGCCTTGTACCAGTTGCTGGGCGGCTTGCAGGCGACGCTGGTCAGCGTCAGCCACCGGCCCACGCTGCTGAAGTACCACCACCAGGTGCTGGAGCTGCCGGGCGACGGCAGCTGGCGCCTGCATCCGGCAAAGGAGTACCGATTCGGCTGGTAACGGGCACCGCGGCGGCAGCGGCTGCACGCGCCCGGATGCGTTGCGCTATGCTGAACAGGTCCCCATCCGCAGTGCTTACCGGAGACCCACCATGCGCCATCGCCTGTCCGTCTGGCTGGCCGCCACCGCGGCGACCCTGCTGTGTGCCTGCGCAACGCTGCAGCCCGTGCAGACCGCGCAGAAAATGATCGGCAGCCCGCAGAGCGCCGTGCGCGATACCTTCGGCGCGCCTTCCGAAACCTACCCGCTCGCCAACGGCACCAGCCGCTGGATCTATTCCAAGCAGCCGCTGGGCTTCGAAGTGTATGCCGCCGACTTCGACGCCGGCGGCAAGCTGACCAGCTTCCGCCAGATGCTGACCGAGAAGGAAATCTACGCCGCCCGCCCGGGCGTGTGGACCAAGCAGGACGTGGCCGAGCACTTCGGCCTGCCGCGCGAGCCGGTCGAGTACTACCCGATGATGAAACGCGAGGCGTGGTCGTACCGGCTCTACGCCGGCGCGTTCCAGCCGGCGCACTTCAGCGCGTACTTCGACGAGCGCGGGGTGCTGGACCGCACCATGATCATCGTCGATGCGATCGGCGGGGATGCGCGCGATGGCAGCAAGTGAGCGGGCCGGCAACAGGCCGCCATGCCATGTCGGCCCTATCCCGGGTCGGCGCGCCTGGCCGGATCCGGCATCATTGGCGCGCCCGGCTTGCGCAGCATCTTCTCGACCTCGCCTGCATGCAGCTCTTCGAGCTGGATCAACTGCCGCGCATACTCCTCCAGCGCAACGGAGCGGCCCTCGACCAGGCCGAGCAGTTCTCGGTACAACGCCAGCGCCTCCTGCTCCGTGGCCAGCGACTCGCGCAGGATCGCGCCGATATCCTGGGTGTGGGCGTCCAGCAGCTCGCCGATGCCGAGCGAGGGATAAGCGCCAAGAGTGGTGATCCATTCGCCGGCCTGCTGCGCATGCAGCAGCGACTCGTTGGCCTGCTCGCGCAGCCACGACAAGATCGGGATGCGCCCGAAGCCGAAGATCAGGAACGAATAGTGCGTGTAGCGCACCACACCGGCGAGCTCGGCCTCGAGGATCCGGTTGAGGACGCCGACAACCTTGTCCTGTTCGATGTCCGCCATGGCAGCACCTCCCTGTGGGTGAAGTCCAGCCGCAGGCCCGCAGCGCGCGCCTGCGCCCTGCTCCCGCGCCATCAGCGGTAGACCAGCACGGGAACCCGGCAGTGGGTCAGCACCTTCTGCGTTTCACTGCCGACCAGCAAGGCATCCAGGCCTCTGCGGCCGTGCGACGCCATGAAGATCACATCACACTCGTGCCTTGCCGCCGCGTCGATGATGCCCTTGTAGGGAACGGTTGCCGTCATGTCGGTGGCGCAGGGTACGCCCGCCGCCCTGGCGGCGGCAACCACCTCTTCCAGCCGCGCCCTGGCCCGTTCGGCTTCCTGCTCTTCGAAGGCCTTGCGCCTGGGATGGCCGGCGTCGCCCGATGCCAGGTAGGGATACTCCTCCATGCAGGTATAGGCAGTCAGCCTGGCGCCATCGGCCTTGACAAAGCCGATCGCCGCTTCCATCGCCATCCTTGAAAGTTCCGAGCCATCGGTGGCCAGCAAGATGTGCTTGAACACGATTCCCTCCCAATGCGTTGGTTCGCGGCGGAGGTGAGGCGCTCCGCCGGCCAAGCTTCAGTATGGACAAGAATCCGGCCTGCGGCGGAACGCAGCGATAGCCGGCGGCCGACGCCGGGCCGGCGCGCTTGCGACATGGGAAGCATGGACGGAAGCGGGCCAGGACCCTTGCCGGGATCCTGGCACCGTCTTCCTTACTGCATGTGCTGCCCGCCGTTGATGGCGATATTGGAGCCGGTCACATAGGCCGCGTCCTCGGAGCACAGGTAGGCGATCAGTGCGGCCACTTCCTCCGGCTTGCCGACGCGGCCCACCGGGATCTGCGGCAGGATCTTGGTCTCCATGATCTCCCTGGGCACGGCGTTGACCATCCTGGTGGCCAGGTAGCCCGGCGAGACCGTGTTGACGGTCACGCCCTTGCGCGCCACTTCCAGCGCCAGCGACTTGGTGAAGCCGTGCATGCCGGCCTTGGCCGCGGCATAGTTGGTCTGGCCGAACGCCCCCTTGGAGCCGTTCACCGACGAGATATTGATGATGCGGCCCCAGCCGCGCTCGACCATGCCCTCGCACAGCGGCTTGGTGAGATTGAACACCGAATCGAGATTGGTCCGCATCACCGCATCCCAGTTCGGCTTGTCCATCTTCTTGAACGCCATGTCGCGCGTAATGCCGGCATTGTTTACCAGGATGTCGACCTGGCCGACGTCGGCCAGGATGCGCGCGGCGCAGGCCTGGCAGGCGTCATAGTCGGATACGTCGACCTCATAGGCGCGCATCTCGCGGCCGCTGGCCGCCATCGAGGCCAGCCACTCCCCGGCGTTGGCATTGCCGGGCGAGTGCGTCACCACCACGGCATGGCCGGCGTCGTGCAGCCGGATGCTGATGGCTTCGCCGAGTCCACCCATGCCACCTGTTACCAATGCGATTCTCTTCGTCATGCTGATTGCGTCGTTCGTGAGTTGAAAGACCCCTGCCTTGCAGGAGGGGACATTCCCCCGGTAGTCCCCGAGCAAGTTCCCGCTACCGTCGCGCAGGCAAAGCGCGGCCATGCCGGGCCGGACCGTGCCGGGTCCCGGTGCGCATGGATGAGGCGGGAAGATATGGTGTCGCAGTGCCACGGGCCCGGGAACGCTGGGTTCCCGGGCCTGCATGCCTGCGATCTGTGTGCAGCGCGCGCTCCGGCCTGGCCGGGCCAGCGCTGTGTTCGCGGTGCTGTTACGCCTTGGCGGCGCGCGGCGTAGCGTTCGCGGCCGTGGCCGAGGCGGCCGCGGCGGTCTTGGCAAAGTTGGCCTTGGCGACTTCGGCGGTCTGCTTGGCGGCGTCCTGGAACGACTGGTAGGTATTGCTGGCCGCGGCGACGCCCGACTGCAGCAGCGCGGTCAGCGCCTCCGAACCGGCCGGCGCATTCTTGACGAAGGTGTCGACGAAAGCCTGGACGTTGCGGTTGTGCTGTTCGTACTGGGCTTCGACCGCCTTGCTCAGCTGCGCCTGGGTATTCGAGGCGATTTCATACACGTGGCGCGCATACGCCACCGCCTTCTCGGCAGCCGGCTGGGCCTGGTTGCCCTGGGCCGCGAACACTTCGCGCAAGTCCTTGCCGGCCAGCACCGCTTCGACGTTTTCCTGGCCTTCGGCGAGCGTGGTCCTGAGGGTCTGCAGGTTCAGCTCGGTCAGCTTCTGGAAACCTTCAAATGCCGTGTTCGTCAGCGCGAACAAATGGCTCACGTTGGACTTCTGCGCCGCAGCAAATTGTTCGGGCGTAAAAGGTGACATGCAGATCTCCTGTGGGTGGATCGGGACGGAATGGCGCGCCGGCGCTGGCACTTGGTCGTCGACAAGTCGTCCCGACCGTGCCGCGCCACCAATCTTGCAGCGCACCATGAAACCCGCATCCTAGAGTGTTTACTTCAATTCAGGCCCTAGGGATAAACCCAAAAAGTATTGAAGTCAGGACAAGAAAGGTGCAGCCTTCGGCGCTTAAGTTACAAGTACTTACGCTGTATTGCTGCACTGCATGACAGATGTAAGGCGGGCTTAATGCGGCGGCCGAGCGCGGCGAAGCAAAAAAAAACCGCAGCCTGAAGCTGCGGTTTTCCTGACTGCAAGTGCCGACTTGCTCAGACTTCTTCGTACAGCGGCAGCGTCAGGAACTCGGCAAAGTCCTCCGACGTCGACATCTGCTCGAAAATCTCGGCGGCGCGGTCATAGGTGCTGGTGTCGCCACCAACCAGTTCCTTGACCTTGGCCAGCTCTTCCGGGATCAGCTTGCGCACCAGCTCGGCCGTGACCTTGGTGCCGTCTTCCAGCTTGCCCTTGGGCGAGCGGATCCACTGCCACACCTGCGAGCGCGAGATCTCGGCGGTGGCGGCGTCTTCCATCAGGTTGTGGATCGGCACGCAGCCGTTGCCGGCCAGCCAGGCGCCCAGGTAGTGGATGCCGACGTTGATGTTCATGCGCAGGCCGTGCTCGGTGATCGGCGTTTCCGGCTGGAAGTTCAGCAGGTCGGCACCCTTCACCTGCACGTCCGGACGCTGCTTCTCGAACTGGTTCGGCTTATCGCCCAGCACCGCCACGAATTCCTTCATGGCCGGCTCGACCAGGCCCGGGTGCGCCACCCAGCCGCCGTCGTAGCCGTCGGTGGCATCGCGGCGCTTGTCGCTGATGATGCCTTCCATGGCGATGGCGTTCTTCTCCGGATCGTTCTTGATCGGGATCAGCGCGCTCATGCCGCCGATGGCGGGGGCGCCGCGCGAGTGGCAGGTCTTGAGCAGCAGCAGCGCATACGAGCGCATGAACGGCGCGGTCATGGTGACCTTGGCGCGGTCGGCCAGGCAGAAGTCCTTGTCGTTCTTGAACTTCTTGATGCACGAGAAGATGTAGTCCCAGCGGCCGGCGTTCAGGCCCGCGCTGTGCTCGCGCAGCTCATACAGGATCTCTTCCATCTCGAACGCGGCGAGGATGGTCTCGATCAGCACGGTGGCCTTGATGGTGCCCTGCGGCAGGCCGATTTCGTTCTGCGCCATCACGAAGATGTCGTTCCACAGGCGCGCTTCCAGATGGCTTTCCATCTTCGGCAGGTAGAAGAACGGGCCGGCGCCGCGCGCGATCTGTTCCTTGGCGTTGTGGAACAGGAACAGCGCGAAGTCGAAGATGCCGCCCGAGACGCGCTTGCCGTCGATGGTGACGTGCTTCTCGTCCAGGTGCCAGCCGCGCGGACGTACCTGCAGCGTGGCGATCTTGTCGTTCAGCTTGTACTGCTTGCCCTTGGATTCCAGGGTCAGCGTGCGGCGCACGGCGGCCTTCAGGTTGACCTGGCCCTGCAGCTGGTTGTGCCAGTTCGGGGTGTTGGAATCCTCGAAGTCGGTCATGTAGCTGTCAGCGCCCGAGTTGAAGGCGTTGATCACCATCTTGGCTTCGACCGGGCCGGTGATTTCCACGCGGCGGCATTCCAGCGCCTTGGGCACCGGGGCAACCTTCCAGTCGCCTTCGCGGATGCTCTTGGTTTCCGGCAGGAAGTCGGGCACCTCGCCGGCGTCCAGGCGCTTGGCGCGCGCGACGCGCGCGGCCAGCAGCTCCTGACGGCGCGGCTCGAAGGCGCGGTGCAGCTTGTCTACCAGGGCCAGGGCTTCCGGCGTGAGGATATCTTCGTAGGCCGGCAGGATTTCGCCGGTAATCTTCATGCCCGCGGGCAGCGTGATAGCCATCTGTGTTCTCCTGTTAAACGATAGCGATAGCTTTGGTTGTTGGGCGCCCTGCTATGCCGCCACGCCACGGGCGCGGACGAATTCGAGCAGGTCGTTCATGTCGTGCCCGGTGCCGGCGGGGGCGACATCGAGCCGCTCCGCCGGATGGCCGGCACGGTTGATCCAGAAAGTGGTGTAGCCGTACCAGGTGGCGCCGCAGGCGTCCCAGCCGTTGGACGAGACGAACAGCATCTCCTGCGCCTCCAGGCCGAAGGCCAGCGGCCCCAGCGCATAGGCGGCCGGCGCGGTCTTGTACTGGCGCACCGCATCGACCGACAGCACGTGGTCGAACAGTCCGTGCATGCCGGCGCTCTTGACCGAGATGTCGAGCATCTCCGCGTTGCCGTTGGACAGGATGCCCAGCGGCAGCCCCGCCTTGCGCAGGCGCTTCAGTGCACCCAGGTTTTCCGGGAACGCCGACAGGCACGCGTATTCCTTCAGCAGTTGCGCCTCGGCGGCTTCGTCCAGCGGCAGACCCAGGCGCTCGGCGGCGTAGCGCAGCGCGTCCACGGTGATGGCCCAGAACGGCTTGTAGTGCGCGCCGTCGGGAGCGGCCATGGTGCGGATGCGGGTGTAGTCGATCTGGCGGTCGCGCCACAGCAGCGCCAGCGCTTCGCCGCGGCCCGGGAACAGCTGCTCCGCGCGCGCGGTGACGGAATACACGTCGAACAGCGTGCCATAAGCATCGAAGACGACGGCGCGGATCTTGTTCATGGGAGCCTGGACAACTGCAACGGTACGGGGCAACTGCGTGAGCGGCGGCCAGACCACAGCTGCGTGGCTCTGTACACCATTGAATGCATCGAATTGTAGGGAGACGCTGCAGTGCGGCAAAGTGGCCGTCGGTCACTTGATCTTTTACTTTTACACAACTAATCTTGGCTGACTAAAACAAAACTCCGCACCAAATCCTCTTCACTGGTGACCAAAGGCCCGCCTTGGCACCCTTTGCGTGGCCAGCGCGGCACCCCGCGGGACCTTCCGTGCAACTCAGGCGAAACATTCGTGGACCATTTCAAACAACTGGAGACCTTTGTATCCGTCGCCTCGCGCGGCAGCCTGTCCGCCGCCGCCGCGGCCGAGGGCGTGGCGCCCGCGATCATCGGCCGGCGCATCGATGCCCTGGAAGAGCGGCTGGGCGTCAAGCTGCTGGTGCGGACCACGCGCAAGATCAGCCTGACCTTCGAGGGCTCGGCGTTCCTGGAGGATTGCCAGCGCATCCTGAACGACCTGCACAACGCCGAAGCCAGCGTCTCGGCCGGCGGCGTCAAGGCCAGCGGCCACCTGCGCGTGACCGCACCCGCAGGTTATGGGCGCAAGCACGTGGCGCCGCTGGTGCCGCTGTTTATCGAGTCGCACCCGGACGTGTCGATCACGCTGGACCTGTCCGACCGCGTGGTCGACCTGGTCAACGAAGGCTTCGACTGCGCCATCCGCCTGGGCGACCTGCCCGATTCCAGCCTGGTGTCGATCCGGCTGGCCGAAACCCGCCGCGTGGTGGTGGCCGCGCCGGAATACCTGGCGCGCGCCGGGCGCCCGAACGCGCCGGAGGACCTGCAGCGCCATAACTGCCTGGCCTTCGGCACCAGCGCCAACATGCAGCGCGGCTGGGTGTTCCAGGAAGAAGGCCGCGCCGTGACCGTGAAGGTGGGCGGCACCATGGAATGCAGCGATGGCGCGGTGCTGCACGAGTGGTGTCTGCAAGGCAACGGGCTGGCCTGGCGCTCGTGGTGGGAAGTCGGCAGCGAGATTGCCAGCGGACGGCTGGTGACGGTGCTGGACGAGTTCCAGGCGCCGCCGATCGGCATCCATGCGGTGTTTCCGCAGCGCAAGCACTTGCCGCTGCGGGTGCGGCTGTTTATCGACCACCTTAAGAACACCTACGGCAATCCGTCCTACTGGCGGCGGGCCGAGCAGGCCGCGGCGCTCCCCGTGGCGGAAGTGCTGGCGGACTGAACCGCGGCAGGCCGCGGGCGTGCCGAGGATCCATCCGGACGCCATTGACATTACGCAATGACCTTCTCGGCACACTGACTACAATGGATTCAAGACGGGCGTTGCCCGGCGCCGCGGCCCTGCCGCGAACCGGCGGGCCGCCGCCCTGCCCCGACCCTAGTCAGCAAAGGAGCCCCGCATGTTCCAACATATCCTGCTTCCCACCGACGGCTCGGAACTCTCCAAGAAAGCCATCAACGGCGGACTGGAGCTCGCCAAGGCCATCGGCGCGCGCGTCACGGCCTATGTCTGCCTGGAGGAATACCCGTACACGCCGTTCAGCGAAATCGTGGTCGAGGCCCCGCAGGCGTTCAAGGACCGCATCGAGAACCAGGCCAAGCTGTATCTGAAAGAGGTCGAGAACCTGGCCACTGCGGCCGGCGTGACCTTCGACGCGGACATGTCGACCTTTGCCGTGCCCTACCTCGGCATCATCGACGCTGCGGAGCGCCACGGCTGCGACGTCATCTTCATGGCCTCGCATGGCCGGCGCGGGCTGTCGGGCCTGCTGCTCGGCAGCGAGACGCAGAAGGTCCTGACGCATACCGACATTCCGGTGATCGTCTACCGCTGAACCAAGGCGCAGCGCGCCAAAGCAAAACCGCCCGCACCGGCATGACCGGTGCGGGCGGTTTTTTGCTTGCACGGGCGACTTACGAAGCCTTGCTGATGCGCTGCTCGATATGCTTGGCGCGGTCTTCCGAGCCCGGGTGCGACGAGAACATGCTGGACTTGCCGCCGTCGAGCTTGGCCAGCTTCTGGAACGCAGTGACCAGGCCCTTGGTGCTGGCCTTGTTCTTGGTCAGCAGGTCGAAGGAATAGTCGTCGGCCGCGGTTTCCTGCGACTGCGAGAACTGCGCGTTGATCAGCTTCTCGCCCAGTTCGCCCAGCTGCGATTGCGACAGCGCCGCCACCGCGCCATTGCCGGCCGACGCCGCCGCGCCGCGCGCCGCGGTGGCGGTATAGGCCACCTGCATGGCCTTCTTGGTGTGGCCCAGCGCCACGTGGCCCAGTTCGTGGCCCAACACGCCGCGCACCTCGTCGTCGGTCATCATGTCCATCAGGCCGCTGTAGACGCGCACGCAGCCATTGGCCATGGCCCAGGCGTTGACGTCCTTGGTCAGGTAGACCTTGGCATTGACGTTGGGCACGTCGCTGTTCTTCAGCCCGCTCATGATCTTGACCAGGCGCTTGTTGTAGGTGCTGTTGGCAGCGGCGATCTTGTTGGTCTTGTCCGATTCGGCGCAGGCCTGGTCCGACAGGCTCTTGACGTCGGCGTCCGACAGCGTGGCCGCCTTGGCCAGCGAGGTGCCGGCGCTCAGCATGCCGTCGACATTGGTGGGCATGCCACCGGAACAGCCGGCCAGCAGTGCCGCCGCGACGGCGCAGGCAGCGAGCGAGAGAGTTGCTTTCATGATGTTGTTCTGGGTGAAGTGGCTCGGAGAGTGCCGATAAAGGCTCCGGCACTTTAAGCCATCTGTCCGCGCCAGGGAATCACCCAAATGCTGCAAGCCGCCAGAAATGACAATTTGTTGCATTTGGACAATCTCTCAGATCGAAGGGGCGCAAAAAATGCGGCGGCCCCGGGCGTGTTTGCATCGATCCCGCAGCGAGACTGCGAGGTCCGGCGGCAGCCGGTCGCTCAATGCTGAGTGGCGCAATCGCACCGCAACAAACCTTTACAAATCCGTCCGTGAAATCCCGGACCGGTGCCCTAGCCTGTTCCCATGCTTTCGAGGGAGATGGCCATGCCTTCGTCAAGAGACACATTCAAATTGCGTCGACCTGGGCGTCGCACGATGAACTGGCACGACGTCGCCCTGATCGCGATTGGATGGGTTGGCCTGTGTCTCGGCGTGGGGTGGACCCTCTCCAAGGCGGCTGGCACCTTCGAGTGAATCGCCAGTACGCGCTCCTGCAGTCGGCCGCATGTACGGCAGTCGCATACGAACAAAAAAAATCGCGCCGTCCCTGAGAGAGAACGGCGCGTCGCCTAAAAGAGAGAGCGTGATGGTCGCACGCCCCCCCGATCCCGCCGGACCCACGAGCCGGCGGGAGTGACCAGGAGAGTCAGGCCACTTTCTTGTCTTCGAAGAACTGCTCGTCTTCGGTCGAACCCTTCAGCGCGGTCGTCGACGACTGGCCGCCTTCGATGGTCTGGGTCACGGCGTCGAAGTACCCGGTGCCGACTTCGCGCTGGTGCTTGACCGCGGTGAAGCCCTTCTCGGCGGCCTTGAACTCGGCTTCCTGCAGTTCGACAAACGCGCTCATCTGGTTGCGGGCATAGCCGTAGGCCAGGTTGAACATCGAATAGTTGAGCGAGTGGAAGCCGGCCAGCGTGATGAACTGGAACTTGTAGCCCATCGCGCCCAGTTCGCGCTGGAACCTGGCGATGGTGGCGTCGTCCAGGTTCTTCTTCCAGTTGAACGACGGCGAGCAGTTGTAGGCCAGCATCTTGCCCGGGAAGCGGGCGTGCACGGCCTCGGCAAACTTCTTGGCGAATTCGAGGTCCGGCTTGCCGGTTTCGCACCACACCAGGTCGGCCACCTCGGCGTAGGCCAGCGCGCGCGAGATCGACTGTTCCAGGCCGTTGCGGACGCGGTAGAAGCCTTCGACGGTGCGCTCGCCGGTGCAGAACGGCTTGTCGTTGTCGTCGATGTCCGAGGTCAGCAGGTCGGCGGCCTCGGCGTCGGTGCGGGCGATCACCAGCGTCGGCACGCCGGACACGTCGGCGGCCAGGCGGGCGGCGGTCAGCTTGGCGACGGCTTCGCGGGTCGGCACCAGCACCTTGCCGCCCATATGGCCGCACTTCTTCACCGAGGCAAGCTGGTCCTCGAAGTGCACGCCGGCGGCGCCGGCCTCGATCATGGACTTCATCAGTTCGAAGGCGTTCAGCACGCCGCCGAAGCCCGCTTCCGCGTCGGCAACGATGGGGGCGAAGAAGTCGGTGTCGCCCGTACCTTCGCTCCACTGGATCTGGTCGGCACGCTGGAAGGTGTTGTTGATGCGCTTGACCACCTGCGGCACCGAGTTGGCCGGGTACAGCGACTGGTCAGGGTACATCTCGCCAGCCAGGTTGGCGTCGCCGGCGACCTGCCAGCCCGACAGG
This sequence comes from Cupriavidus sp. 207A1, assembly GCF_057798955.1. Classification (NCBI taxonomy): domain Bacteria; kingdom Pseudomonadati; phylum Pseudomonadota; class Betaproteobacteria; order Burkholderiales; family Burkholderiaceae; genus Cupriavidus; species Cupriavidus sp. 207A1. The sequence continues at coordinate 325,962 of NZ_JBYOJO010000003.1, read as the reverse complement.
TAGATCGCCTTCAGGCCCGCCTTGACCTGCTGCATGGCCTGGTTGCCGGTCAGCGCGCCGAGCGAGTTGACGAACGGCTCGGTATGCAGCAGGTGCCACAGCTTTTCGGCACCACGACGCGCCAGGGTGTGCTCGACCTGAACCGAACCACGCAGGCGCACCACGTCTTCGGCGGTGAAATTACGCTTGATGCCCTTCCAGCGCGGATTGGTGTCCCAGTCTTTTTGCAGGGCCTGGATCTGCTCTTGGCGGTTCATGGTCGCTCTCCTGAACGTGATTGGGAATGGCTGAGGATCTCGTGCTCGCCTGACTCGGGCTGCGTCGTGTCGCCGCTGCGTTAACCGCTGTTTTAGCGCCCGATGTCCTGTGTCTTATATAAGAGTGTAGAGAACGCTACCGCGTTGCAACAACCCCCAACCCTGCACCCCACCAAGATTTATTTTTCTTTTAAATCATTGGCTTGCAGAAAATATTTCACGATACGGGACAGAATCTTCCATCATGAGAAATGGCGTTGTGCCACGCAAACGGGGATTTTTGCGGTCCAAAACCTTTTTCCACATCGTGAAAAATCGGCGGATGTGGCGCAAGCTGCTAGTGGACGCGGCTCGTCTGCAGCGCCCTGGGCGCCGGCGCGCCGTCGATATGTTCGCCCGGGCCGCCGGTTTGCCGGGCGCATCGGCGCCCCCGCGTAAACCCCGATGAAACAGTCGGCACTTTGACAGTTTGCTGACAGCCTTCCCCACCTAGAATCCGCCCCTTGTTGATTGGGGCTGCCGCGATGTCGAAATCATCCGGCAGCGAAACGCTCACTTCACGAAAGGACAGCCAATGCAAGACCGTGCACGCGAACAGATTTCCGCCACGCTGATTCCCGGCGATGGGATCGGCCCCGAAGTGGTGGACGCAACCGTCAGGGTGCTGGATGCACTTGGCGCTCCCTTTGCCTGGGATGTCCGGCACGCGGGCATGGCTGGCATCGACTACTGCGGCGATCCCATGCCGGAAGAGACGCTGGACAGCATCCGCCGCACCGGCCTCGCCCTGAAGGGCCCGCTGACCACGCCGGTGGGAGGCGGCTTCCGCTCGGTCAATGTGCGCCTGCGCGAGACTTTCAATCTCTATGCCAATGTGCGCCCGGTGCGCACGCTGGTGCCGGGCCGCTTCGAGGATATCGACCTGGTGCTGGTGCGCGAGAACGTAGGCGGCTTCTATGTGGCGCACGACTATTACATCCCGGTCGGCGACGACCCGCATGCGGTGGCGGTGTCCACCGGCACCAACACGCGCGAGGCCTGCCGGCGCATTGCCCGCTTCGCCTTCGAGTACGCCGTCAGGAACGGCCGCAAGAAGATCACGGTGGTCCACAAGGCCAACATTCTGAAAGCGCTCACCGGCATCTTCCTTGACGCGGCACGTGAGGTGGCGAAGGACTACGCCGGCCGCGTGGATCTCGACGACATCATTGTCGACGCCTGCGCCATGCAACTGGTGCTCAACCCGTGGCGCTTCGACATGCTGCTCTGTACCAACCTGTTCGGCGACATCCTGTCGGACCAGATCGCCGGGCTCGTGGGCGGGCTTGGCATGGCACCGGGCGCCAACATCGGCGACCAGGCCGCCATCTTCGAGGCGGTGCACGGGTCGGCGCCCGACATCGCCGGCAAGGGCATTGCCAATCCGATCTCGCTGATGCTCGCCGCCGGCCTGATGCTCGACCATGTGGGCCGCCAGGACCTCGCCACGCGGCTGCGCGCGGCGATCGCGCAGACCCTCAACCAGGACCAGGTGAAGACCCGCGACCTGCAGGGCACGGCCTCCACGCTGCAGTTTGCCGACGCGGTAACGCAACGCCTCGTTTGCGCCAGCTGAATCGCGCCACGCCAGACAACCGCCACGCAGCGCCCCGCAAAGCCTGCCCGGCAATGAGATATTGAAGAAAGATGTTGACCCTGCTCGCCTACTCCATGGTGATCGTGTTCATGGCACTGATCATGACCAAGCGGCTCTCGGCGATGGTGGCGCTGATCCTTGTTCCCATTGCGTTCGGCGCGATCGGCGGCTTCGGCCCGGATCTGGGACCGATGATGCTGGATGGCGTCAAGAAGCTGGCGCCGACCGGCGTGATGCTGATGTTCGCGATCCTGTATTTCGGCCTGATGATCGATGCCGGCCTGTTCGACCCGGTAGTGCGCGTCATCCTCAAGCTGGTGGGCGGCGACCCGGTCAAGATCGTCGCCGGCACCTTCGTGCTGGCCGCGCTGGTATCGCTGGACGGCGACGGCTCGACCACCTATATGATCACCTGCGCCGCCATGCTTCCGCTCTACAAGCGGCTGGGCATCAGCAGGCTGGTGCTGGCCTGCGTGATCATGATGGCGGGCGGGCTGATGAACATCCTGCCCTGGGGCGGCCCGACCGCGCGCGCCGCAAGCGCGCTGGGCGTGGATGTGGGGTCGCTCTTCGTGCCGATGATCCTGCCGATGGTCGTCACCGGCATGTGGGGCCTGTTCGTGGCTTTCCTGCTTGGCCGGCGCGAACGCAACCGGCTCGGCCACATCGCGCTGATGACCGCCGGGGTGGGCGAATCCGGCCATGGCGCCGCGGAGGTTGCCACCGGCGATCCGCAGATCGCCAGGCCCCGGCTGCTGTGGTTCAACCTGGCGCTGACGCTCGGCCTGATGGCAATGCTGATCCTCGGCATATTTCCGCTGCCTGCGCTGTTCATCGTGGCGTGCGCCATCGCTCTGATGGTCAACTACCCGAGCCTGCATGAACAGAAGGAGCGGATCGGCGCGCATGCGGCCAATGTCGTACCGGTCGTATCGCTGATTTTTGCCGCCGGCATCTTCGTCGGCATCCTGTCGGGCACCAAAATGGTCGACGCGATCGCCAACAGCGTCATCAGCGCCGTGCCCGACTGGATGGGCCCCTACATGGCGCTCGTCACGGGCGTGCTGAGCGTACCGTTCACGTTCTTTATTTCCAACGACGCGTTCTACTTCGGCATTCTGCCGATCCTGGCCAAGGCCGCCGCCGTCTACGGCATCAGCGCCGCCGAGATCGGACGCGCCTCGCTCATTGGCCAGCAGGTTCACCTGCTGAGCCCGCTGGTCGCGTCGACGTACCTGCTGGTCGGCCTGGCTGAAGTCGAGTTCGGCGACCACCAGCGCTATACCCTGCTATGGGCGCTGTCAGCGGCGCTGGTCATGATGCTGGCCACCGTTTTCCTTGGCGTGATCCCCATCGTTGGCCAGTCTGCGTGACAGAGATCCCGGCCATTCCCTGCACTCCGGCAAGGAATGGCTCGGATCACGCAGCGGCGTGATCGCGGGCGCGGCGATAGGCCACCCAGTCGCCGCTGTCGATGCGCGGCAGCGTGGCCGCCGCGGCTTCAGCCACCGGATACAGCAGGCAGGCGACAGGCTGGCCGTTGTGCTGCACCGCCTGTTCCTCGCGCACGAACAGCGTGGCCTGGCCCGGATAGACCTCCTCGATCTCGTCCAGCACCGGCAACAGGGCGTCGGCAATCTCGTAGATATCGCCGACCACCGGCCCGCCGCCGGCGTCCAGCACCAGGCCGGGATAAGTGCCGAAGTCATAAAGCCTGCCGGCCACAGTACCCGTGCCCAGCAGCGTGGGCGCGGCAATGCCGTGGCGCAGGGCTGCGGCGTTCAGGTCGTTGACCTCGCCGGCGCGCAGCGTGCCATAGACGAAGACGCGCGGCATGCTCAGCGCTCCAGCGCTTCGTCGGCGACCAGGATCCCGTCGACATCGACATAGATCCAGTTGCCCGGGCGCACCACCGCGCCCGGCATCTGCACCGTGACCTCGCTCTCGCCCACGTTGCGCTTCTGGCTCTTCTGCGGATGCGCGGCCAGCGCGCGGATGCCGATGTCGCACACGTCGAGCTCGGCGGTATCGCGGATGCAGCCGTTGACGACGATGCCGACCCAGCCGTTCTTCTCGGCCAGCAAGCCCAGGTTGCCACCCACCAGCGCGCAGCGCAACGAGCCACCGCCGTCGACCACCAGCACGCGCCCGCGGCCCGGCGACTCCAGCGTGGCGCGCACCAGCGAGTTGTCTTCGAACACCTTGAGCGTCGCGGCCGGACCGGCAAACGCCGGCTGCTTGCCGAAGGCACGGAACACCGGCGCCATCACGCGCAGCGTGCCGTCGGCAAGGCGGTCTTCATGCGCGTCGCACAGGTCGGTGGTGACGGGCTTCATCTCGGGTCTCCTGGTCGGTAAGAAAAAATACTGTCTGGCCGCGCAGCGTCATGGCTTCTGGCTGGCCAGCGCCTGCGCCCGGATCGCGCTCAGCGTGGTGCGCGGCGTGATCACGTCCGGGTCCACCTGGATTTCGATCAGCGTCGACACCGGCGCGGCCAGCGCCTCGCGCAATGCCGGCGCAAACGCCCCGGTGGTGGTCACGGTAACGCCGCGTGCCCCATAGGCGCGCGCCAGCGCGGCAAAATCGGGATTGAGCAGCTCGGTGCCGGACACATGGGTGGGGTATTCGCGTTCCTGGTGCATGCGGATGGTGCCGTACATGCCGTTGTTGACGACGATGATGATGACCGGGGCGCCGTATTGCATCGACGTAGCAAGTTCCTGGCCATTCATCAGGAAGCAGCCGTCGCCCGCCAGTGCCACCACCGTGCGCTGCGGGAAAGCGATCTTGGCGCCAACCGCGGCCGGCACGCCATAGCCCATCGCGCCGCTGGTCGGCGCCAGCTGGCCGCGTCCGCCGCTGGTAAACGGGCGATAGTGGAAATAGCGGTGCAGCCAGCCGGCATAGTTGCCGGCGCCGTTGGTCACCACCGCGTCGGCCGGCAGCAACTGGTCCAGCGTGCGGATGACCTCGGCCATGTCGACGCCCTGCGCCGTGAACGGCGGCGGCTGCAGGTAGCGTTCGTAATCGGCGTGCGCGGCTTCGGTCCAGTCTTGCCAGCGCGGCGCGGCCAGCGGCTGCAGGCCTGCCAGGCGCGCGGCGATGGCCGGCATCGAGGCCTGGATCATCAAATCGGCCTGGTAGACGCTGCCCAGCTCTTCCGCGCCGGCATGGACATGGACCAGCGTCTGCGCCGGCCGCGGCGCCTCGATCAGCGCGTAGCCGCCGGTGGTCATCTCGCCCAGCCGCGGGCCGATCGCGAGCACCAGGTCAGCGTTGCGGATACGCTCGGCCAGCGCGGGATTGATGCCGATGCCGACATCGCCGGCGTAGTTGGGATGGCGATTGTCGAACAGGTCCTGGCCGCGGAAGGCGCAACCCACCGGCAGCGCGAAGCGCTCGGCAAAGGCCTGCAGGTCGGCGCACGCCTGCGGCGTCCAGCCGCTGCCGCCGGCCAGCACGAACGGGCGCTCGGCGGCGTGAAGCATTTCCGTCAATCGCGCCAGCTCGGCCTCGCCGGGCCAGGCCATGACGCGCTGGTAGGCCTGCAGCTGCGGCACCGCGGCGGTTTGCGCCAGCATGTCTTCGGGCAGCGCCAGCACCACCGGGCCGGGACGGCCCGAAGTCGCGGTCTGGTAGGCGCGCGCGATGTATTCGGGAATGCGCTCGACCCGGTCGATCTGCGCCACCCACTTGGCCATCTGGCCGAACATGCGGCGGTAGTCGATTTCCTGGAAGGCCTCGCGGTCCATGAAGTCTGTACCGACCTGGCCGATGAACAGGATCATCGGGGTCGAGTCCTGGAACGCCGTATGCACGCCGATGCTGGCATTGGTGGCACCCGGCCCGCGCGTGCAGAAGGCAAGCCCGGGGCGGCCGGTCAGCTTGCCGTAGGCCTCGGCCATCACCGCGGCCCCGCCCTCCTGCCGGCAGACGATGAAGCGCAGCTGGTCACGGCGGCGGTGGAAGCCGTCGAGCACCGCAAGGTAGCTCTCGCCCGGCACGCCGAAGGCCAGTTCGGCCCCGTGCGCCAGCAGCGCATCGACGAGGATATGGCCGCCCGGCAGCGGCGCGCCGCGATCGGTGTCTTCAGGCTGGGTGGCGTTGGCCGGCGTCATTGGCATGGAAACGTTCCTCAGGCAAGCGGATTCGGAAAGCGGCGGGCGGACTGGCGGGCTCGTCTAGGCGGCCTCCGCCCGTGCCGTGGCCTGGCTGCGCGAGCGGTTGCCGTTGCCCACGGTCACCGCGGTGAAGATCGACAGCAGCTGGAAGCCGCCGATCATGAAGAAGACCCAGGCCGGCAGCCTGGCGTCCATCAGCGCGCCGAAGAACAGCGGGCCGCAGGCCAGGCCGATATCCAGCCCCGAGTAGACCACGCCGTAGACGCGCCCGGTGGCGCCGGCCGGGGCCGCCGCGCGCACCAGCAGGTCGCGCGAGGGCCCGGCGGTACCGGCGCCAAAGCCGATCACGCCCATCAGCACCGGCACCAGCAGCGCCGGCACCAGGTTCAGCCCCACCAGCACCGCCATCAGCCCCGACACGGTGAAGCTGACCGCGATCAGCCGGTCATGGTTGCTGGTGCGGCTGGCGGCAAAGCCGCCGACAATCATGCCGCCGGCACTGCACAGCATGTAGACCGTGTACGACGCGGTCGCCAGCGTGAACGGCATGCCATAGAGGTAGGTCAGCGCGGTGGGCGCGAAGCTCTGGATGCCGGCGGCCGAGAACGTCGTCAGCAGGAAGAAGCCCCAGCACACCCACACCTGCGGCAGGCGCAGGAAGCCCAGCACGCTGCCGCCCGCCCCCGCGGCCCTGGCGGCGGGCCGGCCCACGGCGCCCTGCACTTCGCGCGGGTCCAGCACATGGCGCAGCGCCACCAGCACGGCCAGCACGATAAAGGCCACCGCCGAGGCCGCCGCCAGCGCCACGCGCCAGCGGGCCAGGTTGGCAATCGCCACCAGGAACAGGGGCGCCGCCGCCCAGCCCAGGTTGCCGGAAATGCCGTGCACCGAGAACGCGTGCCCCAGCCGCGGCTGCGACACATGCTTGTTCAGCAGCGTGAAGTCGGCCGGGTGGAACACGCCATTGCCCAGGCCCGCCACCGCCGCGCCCAACAGCAGTCCGGCATAGCCGCCGCTGGCCGACAGCAGCAAGGCGGCGGCGCCCAGGCAGGCCAGCCCGCCGAACAGCACCGGCCGCGCGCCGAAGCGATCCACCACGAAGCCCGACGCGGTCTGCACCACCGCCGAGACCGCGAAAAACACCGTCATCAGCAGGCCCAGCTCGGCATAGCTGAGCCCGAACTCGGCCTTGATCCACGGGAACAGCGGCGCCAGCAGCAGGTGGTAGAAGTGCGAGACCCCATGCGCCAGCCCCACCAGCCCGATCACCTGGGCGTCGTGGCGAAGGGAATTGGGCGTGGGTTCGAGGGTGGCGGTGGGCATGGCGCTGGCGTTCGGAAGGACGATGCGGTGGGCTGGGCGGCGGGCAAAAAAATACCGGCCGAAGCCCGCATCATAGAGGAAACCCCTGCCTGCCGCTGGCAGGGTGGCGGCCACGCCGCCCCGCGCCGGCCGATCCGTGCGCCGCGCGGGCCTTCACATCTGCTTGAACAGGTGCGCGTACTGGCGCGCCACCGGCAGCAGTTCCGGGCGGTCGCGCAGCCGCAGCGAGAGCCGGCCCAGCGACTGGTTGACCGCGCTGGCGACGCAACTGATGTTGACCACGGTGCCGCGATGCACCTGCCAGAAGCGCTCGGGATCGAGCTGCTGGGTCAGCTCGCGCAGGCTGGTGCGGATCAGCGCCTCGCCGGCGCCCGAGACCACGTTGACGTACTTGTCGGTGGCTTCCAGGTAGATCACTTCGTCGACCGGGATGATGCGCACCTCCTGCCCCACCAGCGCCTTGATAAAGCGCAGGTACTGGCGCTGCGGCGCGCCGGCCGCGCCCGGCGCGGCATGCTCGAGCGATTCGAGGCGCGCCAGCAACTGGCCGAGCCGGTCGGTGTCGGCCACCGCAGCCTCGTCATCGTCGTCTTCCGCTTCCGTCGAATCGGACAGCCGGGCCTTCAGGCGCTGCACGGTCGCCTCCAGCCGTTCGCGCTGCACCGGCTTGAGCACGTAGTCGACCGCGGCGCGCTCGAAGGCCTCCAGCGCAAACTGGTCGTAGGCGGTGACGAACACCACCAGCGGCGGCGCATCGAATTCGATCAGTTCGCGCGCCACGTCCATGCCGCTCATGCCAGGCATGCGGATATCGAGGAAGGCCACGCGCGGCTGGTGCTCGCGCGCCGCCGCCAGCGCGGCCACGCCGTCGTGGACCACGGACACGACCCGCGCCTCGGGCCACAGGGCCGCCAGTTCGGATTCCAGCACGCGGGCGAGCAGCGCTTCGTCGTCGGCTATCAGCAGGGTCGGGGTCATGGGGGCGTGGGGGGCGTTGGCGTTGGCAGCTTGATGGCGCTGCAGGCGCGCCGACACGGGCGAAACCTGCTGCGCTTGTTGTTTTCAGGTGAAACGACAGCGAGTGCGCGTCAGAGCCGTGGCATGGCCGGGGCAGAGACCGGGATGCCCTCCGGCACGGCGGTGACGGTCTGGGTCAAGGTGGGCGCTTCGGCCGGGCGCTCCAGCGGCAAGGTCAGCCGCACCACCACGCCGCGCGGCGTGTTCTCTTCCATCTGCATGGTTGCCGCCGCGCCGAAGATACGCGCCAGGCGCTCGCGCACATGGGTGATGCCCAGCCCCGAGCCCTTGCCTGAGGCATGACCGAACCCGACCCCGGTATCGGCGATCACCACCTGCACCGCGTTGTCGCCGGCCGCACGCGCCGACAGCCGGATATGGCCGCCGATCATGCAGGGCTCGATCCCATGCGTGACCGCGTTTTCCACCAGCGGCTGGATCAGCATCGGCGGGATTTCCACCTTCGCCAGGTCGCGCGGCAGGTCGATGTCATACGAGAGCCGCTGGCCGAAGCGCATGGCCTGGATCTCGAGATAGCTGCGCAGCAGTTCGAACTCTTGCCGCAGCGTGCATTGCTCGGCGCGGGTATGCGCCAGCGACATGCGCAGGAAGCCGATCAGCCGCTGCAGCAGCTGCCGCGCCGCCGGCGGATCGGTGGCAATCAGGCCGTCGAGGTTGGCCAGCGAGTTGAACAGGAAGTGCGGCTCGATCTGCGCCTGCAGCGCCATCAGCTGCGCGCGCACCAGCTGCTTTTCGGCTTCCTCGCGCTGCAGCGCGTCCAGCGCCGCCTGCCGCTCCAGCGATGCCAGCTTCTCGCGCGACCAGTAGAAGTAGATCATCGACGCCGCCGCCAGCATGCCCACCACCAGGCACATGCGCAGCATCCCGCCGGCCTCGTCGGCCGACTTGGGCGGCAAGTCCAGCACCACGCGCGTGGCCCAGCTGCCGAACACCACGCCGGCCGGCACCGCCGCGGCGGCCAGCAGCAGGAAGGGCCAGCGGCGCGGCCGGTCGTTCCACCAGATCACCACGCGCGGGATGTCGATCAGCACCCAGATCGACAGCCCGATCAGCTGGCTGTAGACGAAGTTGTGCCACAGCGTGCCGCCGGTCTGGAAGCCGTAGTTCAGGCTGATGGCGATCACCGAGTTCATGCACAGCACGAACAGCAGGTCGCGCCCGAGGATATTCAGGCGGGACGGAATGGCGGTGCAGGCGTGTGAGAAGCAGCGGTCCATGGCGTTCATGTTAGCGCGGCTTTCGCCATGCGCAATACAGCGGGTGATGTGACGGCGACATGGGATGCGTCAGCCGCCCTGCCCGCTCACATCGCCAGACCGCGCGGGAGCCGGCGCGGACGCAGGCGCAGGCGCCGCGCTGCGGCCCGACAGCGCGTGCCACCATTGCCCGGACAGCACATAGCGTGGAAAGGTAATCCACTGCTCGGCCAGGATGCGTCCGGCGATGTCGGCCGGTCCGGCAAACGGCTCCGGCGCATGGGCCTCGAGCCGGTGGCCGCGGCCTTGCAGCGCCATCGACATGCCCATGCACACCAGCCCCAGCGCGATCGCCGGCAGGTTCAGGCGCAGCAGGCCATAGAGGCCCAGCACGGTGCCGGCCATGAACATCGGCACGGCCACGATATGCAGCAGCAGGTTGCGGGGATGCTGGTGGTTGCGGGCATAGCCGCGCCACTGCCAGCGCAGCAGCGGTTCGTCGTCGCGCATGATCGTCTCTCTCTCCCTTGCCCGGTCCTTGCCGACCGGCGGCCGTGCGCAAACTTTGCTGCGCTGCGGTACACGTGCGGCGCCGGCCGGGATGCCAGTGCGGGCACGTGCAGGGAATGTACCCCGCGGCGCGGGGAGAAGAAAGTCTGTTGCGACGAACGGCCGGCACGGGGTGCGAACGGCACCGGGCGGGTGCGGACGGCGTGTCCGCCGGCCCGCGGGGTGGCGCCGGCGCCGCGCGCCGCTCAGGCGGCCAGGGCCTGGCGGTCCTGTTCGGACAGCGCGCTGCTTACGGTATCGCGCGACAGGTGCGGTGCGAACATGTTGATGAAGGCGTGCGCATAGCCGCGCAGGTAGGCGCCGCGGCGCACCGCCACGCTGGTGGTGTTGGGCGCGAACAGGTGGTCGGCCGAGATCCGCACCAGGCCCGAGTCCTTGCGTTCGTCATAGGCCATCGAGGCGATGATGCCGACGCCCAGGTCCAGTTCGGCATAGGTCTTGATCACGTCGGCATCGAGCGCCGTCAGCACGATTTCGGGCTGCAGGCCCGCCTCGGCAAAGGCGCTGTCGATCTTGCGGCGGCCGGTGAAGCCGGCGTCGTAGGTGATCAGCTGGAAGTTCGCGACGTCTTCGAGCGTCGGTTCCGGCAGGCGCGTGAGCGGATGGTCCGGCGACACCACCAGCACGTGCTGCCAGCTGTAGGCCTCGAACGAGGTCAGCCCGGCCTCGGTCGCGAGCGCCTCGGTGGCAATGCCGATATCGGCCTGCCCGGTCAGCAGCAGCTCGACGATATGCGTGGGCGACGCTTCCTGCAGCGCCAGCGTCACATGCGGGTATTCACGGCGGAACGCCTGGACCACGCGCGGCAAGGCATAGCGCGCCTGCGTGTGGGTGGTGGCGACGGTAAGCCGGCCGGTGTGGCGGCCGGCGTATTCGTCGCCCGCCTGGCGCAGGTTCTCGGCCTCGAGCAGCAGGCGCTCGACGATGCGCACGATCTCGCGGCCGGGCTCGGTCAGCCCGGTCAGGCGCTTGCCGTAGCGCTCGAAGATCTCCACGCCCAGTTCCTCTTCCAGCTCGCGGATCTGGCGCGACACGCCGGGCTGCGAGGTATAGAGCGCGTTGGCGACCTCGGTCAGGTTGAACTGGCGGCGCACCGCCTCGCGGATCGAACGAAGTTGCTGGAAGTTCATCGTGCGGCCTCTTGTTTTTGGGTGGGGGCGGTGCCGTTGGCTTGCGTAAAGACGCGCAGCTGGCGCGGGCGCACGGCGAGCAGCTCGCCCTCGCGGAAGCCCGCGTGGCGGAAGCGCTCCAGCGGCAGCGCCACCTCGATCACGTCCTGGTTGTCTTCACGCTCAAGTTCGAGCTGCGCCACCGGGCCCAGCGTCAGCGCGCGGCGCAGCGTCACGGCGATGCCGTCGGCGCCAGGCGAATAGCGCTCCAGGTCCAGGTCGTGCGGGCGGACATAGGCGACCGCATCGCCGGCGGTCTCGTGGCCGCTGCCGATCACCGGCAGCACCGCCTCGCCGGTATGCAGCAGGCCGCCGCTCTCGCCGACTTCCAGGCGCCCGTGGAACAGGTTCACATTGCCGAGGAAGCCGAACACGAACGGCGTGGCGGGATGGTTGTAGACCGCCTCGGGCGAGCCGTGCTGCTCGACGCGGCCGCGGTTCATCAGCACCACCTGGTCGGCCACTTCCAGCGCTTCTTCCTGGTCGTGCGTGACGAACACGCTGGTCACGTGCAGTTCGTCGTGCAGGCGCCGCAGCCAGCGGCGCAGTTCCTTGCGCACCTTGGCGTCGAGCGCGCCGAAGGGCTCGTCGAGCAGCAGCACGCGCGGCTCCACCGCCAGCGCGCGCGCCAGGGCGATGCGCTGGCGCTGGCCGCCCGACAGCTGCGCCGGGTAGCGGTCGGCGAGCCAGTCGAGCTGGACCAGGTCGAGCAGCGCATGCACCTTCTCGCGGATCTGTGCTTCGCTGGGGCGCTCGGCGCGCGGCTTCACGCGCAGGCCGAAGGCGACGTTCTCGAACACGCTCATGTGCTTGAACAGCGCGTAATGCTGGAACACGAAGCCCACCTGGCGCTGGCGCACATGCTGGTCCGACGCATCGCGCCCGGCCAGCACAATCTGGCCGGCGTCGGCGCGCTCCAGGCCGGCGATGATGCGCAGCAGCGTGGTCTTGCCGCAGCCCGAAGGCCCCAGCAGCGCGGTCAGCTCGCCCTCGTCGAAATCGAGCGAGACATTGTCCAGCGCGACGAAATCGCCAAAGCGCTTCTCTACGTTCTTGACCTGGATGCTCATGATGCTTGTCCTTGCACTGAAGCCGGCAGGCTTGCCAGCGGCCGCTCGGGCGCGGCCTCTTCGGTTTCCTTGCTGGCGCGGAATTCCACCAGCGTCTTGATGCCGAGGGTCACCAGCGCCAGCAATGTCAGCAGCGACGCCACCGCGAACGCGGCCGCGAAGTTGTACTCGTTGTAGAGGATCTCCACGTGCAGCGGCATGGTGTTGGTCAGCCCGCGGATATGGCCCGACACCACCGACACCGCACCGAACTCGCCCATCGCCCGCGCATTGCACAGGATCACGCCGTACAGCAGGCCCCAGCGGATATTGGGCAGCGTGATATGGCGGAAGGTCTGCCAGCCGGAGGCGCCCAGCACGATCGCGGCCTCTTCCTCTTCGCTGCCCTGCGCCTGCATCAGCGGGATCAGTTCGCGCGCAACAAAGGGGAAGGTCACGAAGATGGTGGCCAGCACGATGCCGGGCACCGCGAACATGATCTTGATGTCGTGCGCTTGCAGCCACGGGCCCAGCCAGCCCTGCGCGCCGAACAGCAGCACGTAGACCAGGCCCGAGATCACCGGCGACACCGAGAACGGCAGGTCGATCAGCGTGATCAGCAGGTTCTTGCCGCGGAAATCGAACTTGGCGATGGCCCACGCCGCCGCCACGCCAAACACCACGTTCAGCGGCACCGCGATCGCCGCCACCGTCAGCGTGAGCTGGATCGCGGCCAGCGCGTCGGGCTCGACCAGCGCTTCCCAGTAGGTCTGCACGCCCTTGCGCAAGGCTTCATAGAACACCGACGCCAGCGGCACGAACAGGAACAGCGTCAGGAACAGCACCGCCACCGCGATCAGCGTGTAGCGCACCCATGGCGCCTCGCCGGTGGCGTCGAAGCGGTGATGGCCTCTGGCGCCGCCCTGCCCGCCGAGGCGTCCCGAGATTGATCCGGCCATCTCAGAACTCCTTGCCCGTGGCGGGCGCTTCTGCAGCCAGCGCGGCGCGCGCGCCGGACTGGTGGCGGCGCGTCCACGCCTGCAGCAGGTTGATCAGCAGCAGCAGCGCGAACGAGATCACCAGCATCACCACCGCCACCGCGGTGGCACCGGCGTAATCGTATTGCTCCAGCTTGGAATAGATCATCAGCGGCGCGATCTCGGACACCATCGGCATGTTGCCCGAGATAAACACCACCGAGCCGTACTCGCCGGTGGCGCGCGCGAAGGACAGTGCAAACCCGGTCAGCAGCGCCGGCAGGATCGCCGGCAGGATCACGCGGCGGAACGTTTGCAGCCGGTTGGCGCCCAGGCTGGCCGCGGCTTCTTCCAGTTCCTGCTCGACGTCTTCGAGCACCGGCTGCACCGTGCGCACCACGAACGGCAGGCCGATAAAGGTCAGCGCCACCACCACGCCCAGCGGCGTAAATGCGACCTTGATGCCGAGCGGCTCCAGGTAGCGGCCGATCCAGCCGTTGCCGGCGAACAGCGCGGTCAGCGCGATGCCGGCCACCGCGGTCGGCAACGCGAACGGCAGGTCGACCAGCGCATCGATCAGGCGCTTGCCGACAAAGCGGTAGCGCACCAGCACCCACGCCACGATCAGCCCGAACACGGTATTGACGATGGCGGCGATCAGCGACGCGCCGAAGCTCAGCTGCAGCGATGCCACCACGCGCGGCGCCGTGATCGACGTCCAGAACGCGTCCCACGTCATCGTGAAGGTCTTCAGGAACGTGGCCGACAGCGGCACCAGCACGATCAGCGTCAGGTAGAACAGCGTGAACCCGAGCGACAGGCCGAAGCCCGGCAGCACGGTGAAGCGCTGCCTGGACGGGTTGCGTGGCGCGCGCGCCGAACCGGACCCGGACGCGGACTCGGGCGGGCGGGGCGCCGCCGGCGGCGTGTCCGCCAGGGAAATGGATGGAGGCATGTCGTCTCGTTTGTGAGCGGTGCGCTGCCAGGCCGATGGCCAGGTCCGGCACGCCGTTCTTTATGACACCGGCGCATATTGCGCCGGCCTACGAGACAGATTCTGCAGATCCGTCTTTATAAAAAGAACGAATCTTTATGAATTTTCTTAGAAGGTTTAGATATAAGGGACAGTCGAGGCAACTTCAACCCCGGCCTCCCAGGGGGTGATTGAAGCACTTGGAGCGCCGGCGTCGCCGGCTTGTGCAATACGCTGCACCAGGGTATCGAGCAGCGCGAGGCCCTCTGGCCACTCGCCAAGGCCCGAGTCGGCATTGATATGGCCGAGATGGCCCACGTCGACCAGCTCGCTGCCCCACAGCGTGCCCCAGGAGAATGCGGTGCGCTGCGGCATCCAGGGGTCGTTGCGGCTGGCCGCGAGTATGGTCGGGAACGGCAGCCGGTAGGCGGGCAGCAAGGCCGCCACGCCGAACTTGTCCGGGTCGGCCGGCGCCACCAGCAAGGCGCCGGCGATGCCGACCGGGTCCAGCGCCGCCTGGCGCAGCGTGGCCAGGCAGCCGAAGCTGTGCGCCACCAGCACGGCGCCGCGCGCGGCCACGCGCCGGGCCCGCATCACGCCTTCGGAAACGCGCTCGGCCCACAACGGCAGGCTCGGCCGCGACCAGTCATGCTGCTCCACCCGCTGCCAGTCCGGAAACCGCTGTTCCCAGCGGCTTTGCCAGTGCCCCGGGCCGCTCCCGTGCAAGCCGGGCACCGTCAGCACCTGCAGGTGACGGGGAATGTCCAGCCGCGTGGCACGGCCGGGTGCGGTCCTGTCCGATGGCGTCATACCGGCTCCTCGTTCAGTGCATGCAACGTCGCAGCATGGGATGCCGCGGCTGGCCGATCCGCCGCGCGCAGCGCGGCAGCTTTCACCAGCCCGCCGGCAAAGGCGCCCTGCCCCAGGCCGATGCCGGCTGCCTGCAGGCGCTCGATGCTTTCGGCGTCCTGCAGGCGCCGCCCGATCAGCGTCACGCCCGCGCTGGCAGCGCTGGCGCGCAGGCCGGACAGCTGGCGGTCGGTCCAGGTGCGGCGCATGTCCAGCTTGAGCCAGTCCGGCAGCGCATGGGCCATCAGCGCACCCGCCTCGGCCGGATCCGAGGCCTGCAGGCTCACCGCGAAGCCATTGCGGCGGTAGTTGCCCACCACATGCAGCAACAGCCCGAGATCGTCATTGGCGCTGGCCGGCACCTGGATCACAAAGCGCTCCAGCGGCAACCCCAGCGACTGCAGCGCGCGCCGGAAGGCCGCGCCGTGGTCATCGGCCACCGCGGCCAGCAGCCGGTTGTGCACGTTCAGCACCAGCTTGTGCCCGCCGTCGGCGGCAAAGTAGTTGATGGCATGGAGCAGGCGCGAGAGCCGGTCCAGTGACACCAGCGTGTGATCGTCCGCCGCCATCGCGAACAGCTTCCACGCCGCCAGGCCGAACCCGTCCTCGGCGTAGGTATGGATCGCGCCTTCGTGCGCCACCACCTGCCGGTCCGCCAGCGTGACCAGCGGCTCGAACGCGCTGGTCAGCGAGCAGTTGAAGAACTGGCCCTGCACCTGCCCGCGCGCATCGCGCCACAGTTGCCGGTCCGCCAGCGGCTGGCGCGGCAGCGATTCGAGATAGCGTTGGAGCGCAGACGCTGCGCCCGTGGGTTCATGCTCGCCTGGCATGGTGGTCCTTGGCTTGACCGGGCCAATCGGGCCCGCGGTCTGATGGGTGATGGGTGATGGGTGATGGGCAAGCGCGACGCCAGCGGCTGCCTGCCTGCTCATGATAGAAGCTCGGCGCGCGCGAGCGTATGAAGATTAAGGACTGTCGATATGCGCCGCCCGGCACTACGGCGCAAGCCTGGCCGGGCGCGCCGCCGTCAGGCCGCCCAGCTCACATTCAGTGGCGCCGGCGCCGCGGGCGCGACTGCCTGCGCACCGGCTTGCCCGGCCGCCGGCGGCGACGGCCGCATCACCCGCTGCAGCACCTCGGCTTCCAGTTGCGCAAAGCCCGCGGCACCGCGTTCGCGCGGACGCGCCAGCGCTACGCGCGTGTCCATGGCGATGCGCCCGTCCTCGATCAGCACGATGCGGTCGGCCAGCGCCACCGCTTCGGAGACATCGTGCGTGACCAGCAACGCGGTGAAGCCCAGGCGGCGCCACAGCGCTTCGATCAGCGCCTGCATTTCGATGCGCGTCAGCGCATCCAGTGCGCCCAGCGGTTCATCGAGCAGCAACAGCTGCGGGTGGTGCACCAGCGCGCGCGCCAGCGCCACGCGCTGGCGCTGGCCGCCTGACAGCCGTGCCGGCCAGGCCTGCGCGCGGTCGGCCAGCCCGACCTGGGCCAGCACCTGAGCCGCCTCCGCGCGGCGTGCGCGCGGCAGGCCCAGCGCCACGTTGTCCAGCACGCGCTTCCAGGGCAGCAGCCGCGCGTCCTGGAACATCACGCGCACGTCCGCCGACGGCGCGCGGCCCGTGGCAGCGGCCTCGCCGTCGATGGCGATGCTGCCGCCGTCGACCGCCTCTAGCCCCGCCACCAGCCGCAGCAAGGTGCTCTTGCCGCAGCCGCTGCGCCCGACGATGGCCAGGAACTCGCCCGGCGCGACGTCCAGCGCCACGTCGTGCAGCACGGTGCGGCCGTCGTAGCGCTTGACCACCTGGCTCACGCGCAGCGCCACGCCGCCCGCAGCCTTGCCGGGCACCACGTCGGCCGCGTTGGCCCCAGCGGACGCCTCGCGCCGCGCCAGGCCCGCTTCCAGCTCGGCCAGGGCCGCCTGTTCCACCGGATACATCTGCATCTCGATCTCCTTGCCTTGATTGGTTGCCGGCGCCGCTCAGGCCGCGGCGTAGCCCGGGTGCCAGCGCAGCCAGTAGCGCTCCAGCCCGCGCGACAGCCAGTCGGCCAGCTTGCCCAGCAGCGCATAGAGCAGGATGCCGACCAGCACCACGTCGGTTTGCAGGAACTCGCGGGCATTCATCGTCATGTAGCCGATGCCCGACTGCGCGGAGATGGTTTCCGCCACGATCAGCACCACCCACATCAGCCCCAGCGCGAAACGCACGCCCACCAGGATGCCCGGCAGCGCGCCGGGCAGGATCACCTCGCGATACAGCCGCCAGCCGGACAGGCCGTAGCTGCGCGCCATCTCCACCAGCCCCGCGTCGACCGAGCGGATGCCGTGGTAGGTATTCAGGTACACCGGGAAAAACACGCCCAGCGACACCAGGAACAGCTTGGCGCTCTCGTCGATGCCAAACCACAGGATCACCAGCGGGATCAGCGCCAGCGCGGGGATGTTGCGCACCATCTGCAGCGTGCTGTCGAGCAGCGTGGCGGCGGTGCGGAAGGTGCCCGTCAGCAGCCCCAGCAGCAGGCCCAGCCCGCCGCCGAGGGCAAACCCCAGCAGCGCGCGCCAGGTGCTGACGCCGACGTGCCGCCACAGCTCGCCCGAGCGCGCCAGCTCCCACGCGGCCTGCACCACGGCCAGCGGGGCCGGCAGCACGCGGCTGGACAGCCAGCCGTTCTGCGAGGCCAGCTGCCACGCGACGATCAGCAGCATCGGCACGATCCACGGCGCGGCCGCGCGCCACAATGCCTGCGGCGCCTGGCGCGGCGGTGGCAATAGCGGAGTCGTCATGGTTGCGCCTCCCCTCAGCTTTGCGCGGCGCGCGGCACGATGCCGGTCGCCATGACTTCACCGAACGGGCCGGACAGCACCTTGCCCGGCAGCGTGTCGAACGTCGCGCGCACCGTGCGCGGCAGCAGCGGGAACACCAGTTCGGCGAAACGGTAGGCTTCTTCGAGGTGCGGATAGCCGGACAGCACGAAGGTGTCGATGCCCAGCGCGGCGTATTCGCGCAGGCGCTCGGCCACGGTATGCGGGTCACCCACCAGCGCGGTGCCGGCGCCGCCACGCACCAGCCCGACGCCGGCCCACAGGTTGGGGCTGATCTCCAGCGCCTCGCGCGTGCGGCGGGTGCCGCCCGCGTGCAGTGCGGCCATGCGGCGCTGGCCTTCGGAATCCATGTTGGCGAACACGGCCTGCGCGCGCGCCACGGTGTCGTCGTCGAGCCGGCTGATCAGGTCCTCGGCCGCGGCCCATGCGGCGTCATCGGTTTCGCGCACGATCACATGCAGGCGGATGCCGAACTTCACCGTGCGGCCGTGGCGGGCGGCGTGGCGGCGCACGTCGTCCAGCTTCTGCGCCACCGCCGCGGGCGGCTCGCCCCAGGTCAGGTAGGTATCGACCTGCTCGCCGGCCAGCGCATGCGCCGGCGCCGACGAGCCGCCGAAATAAACCGGCGGATGCGGCTGCTGCAGCGGCGGGTAGAGCACGGTGGCGCCCTTCACGCTGAGGTGCCTGCCCTCGTAATCGACCTTGCCCCCGTCATGGCTGGCGGCCAGCACCTGACGCCAGATGCGCAGGAATTCGGCCGAGGCCTCGTAACGCGCGGTGTGGTCGAGGAACAGGCCGTCGCCCTCCAGTTCGGCGCGATCGCCACCGGTGACGAGGTTGACCAGCAAGCGGCCACTGGAGATGCGGTCGAAGGTCGCGGCCATGCGCGCGGCCAGGGTCGGCGCCATCAGGCCCGGGCGCACCGCGACCAGGAATTTCAGGCGCTGCGTCACCGCGGCCAGCGCCGATGCCACCACCCACGGGTCTTCGCATGAGCGGCCCGTCGGGATCAGCACGCCTTCATAGCCCAGCGTGTCGGCGGCCACGGCGACCTGCCTGAGGTAATCGAAACCGACCGCGCGCGCGCCTTCGGAAGTGCCCAGGTAACGGCTGTCGCCGTGGGTGGGGATGAACCAGAATACTTGCATGTCGTGCTCCTGTTCTTGTTGGCCGGCGTGTCAGCGCCTGGCCTGCTGCTGCGGCGGGGCCCAGCGCGCATCGGCGACCCTGACAGGTTTGGGAATCAGCTTCAGCGCGTGAAACGCATCGGCAATGCGTTGCTGCTCGGCCAGCACCTCGGCGCTGACCGGGCGCGCGCCGTACGAGAAGCGCGACACCGCAAGCGCGAGCACATCGGCCGGCAGCCCGGTTTCACCGGTGAGCACCGTGGTGGCCTCCTTCGGGTGCTGTTGCGCCCAGGTGCCCAACGTGGCCAGTTCATCCAGGATCAGGCTGACGATCTCCGGCCGGGCCTGGGCATAGGGGCGCGACGCCAGGTAGAACTGGTGGTTGCTGACCACGTTCTTGCCATCCGCACCGCGGCCATCGGCCAGCACGCGCGCGCCCAGCTGCTTCTCGGCGGCGGCCAGGAACGGGTCCCAGATCACCCACGCATCCACCGCGCCGCGCTCGAAGGCGGCGCGCGCATCGGCCGGCGGCAGGTAGACCGGCTGGATCTCGCTGTAGGGAATGCCGGCCTGCTCCAGCTGGCGCACCAGCAGGTAATGCACGTTGGAGCCCTTGTTCAGCGCCACGCGCTTGCCGCGCAGGTCGGCCACCGAGCGCAGCGCCGAGCCCTTGGGCACGACGATGGCCTCGGCCACCGGTGCCGGCGGCTCGTTGCCGACATAGGCCAGCTGCGCCCCCGCGGCCTGGGCAAAGATCGGCGGCGCCTCGCCCACGGTGCCGAAGTCGATGGCGCCGACATTAAGGCCTTCAAGCAGTTGGGGCCCCGCCGGAAACTCGGTCCACCGGACGCTGATGCCTTGCGGCGCGAGGCGCTTTTCCAGCGTGCCGCGCGCCTTCAGCAGCGTCAGCGTGCCGTACTTCTGGTAGCCGATGCGCAGCACCTTGGCATCGATCTGGTTAGACTGCGCCTCGGCGCGGCCGGGCAGCAGCCCGTAGGCCAGGCCAGTGGCAAGCACCAGCGCGGCGGTAATGAGTCGGCGGCGCTGGCTTGACGTGCGCAGCGGCTTGATCGTTGTCATGTGAAGTCCTCCTTGGCCCGCGCCGATGTGCCGCGGGCCGTGTTCGATGTCCGGGATGTTCTGGCAGCACGCCGCCCTGCCGGCCCCGCGTGACGGGTGGCATCGCGTCGCTGCCGTCGCGCCGGGCTGGCCGGCGCCACTACAGTCAAGCCATCAATTCAGGCGGAACATCGCTCGGCCGCCGCGATCGCGGCGGCGTGCCGGACGTAGGCGCCGGGCACCACGTCGAGCGGCACCTCGATGCGGGCATGCGCCAGCGCATCGCGCACGCGCAGCACGCCTTCGTCCAGCCGCGCGGCCAGCGCGGCATCGAAGCGCGCCTGGCGCGCGCCGGCGGCATCGACTGCTTCGATCTGCTGGTCCACGGCGAAGATGCCGGGCAGGATCTGGCGTGAGCCGAGCGCGGCCAGCACCGGCCGCAGCGCGTAGTCGATCGCCAGCGCATGGGCCAGGCTGCCGCCGGTGGCGATCGGCAGCACGATCTTGTCGCGCAGGCCGGTCTGCGGCAGCAGGTCCAGGAAGGCCTTGAGCAGCCCGCTGTAGGCGGCCTTGTAGACCGGCGTGGCCAGTACCACCACCTGGGCCTGCACCACCGCACGCAGGGCGCTATCGATGGCCGGGTCCTCCGTGCGCGCCGCGAGCAGCGGCCCAGCCGGAAGGTCGCGCAGGTCGAGGTGGCGGGTGCGTTCGCCTGCAGCCTCGAGCGCCGTGCGCAGGTGCGCCAGTACCAGGCCGGAGCGGGACTGGGCCGACGGACTGCCGGAGAGCGTCAGGATGGACATCGGGCTTCCTTGTTCTGGGGCACCGGCGGGCGCCGCGGCCGCCCACGCGGCCGGGTGCGCCGGTCCCGGGTTTTTACTTCTTGCCGGGCTGGTAGATCTGGTCGAACGAACCGCCATCGGCGAAGTGGGTCTTCTGCGCCTTCTGCCAGCCGCCGAACACCTCGTCGATGGTGAACAGCTTCACCTTGGGGAAATTGGCGGCGTACTTGGCCGCGACCTTCTGCGAGATCGGGCGGTAGTAGTTCTTCGCCGCGATCTCCTGCCCTTCGTCGGTGTACAGGAACTGCAGGTAGGCCTCGGCCGCCTTGCGCGTGCCCTTCTTGTCGACCACCTTGTCGACCACGGCCACCGGCGGCTCCGCCAGGATCGACACTGACGGCGCAACGATGTCGAACTTGTCCGGCCCCAGCTCCTTGATCGCCAGGATGGCTTCGTTCTCCCACGCGATCAGCACATCGCCCAGCCCGCGCTCGACAAAGGTGGTGGTGGCGCCGCGCGCGCCCGAATCCAGCACCGGCACGTGCTTGAGCAGTTCGCCGACGAACTCGCGCGCCTTGGCGTCGTTGCCGCCCGGCTGGCGCAACGCATAGCCCCACGCCGCCAGGTAGTTCCAGCGCGCGCCGCCCGAGGTCTTGGGGTTGGGCGTGATCACCTGCACGCCGGGCTTGACCAGGTCGCCCCAGTCCTTGATGCCCTTGGGATTGCCCTTGCGCACCAGGAACACGATGGTCGAGGTGTACGGCGAGGCGTTGTGCGGCAGGCGCTTCTGCCAGTCCGGCTTGATCAGGCCTTTTTCCGCGATGGCGTCGATGTCGTAGCCCAGCGCCAGCGTGACCACGTCGGCGTCGAGCCCGTCGATCACCGAGCGTGCCTGCTTGCCCGAGCCGCCGTGCGACTGGCGCACGCTCACGGCGTCGCCACCCTGGGCCTTCCAGGCCTTGGCGAAAGCGGCGTTGACATCGACATACAGTTCGCGCGTCGGATCATAGGAAACGTTCAGCAGGTTGGCAGCGCTCGCGGTCTGCGCCGCGCTGATGGCTGCCAGAACGGCCAGGCCGATGGCCAGTTTGCGGATCATCTTGTGTTGCTCCCGTCAGTGTCGTGAATGGCGCCGTGCGCCTGTTTGCGTCGCCCGCCCTGGCGGGCCGGCTGGTGTCAGGAGCAAGACTACCGACGGGGCATTCCGAACGGAACGAAGGGTTTCGCCGATCCTTCGCTGTTTTCTGCATAAGATCCGGCGGAAATATGGGCATACCCGAGATCGGGTGCATAGCGGTGCGCAAGAACGTGCGCGCAAGTGGCGCAGGCGGCACACCCAAAAGAAAACGCCCGCACCGGCAAACCGGTGCGGGCGAAGTTTCCATTCTGGAAACGGGTAGACAAGTCATGAAGAGCGCCCCCGCATCTCCATGACAGGGCAGATCTTATCGGGCCGGCCGCCGCCGCGGCTTGACCCATATCAAGTGCGCGGCAATCCCGTCAGCCGCCCTGCCGGCTCAGCAAGTCGGCCATCTCGTCGGCATGCTCCTCTTCCACCGCCAGGATCGATTCCATCAGCCGGCGCGAAGTCGGGTCGCGCTCGCCCAGGAACCGGATGATTTCCCGGTAGCTGTCGATGGCAATGCGCTCGGCCACCAGGTCTTCCTTGATCATGTCGGTCAGCGAGCTGCCGGCCACATACTCCGCATGCGAGCGGCTGGTCAACCCGTCCGGGGCAAAGTCAGGCTCGCCGCCCAGTTGCACGATGCGCTCGGCGATCTGGTCGGCATGGCCCTGCTCTTCATTCGAATGCGCCAGGAATTCATCGGCCACGCTCTTCGAGTTCGGCCCCTTGGCCATGAAGTAGTGCCGGCGGTAGCGCAACACGCAGACCAGCTCGGTCGCCAGCGCGTCGTTCAGCAGCTTCAGTACGGTGTCGCGGTCGGCCGCGTAGCCCGCGGTCACCGCGCCTTCGTCGATGTGCTGACGCGCACGCTCGCGCAGGGTCTTGACGTCTGTGAGGAAAGGCTTGTCGTTCATAAAGGGCTCCTGGGGGTGGGGGCTGCGTGGACGCAGCGCCTTGTGCGGAAACTCAACCCTTTTGCAACGCGAAAAGCGTGCCACTTGGCATCACCCTGCAATCCCTTGGCTGCCGTAGCGCCCCTTCCAATGCGCAGTGAAATATTTGCACGGGTGCCGACCGCATTACACGGCGACCAAAAAGAAAAAAAATCCCTGCGCTCGCGCGCAGGGATTGTGCGTGGCAACGCTTGTCCAGGCGTCCCCGTGTTCGGGGAGGCGCAAGCCGCCTCAGTCCAGCTTCCGCCCGAACGTGAATTCCCCGTCGACGTAATCCACCGGCACCACGTCCTTGGCGGCGAACTTGCCTTCGAGGATGGCCCGCGCCACCGGGTTCTCGATCTGCTGCTGGATCGCCCGCTTGAGCGGACGCGCCCCGAACACCGGGTCGTAGCCCGCGCTGGCGATCTTCTCCAGCGCATGATCGCTGACCTCCAGCGTCATGTCCATGCGGGCCAGGCGAGCCTGCAGGCGCTGCAGCTGGATGCGCGCGATCGACTCGATGTTCTTCTGGTCGAGCGCGTGGAACACCACGACTTCATCGATCCGGTTGAGGAACTCGGGCCGGAAATGCGTGCGCACTTCCTGCCAGACCGCGCCCTTGATCGCTTCCTGCGGCTCGCCGGTCATCGACTGGATGATCTGCGAACCCAGGTTGGACGTCATCACGATCACCGTGTTCTTGAAGTCCACCGTGCGGCCCTGGCCGTCGGTCAGGCGGCCGTCGTCCAGCACCTGCAGCAGCACGTTGAAGACGTCCGGGTGGGCCTTTTCGACTTCGTCGAGCAGCACCACGCTGTACGGCTTGCGGCGCACGGCTTCGGTCAGGTAGCCGCCTTCTTCATAGCCCACGTATCCCGGCGGCGCGCCGATCAGGCGGCTGACGCTGTGCTTCTCCATGAACTCGCTCATGTCGATGCGGATCAGGTGTTCTTCCGAATCGAACATGAACTCGGCCAGCGCCTTGCACAGCTCGGTCTTGCCGACGCCGGTCGGGCCCAGGAACAGGAACGAGCCATAGGGCCGGTTCTCGTCCGCAAGCCCGGCACGCGAACGGCGGATGGCATCGGACACCAGCCGCACGGCTTCGTCCTGGCCGACCACGCGCCCATGCAGGCGGTCTTCCATCTTCAGCAGCTTCTCGCGCTCGCCCTGCATCATCTTCGATACCGGGATGCCGGTGGCGCGGCTCACCACTTCGGCGATCTCCTCGGCGCCCACTTGCGTACGCAGCAGCTTGTTGGGCTGCTTCTGCTCGCTGGCCTCGGCATCGGTCGCGGCCTTGAGCTTGCCTTCCAGGCCCGGCAGCTTGCCGTATTGCAGCTCGGCGACCTTGTCGAGCTTGCCTTCGCGCTGCAGCCTGGAGATCTCCAGCTTGATCTTCTCGATCTCTTCCTTCAGCGCGGCCGTGCCCTGCGCGGCGCCCTTCTCGGCCTTCCAGATTTCGTCGAGGTCGGCGTACTCCTTCTCCAGGCGCGCGATCTCCTGCTCGATCAGCTCCAGGCGCTTCAGCGAAGCCTCGTCGGTCTCCTTCTTGACCGCCTCGCGCTCGATCTTCAGCTGGATGGTGCGGCGCTCGAGCTTGTCCATCGACTCCGGCTTGGAATCGATTTCCATCTTGATGCGCGCGGCAGCCTCGTCGATCAGGTCGATGGCCTTGTCAGGCAGGAAGCGGTCGGTGATATAGCGATGCGACAGCTCTGCCGCGGCGACGATGGCCGGGTCGGTGATCTCGACGCCGTGGTGCAGCTCATACTTCTCCTGCAGGCCGCGCAGGATGGCGATGGTGGCTTCCACGGTCGGTTCGTCGACCAGCACTTTCTGGAAGCGGCGCTCGAGCGCGGCGTCCTTCTCGATGTACTTGCGGTATTCGTCCAGCGTGGTGGCGCCGATGCAGTGCAGCTCGCCGCGCGCCAGCGCCGGCTTGAGCATGTTGCCAGCGTCGATCGCGCCCTCGGCCTTGCCCGCGCCCACCATGGTATGGATCTCGTCGATAAAGACGATGGTCTGGCCCTCGTCCTTGGCGACGTCGTTCAGCACGGCCTTGAGGCGTTCCTCGAACTCGCCGCGGTACTTGGCGCCGGCCAGCAGGCCGGCCATGTCCAGCACCAGCACGCGCTTGTTCTTCAGGCTCTCGGGCACTTCGCCGTTGACGATGCGCTGCGCCAGCCCTTCGACGATGGCGGTCTTGCCCACGCCCGGCTCGCCGATCAGCACCGGGTTGTTCTTGGTGCGGCGCTGCAGGATCTGGATCGCGCGGCGGATCTCGTCGTCGCGGCCGATCACGGGGTCGAGCTTGCCGATGCGGGCGCGCTCGGTCAGGTCGATGGTGTATTTCTTCAGGGCCTCGCGCTGGCCTTCGGCCTCGGCGCTGTTGACCGAATCGCCGCCGCGCACGGCCTGGATGGCCGACTCCAGCGACTTGCGGTTCAGGCCGTTTTCACGCGCGATGCGGCCGGCGTCGCCCTTGTCGTCGGCGACGGCCAGCAGGAACAGCTCGCTGGCGATGAACTGGTCGCCGCGCTTGATCGCTTCCTTTTCGGTGGCGTTGAGCAGGTTGACCAGGTCGCGGCCGATCTGGACCTCGCTGGTGCCCTGTACCTGCGGCAGGCGCTTGATGGCGGCGTCCAGCGCCGTCTGCAGGCCCTGCACGTTGACGCCTGAGCGCGCCAGCAAGGCCTTGGCGGCGCCGTCGTCCTGCGACAGCAGCGCGCGCAGCACGTGCTGCGGGTCGATGTATTGGTTGTCGTTGGCCAGGGCCAGGCTCTGCGCATCAGCCAGCGCTTCCTGGAACCGGGTGGTCAGCTTGTCAAGACGCATAAGGAATCCCTCTCTCGGATAGGTCGTGTCCTGATGCGGGGGGCGTCGGCGGCGAAGCTTGCCGCGGCGCCCGTATGCCCTGCCGGACACTCATGTCATACCGAAAGATAAGGCTTTGCCGTGACATTTCAAGGCCGCACGCCGCGCGGCGTTGCGCCCGGCCCCGCATGGCCCGCCGGCCGGCCACCATGTGATGCGCGCGATACGCGCGATACGCGCGCCCGCTACGCGGCGCGGTCGGCGCCCTTGTGCGCCAGGTTGCGCACCAGCACCAGCGACTCGCCCTGCACCACCACCCGGCCGTCCGCGCCGGTAACCAGGCTGGCCAGGTTGACGAGATCCTTGTCCGCGCGCAGCCGCACGATGCGCACGCGCGCCGTCAGCGGCTCGTCCAGCCGGGCCGGCGCGGCCAGCCGCAGCGACTGCTTCATCCAGCCGGTGCCGCGGCCGGGCAGCCGGGTGCCGAGCAGGTCCGAGAACATGCCGGCCAGCAACGGCAGCGGCACCAGCGGGCCGGCGAAACCGCGCGCGCGGGCAAAGCCCGCATCGGCGTGGAACGGGTTGGCATCGCCGGTGAGCGCGATGTACTCGTCCAGGTCCGCCGCGGTGAAGGCCCGCACCGCGCTCGCCTGCTGGCCCGGACGCAGGCCGTACAGGGCCGCATCGCCGTCCTGCGCAAACGGGTCCGCTCCGGCTGAGTGGTCGGCCAGTGCGGCAGGACTCGCGTCCGCCAGCCAGCGCGACTCGCCCACGGCCGTCACCCGCGGCGCCGGGCCTGGCCCGCCACCACAGCTGACCGTGGTGGCGTAGGCGGCAAGCCCGACGGGCGCTGGTTGCGCAGACAGCGCAAACTGCACCGCGTCGCCAACGAACGCCGGCGCCGGGAACATCAGCGTCTGTGCAACCGGCAAGGCCGGCCGTGGCAGTTGCCGCGCGCTATGCGCGCACAGCAGCGAGAACAGCAACATGCCGTGCGCCACCGTGGCACCGAAATGCGTGCCACGGGCAAAGGCCGGATCGCAGTGGATCGGGTTGTCGTCGCGCGACAGCGCGGCGAAGCGGTCGAAATCGCGCTGCGACAGCACGCGCGGCGGTTGGTCGTGCATCAGTCGGGCACCTGTACGGTATTGGCGTTGACGGTGATGGCGTTGCCCGGGGCAGGCGTGGCGGCGAACGGCGGCACGTTGGACGGCAACAGCGCCGGCGCCGGGGTGTTGAGAGTGCCGCCACGCGGGGTGGTCCGCAACACCTGCGACGGCGGCAGCGCCCTGCCCGTGGTCAGGTTGTCGTAGACCGCGTCGAGGGCCCGGTTCAGGTAGACGTGCAGCGGTACATAGCGGTTGCTGTAGCCCGGCACCACGCCGATGAAGGCATCGAAGTGCTGGGCATTCTCGACCTCCACGTAGGACAGCTTGCTGGTCACGCCCTCCTGCTGGCGATTCAGGCCCAGGTAGGGGCGCGAGGTATGGTTGACCGGCAGCAGCGCGTCGCTGCGCCCATGGACGATCAGCGCCGGCTTGCCGCGCAGGTTGCCATTGCGCAGCGTCAGCGCCTGGCCGGCCTGCAGCGCGAGTGCCGCCGCATCGGATCCGCTCAGCAGGCTGCGCAGGCAGCTGGCGCCGTCGTAGTTGAGGTCGGCGCGCTGGGTCGAGGCGGACACGGACGGCAGATTCAGGTACGGCCCATGTTGCGGATCGCCATCATTGATCAGCTGGACCGGTGCCTGCGGCGGAATGCCATTGCCGGTGGCGTACATCGACGCCAGCGCGGCGGGCGCGATCGCCGCCGGCTTCAGGTCCGTCAACGTGGCGGCAAAGCTGTAGCCGCACAGCCGGTCGGTCACGCTGGCCCGCGCATAAGCGTTGGCGTAGGTGACCGAGATCGCGGCCGCCACGTCGAACGCGGCCAGCGACGGGTGCAGGTCATCCGATTCCGCCTCCCAGCCCGCGGCGCGCAGCGCCTGCAGCGCGCTGGCGCTCTGCTGGTCGGTGTTGGCGCCGGTGACCAGCCCTTTCTCGGCCAGCGTCTGGCAGCGCGCCGCGAAGAACGGCGCCATGGTGGGGTTGGCGTAGAACGGCGCCTGCGTCAGCGCGGTGGCGCGCCCGGCGCAGTGCTGCAGCAGGTTGGCCGTGGTGGTGTAGTCGTACAGTGTCAGGCCTGAAGCCGCCACCTGTGCCGCGCCACGCCGCACCACGATGCCGGAGTTGGGCGGCATGTTCAGGTTGGGCTCAGCCACCGCCACGCCGTCGATCAGGCCGCCGGCATCCTGCTCGGCGGCGGCCACGGCGGCGCCACCGCCATTGGACACGCTCGACGCGATCACCAGCACCTTGTCCTGGTCCAGCGTACGCTGGCGCGTGCCGTTGGCCGACACGGCGCCGACGCGGTCATTGATGGCCCACAGCGCAAACTCGACCGCCTGCAGCGTGAACTTGCCCCAGTCCTTCTCGGGGTTGCGCTGCGAATGCGCGTGCTTGAACGCCAGCCGGTGCGGGTTGGCGGCGGTGAATTCCGCCAGCGAGGTGGCACCTGCCGGCGCGGCGAAGTGCGCGTTGGTGCCGGCGGCCGCGCGCGTGGTGCGGGTGCCGTCGATCAGCGCCACCGTGTCCGTATCGAGGTCATGCGGCGCGGCGCCGGTACCCTTGTCGGTATAGGCCACCGCGCAGCCGCGCTTCAGGCCCCATTCGCCGGTGCCGATGGCGCCATACACCCCGCGCGAGCCCGACGAGGTCGCGGTGATCAGGCATGGCCGGGCGGTGTTGAACGAGGCCGGTATCTGTACCAGCATGGTCACGTTCTGCTGGCCCGAGCCGTCGTCGGAGTAGGCCATGTACTCGACGCCGGCGACCTTGCCTTCCGACGCGGTGACATTGCCCTGCGCGTCGACGTTGGGCCCATAGAGCGATCCGTAGCCGCCGCCGGCACTGGTGTCGACAATGGCGCGATAGTTGGTATAGATCGCATAGCGCCGCAGTTCCGCCGCGGTTGGCGCGGCCGGGTTGAGCGGCAGCGGTGCGGTGCTGCTCGCCAGGCCGTCCTTGCCCAGCCCTGCGGTCAGCAGGTCGTCGGTGGCGCCGTCGTAGCTGTTGATGGTGACCGCGCCGATATAGGCCGGCTTGGTATTGGGGTTGCCGCCGTTGCCGTTGCCGTTGCCGTTGTCGTCGCTGGAGCCGCATGCGGCCAGCATCGATGCGGCCGCCGCCAGCGCCGTGAGCCTGAGGCCGCGGTACCGCGGCGAATGCTGCGTGGATTGCATGTCAACCTCCTTCTGTCGCCCCGTGCCGGGGCCGTCGAGACATACGTCGATGGAAGACTGCGAAAACTGCGACCGCGAACAACGGGAACGACATCAAACCACGGCAACTGGTGCGCGCTTCAGCCGCTGTTTCCGGCCAGGTCCGCACGCAGCTTGTGCTTTTCCACCTTGCCGGACGGCGTGCGCGGCAACGCGTCGAGGAAGCGTACCTCGCGCGGCACCTTGTAGCCGGCCAGGTGCGCCTTGCAATGAGCGATCACGGCATCCGCGTCAAGCGCGGCACCCGGGCGCAGCACCACCAGCGCCATGCCGACCTCGCCCCAGCGCGGGTCCGGCGTGCCGATCACCGCGGCCTCGGCCACGCCCGGCAACTGGAACAGCACGTTCTCGACCTCGGCCGGATAGACGTTCTCGCCGCCCGAGATAAACATGTCCTTGGCGCGGTCGACGATGTAGTAGTCGCCGTCCTCATCGCAATAGGCGATGTCGCCGGAATGCAGCCAGCCGTCGCGCAGCGCCTGCGCGGTGGCCTCGGGCAGGTTCCAGTAGCCCGGCGTCACGCCCGGCCCCTTGATCAGCAGTTCGCCGCGCTCGCCAGGGCCCACGTCGACGCCGAGCGGATCGACGATGCGGGTCAGCATAGATCCCACCGGCTTGCCGATACTGCCGAGCTTGCGGCGCGCGGTGTCCTCGTCGCAAACGAAGACCGTGGGGCCGGTCTCGGTCATGCCGAAGCCGAAGCGGATGGTCACGCCCTTGGCCAGGTAGGCTTCCAGCAAGGGTCGGGGCACCGGCGAGCCGCCCGCCGCCATATTGCGCACGCCGGACAGGTCCGCCTGCGCGAAGCGCGGGTGCTGGCTCAGGAACAGGTACACCGACGGCACCGCGAAGAACATGGTGATGCCCGCGCCGCTGCCGCGGTCGAGCCGGTCCAGCACGGCCTGCGGCTCGAACTGCCGCATGATGTGCACCGTGCCGCCGGCGTGCAGCACCGGGTTGGCGTACAGGTTCAGGCCGCCGGTATGGAAGAACGGCAGCACGTTGAGCAAGACGTCGTCGCGCGTGATCTGGTTGGCCAGCATCGCATTGACGGCGTTGAAGAAAACCATGCCGTAGGTCTGGATCACGCCCTTGGGCTTGCCGGTGGTGCCGGAGGTGTAGAGCAGGTGCCAGATATCGCTCTCGTCGCGGCACGGCATCTCGATGATGCGGCCGGACGCGGCATCGAGCACGGCCTCGTATTCGGTCCAGCCGCCGGGCACGTCGGCGGCTTCGTCATCGGCCAGGTGCAGCACCGCGCGCAGCGGCACGGCGCGGGCCAGCTCCGCGGCCACGCCCAGGAAACCGTCGCCCGCCACCAGCACTTGCGGCGTGCAGTCGTTCAGGATCGGCAGCAGTTCGGCCGCGGGCAGGCGCCAGTTCAGGCACACCATCACCATGCCGGCCTTGGCGCAGCCATACAGCATCTCGAGATAGTCCGAGCTGTTGTGCGCCAGCACCGCCACGCGCGTGCCCGGTGCCAGGCGCAGATGGTCGCGCAGGTATTCGGCGAAACGGCTGGCGCGCTCGTCGACATGGCGGTAGGTCACGTGGCGGCCGCTCTCCACGTCCACCAGCGCGACCTTGTCGGGGAAATGCTGCGCGTTCCGGTGCAGCCAGTCGATCACGTACATGGGCTAGCCTCCGCTCAGCTGGCGATGTCCCGGACCGGTCCGCTGCCGCGCAGCCGGCCCACCACGCCCTGCGGGAAATAGTAGACGCTCAGCACGAACAGCAGGCCCAGCCACAGCAGCCAGCGGTCCGGATGCAGCAGCGCCGACAACAGCGGCAGCGCGGCGGTGCCGTCGCTGGCCAGCTTCATCACGTCCTGCAGGTAGGTCTGCGCCAGCAGGAACAGCACGGTGCCGATCACCGCGCCGTAGAGCGTGCCCATGCCGCCGATCACAACGATCAGCAGGATGTCGACCATGATCTCGAACGACAGCGAGGTGTCAGGGCCGTTGTAGCGCAGCCAGATTGCCATCAGCACGCCCGCCAGCGTGGCGAACATCGCCGACAGCACCGTCGACACCGTGCGGTAGACCACGGTGCGGTAGCCGATCGCCTCGGCGCGGAAGTCGTTCTCGCGGATTGCCTGCAGCACCCGGCCGAACGGCGAGTTGACGATGCGCAGCAGCGCCAGGAACAGCACCAGCGCGCCGGCGAATACCAGGTAGTAGCTGAGCAGCTTGCCGCTCAGCGGCACGCCCAGCCATTCGGCGTCGCCCAGCGTGAAGCCGGGGCGCAGCGCCTCGGGCACCTTGAAGGTCAGCCCGTCCTCGCCGCCGGTCCACTCCGACAGCTGCGAGACCAGCGTGGCGAAGGCGGTCGCCACCGCCAGCGTGATCATGGCGAAGAAGATCGCCCGCACCCGCAGCGAGAACAGCCCGATCAGGAAGGCCAGCAGCGCCGATACCGCCAGCGCGCCGGCCGTGCCGGCCAGCAATGCGCCCCAGCCCGGCTCCATGCGCGACATGGCGATGGCCACGCCATAACCGCCGATGCCGAAGAACATGGTGTGGGCAAAGGAAACGATGCCGGTATAGCCCAGCAGCAGATCGTAGCTGGCCACCAGCACCACGAAGATGCAGATCTTGGCCGCCATGTTGAGCGCGCGCGCGCCCGGGAACGCGAACGGCGCGCACGCCAGCGCCACCAGGATCAGCAGCAGCAGCGCCGCCAGCACGCGGCTGCGCGGCAGGTCGCCGGAGAGAAGTCGGATCATGGTCGTTGCCCTCAGCGCCGCGCCACCGGGAACAGCCCTTGCGGGCGCCACAGCAGGATCAGCATCATCAGCAGGATGTTGGAGAACAGAGCAACCTTTGGGAACAGGAAACCGGTGTAGTTGGCCATCAGCCCCACCAGCAGTGCCCCGACAAAGCAGCCGGTGGTTGAGCCCAGTCCGCCGATGATGATCACGATGAAGATCAGCACATTGACCTGCGCCCCGATCGCCGCCGTGATGTTCTGCTGGTACAGCCCCCACAGCACGCCGCCCAGCCCCGCCAGCGCGGCGCCCGCGACGAACACGCCGACGAACAGGCGGCGCACCCGGTAGCCCAGCGCCTCGACCATCTCGCGGTTCTCCACCCCGGCGCGGATCAGCAGGCCGATGCGGGTGCGGTTGAGCAGCAACAGCATGGCGATGAAGATCACCAGCCCCAGCGCCATCGCGATCAGCCGGTACTTTTCGATTGCCGCGTCGCCCAGCAGCACCGCGCCGCGGAAGGTGGTGGGCACCTGCAGCGCAATGGTTTCCGGGCCCCAGATGGCCTTGATCAGCTGCTCGGCGACGATCATGCCGCCCATGGTGATCAGGATCTGCTTGAGGTGCTGGCCGTAGACCGGGCGCACTACCACGCGCTCGAAGAACAGGCCGACCGCACCCGCGGCCACCATGGCAGCCGCGATTGCCAGTGCAAACACGGCCAGATTCTGCGCCAGGCTGTCGGCCTCGACCCAGCCCGCCAGCGGCAGCAGCACCGAGGCCGCGACATAGGCGCCCAGTGCGATGAACGCGCCATGGCCGAAGTTGAGCACGTCCATCAGGCCGAACACCAGCGTCAGGCCGGACGACACCACGAAGATGATCATCCCCATCGCCAGGCCGGCGATGGTCAGCGTAAGCCAGGTCGACGGGCTGCCGACCAGCGGAAAGGCCAGCAGCATCAGCAGCGGCGCCAGCGCGAGCGGGGTCCAGTCGAGGCGGACGCCGGGCGGCGCGGCCGGGGTTGCGGACGGCAAGGTGGTTGATGAAGTCGTCATGTGTCTGTTCGTGCTGATTGTGTGCTCCGGCCTGCGCAAGCGCAAAGGCCTACTGGTGCGCCGCCAGCGACAACCCCAGCAGCCGCTGCTGCAGCGCCTCGTCCTCCGCCAGCGCCGCCATCGTGCCGCTATGCACCGTGCGGCCATCGTCCATCACCGCAACCGTATCGCCCACCGACTTCGCCATATGGAAGTTCTGCTCCACCAGCAGGATCGACACCTCGGTCTGCTTCAGCTCGCGGAATACATGGATCATGTTCTGGATGATCGCCGGCGCCAGTCCCTTGGTAGGCTCGTCGACAATCAGCAGCTGGCGCGGCTCGATGATGGCGCGCGCCACCGACAGCATCTGCTTCTGCCCGCCCGACAGCACGCCCGCACGCTGGTGCCAGAACGTCTTCAGCGCGGGGAACATGCGGAACACCCAGTCCAGCCGGCGTTCGTCGATGGCGCCGGTGCGCGCGGCCAGGCGCATGTTCTCGGCCACGGTCAGGTCGGAGAACACGCTCATGTTCTCGGGCACGTAGGCAATGCCGGCCTGCGCGATCGCCGGCGTGTTGTGGCGCGTGATGTCGGCGCCGTTGAAGCTGACGGTGCCGGCGCTGGCCTGCCACAGACCCATGATGGTGCGCAGCGTGGTGGTCTTGCCGGCGCCGTTGCGCCCCAGCAGCATGGTCACGCCGCCGCGCGGCACCGCGAAGCTGACGCCATGCAGGATGTGATACGGGCCGATATGGGTCTGCACGTCACGCAGTTGCAGGATCGGCTGCGCCGCGGTCGCCTCAGCCATGGCTGCCCTCCTCTTCCGGCAGGCCCAGGTAGGCCTGCTGCACCACCGGCGACGCGATCACCTCGGCCGGATCGCCATCGGCCACCAGCGTGCCGTTGTGCAGCACGATGATGCGGTCGGCCAGCGAGCGCACCACGTCCATCTTGTGCTCGACCAGCAGCACGGTCTTGCTGCGGTCCTGGCGGATCTCGCGGATCAGGTCCAGGATCACCGGCACTTCGTCGACGCTCATGCCCGCGGTGGGCTCGTCGAACATGAACACGCGCGGCTGCAGCGCGAGCAGGATGCCGACCTCCAGCTTGCGCTGGTCGCCGTGCGGCAGCGATGCCACCGTCAGCTGGCGCTTGCCGGCCAGCGCCACGCGTTCCAGGATGGCCATGGCCTGCGCCTGCAGGTTGCGGTGGCCCGACCACATCGAGAACAAATCGATGCCGCGCTGCTGCCGCGCCTGCACCGCCAGGCGCACGTTCTCCAGCACCGACAGCTGCGGGAACAGGCTGGTCAGCTGGAACGCGCGGCCGATGCCGCGCCGGGTCTTCTGCGACACAGGCAGGCGCGTCACGTCCTCGCCGTCAAGCAGGATCTGCCCGGCAGTGGGCGGCAGCTGTCCCGAGATCAGGTTGAAGTACGTGGTTTTGCCGGCGCCGTTGGGGCCCACGATGCAGGTCAGCTCGCCGGGCCGGAACGCGCACGACACCGCATTCACGGCCACATGCCCGCCAAAGCGGATGGTGAGCCCGCGCGTTTCCAGCAACGGCCGCAAGTCGGACGCCGCCGCGCCAGCGAGCTGGCCCGCCGGCTGCGAAGGCGCCGGCGCGGTCCTGGCGAAAGAGGCTGGCGCGTCCATCAGCGGTGGTTGCGCACGGGCACGTTCATTTCCTCGGGCCTGATCTCGCGCACCAGCTCCGGCACGCCCCAGGCAAAGGCCGGGTCCACCTTGATCTTGAAGTGGTACATCGACTGCATCGCCTGGTGGTCTTCCTTGCGGAAGGTCATCCTGCCCTTGGGCGTGTCGAACGACATGCCTTCCATCGCCGCAATCAGCTTCTCGGTGCCGGTTTCGCCATGCGTCTTCTTCAGGGCTTCGACCAGCGCGATGCCCGCGCTCATGCCGCCGGCGGTGAAGAAATCGGGCGGCGCCTTGAACTTGCTGTAGTGGTTGGACACCAGCCACTCGTTGGCCTTGTTTTTGGGGATGCCGAAGTAGTAATAGGTGGCACCTTCCATGCCGGGGAAGTTCTTGTAGCTGGCCATCGCGGGCAGGATGTTGCCGCCGGTGGCGATCTCGATGCCGTAGCGTTTCGGGTCCAGGTCGGCGATCTTGAACGGGTTGCCGGCGCCGGCCCAGATGATGAAGATGACCTTGCGGCCGGGCTTGTCCTTGAGCGAATCGAACAGCCGCTGCGCGCCGGCGGTGAAGTCCGTGGTGCTGGTCGGCAGGTATTCCTCATGGACGATCTTTGCGTTCTTCAACGCGCCCTTGAAGGCCTTCACGCCGTCGCGGCCGAAGGCATAGTCCTGCGCCAGCGTGGCGATCTGCACGCCCGGCTTGTCCAGCGCCACGGCATTGGAAATCGCGTCCTGCGACGAATTGCGGCCGGTGCGGAAGATGTAGCGGTTCCACTTGTCGCCGGTGATGGAATCGGCCACGGCGGGCTCGACCAGCAGCACCTTCTTGTATTCCTCGGCCACCGGCAGCATCGCCAGCGCCGTGCCGGAGGACGTCGGGCCCACCGCGATGTCGGCGCGGTCGTCGCTGTAGGCCGCGGCCAGCTGCGCCTTGGCCACGTCCGGCTTGCCCTGGGTGTCTTTCTCGATCACCACCAGCTTGTTGCCGTTGACGGTCATGGTGCCGTTGGTGGCGTATTCCAGGCCCATCATCAGGCCGGTCTGGGTCTGCTTGGCATAGGCCTCGAGCGCACCGGTCTTGTCGTAGACGTGGGCGATACGGATGTCCTTGGCCAGCGCGGCGCCGGCGCCGAGCAGCGCGGCGGCCAGGGCCAGGGCGCGCAGGGCGTGGGGGTGGTTGCGATGCATTGCGGTCTCCTGGGTTCGGTCTCGTTTGTGTTTGTAGGGATGAAACCTGCTGCAACTGCGTGGCATGCCGGCTGGCGGCGCATGCGGGCCGGTACTGCGCAATCGCGCCTATCGCGTCTGGCGCGGCTGCAGGCCGTGCGCGATCAGGTCGAACGCGGTGTCGACCACCTTCTCCATCGATGGCGGACGCTTCCAGCGCGCATAGCGCATGCCGAGGAAATTGCTGATGCCGATCAGGCACCAGGCGCGCACCTCGGCATCGCCGGGCACGATCTCGCCCTGCTCTTCGGCGCGGGTCAGGCGCCGGCTGTAGAGCTCGGCGAACACCTGGAAATAGCTGCTGTAGATGGTCTCGTCGACCGAGTAAGAATCCAGCACGATGCGGTACAGGTTCTTGTGGCGCGAAACGAAGGACAGGAACGCTTTAAGCCCCAGTCGCTCGGCCTCCATCTGGGTTTCGGCCGCGGCCACGTGCTTGCGCAGGTGCGCGCGCACCAGTTCCAGCATGTGCGCGACCAGCGCGCGGAAGATGTCTTCCTTGTCCTTGAAGTACAGGTAGAAGGTTCCCATCGCCACCTTGGCTTCCTGCGTGATCTCGGAGATCGACGCGGCGTAGTAGCCCTTCTCGCCGAACACCTTCTCGGCGGCGCGCAGCAGCGCCTCGCGTGTCTTCTGCCCGCGCGCGGTCTTGGGCGGGCCCATGCCGCCGGCCGGGCCGGTGGCGTCGACGTCGGCTATGCCGGTGTCGCCAGTATGGGTGGTGGACATCTTGTCTCCGGTGGCGCTGCGCGCCTTGTCATGGAAATGCCGACCGCTGCCTGTATTGCCGGCGCCAACCGGTTGCCGGCAGGAGCCTCCCCGCCCCTGCCGCCACCGTGCCGTCGCCCGGAACTGACATTCAGGCAAAACCTGATATCTGATTCATGTTTCATCGTATAAATTGCGCAGCGTGGATGTCAATAGAGGGGCACCCTCACCCTGGGCGGCAGCCCGGGCATCTTTTACCCCTCCAGCCAGCCGAGACACACCGTTGGACGCTTCCGATCCGGTACCCGCCAGCCCCGCCGCGCCGCCCTATGCGACTCATCCGCCGCGCGACGCCCTGCCCGGCTGGCGCGAGGTTGGCCAGGGGCGGCCCCTGCTGCTGCTGCACGGCTGGTCGGTCAACGGCGCGGCCTTTGACGGACAGCGCGCGCTGGCGCTGGCCGGCTTCCGCGTGATCGCGCCCGACCATGCCGGGCATGGCCTGTCGCGGCAGCGCGCGGGCGCGACCGTCGCGGCGCTCGCCCGCGACGTGGCCGCGCTGGTCGCGCACCTGGGGCTGGCTGACGTGGTGGTGGCGGGCTGGTCGATGGGCGCGATGGTGGCCTGGGCGCTGCTGCGCGACCAGCCGCAACTGCCGCTCGCGGCGGTGGGCAGCATCGACATGACGCCCCGCATGGTCACCGACCAGGGCTGGCCGCATGGGCTGCACGGCCATTACGACCTGGCTCATGCCCGTCAGATGGCCGAGCGCGTCCGCGCCGACTGGCCCCGGCTGGCGCCGTCGGTGGCATCAGGCTTGTGGGCGGCAGGCCGGCGACCGCACGCGGCGGCAACGCAGCGGATCGCGCACATGGCGCAGCAGTGCGATGCCGAGACACTGGCCAGCTTGTGGGAAGACATGGCGCGGCAGGATTTCCGCGATACGCTGCGCGCGGCGCGACTGCCGCTGTTCCATCTGTATGGGGAGGCCAGCCGGCTGTACGCGCCGGCGGTAGGCACGGCCACGCGGGCCTTGCACCCGGCGGCGGGGTTCAGCATGGTGGCCGGTGCCGGCCACAGTCCGCATATGGAGCAGGCGCAGGCCTTCAATGCCGCGCTGCTGGCCCTGATCCGGGACGCGGATCAGGCCAGCATGCGATAGGTCCAGAGCCCGAGCGCGGTCAGCAGCAAGGAGCCGCCGAGATGCAGCAGCAGGTGCATCGCCGCCCAGCCGTAGTCGCCGGCGATCAGGTTGGCGACAACTTCGCTTGAGAACGTAGAGAACGTGGTCAGCCCGCCCAGGAAGCCGGTAATGGCCAGCAGGCGCCATTCCGGCGGCAGGCCGGCGTGGGTATCGAAGAAGCCGACCGCCAGCCCGATCAGGTAGCCGCCCAGCAGGTTGGCCGCGAGCGTGCCGTACGGCATCGCCGGATTAATGGCATTCCACAGCACCGAGAATCCCCAGCGCAGCCATGCCCCCGCCGCGGCGCCGACACCGACCGCGACAAACCCCAACGGCCCCATCAGGGCTCGTCCTCGCCGCTGGCGTTGATCGACTGGATGCCCCAGCGCTTCAGCGCGTCTTCATCGGTCACCCGTGCATCGACCCAGCGTGCGCCCTCCGGCGTTTCTTCCTTCTTCCAGAACGGCGCTTCGGACTTGAGGTAGTCCATGATGAATTCGCACGCCGCAAACGCATTGCCGCGGTGCTTCGATGCCACCGCCACCAGCACGATCTGGTCCAGCGGCAGCAGCGGGCCGACGCGATGGATGATGGTGACGCCGAGCAGTTCCCAGCGCGCGCACGCCGCCGCCTCGATCTGCGCCAGCGCCTTCTCGGTCATGCCCGGGTAATGCTCCAGCTCCATCGCGCTGACGGCGCTGCCCTCGCTGACGTCGCGCACCGTGCCGATAAAGCTGGCCACGGCGCCGACCTGCGGGTTATCGGCGCGCAACGCCGCGACTTCCGCGCCGAGATCGAAATCCTCACGCTGCACCCTGACGCTCATCTCAGCCTCCGGTCACGGGCGGGAAAAACGCGACTTCGCAGCCGTCGGCGAGCGCGGTATCGGCGCGGGCCACGGCGTGGTCGACCGCCATGCGCAGCGCGCGGCCCTCGGCCAGGGTTTCGGCCCAGGCTCCGCCGCGCTGGCGCAGCCACTGGCGCAGCGCGCCGACGGTGCGCACCTCGGGCGGCACCTCGGCGCGCTCGGCGGACACGCCGAGCTGCTCGCGCACGCTGGCAAAGAATCGGAGTTCGATGATCATCGCTGCCTTCTGCATCGGGTCATGCCGGCCGCTACGCGAGCAGGCCGTCAAACGGAATGAACTGCACGGTGTCGCCGCGCGCGATTGCCTGGTTGGGCGGATTGTCGATCAGGCCATCGCCCCACACGGTGGAGGTCAGCACGCCCGAGCTCTGGTTGGGGAACAGGTCCAGCCCGCCCTCGGCGTTGAGGCGCGCGCGCAGGAATTCGTTGCGGCGGTCGCCCTTGTTCAGCTCGAAATCGGCGCGCAGCGGCAGGCGCCGCGGCGTCACGTCGGCCACGCCCTGCAGGCGCAGGATGAACGGGCGCACGAACAGCAGGAAGGTCACGAAGCTGGATACGGGGTTGCCAGGCAAACCCAGGAAGAACGCCGGCCCGGCGTCGTTGTTGACCTGCCCGAACGCCAGCGGCTTGCCCGGCTTGATCGCGATCTGCCACATATCGAGCCGCCCTTCGGCCTCGACCGCTGGCTTGATATGGTCTTCCTCGCCGACCGAGACGCCGCCCGAGGTAATGATCAGGTCATGGCCCTGGGCCGCGCGGCGCAGCGTCTCGCGCGTGGCGGCGAGCGTATCGGGCACGATGCCGAAGTCGCTGACCTCGCAGCCCAGGTTCTCCAGCAGGCCGCGCAGCGTGAAGCGGTTGGAGTTGTAGATCGCACCCGGCTTGAGCGCTTCGCCCGGCATCGCCAGTTCGTCGCCGGTAAAGAACACCGCCACGCGCACGCGGCGCACCACCTCCAGCTGCGCCTGGCCGACCGACGCGGCCAGCCCCAGCGCCTGCGGCGTCAGCCGCGTTCCGGCCGGCAGGATCACGCTGCCGGCTTCGATATCCTCGCCGGCACGCCGTACCCATTCGCCGGACTGCGGCACGTGGTTGACGATCACGTCGTCGCCCTCGGCCGTGCATTGCTCCTGCATCACCACGGCATCGGCGCCAGGCGGGATCAGCCCGCCGGTGAAGATGCGCGCCGCGGTACCGGGCTCCAGCGCGGTGCCGACATGGCCGGCGGGAATCCGTTGCGACACGCGCAGCCGCGTGCCCGCGACCGGGACCTCGGCGGCGCGCACAGCGTAGCCGTCCATCGAGGTATTGTCTGCCGGCGGCACGCGCAGCGTGCTCGCCACCGGCGCGGCCAGCACGCGGCCGTTGGCGGCCAGCGTATCGATCGACTCGGCCCGCGCCAGTGGCCGGGCGGCGGCAAGCAGCGCGTCGAGCGCCTGGGCCATGGTCAGCATCGGGGGACGGGAAGGTGCTGCGGCTTGAGTCATGGTGCGATGTGGGAAAGGGTTGGCCCACGAAAAACGGCCCGCGCATTGCCGGCACCCGCGCGCGGGGCTGGCAATCCGGGGACCGTGGATCGGGCCCGCAGCCTGATTGTAGCGAGTTGGACCGGACCCGGCACGCGGCGGCGCCGCAGCCACGTCCCCAGGTCCGCACCTGCGCGTTACAGGCCGGTGTGGCGGGCGATATAGGCCTTGACCTGCGCGGCGTCGGCCGGCATCACCTCGAAGCGCTGCGGCAGGCTCTCGATGCCCTCGAACTTCGCCGGGCGCTCCGGCTCGTGGCCGAGCGCTTCGCGGATGGTGTCGGCAAACTTGGCCGGCAGCGCGGTTTCCAGCACCACCATCGGCACGCCGGCGCTGAGGTGCTCGCGCGCCACCTTGATGCCGTCGGCGGTATGGGTATCGATGGTGATGCCATAGCGCGACGACAGGTCGCGGATGGTTGCCAGCCGGTCCTGGTGCGTGCTGCGGCCCGAGACGAAGCCGAACTGGCGGATGCGATCGAATTCCGGCGTGCCGGCCAGGTCGAAGCCGCCCTGTTCTTCCACGTCGCGGAACAGCGCCGCCAGCTTGCCGGCATCCTGGCCCACCAGGTCGAACACGAAGCGCTCGAAGTTCGAGGCCTTGGAGATGTCCATGCTGGGGCTGGAGGTGTGGTACGTCTCCGCCGACTTGCGCACGCGGTAAGCGCCGGTGCGGAAGAACTCGTCGAGCACGTCGTTCTCGTTGGTGGCAACCACCAGCTTGTCGATCGGCAGGCCCATCATGCGCGCAATATGGCCGGCGCAGACGTTGCCGAAGTTGCCCGAGGGCACGCAGAACGAGACCTTCTGGCCGGGACCGTCGGTCGCCAGCAGCCAGCCCTTGAAGTAGTACACCACCTGCGCCACCACGCGCGCCCAGTTGATCGAGTTGACCGTGCCGATCTTCTGGCGCGCCTTGAAGGCGTGGTCGTTCGAGACCGCCTTGACGATGTCCTGGGCGTCGTCGAACACGCCTTCGATGGCGATGTTGAAGATGTTCGGGTCCTGCAGGCTGAACATCTGCGCGGTCTGGAACGCGCTCATCTTGCGGTGCGGGCTCAGCATGAACACGCGGATGCCGCGCTTGCCGCGCATCGCGTATTCGGCGGCGCTGCCGGTGTCGCCCGAGGTCGCGCCCAGGATGTTCAGCTCCTGCCCGGCGCGCGCCAGCGCGTACTCGAACAGGTTGCCGAGCAGCTGCATCGCCATGTCCTTGAAGGCCAGCGTCGGCCCGTTGGACAGGCCCAGCAATTGCAGCTTGGTACCGCCTTCCTCGCCCAGTGTACGCAGCGGCGTGATGTCGGCGGTGTTATCGCCCTCGCGCGCGTTGCAGTACACCTCGGCGGTATAGGTCTTGCGCGTCAGCGCGCGCAGGTCCTCGGCGGGAATGTCATCGCAGAACTTGCGCAGGACCTCGTAAGCCAGGTCGGCATACGGCAGCTTGCGCCAGGCCTCCAGCTCGTCGGCCGTGACTTGCGGATACTGCTTGGGAAGGTACAGGCCGCCATCCGG
Source organism: Cupriavidus sp. 207A1 (assembly GCF_057798955.1). NCBI lineage: Bacteria > Pseudomonadati > Pseudomonadota > Betaproteobacteria > Burkholderiales > Burkholderiaceae > Cupriavidus > Cupriavidus sp. 207A1. Next base: position 284,394 of record NZ_JBYOJO010000003.1, on the reverse strand, counting down.
GGCCAGGCCGCCGAGCAGGATCTCGGAGAACGATTGCGGCATGTCATGGCCGCGGGTCGACTGGTATTTCATGTGGCTCTGCTGTGGCTATGCTGTGGCTGCGCTTAGTTCAGTTCTTCCATGCGCAGGCGCGTCACGTCGGACAGCACGGTCGACAGCGCCTGGATCTTGGCGATGGCGGCGTTGACGTGCTTCTCGCGCGTGATGTGCGTGAGGATGATGATGTCCGTCTGCGGCTCGCCTTCGCGCGATTCCTTCTGCAGCATGGCGTCGATCGAGATGCCGCCCTCGGCCAGGATGCGGGTGATCTCGGCCAGCACGCCGGTCTCGTCGGCCACGCGCATGCGCAGGTAGTACGAGCTGTTGATCTCTTCGATCGGCAGCACCGGCACGCTCGACAGCTCGTCCGGCTGGAACGCCAGGTGCGGCACGCGGTGCTCGGGGTCGGCGGTGTGCAGGCGGGTCACATCGACCAGGTCGGCGATCACGGCCGAGGCGGTCGGCTCGGCACCGGCGCCCTTGCCGTAGTACAGCGTGGCGCCCACGGCATCGCCCTGCACCAGCACCGCGTTCATGGCGCCTTCCACATTGGCGATCAGGCGCGTGGCCGGCACCAGCGTCGGATGCACGCGCAGTTCCACGCCATCGTCGCGGCGGCGCGTGATGCCCAGCAGCTTGATGCGGTAGCCCAGTTCCTCGGCGTACTTGATGTCGGTGGCGGACAGCTTCGTGATGCCTTCCACGTGCGCGCGGTCGAACTGCACCGGCATGCCGAAGGCGATCGCGCTCATCAGCGTGACCTTGTGCGCGGCGTCGACGCCCTCGATGTCGAAGGTCGGGTCGGCCTCGGCGTAGCCCAGCTGCTGCGCTTCCTTCAGGACCACGTCGAAATCCAGGCCCTTGTCGCGCATTTCGGACAGGATGAAGTTGGTGGTGCCGTTGATGATGCCGGCGATCCACTGGATGCGGTTGGCGGTCAGGCCTTCGCGCAGCGCCTTGATGATGGGGATGCCGCCGGCCACCGCGGCTTCGAAGGCCACGATCACGCCCTTCTTGCGCGCGGCTTCGAAGATCTCGTTGCCATGCACGGCCAGCAGCGCCTTGTTGGCGGTGACCACGTGCTTGCCGTTCTCGATCGCCTTGAGCACCAGCTCGCGCGCAATGCCGTAGCCGCCGATCAGTTCGATGACGATGTCGATGTCGGGGCGGCTGACCACCGCGTTGGCGTCGCTGACGACTTCCACTTCCCCGTTGGTCAGTTCGCGCGCGCGTTCGGTGTTGAGATCGGCCACCACGGCAATCTCGATGCCGCGGCCGGCGCGGCGGCGAATTTCTTCCTGGTTGCGCTTGAGCACGTTGAACGTGCCGCTACCGACGGTACCGATGCCGAGCAGGCCAACTTTGATGGGGTTCATGGACAATCTTCTGAGTTGCTAAGGATGGGTTGCGGCGCGGCCGGCCGGATCAGGCCGCTGCCTTGCCGTGGCGTTTTCGGTAAGCCTCGAGGAAGCGCGCGATGCGGCCGATGGCCTCGCGCAGGTCTTCCTCGTGCGGCAGGAACACGATGCGAAAATGGTCGGGCCTGGCCCAGTTGAAGCCAGAGCCCTGCACCAGCAGCACCTTGGACTCCTGCAGCAGTTCATAGATGAACTCCTGGTCGTCCTGCACCGGGTACATCGACAGGTCGAGCTTGGGGAACAGGTACAGCGCCGCCTTGGGCTTGACGCAGGTGACGCCCGGGATCGCGGTGATCAGCTCGTAGGCGAGGTCACGCTGGCGGCGCAGGCGCCCGCCTTCGTTGACCAGGTCATTGATGCTCTGGTAGCCGCCCAGCGCGGTCTGGATCGCCCACTGGCCTGGCACGTTGGCGCACAGGCGCATCGACGACAGCATGTTCAGGCCCTCGATGTAGTCGATGGCCGGGCGCTTGTCGCCCGACACTACCATCCAGCCGGCGCGGTAGCCGCACGAGCGGTAGTTCTTCGACAGGCCGTTGAAGGTCACCGTCAGCACGTCGGTCGACAGCGAGGCGATCGAGGTATGGGTGTTGCCGTCGTACAGGACCTTGTCGTAGATCTCGTCGGCGAAGATGATCAGGCCGTGCTCGCGCGCGATCGCGACGATCTCCAGCAGCAGCTCATCCGAGTACAGCGCCCCGGTGGGGTTGTTCGGGTTGATGATGACGATGGCCTTGGTATGCGGCGTGATGCGCGCGCGGATATCGGCCGGATCGGGCATCCAGTCGTTGGACTCGTCGCAGATGTAGTGCACCGGCGTGCCGCCCGACAGGCTGACCGCGGCGGTCCACAGCGGGTAATCCGGCGCCGGCACCAGCACTTCGTCGCCGGTATTGAGCAGCGCGTTGACCGCCATCACGATCAGCTCGGAGGCGCCGTTGCCCACATAGATATCGTCCAGGCCGACGCCCTCGATATTTTTTTGCTGGGTATAGTGCATGATCGCCTTGCGCGCGGCGAAAATACCCTTGGAATCGGAATAACCTGCCGAATTCGGCAGGTTTCGCATCATGTCCTGCTGAATCTCTTCCGGCGCGTCAAAACCGAACACGGCCAGGTTGCCGATATTCAGCTTGATGATCTTGTGCCCCTCTTCCTCCATCTGCTTGGCCTTTTCCAGCACCGGACCGCGGATGTCGTAGCAAACGTTATTGAGTTTGTTGGATTTCTGGATGGGTTTCACGGCGATGTCGGGCAAGCGTGGCGTGCCGCGTCGGCGGCACCGGACTGGGAATCGGGGCGATCTGACAGAATCTGAAAGAATGCGGAGGCGCTGTCCGCTGCGATGCAACGCAAACGTGGCAGACAGGGAGGCAAAAGCTATAATTTATCGGATTATGACAGACTTCGGCAGGGATTCTTGCATTGCAGCGTGCGCTGTCCGCGCGCACCGCGGCCGCCTGCACGCTGTCGTCCATCCGTTGCCCATCCGTTTATCGCCCGCCCGGCCCGCCGGCCCTCCGCTCCGCGGACCCGCCCGCCGGCCCGCGCCCGCCACCGCCGAGATCCCCAAGTGAAACTCCACGCCGACCAGCCCCAGTCGCTCAACACCGTCACGGCCTACGGGCCCGGGTATATCGAAATCAACCTCGTGCGCCACACCAACTCGGTGTTGGTCATGCCGGAGGGCGAAGTCCGGCCCTGGCCGGTCGACCGCTTCGAAGACCTGGAGCCTGCGCATTTCGAGCAGCTGTCCGAACTCGGACCCGAAGTGGTGCTGCTCGGCACGGGCTCGCGGCTGCGCTTTCCGCACCCGCGCCTGACCGAATCGCTGGCGCGCCGCCATGTCGGCGTCGACGCCATGGACATGCAGGCCGCTTGCCGCACCTACAACATCCTGATGGCCGAGGGACGCAAGGTGGCGGCGGTGCTGCTGCTCGAGCCCGGGGCCACCTGACGCGCCCCCCGGCGAAAGTTGAGCAGTCGCCACGCTTGAAGTCCGCGCGAGGCGCCCCAATCTGCTCGCGCTGAGGCGGCAGCCCCTCTCCCGATTCCAACGATCTCACCGATCCCCTGCCCCTCCCCCAAGGAGCCACAAGCATGACCGTCAGTCTCAACAAGGCCATCCCCGACTTCAGCGCGCCGATGACCGGCGACGCCACCTTCCGCCTGGCCGACTACCGCGGCAAGACGGTGGTGCTGTACTTCTACCCGAAGGACAACACGCCGGGCTGCACCACGGAGGCGATGAACTTCCGCGACCAGTACGAGGATTTCGAGAAGGCCGGCGTGCATGTGTTCGGCGTCTCGCGCGACAGCCTGCGCTCGCATGAAAACTTCAAGGCCAAGCTGGAACTGCCGTTCGAACTGATCTCCGATGCCGACGAAAATGTGTGCACATTGTTCGATGTCATCAAGATGAAAAAGCTGTATGGCAAGGAGCACCGCGGCATCGAGCGCAGTACCTTTGTCATCGACGGCAAGGGCATCCTGCGACACGAGCTGCGCGGCATCAAAGTGCCCAACCACGTCGACGAAGTGCTGGAGATCGTGCGCGGCCTCTGACGCATCGCCCGCGCGCCATTTGCCCCGCCGTTGCCCGTAAAGGCTTCGATCCGGACGCGCCGTGGCAAACGTGGGAAAGCCAATTGCCAAACCCAAAGCCTTCGGATACATTGGCCCGTAATGAGTTCAGATTCCGGATGCCACGCTGTTTCGACTCCCCGGCCCAGGCGCTTCCCGCCACAGGCCGGTAGCGGACCTGCCATGTCGGCAGTCCGCCCAAGAGCCGCCAACCCTGTTCCGCAGGCATGGCGGCTTTTTTGTTTGCAGCCGCGTCTGTCCTCATGGTTGTCCGCGCCGGGCGCCTCGCGCATGCATGCCCCGGCCCGGGTCCGCCCCGCCGCCCCGAACCCGTCGCACGCTGCCGACGCCGTGCGGCGCCGCGGACCGGACCTTCCCGCCCCCTTCTTGTCCCCCTGAAAGGAAAGCCAAGCATGCCGCTGCCTACCATGCCCGCCAAGCCTGCCCAATTGCTGGACCCGAGCGAGTTTGCTCCGGTTTCCGCGGTGCCTAAGGCCAAAGCCGCCACACAGGGCAAGAAACCTGTGCCGGCGCTCGAGCGCGTGGCATTGCTGGAAACCGGCGACACGCAGGTGCCTGAAGTCAAGGCCCGCGCCGCCGGCGGCACCCGCGCCCGCAGCACCGAAACGCCCGCCGTATCGACGCCGGCCGTCAGCGCCGCGCCGGTGAGCCTGGTCAAGCCGTCGACCGGCACCACGCGCCGCGCGCGCAAGGCCGAAGGCCCGAGCAAGCTGTTCGTGCTCGACACCAACGTGCTGATGCACGACCCGGCCTCGCTGTTCCGCTTCGAAGAGCACGACATCTACCTGCCGATGATGACGCTCGAAGAGCTGGACAACCACAAGAAGGGCATGAGCGAAGTCGCGCGCAACGCGCGCATGGTCAGCCGCACGCTCGATTCCCTGGTGGGCGGCACCGACGGCGTGCTCGACGAAGGCCTGTCGCTGGCCAGCCTGGGCAACCGCGACGCGCAGGGCAAGCTGTTCTTCCAGACGCGCCTGAACGACATCAAGCTGCCCGAAGGCCTGCCGCAGGGCAAGGCCGATAACCAGATCCTGGGCGTGGTCAGCGCGCTGCAGCAGCAGTATCCCGAGCGCCAGGTGGTGCTGGTGTCGAAAGACATCAACATGCGCATCAAGGCGCGCGCCCTGGGCCTGCCGGCCGAGGACTACTTCAACGATCAGGTCCTCGAGGACAAGGACCTGCTCTACGCGGGCGTGATGCAGCTGCCCGGCGACTTCTGGGCCAAGCACGGCAAGGGCGTCGAAAGCTGGCAGGACCCCAAGTCCGGTGCCATGTTCTACCGGCTCACCGGCCCGCTGGTGCCGTCGTTCCTGGTCAACCAGTTCGTCTACCTCGAGCCCGTGGACGGCAGCCTGCCGCTCTATGCGCAGGTCAAGGAGATCAACGGCAAGACCGCGCTGCTGCAGACCCTGAAGGACTACACGCACCACAAGAACAACGTGTGGAGCGTGACCGCGCGCAACCGCGAGCAGAACTTCGCGCTCAACCTGCTGATGAACCCGGACATCGACTTCGTCACGCTGCTGGGCCAGGCCGGCACCGGCAAGACGCTGCTGGCGCTGGCGGCCGGGCTGGAGCAGGTGCTGGACCAGAAGCTCTACAACGAGATCATCGTCACCCGCGCCACCGTGCCGGTGGGCGAGGACATCGGCTTCCTGCCCGGCACCGAGGAAGAGAAGATGCAACCGTGGATGGGCGCGTTCGACGACAACCTCGAAGTGCTGCAGAAGAGCGACGACAGCGCCGGCGACTGGGGCCGCGCCGCAACGCAGGAGCTGATCCGCTCGCGCATCAAGGTCAAGAGCATGAACTTCATGCGCGGCCGCACCTTCGTCAACAAGTTCGTCATCATCGACGAGGCGCAGAACCTCACGCCCAAGCAGATGAAGACGCTGGTGACGCGCGCCGGCCCGGGCACCAAGATCATCTGCCTGGGCAATATCGCGCAGATCGACACGCCCTACCTGACCGAGGGCTCGTCGGGCCTGACCTACGTGGTCGACCGCTTCAAGGGCTGGAGCCACAGCGGCCATATCACGCTGGCACGCGGCGAACGCTCGCGCCTGGCCGACCACGCAGGCGACGTGCTCTGACGCGGACCGCGGGCCCGGGGCACCCTTCCACACGGTAGGGGCCCGGGCCCGCTGTCGTGAGCGGCAAGCGCAATGCGGCTATGATGTCCGCACGTCCGCTTGTGTCCCGCATCCCCACTGGAGGCGTCGATGAACCCACAGCATCTCCGCCTGGCCGCGCTGATCGGCGCCGCCATGTTCCTGACCAGCCCGCCTCAGGCGCGCGCGGCGGCTGACGACCTGGTGATCCGCTCCATGGGTCCGGTCAGCTATGTCTGCGGCGGCGTCGCCGAAGACGAGCGCCAGGCGCTAAGCGCGCGCGAGAAGGATTTCAATATCGGCATCCTGTTCACGCAGGGCACCGCGGGCGAATTCCTGTCCGATGTCGCGGTCAAGCTGATACGCGACGAACAGGAGGTCGCAAGCTTCCGCGCCGCCGGGCCTCGCTGCCTGATACGTGCGCCCGAAGGCAGCTACAATATCGAGGCCAGTTACAAGGGCCAGGCCAAGTCGGTCAAGGTCAGCACCGGTACGCGCAACGCCCAGCTACGCTGGTAGCGTCAAGGCTTCCGGTGCGCCGGCAGGCCGGCGACCGGAATCCAGCGATGCCATTGCGCCGTACCCGTAGTTCTTCCAGTCCTTCCACACTGCCCGGCCCGCTTGCCCGGGCCGGCCTGCCGCTGCTGTGCGCCGCCGCACTGCTGCTGGCAGCGTGCGCCAGCTCCCCACCCTCTCGCCATGGCAGCTTGCCGCGTACGCCCGGCAAGCCCATGACCGATCCCAGCGCCGGGCTGGAGGAAATCTCGATCCAGGCGATGTCGCTGGTCGGCACCCCGTACCGCTACGGTGGCAATACGCCGGATGCCGGCTTCGATTGCAGCGGCCTGGTGCGCTATGTGGTCGCGCGCGCGGCCAATGTCAGCTTGCCGCGCACCACCGAGGCCATGGGGACGCGCGGCAGCTCGCTCGACCGCAGCGAAGTCGCTTCCGGCGACCTGGTGTTCTTCAACACCACCGGACGCGCCAACTCGCACGTCGGCATCTACGTCGGCCAGAACCGCTTTGTCCATGCGCCATCGTCCGGCGGCACCGTGCGGCTGGAGGACATGGGCAAGCCCTACTGGGCCTCGCGCTACAACGGCGCGCGGCGCGTGGTGGCCGGTGCGGTCAACCTGCCGCCGGCACCGGCGACACCGGTGCCCGCGCCCGCCCCTGCGCCCCTGGTGCCGGAACCTGCCCCGCTGCCCGACGACGACGATCCCATCGCCGCCTTCGCCAACCGCTGAGAGGCTGGCGTCGACAAACAAAAAAGCCAGGCATGTGCCTGGCTTTTTGCATGAGCGTCCGATGCCGCGTTACAGGATATGGCGCCCGATCCACCATGCGATCGCCGCCATGAAGGCCGAGGCCGGAATCGTCAGCACCCAGGCCCAGACGATATTGCCGGCCACGCCCCAGCGCACCGCCGACATCTTCTGCGACGAGCCGACCCCGACGATGGCGCCGGTGATGGTATGCGTGGTCGACACCGGCACGCCCAGCGCCGAGGCAAAGAACAGCGTCAGCGCACCGCCGGTCTCGGCGCAGAAGCCGCCCACCGGCTTGAGCTTGGTGATCTTCTGGCCCATGGTGCGCACGATGCGCCAACCGCCGAACAGCGTGCCCATGCCGATGGCCACGTAGCAGCTGACGATCACCCAGGTCGGCGGCGGATCGCCGGCGAGCACGTGGCCGCTGGCGATCAGCAGCATCCAGATGATGCCGATGGTCTTCTGCGCATCATTGCCGCCATGGCCCAGGCTGTACAGCGAAGCCGAGACCAGCTGCAGCCGCCGGAACCAGCGGTCGACGCGCGATGGCGGCGTGCGGAAGAAGGTCCAGCCGACGATGACCATCATCAGCGACCCCAGCAGGAAGCCGAGGAACGGCGACACCAGGATGAACGCCACCGTCTTCAGCAGGCCGCTGGCCACCAGCGCGCCGGTGCCGGCCTTGGCCACCGCGGCACCGACCAGCCCGCCGATCAGCGCGTGCGACGACGACGACGGAATGCCGTAGTACCAGGTGATGACGTTCCACGCGATCGCCCCGACCAGCGCGCCGAAGATGACATAGTGGTCGACCACCCCGCCCTGGATGGTGCCGGTGCCGACCGTGGCCGCCACCTTCAGGTGGAACACGAAGATCGCGACGACGTTGCACATCGCCGCCATCGCCACCGCATGGTGCGGCTTGAGCACGCCCGTGGACACCACCGTCGCGATCGAGTTGGCCGCGTCGTGGAAGCCGTTCATGAAGTCGAACAGCAGTGCCAGCGCCACCAGCAAGGCGATCACCCACAGGCTCATTTGTATGGTCTGCATGCCGATTGCCGCCTCAGGCGTTTTCCAGGACGATGCCTTCGATGATGTTGGCGACGTCCTCGCACTTGTCGGTGATCGTCTCGAGCTGCTCGTAGATCGCCTTCAGCTTGATCAGGCGCTTGACGTCGGTCTCGTCGCGGAACAGCTTGGACATCGCCGAGCGCATCACGCGGTCGGCCTCGGATTCCAGCTGGTCGATCTGCTGCGCGGTCTTCAGGATGGTGCTGGCGTTGCCCATGTCCTCGAGCAGGCCCACCGCGATCTTGACCTGGTCGCAGCACTGCACGCAGATCGCGGCCAGGCGCAGCGCCTCGTCGGTCAGGTTGGTCACGTCATACAGCGAGATGGTCTCGGCCACGTCTTCCATCAGGTCCAGGATGTCGTCCATGGTCGTGATGAGCTTGTGGATCTCGTCGCGGTCCAGCGGCGTGATGAAGGTCTTGTGCAGCAGGTCGATGGTGTCGTGCGTGATCCGGTCGGCCTTCTTTTCGGTGGCCTGGACGCGCCGGGCATGGGCCTCGGCGTTGGGCAGGTCGTTGACCAGGGCCTGCAGTTCATGCGCGGCGGTCACCGCGCAGTCGGCGTGCTGGTTGAAATATTCGAAGAACTTGCCCTCGGTGGGCATGAATCGGCCGAACATGGAATGTTCCTTGTGGCAGCGTGGTATCGCTGCGGATGGTGTTGCGGGATTAAGCGGACGCGAGCATGACCGCCGCGGATGGCGGCTGTCATCAAAGCGCAATATTTTACAGGGTTAGCGGGACATTGCCCGCGTATTTGGCACAAACGAGACGGGCAGGCACGGCAAATGGCCGACCCGCTTGACTTCGTCAGGTGTCGTTGTCGAAGAAGGCCGGGCCGCCGCTGAAGTTGTCGAACTTCGTGAACTGGCCGAGGAAGGTCAGGCGCACGGTGCCGATCGGGCCGTTACGCTGCTTGCCGATGATGATTTCGGCGGTGCCCTTGTCCTGCGAGTCGGCGTTATAGACTTCGTCGCGGTAGATGAACAGGATCACGTCGGCATCCTGTTCGATAGCGCCCGATTCGCGCAGGTCCGACATCACCGGGCGCTTGTTGGGGCGCTGTTCCAGGCTGCGGTTCAGCTGCGACAGCGCGATCACCGGGCAATTCAGCTCCTTCGCGAGGCCTTTCAGGGAACGCGAAATTTCTGAAATCTCAGTGGCGCGGTTCTCGCCGCCGCCGGAGCCCGACATCAGCTGAAGGTAGTCGATGATGATCAGCCCCAGCTGCCCGCACTGGCGCGCCAGGCGCCGCGAACGGGCGCGCAGTTCCATCGGGTTCAGCGCCGGGGTTTCGTCGATGAACAGCTGGGTGTCGTTCATGCGCTGGATCGCGTGCGTCAGCCGCGGCCAGTCCTCGTCGAGCAGGCGCCCGGTGCGCAACCGGTGCTGGTCGAGCCGGCCGACCGAGCCCAGCATACGCATGGCCAGCTGCGTGCCCGCCATTTCCATCGAGAACACCGCCACCGGCAGGCCCTGCTCCACCGCCACGTGCTCGCCGATGTTCAGCGAGAACGCGGTCTTGCCCATCGACGGGCGGCCGGCAACGATGATCAGGTCGCCCGGCTGCATGCCGCTGGTCATCTTGTCCAGGTCGATAAAGCCGGTCGGCACGCCGGTGACGTCGGTGGTCGAATCGCGGTGATACAGCTCGTCGATGCGCTCCACCACCTGGGTCAGCAGCGGCTGGATTTCCTGGAAGCCTTTCTGCCCGCGCGAGCCCTCTTCGGCAATCGCGAAGACCTTGGATTCGGCCTCGTCGAGCAGTTCGCGCACCTCGCGCCCCTTGGGGGCGAATGCGGCCGAGGCGATATCGTCTGCCACCGTCACCAGCTTGCGCAGCACCGAGCGCTCGCGCACGATTTCCGCGTAGCGGCGGATATTGGCCGCGCTGGGGGTGTTCTGCGCCAGCGAGTTCAGGTACGCCAGCCCGCCCACCTCTTCGGCCTTGCCGGCCACCTGCAGCATCTCGTAGACCGTGATCACGTCGGCCGGCTTGGTCGCCGAGATCAACCGGGCGATGCTCTGAAAGATCATCCGGTGGTCGAACCGGTAGAAGTCCGCCTCGGAAAGGAAGTCCGCGATGCGGTCCCAGGCGGCATTGTCCAGCAGCAGGCCACCGAGCACCGATTGCTCGGCTTCGATGGAGTGCGGCGGAACCTTGAGGTTATCGAGTTGGGGGTCGGCGACGGGCGCGTTCATGGGGAGGGATTATAACGGCGGGTGGACACACTTCGCCGGACATTTGGCAATAGCGCCGTCCGGCGCCGCCTGGCAACCGGGCAACAAAAAAGGCAGGAGCCGGGGCTCCTGCCTTCTTGCAATGCTTGCGGGGCTTTGGCCGGCGCGGTGCGCCGGCCGGAGCGGCGCGTCCTTAGACGCTCTCGCCCACCACCGACACGGTCACGTCGACCACGACGTCCGTGTGCAGCGCAACGCTGACCGGATGGTCGCCAACCGTCTTCAGCGGACCGTTCGGCAGACGAACCTGCGCCTTTTCCAGCTTGTAGCCTTGGCCAGCCAGGGCTTCAGCGATGTCGGCGTTGGTCACCGAACCGAACAGGCGGCCGTCCACACCCGACTTCTGGGTGATCTGGACGTTCAGGCCGTTCAGCTTCTCGCCTTCGGCTTGCGCGGCGGTCAGCTTCTCGGCAGCGGCCTTTTCCAGCTCGGCGCGCTTGACTTCGAATTCGGCGATCGCGCTTTGCGTGGCGCGGCGGGCCTTCTTGCCCGGGATCAGAAAGTTACGGGCGTAACCGTCCTTCACCTTGACGATGTCACCCAGGTTGCCCAGGTTGACGACTTTTTCCAGCAGAATGATTTGCATCGTGTTCTCTCCTTGACGGACCCTGGGGCCTGATCAGTTCTTGTGCAGGTCGGTGTACGGCATCAGCGCGAGGAAACGCGCGCGCTTGATGGCCGTATCCAGCTGACGCTGATAGTGAGCCTTGGTACCGGTCAGGCGGGCCGGCGTGATCTTGCCGTTGTCGCCGATGAAGTCCTTCAGGGTGTCCAGATCCTTGTAGTCGATCTGTTCGACGCCAGCCACGGTGAAGCGGCAGAAGCGCTTGCGCTTGAACAGCGGGTTCTGTTGCTGGAAGCGCTTCTTGTTCTTGTTGTCACGTTTGACGAATGCCATGATTCAATCCTTTTCGAATGCTTTACATCCAGTGATGTGAAAGACGAGAGCCTTGCTGTTGCGGTGCTTGCGCGCCAGGAAACCTTCGCAGTCGAGCAGCGTGCCGAGCGGAAGCCGCTCCAGACGCTGGCCAACCTGGCCGATCCCCATCGCAGCGATTGCAAACTCGACCTGCCGCGGCGTCTGTGCCTCGACGGCCTCGCCGCTGTACTGCAGGATGCAGTTCACGACGGGGACCCCGGCCGGGGTATAGCGCAGGGCATCGCGTTCCGCCAGGGTGGCGGCAAGCCGAAGCTGGTTCAACGCGGGGCCTCTTGCTGGTTGCAATCGTTGCGGTTTCCGCTCGTGCCCCGGCCGACGCTGTCAGCCACGGCGCGCACCGCAGTCCGCACTCAGGCGGCCTGGCCTTCGGTGGTCGTTTGCGCGGCCTTGCGGGCTTCTTCGCGCTGCACTTCCTTCATCATCGGCGAAGGTGCGGTCTCGGCCTTCTTGGTCTGCACGATCAGGTGGCGCAGGACGGCGTCGTTGAACTTGAACGCGTGTTCCAGTTCAGCCAGGGTTTCCTTGCCGCATTCGATGTTCAGGCAAACGTAGTGAGCCTTGGCCAGCTTCTGGATCATGTAAGCCATCTGGCGACGGCCCCAGTCTTCCACGCGGTGAACGTTGCCGTTCTGCGAGGTCACGAGCTGCTTGTAGCGCTCGATCATGGCCGGCACTTGTTCGCTCTGGTCCGGGTGGACGATGAAGACGATTTCGTAATGACGCATTGACGCTCCTTTTGGGATTAGCCACCCGGGCGTCACGAGTCCGGTGTGGCAAGGTTGAATAGCCTTAAATTATAGCCCGCCCTGCATCAACAACGCAAGCCGCTGATTTCACGGGCAAATCAGGCGCTGGCAAAGACCGACTGCAGCCGCGCCGGGTCGCGCGCCAGCCCGGCATCCGCCGCCAGGGCCAGCGCCAGCAACACGCGCGCCTTATAGGGATTGAGGTCGGCAGCTGACACGAACACACCATCGGCAGGGCTAGGCTGCGGCGGGATCGCCACATGCCCCGCACCGGTGCGCGAGCTGCGCACCACCGCCACCCCGGCCGCCGCGGCATCGGCAAGGGCAGCTGCCAGCACCTCGTGGATCGAGCCATTGCCGGTCGCGGCCACAACCAGGCCGGCGACGCCGGCCCGCACCAGCGCATCCACCACCGCCCTGCCCGGCTGCGCGTAGCTTGCCAAGATCTCCACCACCGGCCACGCCGCCGGCATCGGCCCGATGGGCGCAGCCGCCCGGGGCGCCCGGGCAAAGCGCACGTAGTCGTCCTGCACGAACCCCAGCGGCCCGCACGGCGAGACAAAGGCATCGACCGCCGACGTATGCGCCTTGGCCACGTCCCGTGCCGCGTGGATCTGCTGGTTCAGCACCGCCAGCACACCCTTGCCGCGCGCATCCGGATGGGCGGCGACGCGCACCGCATCCAGCAGGTTCAGCGGCCCGTCGGCCGACAACGACGTCGACGGACGCATCGCGGCGGTCAGGACCACTGGCACCGGACACGATTGCGTCAGGTGCAGCGCCATCGCGGTTTCTTCCAGCGTGTCGGTGCCGTGCGTGATCACGATGCCCGCAACGTCAGGCTGCGCCGACCAGTGCCCGACCCGCGCCGCCAGTGTTTGCCACAGCGCGAAGGTCATGTCCTTGCTGTCGACCTGCGCCACCTGCTCGGCCTGGATGCGGGCCACCGACTGCAGGGGCGGCACCGCAGCCAGCAATGAGGACACCGGCACGGTCGCCGCCTGGTAGCGGGCGCTGCTGGCGGCGCTGCCGGCGGCGCCGGCGATGGTGCCGCCAGTGGCCAATACGACGATGCGAGGCAATTGGGTCATGGGAGCGCGCAACGATTTAGTTCTGGATAAAGGAAAGGCGATTGTAGCGGGCGGACACGCCTTGGCGGAGCCCGCATCAGGCGCCTTGACCAGCGTCCATGCGACACGCCTCAAAATTCTGCTTGCACTGACGCCGATACTGTATAAAATCACAGCATACTGTTTAAACATACAGTGCCCGGCCCGCCGGATGCTGGATGGACGGACCAGAGCCTCCGTCATCCACACCAGCGGCCCTGCACGGAACGGCGATCCCATGGCGACCCTGACACCCCGGCAGCAGCAGATTTTCGATCTGATCCGCAACACGATCCGCCGTACCGGCTTCCCCCCCACCCGCGCCGAGATCGCAGCAGAGTTCGGTTTCTCCTCGCCCAATGCCGCCGAAGAACATTTGCGGGCGCTGGCCCGCAAAGGCGTGATCGAACTGACGCCGGGCGCGTCGCGTGGCATCCGCCTGAAGGTCTCACGCAGCGATTCGGAGCTGCCGGACCAATTCTCGTTGCCAATGGCCGGCGTATTGCAGCTGACGCTGCCGCTGGTGGGCCGCGTCGCAGCCGGCAGCCCCATCCTGGCCGCCGAACATATCGACCGCCAGTACCAGGTGGATGCCTCGGTCTTCGATGAGCGACCGGATTACCTGCTGCGCGTGCGCGGGCTAAGCATGCGCGACGCCGGCATCCTCGACGGGGACCTGCTCGCCGTGCGCCGCGCCAGCGAGGCCGCCAACGGCAAGATCGTGGTGGCGCGACTGGGCGACGACGTCACCGTCAAGCGCCTGCAGCGGCGCGGTGGCCATATCGAACTGATCGCCGAGAACCCGGACTTCACCAACATCATCGTCGAGCCCGGTGAAGAGTTCTCGCTGGAAGGCATCGCCGTCGGGCTGATCCGCTCTTCCGGCTTCTAGCCGGGCACCATCGCGGGCGCTTTGCCTGCGCGGGCCCACCCGCTTCCATTGCTTTGCAGACGCCGCCCGGCTCGCCGGGTGTTGACCCCGCTTTGCCTAAAAAGAGGTGCCACCATGCCGCAAATCCACCACGTCGCCGCCCGTCGTCCGGTCAAGCCCGTGCCGTTTCGCCAGAGCAAGGGTGTACGTGTCTACCAGGGTACGCAGCGCCGTACCATGGTGGGCAGCATGGCGGCCATCTGCCGCATGCTGGAACTTGAAACCACCGAAAAGCTGGCCGCCTGACTGATATCGCCAGACGCTTGCCGCGTCGCCGGCGCTCTGTCCCGCTCAGCTACGCGCGCACGCCTTGGCTTCGGCCTCGAGTTCCGTCGGCGTCAGCTGGGGAAACCAGGTATCGGTCTTGCGTAGTTCCAGCGCCGTGCCATCGGCCTGTGCCGTCAGAGAGATCAGGTAGGCGTATTGATATTCACCGCTTGACGCGCTCTGGCCGATACGGATCTCGGTCTGGTTTTTTGCCGGCAACTGGACCAGCGTAGCTTCATCGCCCAGATTGTTGCGCAGGCATTTCGCGACTTCCGCCATCTTGACCGGCGTAAACAACCGCATCGGCGGGCGAGCGCGGACGTCCTTCTCCGAAGTGCCAGTGGCACACCCTGCCACCATGGTTGCCATCGCTGCGCCAATCAGTGCCGTTCGAACCAACATACCACCCCCGGGGAATGCAAAACGGCGCCCTTGGACGTGCCGGTATTGTGGGCGCCGGGTGCGGATTTTAACCTGCACGCGGGGCGCACGCCATCTCGATCTTTGCCATTGGCCGGCAACGGCCTTAGGCATGGCAAGGCGCTTACCAGTTACCAGCGCTTGCACTCGATCTTCTCTTCGAATTCCCCGTCGCGCTTCCATTCGCGCTCGATCAGGCAAGGGCCTTCGCGGTATTTCTGCTTCTGCTCGTAACCGCGCGGCCCGCCCTTGCACTTGCGCTCTTCCTTGTATTCGCCATCGCGCTTCTGCTCGCGCTCCACTTCGCAACCGCCGCTACGGAACTTCTCCTTGTATTCGCCGCCGCCATGGCGATAGCCACCGGGATAATCGCGATCATCGGCCTGCGCCAGCGATGGCGCCATCAAGCACAGTAACAAGGAGACAGCGGCGGCGGATGTCCGGAGCATGGGAAATAGCAGGGGCGAAATTGCGGCCAGCATAGCAACCGGCGTCACTGGCCGCTGTATCAAAGCGTTACGCCACAGCGATCGGCGCAATTCCCCCACCACGACCCACGCTATGCTCCGCTTATATCGTGGCGCAGCAAAGCTTGGCGCGGTACCCTATACTCACGTGTTTTCGCTGGCCCACCCGCGCCTGGCCTCGGCCGGGGTGCAGTGACCTGCATATGCCACCGCGCCAGTCTCAGGGGCCTGCCGACGCCGCCGTGTCCGGCCCGCACCCAATTGCCGTATTCCATGAACGTAAATCCCCGCCGCATTTCGGTTGCGCCGATGATGGACTGGACCGACCGTCATTGCCGCATGTTCCATCGCCAACTCAGCCGCCACACCTGGCTGTATACCGAGATGGTGACCACCGGCGCGCTGCTGCATGGCGACGTGCCGCGCCACCTCGACTTCGATGCGGCCGAGCATCCAGTCGCGCTGCAACTGGGTGGCAGCGAGCCGGCCGATCTCGCCATGGCGGCGAAGCTTGGCCAGCAGTGGGGCTACGCCGAAATCAACCTTAACTGCGGTTGCCCGTCCGAGCGCGTGCAGCGCGGCGCCTTCGGCGCCTGCCTGATGGCGGAACCGGAACTGGTGGCGGACTGCGTGAAGGCGATGCGCGATGCGGTGGAGATCCCGGTAACCGTGAAGCATCGCATCGGCATCGACAAGATGGAGCACTACGATTTCGTCCGCGATTTTGTCGGCAAGGTGGCGCAGGCGGGTTGCGGCACGTTTATCGTCCATGCGCGCAATGCGATCCTGAAGGGCCTGAGCCCGAAGGAAAACCGCGAGATTCCGCCGCTGCGCTATGAGGTGGCATACCAACTCAAGCGCGAATTCCCGGAGCTCGAGATCCTGATCAACGGCGGCATCGTCAGCCATGACGAAATCGCCGCTCATCTGCAGCACGTCGATGGCGTCATGATCGGACGCGAGGCATATCACCAGCCGTACATCCTTGCGGAAATGGACGCGCGCTTTTATGGCGATACCAATGCGGCAGTGCCGTCGCGGCTCGAGGTCGAACTGGCGATGCAGCGTTATATCGGCGACTTCGTTGAGCAAGGCGGATATATGGGTGCCGTGACACGGCACATGCTCGGGCTGCATCGCGGCATCGCCGGCGGACGTGGCTGGCGCCGCGTGCTGTCCGATGCGAAGCGCATGCATGCGGCGCGCACGCGGACCGACGTCGATGCGCTGTTCGAAGAAGCGCGCATGCATCTGCGGCCGCACGCACAAGAGCCGCTGGCCGCGTAAGCGCGCACGGGCGGGTGCCGTGCCGAGGCTGCGCTCTAACTTCGAATCGTGAAAATATGCATGGCGGCGCGCGGGTTCCGCGCGCCGCACATGAGATGCCCGATCGCCCGGAAACCGGCGTCCGGAAAGGGATTCCCCTAATTCGCTGAGGCAGGGCACTTTCTTACACTGTGCCTGCCCTCGAATACAGGGCTTTCTTCAACTGATTATTAGCCCGCTCCGGCGGGCTTTTTTTTCGTCGGCGATCTCGCGCTTGCGACATCGCTCTTCGTTTACCCGAATGGTGCTTTGCCCGCCTGGCAGTTACAGTGCAACGGCCTTCAGGGCATTTGAGATCGCTAAAGTTAAGAGTCCGCGCTGCGGACTCTTTTTTTGCGCGCTCGCCCGGCACCACCTGGACGACCGATTTGACCGGCCTTCCGGACAAGCGTTCCATCGGTCACGCAAAATAGATTGCGCAGGAGATGCATCGCCGTGGCTATCGCGTATGGCTGATACCGATGTCCAGCGTGCCGTAAGTCGTGATGCTCGATTCCCTGCCATCGGTGCCGCCGCCCGCGGCGCACCCGCCCAGCAAGGCCGTCAGTGCCGCCACCGCAAGAATCCTCGCCGTCCATCTACACTTGTTCTGCATGGCCTGTTCCCTGCGTCGATAACTTCGGTTGGGCTCACGCGTGACCGAGAGGTTCCATCGCAGGCGTGGTGCGGCATGAAAACGTCGGCTGCAGGGCGAAGGAAAGCAGTGGAAGGAAAAAGAGGCAGGCGGCCCCTGGGGCGGGCCGCCTGACGGGAAGGTCGAGGGGGGTCAATGTCCCTCGGACTCGAGTATCGCTTCGGGCACGTGCCGCATGAACCCTGCAGAGGTAGGGGCTGTGCGCAGCATATTTGGCTGGCGGACATGGTCCGGAACTCACCCAGGACCCGTGATACGATTTCCGCACGCTCCCCAGGCGAAATCAGGCACGGTATGCGGACCGTGCCGGCAGGGGAGGCAGCATGGACAAAGACAACGTGGAAAAAGAAGCGCCGTTCGGCGTGGTCTATGAAGACTTCAGGGTGATCTGGGTGGCCGAACAACTCCAGGATGGCAAATGGACCGCGCGCTACTGCTGGCACCCCGGCACCTCGGAAGCCGCGGGCAAAGCGTTGCAGGAAGCCGTGCTGAACGGCAAGTCGCGCCGGCTGCTGGGCCAGTTCGATACCGAGGCCGAGACCATCGCCGCGATCAAGCAGGCGGTGCTGCTCGAGGCCAAGTGGAGCCCGTCCCGTTCCTGAGCGATGCCCCTCAAAATTTTTTGTGCGGGATACTAGCCATCTCGAAAATCTGTTTGTATAATCTTGTTTTTCGTCGATCAGCGCTTCGCTGATGACCTCTACGGTGGCTGTAGCTCAGTTGGTAGAGTCCAGGATTGTGATTCCTGTCGTCGTGGGTTCGAGTCCCATCAGCCACCCCAGATCCCTGCAAAACGGCGCCTGCTTCAGGCGCCGTTTTGCTTTTCGGGCACGGCGTCGAAAGCTGACGCTGCGCGCCTCCTCAGCGCGGCGCGTTCCGTTCGATCCAGGCCGCAAACGACGTCATGAATTTGCCCAGGAAGCCCCTGGTCGACTCGTTGGCAATCCCGCCCTGCTCGTCGAACAGCTTGTCCACGCCGCTGATATACGCCTCCGGTTGCTGCAAGATGGGGATATTCAGAAACACCAGCGACTGGCGCAGATGGTGGTTGGCGCCGAAGCCGCCGATGGCGCCCGGCGATGCGCTGATGATGGCGCCGGGCTTGCCGTCCCAGACGCTGCTGCCATAGGGGCGCGAGCCCACGTCGATGGCGTTCTTCAGTGGCGCCGGCACCGAACGGTTGTATTCAGGGGTCACGAACAGCACGGCGTCGGCGCGACGGATGCGGTCGCGGAACGCGGTCCAGGCCTGGGTCGGCTTGTCGTCGAGGTCCTGGTTGTACAGCTCCAGGTTGCCGATCTCGACGATTTCCGGCCTGAGCTGCGGCGGCGCCAGCGCGATCAGCGCCTTGGCCAGCTTGCGGTTGTATGACTCCTTGCGCAGGCTTCCCACCAGTACAACGACATCACGAGGATCACTCATTGCGGCTCCTTTGACGGTGTGGACGGATTGGCACAGGCGGCGCCCGCGCGCGGCATCGCCGTGCGCGGGCGCCAGACCCTGCCCGTCACTCTACCCGAGTCGGCGCCGGCGCGTTCCGTGCAGCGAGGTCACGCAGGCTTGCCCAGTGCCGCCAGCGGGTGCTCCTCCTGGCGCCACGGGCTGTCGAAGAACGACAGCGCCTTCTCGCGGCTGACTTCGTCGAGCCGCGCGTATTGCCAGCGCGGCTTGTGGTCCTTGTCGACCGCCAGCGCGCGGATGCCTTCGACGCCGTCGCCCTTGCGGAACACGTAGTACATCATGTCCAGCTCCATGCGCAGCTCGTCTTCCAGCGACATGCTGCGCGCGCGGCGGATCTGCTCCAGCGTCACGCACAGCATCAGCGGCGAACGGCTGCGCAGCATGGCGGCGGTCTGCGCGGCCCAGTCTCCTGGCGTGTCGCTGACGGCGGCAACAATGTCCTGCGCGGTGTTGCCCGCGAACAGCGTGTCGATCTGCTCCGACAACCCGGCCAGCGTGCTCTGCGCGGGCACGCAATCGGCGCGGTGCGCGGTGGTGAAGGTTTCGATATGCGCCAGCACCGCATCGCCGCTGGCGAACTGCTGCGCGCGCAGCGAATCGACCAGTTCCGCCAGACGGTTTCCCGGCAGGTAGGCGTCGGCCAGGCCGGCATACAAGGCGTCGGCGGCGTGGATCAGGGTGCCGGTCAGGCCCAGGTATTCGCCGATGCGTCCGGGTGTGCGCGCGAGGAACCAGCCGCCGCCCACATCCGGGAACAGGCCGATATTGGTTTCGGGCATGGCCATCTTGGTGCGATCGGTGACCAGCCGCAGGCGCGCGCCCTGCGAGATGCCCATGCCGCCGCCCATCACCACGCCGTCCATCAGGGCGATATAGGGCTTGGCGTAACGGTGGATCAGGAAATTGAGCGCGTATTCCTCAACGAAAAACTGGTCGAGCAGCGGATCGCCCGCATGCGCCGCCTGATGGAAGTAGCGGATGTCGCCCCCGGCGCAGAACGCCTTGCCACCGGCACCGGCCACCACCACGGCAGCCACCTCGGGCGCTGCGGCCCAGTCCCGCAGCGCCTGCGTGATGGCGCGGATCATGTCCAGCGACAGCGCGTTGAGCGCCTGCGGGCGGTTCAGCGTCAGGTATCCGATGCCACCGCGGACCTCGGTCGTGACGAATTCAGTCATGTCGTACTCCTCCAATGCAACTTGCAATTTTACGCCAGTCATCTTGGCAAGCGCACGCGCGTGGGCAGCTTGCGGCGCATGCCGGCATGCATGCGCCCTGCCCGTTCAGGCCAGCCGGAACGTCGCCACCAGCGAGGTAAGCCGCTGCGCCTGCTCTTCCAGCGATGCCGCGGCCGCGGCGGCCTGCTCGACCAGCGCCGCATTCTGCTGCGTCATGCTGTCCATCTGCGACACCGCCACGTTGACCTGCTCGATGCCGTTGGACTGCTCGTCCGACGCCGCGCTGATATCGCCGATGATGGCGCTGACACGCTGCACCGCGTCGACGATGTCCTGCATCGCGCGCCCGGCCTCATCGACCAGCCCCGAGCCCTCGCGCACATTGGCCACCGAGGCGCCGATCAGCGCGCGGATCTCCTTGGATGCGCCGGCGCAGCGCTGCGCCAGGTCGCGCACGTCGCCCGCCACCACGGCAAAGCCGCGGCCATGCTCGCCGGCACGCGCGGCTTCCACCGCTGCGTTCAGCGCCAGGATATTGGTCTGGAACGCGATCTTCTCGATCACGTCGATGATGTCGACGATCTTGCCAGAGCTGGCGTCGATCGACTGCATGGTATTGACCACGCGCAGCACCGCATCGCTGCCGCGCCCGGCCAGGGTCGCGGCATCGCTGGCGAGCGCGCGCGCCTCGCGCGCGCTGTCCGCATTCTGGCGCACGGTGCTGGTCAGTTCTTCCATGCTCGAAGCGGTTTCCTCCAGCGACGCCGCCTGCTGCTCGGTGCGCTGCGACAGGTCCGCGTTGCCGCTGGCAATCTGCTTGCTGGCCGCGGCGATCGAATCGGCACCGCCGCGCACATCGCCCACCATGGCAACCAGGCTGGCCTGCATCCGGCCGAGCATGCCGAGCATGCGCGCGGTCTCGCTGCGCGCGGCTTCGTCGGCCAGCGCTGCGCCGGCCCGTTCGCCACCTGCAGCGGCAACGCTCAGGTCGCCACCGGCAATCCTTTCGAAGCGCGCAATCGCCGTATCCAGCGGCTGCACGATCGAGCGGCGCAGGCGCCATGCAACCACCGTGCTGAACACCAGCCCCGCTGCCAGCACGCACACGGACAGCGTGAACAGGTTGCGGTAGCGCTGCTGCGAGGCCTCGTAGACCTGTTTTGCGCTGGCCACCTGCAGCTTGTTCAGCTCGGTGTTGACGGCGGTGAAGGCGATATCGAGCTGCGGAATGGTTTCCAGCACTGCCTTCATTACGCCGTCGCGATCGCCGGCATGCAGCGCGGCGATCATCGGCGCCACGCCCTGCTTGAACAATGCATCGCGCTTGGCGGTAACGTCTTCAACCACCTTCGCTTCGTCGGCCGAACGCGGCAGCGCGAGATAGGCCTGCCAGGCCTTCTCCGAATCGCGCGCAAAGCCTTCGGCGGTCGCGGCGCGCGCCTTGGCGTCGGCGGGATCGGCGGCAAAGGTGGCCTGGTCCAGCAGCACGCGCACCAGCAACTGGTTCGAACGCGCTTCGGCCAGGTTGACCGCGGCCGACAGCTGCTGCCCATAGATCTGGTGCGTCGCCTCGTTGCTGCGCGACATGCCAAGCCAGCCAACGGCGCCGACAATCAGCAACAACAAATTTGTGACGATAGTAAGAAACCACAATCTGGCGCCGATAGTCGTGTTCCTGAACATGGATAAGGCTCCGGGGGAATAAGGAAACTGGAATGAAGGCGGCGCGCCGCGCCGCTGCCCTGTCCAACTACGGCGCCGGCGCCGCATCCTTTACCCGTATTGATGGCCTTCACACGCGTGACAGAATTGCGTGGCAGTACAGCATCGCCATCAAGTGGCGGAAGCGGCCCACCCGACACACAGCGCCACCGTTTGGAGGATGCCCTCGTGGCAATTTCCCGGCGAACGGGCACACTGCCGGGATGAACACCGCATCGCTCGATCCCGGACTCGTGCTGCTGGCCTTCGCGCCGGTCTTCGTGCTGACCATCGGCGCCGAAGCGTGGTACTGGGCGCGCCGCGACCCGGCCGTCTACAGCCTGCGCGACACGCTCTCCAACGCCGCGCTGGCGCTGATGCACCAGGCCTCGGACGCGTTCTTCCTCTGGCTGATGGTCCGCACCGTCTACACGTGGTGCTACGAGCAGGGCCTGCAGGCCGTGCCGCAGACGCTGTGGTCATTCGCGCTGCTGCTGTTGCTGCAGGACTTCCTCTACTACTGGTTCCATCGCGCCAGCCATCGCGTACGTTGGCTGTGGGCCTCGCACGTGACGCATCACTCGTCGGAGGGCATGAATTTCTCGACGGCGTTCCGGCAGAGCCTGACGTATCCGCTGTCCGGCATGTGGCTGTTCTGGATTCCGCTGGCGTATATCGGCTTCACGCCCGACTGGGTCATCCTTGCGGTGGGCCTGAACCTGGGCTTCCAGTTCTTTGTCCATACGCGACTCGGGCAACGCTGTCCCTGGGTCGAGCGGCTGCTGAACACGCCTTCGGTCCATCGCGTCCACCATGCAAAGAACCCGCAATACATCGACCGCAACTATGCCGGCGTGCTGACGATCTGGGACCGCCTGTTCGGTACCTTCGTCCCCGAACGCGAGGCGCCGGTCTACGGCATTACGCGCCAGGTGCGCAGCCATGATCCGCTGACGCTGACCTTCCACGAATGGCGCGACATGTTTGCCGATGCCTGGCGCGACCGCGACCCGCGCTACCTGTGGAAGCCGCCGGAATGGCGCAGCCCGCGCGCCGCCGCGCCGGCGACGCTGCCGGAAACGCAATAAAAAACCGCGCCTGGCAGGCGCGGTTTTTTTGGGCAGGTCCAGCTGCACAGGCGCTTATGCGCCTTCGCGGGCGGCACGCTTGCGCTCGTGCTCCTTCAGGTGGCGCTTGCGCAGGCGGATGCTCTTCGGCGTGAGCTCGACCAGTTCGTCGTCGGCGATGAATTCCACCGCGTATTCCAGCGACATCTGGATCGGCGGCACCAGGCGCACCGCTTCGTCGGTACCCGAGGCGCGCACGTTGGTCAGCTGCTTGCCCTTGATCGGGTTGACCACCAGGTCGTTGTCGCGGCTGTGGATGCCGATGATCATGCCTTCATACAGCGCATCGCCCGGCTTGACGAACATGCGGCCACGGTCCTGCAGCTTCCACAGCGCGTAGGCCACGGCGTCGCCGTCGTCCTGCGAGATCAGCACGCCGTTGTGGCGCTCGCCCAGGCCGCCTTCGCGCACCGGCGCGTAGTCGTCGAAGATATGGCTGATCAGGCCGGTGCCGCGCGTCAGCGTCAGGAACTCGCCCTGGAAGCCGATCAGGCCACGGGCCGGGATGCGGTATTCCAGGCGCGTACGGCCCTTGCCGTCCGACGCCATGTCGAGCAGTTCGCCCTTGCGGCGGCCCAGCTCTTCCATGATGCCGCCCTGGTGGCTGTCTTCGACGTCCACGGTCAGCAGTTCATACGGCTCGCACTTGACGCCGTCGATTTCCTTGAACACCACGCGCGGACGCGACACGGCCAGCTCGTAGCCTTCGCGGCGCATGTTTTCCAGCAGGATGGTCAGGTGCAGTTCGCCGCGGCCGGACACTTCGAAGATGGTGTCGTCGCCGGTATCGGCCACGCGCAGCGCCACGTTGGACTTCAGTTCGCGGTCCAGGCGCTCGCGCAGCTGGCGGCTGGTCACGAACTTGCCTTCACGGCCCGCCAGCGGCGAGGTGTTGACGCAGAAGTTCATGGTCAGCGTCGGCTCGTCCACCTTCAGCATCGGCAGCGCGTCCTGGGCCTCGGGCGCGCACACGGTGCAGCCGATGCCCAGTTCTTCGATGCCGTTGATCAGCACGATGTCGCCGGCTTCGGCTTCCTGCACGATTTCGCGCTCCAGGCCCTGGAACTTCAGCACCTGGTTGATGCGGCCCTTGATCGGGTTGCCTTCCGGGCCGAACTTGACCACCACGTCCTGCAGCGGACGGGCACGGCCACGCGAGATGCGGCCAACGCCGATCTTGCCGACGTAGCTTGAGTAGTCCAGCGAGATGATCTGCAGTTGCAGCGGACCGTCGCGGTCGTCGTCACGCACCGGCACCTTGTCGAGCACGGTCTCGAACAGCGGCTTCATGTCGCCGTCGCGCACGTCTTCGGTCAGGCCGGCAAAGCCGTTCAGGCCCGATGCGTAGATCACCGGGAAGTCCAGCTGCTCGTCGGTGGCACCGAGCTTGTCGAACAGGTCGAAGGTCTGGTTGATGACCCAGTCCGGACGCGCGCCCGGGCGGTCGATCTTGTTGACCACCACGATCGGCTTCAGGCCCAGCGCCAGCGCCTTGCGCGTGACGAAGCGGGTCTGGGGCATCGGGCCCTCGACCGCGTCGACCAGCAGCAGCACGCCGTCGACCATCGACAGCACGCGCTCCACTTCACCGCCGAAGTCGGCGTGGCCCGGGGTGTCGACGATATTGATATGGGTGCCGTTGTACTCGACGGCACAGTTCTTCGCGAGAATCGTGATCCCGCGTTCCTTTTCCAGGTCGTTCGAGTCCATCACCCGCTCGGCGACTTGCTGGTTGTCGCGGAAGGTGCCTGCCTGGCGCAGGAGCTGGTCGACCAGGGTGGTCTTGCCATGATCGACGTGGGCGATGATGGCGATATTTCGGATGGCGCGGGTCATTGCTGCGTCTCGCTAAGAACGGGGCCCTCGCATGGAGGGCCGGAGAATCTGAGGTAACCCAACATTCTAGCATGTTGCGGCGCAAGAAGCGTTGACGGGAACCGCCCCTGGCCAAGGGAAAATATTTGCTGATTCCGCAATGACCAATTTCCTTTCTTGCGGATCGTTAAACGTGAACATATATTTGCCACAGCAAAGATTGCAAAGGCAAAGATGTCACAAGCACCCGCTTCCGCTCCGCCAGCCTCCCCTGCCGGTTCGTTCGATCCCGCCCAGTACCAGATGTGCGACAGCGTCGGCTACCTGATGCAACGGGCCAAGAACATGCTGGCGCACGGCGTCGAGCAGGAGGTCAGCAGCCTGGACATCACCCACGCCCAGGCCAGCTGCCTGATGATGCTGGCCACCGGCCGTGCCTCGACCGTCACCGACCTGGGCCGCGAATTGAACACCGACATGGGCTCGGTCACGCGGCTGCTCAGCCGCATGGAAAAACGCGGCCTGATCGAGCGCCGCCGCCGCGACGCCGACCGCCGCGTGGTCGACCTGTCGGTGACGCCACAGGGCCAGGAACTGGTGCAGCAACTGCCGGCAATCTTCTGCAAGGTCCTTGCGCACCACTTTCGAGGTTTTTCCGAGGACGAGATCCAGTTGCTGCGCAGCATGCTGCGGCGGGTCATCGCCAACAGCGGGTAGCAGGCTGCGCGCCGGACTTCCGGCACGCCAGATCGTCCGCGTTGGCCGGCCCGGCCGGACACCGCTAGCAGCCCGTAGAAACCGTATGGCTCCGCCACGGAGCAACACCATGAAACCAGCTCTTTCCTTCCGATTTACCCAGCCTGCCAGTTCCCGCAAGCTGGCGCGCCGTGCCGGCACGCTCGCGCTGACCGCGATCGCGGCCGCGGCGCTGGCCGGCTGTGCGGCGCTTGGCAATTCGCACAGCACGCAGACCATGGCCGATCCGGCCGCGATGGCGACTTCGCAAACCCTGCCCGGCGAGCACGGCCAGTGGCCGTCGCAGGACTGGGTCGTCCAGTTCAAGGACCCGCAGCTGAGCGCGCTGGTCGACGAAGCGGTCAAGGACAATCCCAGCCTGCAGGCGGCCTTTGCCCGGGTGGAAGCGTCGCGCGCCATGGCCGAGGCCACGCGCAGCGCGCTCTACCCGCACCTGGAGTTCGAAGGCAGCCTGATCCGCCAGCGCTTCTCCGAGAAGGATCTGTTCGAAGGCACGCCGCTGGCGGGCTCGTGGCAGAACCAGTCGCGCCTGCAGGTGGGCCTGTCCTATGACTTCGACTTCTGGGGCAAGCACCGCGATGCGCTCGAAGCCGCGCTGTCGGATGACCGCGCCGCCGAGGCCGAAAGCCAGGCCGCGCGCCTGATCCTGGCAACGTCGATCTCGCGCAATTACGCGCGCCTGGCGGCGCTGTATGCGCAGCGCGACGTGGCCGAGCGCGCCATCGCCCAGCGCCGCGACCTGACCGAGCTGTCGCGCCAGCGCCTGGCCGCCGGACTGGACACGCAGGTGGAAACCACCCAGGCGCGCGGCACGGTGGCGGCCTCGCAGACCGACCTGCAGCGCGTCGACGAAGAGATCGCGCTGGCCCGCAACCAGCTCGCCGCGCTGCTGGGCAAGGGCCCGGACCGCGGCCTGCAGATCCAGCCGCCGGTATTGCTGGCCCAGGCCACGCCCACCCTGCCCGACGACCTGACCATCGGCCTGCTGGGCCGTCGCCCTGACCTGGTGGCGGCGCGCTGGCGCGTCGAGGCGGCATCCAAGGACATCAACGTCGCCAGGAAGGAGTTCCTGCCCGACGTCAGCCTGACCGCCTTTGCCGGCCTGGCCGCGCTGGATCCTTCGAACCTGCTGATGGGCATCAGCCGCACCTTCGGCATCGGTCCGACCGTGCGCCTGCCGATCTTCGAGGGCGGCAGGCTGCGCGCCAACCTGAAGGGCAAGTACGCCGGCTACGACATTGCCGTGGCCAACTACAACCAGGCGCTGGTCGATGCCCTGCGCGAGACCGCCGATGTCATGACCAGCATCCGCAGCGTCGACAAGCAGATCCAGACCCAGCGCGAAGCGCTGGACCTGGCCGAGCACGCCTACGCGCTGGCCACCACGCGCTACAAGGCCGGGCTCGGAACGCAGCTGACCGTGCTCAACGCGGAAAGCAACGTGCTGCAGCAGCGCCGCCTGGCGACCGACCTGCAGGCGCGGCGGCTGGACCTGCAGATGGGCCTGATGAAGGCGCTCGGCGGCGGCTACCAGGAGCCGGCCGAAGGCCGCGAGAGCGTCGCCCATGGGCCGGCGCAGCAGCCGGGCCACACCCAGGGCCACACCCAGGCGGGCGCCCGCGGCTGATCCGCGCACCCGGTGATCGCAGACAAGATTATCCAGAAGACATCATGAGCAACAACCAGCAAGCGGCCGGCACCAACACCCCCCAGCAAGCCACGGCCACCCCTCCCAACGGCAAGCGCAAGCGCATGCTGCTGTCGCTGACCGCGGCGATCGTCGTCGCCGGCATCGGCTACGGCGTGTACTGGGGACTGTATGCCCGCCATTTCGAAAGCACCGACGACGCCTATGTCGCCGGCAACGTGGTCCAGGTCACGCCGCTGGTGGCTGGCACCGTCGTGTCGATCGCGGCCGACGACACCCAGCTGGTCACCGCCGGCCAGCCGCTGATCCAGCTCGACCGCGCCGACACGCAGGTGGCGCTGGAACAGGCCGAGGCCCAGTTGGCACAGGCCGTGCGCGAAGTGCGCACGCTGTACGTCAATAACGGCTCGCTCGCCGCCAACGTGGCGCTGCGCGAAGCCGACGTGGCCAAGGCCCGCGACGACCTGCGCCGGCGCCAGGCCATCGCCGGCTCGGGCGCGGTGTCGAATGAAGAGATCTCGCACGCGCAAGCCGCGCTCAAGGGCGCCGAGTCGGCGCTGCTGGCCGCGCGCGAGCAGCTGGCATCGAACCAGGTGCTGACCGACCAGACCACGGTCGAGAACCACCCCAACGTGCAGCGCGCCGCCGCCAACCTGCGCTCGGCCTACCTGTCGTTCGCGCGCTCGGCGCTGCCGGCGCCGGTGACCGGCTACGTCGCCAAGCGCTCGGTGCAGGTCGGCCAGCGCGTGGCCGCCGGCGCGCCGCTAATGGCGGTGGTGCCGCTGGACCAGGTCTGGGTCGATGCCAACTTCAAGGAAGTGCAGATCACGCATATGCGCATCGGCCAGCCCGTGACGCTGGAAGCCGACGTCTATGGCTCCAGGGTCGAATACCGCGGCAAGGTCGCCGGCTTCTCGGCCGGCACCGGCTCGGCGTTTTCGCTGCTGCCGGCGCAGAACGCCACCGGCAACTGGATCAAGGTGGTGCAGCGCCTGCCGGTGCGCATCGCGCTGGATCCGCAGCAGCTCAAGGACCACCCGCTGCGCGTGGGCCTGTCGATGACGGTCAAGGTCGACGTGCGCCGCGAGCAAGGCGCCGCCATGACCGCCGCCGCGCCGGCCCGGCCGATGCAGACCGACGTCTATGACAAGGTGGCGCAGGATGCCGACCAGCTGATCGCGCGCATCATCGCCGCCAACAACGGCGGCCGCGGCACCGGCCTGCCCTCGGCCAGCGCCGCTCACGCCAACGCCGCCAAGTCCGCCAAGCCCGCCAATACCTGATCATGGCCACCTCCCCATCCGCCGCACCGGCCGCGCCCGCGGCGCAGCCGGGCGCCGGCCAGGCGCCGGCGCGGGCCCTGCCGCAGCAGCCGCAGCCGCTGACCGGCGGCAGGCTGGTGCTCGGCACCATCGCGCTGTCGCTGGCGACGTTCATGAACGTGCTGGACTCGTCGATCGCCAACGTGTCGATCCCGGCGATCTCGGGCGACCTGGGCGTGGCGCCCAACCAGGGCACCTGGGTCATCACCTCGTTCGCGGTGGCCAATGCGATTTCGGTGCCGCTGACCGGCTGGCTGACCACGCGCTTCGGCGCGGTGCGGCTGTTCATCACCTCGATCCTGCTGTTCGTGCTGGCGTCGTGGCTGTGCGGCGTCGCGCCCAACCTGGAGACGCTGCTGGCCGCGCGCGTGCTGCAGGGGGCGGTGGCCGGGCCGATGATCCCGCTGTCGCAGTCGCTGCTGCTGTCGAGCTATCCGCCCGCGAAGAGCACCATGGCGCTGGCGCTATGGGGCATGACCACGCTGGTGGCACCGATCATGGGCCCGCTGCTGGGCGGCTGGATCTCCGACAACATGACCTGGCCGTGGATCTTCTACATCAACGTGCCGGTAGGCATCGTCACCGCCTACGCCACCTGGGCCATCTACAAGGACCGCGAGACCCCCACCAAGGTGCTGCCGATCGACCGCATCGGCCTGGCGCTGCTGGTGATCTGGGTGGGCTCGATGCAGCTGATGCTGGACAAGGGCAAGGAGCTGGACTGGTTCCACTCGACCGAGATCGTGGTGCTGACCCTGGTGGCGATCGTCGGCTTCCTGTTCTTCCTCGCCTGGGAAACCTATGAGAAGCATCCCATTGTCGACATCAGCCTGTTCAAGGGCCGCAACTTCAGTTCCGGCGTGGTCGCGATCTCGGTGGCGTACGGGCTGTTCTTCGGCAACCTGGTGATCCTGCCGCTATGGCTGCAGACCATCGTCGGCTATACCGCGACCGACGCGGGCATCGTGATGGCGCCGGTCGGCATCTTCGCAATCCTGCTGTCGCCGGTGATCGGGCGCAACCTGCCGAAGATGGATGCACGCTGGGTGGCGACCGCGGCCTTCATCACCTTCGGCATCGTCAGCCTGATGCGCTCGGGCTTCACCACGCAGGTCGATACCTGGACGCTGATGGTGCCCACCTTGATCCAGGGCGCGGCCATGGCGATGTTCTTCATCCCGCTGACTTCGATCATCCTGTCAGGGCAGCCGCCGGAAAAGATCCCCGCCGCCTCGGGCCTGTCGAATTTCGTGCGGATCACCTTCGGCGGCATCGGCGCGTCGGTCTCGACCACCGTCTGGGAGAACCGCTCGGCGCTGCACCACGCGCAACTGGTCGAGCACGTCAACCCGTACAACCCGGCCTACCACGCCCAGCTCAACCACCTGATGCAGATGGGCATGAGCCAGGCGCAGGCGGTCGGCGTGATCGAGCGCAATATCACCCAGCAGGCCGCCATGCTCGGTGCCAACGACATCTTCTGGATCTCGGGCGTGCTGTTCTTCGCGCTGATCGGCTTTGTCTGGCTGACGCGGCCGGCCAGGGGCGGCGGTGGCGGCTCGGCAGACGCGATGGCGGCGCATTGAGCGCCCGGTGCAGCGGTACATAGGAATGGCCCCGGTTCGGGGCCATTTTTTTTTGCCCGCATCCGGCAAGGGAAATTTCCTCTTGTATTCCGGTATCCGCCGCCCTATGATTTGCAAACCAAATTATGGAACCTTGGTTCCTAAAAACGGAACCCAAGCAATGAGCGCAGGTGGAGAGACGAAGTGAGCATTCTTGAAGGCGTGGAGAGCGTGCTGGACCTGTTCGGGCACGGCCGCCACGAGATCACGTTCAACGATGTGCTGGATGAACTGGGCCTGGCCAAGAGCTCGGCATCGCGCCTGCTGGCCCAGATGGTCCGCTACCGGCTGCTTGAACTCCAGCCGGCCACGCGACGCTATCGCCCGGGCGCACTGGTGATCCGCGCGGCGCAGGCCGCCACGCAGGCGCATCCCTTCGACGACCAATGCCGCGAGATCCTCGCCGCGTTGTCGGATTCGACCGGCTTCACGGCCTACCTGTCGATGCTCGACGGCACCGACACCGTGGTGCTGCAGCGCCTGAACGGCAGCAACCCGGTGCAGGTGCTGTCGCCGCCGGGCGCGCGACGCCCGGCCTTCACGACGGCCATGGGCCGCGTGCTGCTCTCGCGCCTGCCCGAGACCGAATTCAGCGCGCGCTATGGCGCCAGCGGCACCCGCAAGCTGCCCGACGCACCGGCCGGATGTCCGGCCACCGTGTCCGAGCTGCGCGAGCGCGTGGCCACGGCCCGCGCCGAGCGCAGTGCCATCGCCGTCAACGAAGGCATGCCGGGCATCGGCGCCGTTGCCACCACGCTGGCGGACCCGCTCTCGGGAGACGTGCGCGGGCTGTGCCTGTCCTTCACCGCGATGCAGGTCAGCCAGGCCCAGGCACGCGGGTTGCGCGAAACGCTGGTGCAGGCGGTGGCGCCGGTCGGGCAGCGCCTGGGCGATCCGCTCTGGCTCCATCCCGTCGACACCGCCACCAAATAGTCATCCCGGCAGCTCAATCCCATGGAACTCCTGTTACTCAGCAACTCCTCCAGCGACGCGGGCTACCTCGCCCACGCCCACGACGCGATCCGAGAACTGGCCGGCGGCCGCACCCGTGCCTGCTTCCTGCCTTTCGCCGGCGTCACGCGCGACTGGGACAGCTACGAAGCGCTGGTGCGCGACGCGCTGGCTCCGGCCGGCATTGCAGCGCATTCGCCGCACCGGCTCTCCGATGCCGACTGCGTGCGGGCGGTGGAAGCGGCCGAACTGATCGTCATCGGTGGCGGCAACACCTTCCGGTTGCTGCAATGCCTGCGCGAGCGCGGCCTGCTGCCCGTGATTGCACGCCAGGTGGCTGCGGGCGCGGCACGCTATATCGGCTGGAGCGCCGGCACCAATGTCGCCTGCCCCACCATCCGCACCACCAACGACATGCCGGTCGCCGACCCCGGCGGCCTCGATGCGCTCGGGCTGGTGCCGTTCCAGATCAATCCGCACTACTTCAACCTGGTGGTGCCCGGCTTCCGCGGCGAAACGCGCGACCAGCGGCTGGCCGAGTTCACGGTGCTGCAGCCGCAGACGCCGGTGCTGGGCCTGCCCGAAGGCAACTGGGTGCGGGTCTCGGGCGATCACATGGAGATGGGCGGCGCGCATGGCGCACGCTGGCTCCTTGGCCAGCAGATCCTGGACGTCGCGCCCGGCGCATTGTCCGTGCCGGCCGCTGCCCTCTGAGCCTCGCCATCCAGCCAAGCAAGCAAGGAACCCCAAGCAAGATGTCCATCAAGCAGGTAATTGAATCGATCGAGCTGCTGTCCGCAGCCAACGTCGACGGCGAGAGCGTTGCCGCGTTGTTGCGCGCACGCGGCATCCGCGACGTCACGGTGACACGCGTGGAAGAGAACGGCCTTTACACCGACTTCCTCGCCTGCACCCTGCCCGGCCGCAATCCCGACGCGCCCGCGCTGGGCGTGGTCGGCCGCCTCGGCGGCGTCGGCGCGCGCCCTGCGGTGACGGGCCTGGTGTCCGATGCCGACGGCGCCATCGTCGCGGTCGCCACCGCGCTCAAGCTGGCCGACATGGCCGCCAGCGGCGATGTGCTGGCCGGCCCGGTGCGGATCCATACCCACATCTGCCCGCACGCCGCCACGCGGCCGCACCAGCCGGTGCCGATGATGAAATCGCCCTTCGCGATGCGCACGATGATGTCGCACGAGGTGCATCCCGACATGGTGGCGATCCTGTCGGTCGACACCACGCGCGGCAACCGCTTCGTCAACCGCCGCGGCGTGGCGCTGACGCCGGTGGCCAAGGAAGGCTGGCTGCTGCGCCTGCCGGAGCGGATGCTGGACCTGATGGGCTGGGTCAGCGGCGAACTGCCGTCGGTGCTGCCGCTGACCACGCAGGACATCACGCCGTATGAGAATGGCCTGTGGCATGTCAATTCGATCATGCAGCCGGCCATCGTCACCGCCGCCCCGGTCGTCGGTGTAGCGCTGACCGCGCAGACCACCGTGCCCGGATGCGCCACCGGCGTCACCAACGCCTTCGACATCGATGTGGCGACGCGCTTCTGCATCGAGGTCGCCAAGCAGTTCGGCCAGGGCCAGTGCGCCTTCTACGATGCCGAGGAATGGGCCGAGCTGCAGCGGCGCTACGGCTCGCTCGCGCACCTGCAGACCGTCGGGGCCGAGGCATGACCATGGCCGCCCCTCGCCCGCCGCGCGTGGCCTTCGTCACCATCGGGCAGTCGCCGCGGACCGACGTGGTGCCGCAAATGATGGCCGACCTGGGACTGCCGGCCGAGGTCGAAGAATTCGGCATCCTCGACGCGCTGGGCCCGGACGAGATCGCAGCGCTGGCGCCCGCCGCCGGCGAGTACCGCTTCGCCAGCCGCCTGCGCGACGGCACCCAGGCGGTGATGGGCAAGCCGGTGGCCGAGGCCATGCTGGCGCGGCTGATGACTTCGCTCGACGACGGCCGCTTCGACGCGCTGGTCCCGCTGTGTACCGGCACCGCGCTGCCGCCGATGCAGACGCTGGTGCTGGAACCGCAGCAGGTGGTGGACCACCTGACGGTAGCGCTGGCGCAGGGCTGCAAGCGGCTCGGCATCGTGCTGCCGCTGGAGACGCAGGTGAGCGGCTTTCATCTGATCCAGCCGGTGCCCTGCGAACTGCGCGTCACGCATGCATCGCCCTATACCGATAGCGCCGACAGCGATACCGGCCGCTTCGCGCAGGCGGGCGCGGCGCTGCGCGGCTGCGACCTGGTGGTGATGCACTGCATGGGCTACACCGAAGCCATGCGGGCCACGGTGGCGCGCCATGCGGGGGCTCCGGTGCTGCTGTCGAACCGCATGGTGGCACGGCTGCTGGGACAGGTACTGGCTGGTGCGGCGGCCTGATGGCGCGCACAAGACTAGCTCAGGCTACGAACGCATTCCGGGTAAGGGCAAGCCCGATGACAGATTGCCCATGACACTGCTGGAGCTGGAAGGCATGGAAAAGGTAGGAAAGTGGAGGAAGCCGCTGACACGCGGCATGATGTGGATCGGCCTGGCCGCCGCGATGGCCCCGGCCGCGCAGGCGCAGGAATGGAAGCCGGCAAAGCCGGTGCGCCTGCTGGTGGGCTTTGCCCCCGGCGGCTCGGCCGACCTGCTGGCGCGGCTGGTGCAGGCACCGTTGTCGGAAAGCCTGGGCGTGCCGGTGGTGGTGGAAAACGTGCCAGGCGCGGGCGGCAATATCGCCGCGGACAAGCTGGCCAAGGCAGCGGCCGACGGCTACACCATCGGCATGGGTGCCGCCGGCGCGATGGCGGTGACCCACGTGCTCAACCCCAAGGGCACGCCGTACAAGGCCGATGACTTCACCCCCATCGTCATGCTGGCCACGCAGCCCAATGTGGTGATCGTCAACCCGGCCCTGCCGGTCAAGACCATGGCCGACTTTGCCGCGTATGTCAAAAAGACGCCGCAGGTCACCTATGGCACCGCGGGCGTCGGCACCTCGAACCACCTGATCGCCGAGACCATGCTGCACCGCCTCGGCATCGACATGGTCCATGCGCCGTACAAGGGCGCAACGCCAGTGATCACCGATCTGATGGGCGGCCATATCGCCATGACGGTTGATAACATCACCACCGCCGCGGCGCTAGCCAAGAGCGGCAAGGTCAAGGCGCTGGCAGTCACGGGCAGCAAGCGCTCGCCGTTGCTGCCGGAGGTGCCGACGCTGGCCGAGAGCGGCCTGAAGGACTTCAACATGCCAACCTGGCAAGGCATCTTCGGGCCGAAGGACCTGCCGAAGGCGATCGTGGCCCGCTACAACCAGGCCCTGGTCAAGGCGGTGGCGAATCCGGAAGTCAGGAAGAAGATGGCTGAGTTCGGCTCGGAGCCCGTGGGCGATACGCCCGAGCACTTTGCCGGGTTCCTCGCGCAGGATCGCAAGATGTGGGCCGACGTGATCAAGACGGCCAAGGTCACATTGGAGTAAGGGCTGTTGGTTAGTGGGCGGCTACGGCGCCGTCCGCGGGCTCACAGCTTGACCAGCCGCTCCGGCCGCAACGCGCCTTCGCGCATGCGTGCCACCCCCAGCAGCCGCGCCGGCTCGCCGGCATAGACCCGTGCCAGGCCTTGCTCGGCCAGCACGGTGCCGGCCGGCAGGTCCCGCTGGGCAATGCGCTGGCCCTGCAGGAACCGCCCCGCCGCCGCCGCATCCAGCTGCACCGGCACGCATTTCTGCAGCAGGGCATCAACCGGCGCCAGCATGGCCGGGCGCTGCGCATCATCCTGTGCTTCGATCTGGGCCAGCGTCACCGCGCCGTCGAGCGTCAGGTCGCCCACGGCAATGCGGCGCAGCCCGGTCAGATGCGCGCCGCAACCCAGCGCTTCGCCGATATCCTCGGCCAGCGTGCGGATGTAGGTGCCCTTGCTGCACGTCACCCGCATCGTGAACGACGGGGCCTCGGGCAAGGCGCAATCCAGCAATGCAATCGAACGGATCGTGACGCGGCGCGCCGCGCGCTCCACGGTCTGGCCGGCGCGCGCGTATTCGTACAGCGGGCGGCCGTCCTTCTTCAGCGCCGAATGCATCGGCGGCACCTGCTCGATCTCGCCGACAAAACTTGCCAGCACACGCTCTACCGCGGCCCGGTCGCAGGTGACCGCACGCACGTCGAGCAGCTCGCCTTCGGCGTCGCCGGTGCTGGAGCGTGCGCCCAGCCGCACTTCGGCGTCATAGGTCTTGTCCGCTTCCAGCAGGTCCTGCGAAAACTTGGTGGCTTCGCCGAAGCACAGCGGCAGCAGCCCGGTGGCGAGCGGATCGAGGGTGCCGGTATGGCCGGCCTTGGCCGCGCGCAACAGGCGCTTGGCGCGCACCAGCGCGTCGTTGGACGACAGCCCCAGCGGCTTGTCGAGCAGCAGCACACCATGGACCTCGCGGCGCGGCAGGCGCGGCGGACGGTTGGCGTTGGAATCGGTCATCGGGGAACAAGCAGGAGGCGGGTGCGCAACGCGCGGCGACCGCGCCAGGAAAGCCCATGCCTGCAGGCACGGGCGCCCGGCATCAGTCTTCGTCTTTCGAACGCGTGGCGTTCGCTTCGTTGATCAGCCGGGACATCTCGATCGCGTGTTCGACCGAGGTGTCGTGATGGAAATGCAGCGTCGGCACGGTATGGATGTGCAGGCGCTTGAACAGCAGCGAGTGCAGGTAGCCGGCCTTATCGTTCAGGATGGCGGCGGCTTCGGCCGCGTCGGCGCCCAGCACGGTGAAGTAGACCTTGGCGTGAGCGTAGTCGGGCGTCAGCGTGACCGACTGCAGCGTGACCAGGCCGAGGCGCGGGTCGCGCAGCTCGCGCTGGATCATCTCGGCCAGGTCCTTCTGGATCTGGTCGGAGATGCGGAGATTGCGGGAGGAGATATTGCCTTTCTTGGCCATTCAATACAGTCTGGTCGAGATGACAACGGCAGGCCGAAGCCTGCCGTTGCTTGCGACGCCTTACAGCGTGCGCGCCACCTCTGTGATTTCGTACACCTCGAGCTGGTCGCCTTCCTGAACATCGTTGAAGTTCTTGATCGACAGACCGCACTCGAAGCCTTGCTTGACTTCCTTGACGTCGTCCTTGAAGCGCTTGAGCGAATCCAGCTCGCCGTCGTGGATGACCAGGTTGTTGCGCAGCACGCGCACCAGCGAGTTGCGCTTGACCAGGCCGTCGGTAACCATACAGCCGGCCACCGCACCGATCTTCGGCACGCGGAACACCTGGCGCACCTCGACCTGGCCGATGGTGGTTTCGCGCTTCTCCGGCGCCAGCATGCCCGACATCGCCGCCTTGATCTCGTCCACCGCATCGTAAATGATGCTGTAGTAGCGGATATCGATGCCGTTGTGCTCGGCCAGCTTGCGCGCACCAGCATCGGCACGCACGTTGAAGCCGATGATGACCGCCTTCGAAGCCGTTGCCAGGTTGACGTCGGACTCGGAGATGCCACCCACGCCGCCGTGCACGATCTGCACCCGCACTTCGGCGGTCGACAGCTTCTGCAGCGACTGCACCAGCGCTTCCTGCGAACCCTGCACGTCGGCCTTGACGATCAACGGCAGCGTCTGCACTTCGCCTTCGGCCATCTGCTCGAGCATGTTCTCGAGCTTGGCGGCCTGTTGCTTGGCCAGCTTCACGTCGCGGAACTTGCCCTGGCGGAACAGCGCGATTTCACGTGCCTTGCGCTCGTCCGGCAGCACCAGCACTTCTTCACCGGCGGCAGGCACTTCGGACAGGCCCTGGATT
The DNA here is from genome assembly GCF_057798955.1 of Cupriavidus sp. 207A1. Classification (NCBI taxonomy): domain Bacteria; kingdom Pseudomonadati; phylum Pseudomonadota; class Betaproteobacteria; order Burkholderiales; family Burkholderiaceae; genus Cupriavidus; species Cupriavidus sp. 207A1. Next base: position 247,447 of record NZ_JBYOJO010000003.1, on the reverse strand, counting down.
TCCACCGGGATCGACGGACCGGCTTCCTTGGTCGTCTTGCCGTTCTCGTCCAGCATGGCACGCACACGGCCGTAGGCGCTGCCAGCCAGCACCACATCGCCACGCTTGAGCGTGCCGCTGCTGACCAGGATGGTTGCGATCGGGCCCTTGCCCTTGTCCAGCTGGGCTTCCACCACCAGGCCCTTGGCCGGGGCATCCACCGGTGCCTTCAATTCCAGCACTTCGGCTTGCAGAAGCACTTGCTCGAGCAGGTCTTCCACACCGGTACCCATCTTGGCGGAAACCGGCACGAACGGCGAATCGCCGCCGTATTCTTCCGGCACCACCTGCTCCGCCACCAGTTCCTGCTTGACGCGGTCCGGGTTGGCATCGGGCTTGTCGATCTTGTTGATCGCCACCACGATCGGCACACCGGCAGCCTTGGCATGCGCAATGGCTTCCTTGGTCTGCGGCATCACGCCGTCGTCGGCCGCGACCACCAGGATCACGATGTCGGTGGCCTTGGCACCGCGGGCACGCATGGCCGTGAAGGCCTCGTGACCCGGGGTGTCCAGGAAGGTGATCACGCCGCGGTCGGTTTCCACATGGTAGGCACCGATATGCTGCGTAATCCCGCCGGCTTCGCCCGCGGCCACCTTGGTGCGGCGGATGTAGTCCAGCAGCGAGGTCTTGCCGTGGTCGACGTGACCCATCACGGTCACCACCGGCGGACGCGGCAGCAGTTCGGCGTCTTCGTGCTCTTCGCCGTCGACCACCAGCAGCGCTTCCGGATCGTCCAGCTTGGCGGCGTACGCCTTGTGGCCCATTTCTTCCACCACGATCATGGCGGTTTCCTGGTCCAGCACCTGGTTGATCGTCACCATCTGGCCGAGCTTCATCATCTGCTTGATGACCTCGGATGCCTTCACTGCCATCTTGTGGGCCAGGTCGGCCACCGAGATGGTTTCGGGCACGTGCACTTCGCGCACCACCGGTTCGGTCGGCGCCTGGAAGTTGCTGCGGCTGTCGTCATGCTGCTGCTGACGGCCGCCACGGCCGCGCGGGCCACCGCGCCAGCCGCCCACGCCGCCCGACGAATCGCCGCGCGTCTTCAGGCCGCTGCCCTTCTTGCGGCTGCCTTCGTCCTGCCACGTCGACGAGGTGCCGGCCTTGACGACCTTGCCCTTCTTGTCGGTGGTGGTGGTGGCGGTGGCGGTCACCGGCTTCTTCTCGCCCGGCTTGGCTTCGGTGCCGGCCGGCTTGACCGGCTTGTGCAGCGTACCGGTCTGCTCGGCCTTCTTTTCCTCGGCCTTGCGCTCGGACGGCGCCTTCAGCACGCGGGCCGGCGCGTTCAGCATCTGCTGGATCGCACGGGCTTCGGCTTCGGCAGCCTCGCGGCGCTTGCGCGCGGCGATTTCCTGCTCGGCGCGGGCCTTGTCGGCGGCAACCTTGGCCTCGTCGGCAGCCTTCTGCGCCTCGGCGCGTTCAGCGGCGACGCGGGCCTTCTCGTCCTCGGCCTTCTTGCGCGAGGCGTCCTCGTTGGCTTCGGTCACGGCGCGCGACGCGGCAGCCTCTTCCTCGGCCTTGCGGGCAGCGAGTTCGGCCTGGCGGCGCTGTTCGGCCTCGAGTGCCTCCTGGCGCGCGCGGCGCTCGGCTTCCTCGCGCTCGGCGGCCTCGCGGGCGGCCTTGGCCTCGGCTTCCTGACGCGCCAGTTGTTCTGCCTGGCGGCGTTCTTCCGCTTCGCGGCGCGCCTCCTCGGCGGCGTCGACGACCTGGGCCTGGGCCTCGGCGCCATCGGCCTGCGATTCCGGCGCAGCGTCGTCGCGCTTGATCAGCACGCGCTTCTTGCGCACTTCCACCTGGACCGTGCGGGTCTTGCCGGTGGCGTCCGACTGGCGGATCTCCGAGGTTTCGCGCTTGGTCAGTGTGATCTTCTTGCGGGCGCTGTCGTCGGCCTGGCCGTGCGAGCGCTTCAGATAGTCCAGCAGCCTGGTCTTATCCGATTCCGTGATGATGTCTTCTGGCGTCGCTTTGCCCACCCCAGCCGCCTGCAATTGTTCCAGCAGGGCAGCTGCGCTGCGACTCAGTTCTGCGGCCAGTTGGGCAACTGTTGTGCTTGCCATTCAAACCCTTTCAATGCTTGGTTTCTACGTCGGGACAAATTGTTGCGGAAAGCGCGCCCTGCCCGGTTTCAGCGGCCAGGGCGTGTCCCTCAGTTGAACCAATGTTCCCGTGCTTTCATGATCAGCGACTTGGCTTCTTCCTCGCTGACACCGGTCATCTCGACCAGCTCGTCCACGGCCAGTTCGGCCAGGTCGTCACGCGTATGGATATCGCCTTCGGCCAGCTTGCCGATCAGTTCCGGGTTGAGGCCGTCGAGCGAGCGCAGGTCCTGCGACACCTCTTCCACCTTTTCTTCCCGGGCCAGTTCCATCGTCAGGAGCGCATCACGCGCGCGATTGCGCAGCTCGTTGACGGTGTCTTCGTCAAAGGCCTCGATCTCCATCATTTCACTGATGGGGACATAAGCCACTTCTTCCAGCGTGGAGAAGCCTTCCTCGATCAGGATGTCCGCGACTTCCTCATCCACGTCCAGCTTGGACATGAACAGCTTGCGCACGACATCGCTCTCTTCGGCCTGCTTCTGCGCCGATTCTTCCTGCGTCATGATGTTGATCTGCCAGCCGGTCAGCTCGGACGCCAGGCGCACGTTCTGACCGCTGCGGCCGATGGCGACGGCGAGGTTTTCCTCGTCGACCACCACGTCCATGCTGTGCTTCTCTTCATCGACAACGATCGACTGCACCTGCGCAGGTGCCAGCGCGCCGATCACAAACTGCGCCGGGTCTTCGGACCACAGCACGATATCCACCGCCTCGCCGCCGATCTCGTTGCGCACCGCAGTGACGCGCGTGCCGCGCACGCCCACGCAGGTGCCGATCGGGTCGATGCGCTTGTCATGCGCCACCACCGCGATCTTGGCGCGCACGCCCGGGTCGCGGGCAGCCGCCTTGATCTCAAGCAGGCCCTGTTCCATTTCAGGCACTTCGTTCTCGAAGAGCTTGATCAGGAAATCGGGCGCGGTACGCGACAGTTCGATCTGCGGGCCGCGCGCGGCGCGGTCGACATTCAGGATATAGGCGCGCACGCGGTCGCCGGTGCGCAGGTTTTCCTTGGGGATGATCTGGTCGCGGGCCAGCAGCGCCTCGACGCGGCCGGACTCGACGATCAGGCCCTTCTTGTCGGCGCGCTTGACCGTGCCGGTCATGATCTTTTCGCCGCGATCGAGGTAGTCGTTCAGGATCTGCTCGCGCTCGGCATCGCGGATGCGCTGCAGGATCACCTGCTTGGCGGCCTGCGCGCCGATGCGGCCGAACTCGACCGATTCGATCTGCTGCTCGATATAGTCGCCCAGCTCGATGCTCGGGTTTTCCTCGCGGGCCTCGAACAGCAGGATCTGCTTGTCCGGCTCCTGCAGGCCCAGCTCGTCGGGAACGACCAGCCAGCGGCGGAAGGTTTCATGCTCGCCCGACTCGCGATCGATCGCGACACGGATATCCACGTCTTCCTCGAAACGCTTCTTGGTGGCCGAGGCGAGCGCCGCCTCCAGGGCACCGAATACCACATCCTTGTCGACGTTCTTCTCACGCGCAAGCGCATCGACGAGCAACAGAACTTCGCGGCTCATTGCTTGTTCCCTTTTCTTTGATTTCCTTTGAAGTCGATCACCGGCACCAGGCGTGCCTTGTCGACATCGGATACGGCAAATTCCAGCAGCGCCGGGCCATCCTTGCCCTCGAACTCCAGGCCGATCTTCTCTTCGCCCGCGGCGCCGGTGGGCTCGCGCAGGATGCCGGTGAAGTTCTTCTGTCCGTTGACGGGCAGGCGCAGCGTCACGCGCGCCTCCGCGCCGGCAAAGCGGATGAAGTCGGCCAGCTTCTTCAGCGGCCGGTCCAGTCCGGGCGACGAGACCTCGAGGCGTTCATAGTCGACGTTCTCGACCGTAAACACGTGGGTGAGCTGGCGGCTCACCTTTTCGCAATCCTCGATGGCAATGCCGGTTTCAGGCTGATCGATATAGACACGCAGCAATCCGGCCGGGGCACGCTCGAGCTCGACCAGCTCATATCCCATGCCGCTTAGGGTGGTTTCGATCAAATCTGCCAGATGCACTGTTATCCCGAGTAATGGCCATCAACACCGTGGCAGGCAAACCCCGCCGGTGCCGTCCGGGACGACCCTGCTGCAGCGCTGCCTGTCCGCCAACCCTTTCCGCCCCAGGCGGAAGCACCGAAAACGGGCGAACCAAAAAAAAATGGGCGCAATGCCCATCATTCGCCCATCCTCGGACGAGGATGGCTTTTTGAATAGACTTGAATTATACGCGGATTATGTCGAAAAGGCAAAAGCCAGACATTACCGCGGACCGCATGCGGCGCAGGCAGGCGTTATGCCCGCCATGCGCCGCGTACGGCGCTTACCGATTGCCGCCGCGGTTGCCACCACGATTGCCGCTGCCACCACGCTGCGAACGGTTGCCACCCGACTTGGCTGCCTTCGGCATCACGTTGCCATTGGCCTCGCCACCGCCGCGGCGGGCCTTGCCCTGCCCCTGGCCGGCCTGCCCCCTGGCACCGCCCATGCCGCCCATGCCAGTACCGCCGCCGCGTCCCTGGCGCGCACCGGCGCCGCGGCCCCCGCCGAGGTTCGCGGCGTGCGAGGTCAGCAACGTCGGCCCGTGGCTGATATAGCCCATCGACGTCTTCATCGGATCCGGCTGGCTGCTGCGGCTGCCGCCGCCGCCACGAGGACCGCCCTGCTCGAAGCGCGGCAGGCCGTCCATGCCGGTATGCATCGGCATGCCGGCAATCGCCGCCTCGGTGCGCTGCTTGCGCCCGCCCACCTTGGTGGCGCCCTTGGGCGCCTGCTCGCCCTTGCCCGGCACCTTCAGGCCGACGCTGGTCATCAGCGCCTTGACGTCATTCGGCTCGACTTCCTGCCAGCGGCCGCGCTTGAGCCCGCGCGGCAGCAGGAACTGGCCGTAGCGGGTGCGGATCAGGCGCGACACGGTCAGGCCGACCGCCTCGAACATGCGGCGCACTTCGCGATTGCGGCCTTCGGTCAGGGCCACGTGGTACCAATGGTTGACGCCTTCGCCGCCACCGTCGGCAATACGCAGGAAGTTGGCCTCGCCGTCATCCAGCTTGATGCCGTGCAGCAGGCGCTGGCGGTCGGCTTCGGCCAGCTCGCCCAGCGTGCGCACCGCGTATTCGCGCTCGACGCCGTAGCGCGGATGCATGAACCGGTTGGCAATATCGCCCGAGGTGGTGAAGATCAGCAGGCCTTCGGTGTTGAAGTCCAGGCGGCCCACCGCGACCCACTTGCCGGTCTTGATGCGCGGCAGGTTGTCGAACACGGTCGGGCGGCCTTCCGGATCCGACTGGCTGACGATTTCGCCGGCAGGCTTGTGATACAGCAGCACGCGCGGCGGCTTGGTCGACACCTTGCGGTGGATCAGCTTGCCGTTCACGCGGACCTGGTCGGCCGGCAGGATGCGCTGGCCGATATGGGCCGGCAGCCCGTTGACCGAGACCCGGCCCTGCAGGATCAGCTCTTCCATCTCGCGGCGCGAGCCCAGGCCGCCTTCGGCCAGAACCTTGTGCAGCTTGGGCGCGTCGTCATCGGCAGACAGCTCGCGCACGGGCTTGGCCTTGGTGCGCGGGATGACGGTGTCTTCGCTGTCGTACTGCTCGGAGATGACGAAGCGGAACAGGTCTTCGCTGCCCGCCGCGGACTTGTCGGCGCCGGCCTGGCCCTTGCGCGGTGCCTGCGGCTTGCCGCCATCCTTGCGCCGGCCCTGCTGGCGCGCGCCGGCGCCCTGGGTGTCGCCGGTGGGCGCGGGCTTGCCGCTGCGCGGGGCCTGCTTGCGCTTGCGGCCAGGCTGCTCCGGCTTGTCGGCGCCTTCGGCGCGGGCCGCGCGGTCGATCTTGTCTGCCTTGCTGCCGCCCTGGCTGCCCTGGCCGCCCTGCCCGCCTTCGCCCTGGCCCGTCTTGCGCTTGCCGCGGCCGCGCTGGCCGCCACGCCCGGCACCGGCGGCGCCCGCGCTGGCGGCGGCACCTGCCTCGCCGGCATCGCCCTGGCCGGCCGCGCCGGCGCCTTCGGCGCCCTCGGCGCGGTCCTGCGCGGCCTGGCGGCGCGATGCCACCAGGTTCCTCAGACCGCGGCGCAGCCCCTTGCGGCGGGGCGCGGCGTCGCTGCCCGTTCCGGGTTCTGCGGCGCCGGTGTCGGCGGATGCGCCCGCGTGGCGGGCGTCTTGCTCAACGGAATCAGACAAGATATTCACTATCGGATGTTGCATGTTGTTCAGTTCGGCACGCGCTCGTCGTGCTCGCTCGGGTGCGGCGGGGTGCCGTCTTCAGGCAGTTGGTCCCGCGCCCCGTCCGGAGGGGTTGCAGCCGATTCGGTGGCATCGCCCGCACCGGCCTCAACCACCGTCTCGGCAGCCGGCTGCGCGTCAAAGCCATCGGCACCGTCTTCGCGCGCGGGCGCGCTCTCGGCCGCTGACGATGTATCGGCCGGCGTGACCGGCTCGGCAAAGGCTTCCTCGTCGGCGCTGGCCGGCTTGTTCGCCGCCAGGTCTTCGAAGTTGATCGCCTGCTGCTCCAGCAAGGCGGCCTGTGCCTGCGCCTGAGCGTCTTCCAGCGGCGGCAGCTCGTCCAGCGTGCGCAGCCCGAGGTCGTCCAGGAAGGCCTTGGTGGTGGCATACAGCGCCGGGCGACCCGGCACGTCGCGATGGCCGATGACCTCGATCCAGCTGCGGTCCTCGAGCTTCTTGATCACTTCCGTGCTGACCGTCACACCGCGGATTTCCTCGATATCGCCACGGGTCACCGGCTGGCGGTAGGCGATGATCGCCAGGGTCTCCATCACCGCACGCGAGTATTTTGGCGGTTTTTCCGGATTCAGGCGGTCGAGGTATTCCCGCATTTCGGGCCGGCTCTGGAACCGCCAGCCGCTTGCCAGCGCCACCAGCTCCACGCCGCGCGGGCGCCAATCCTGGCGCAGTTCGTCCAGCAGCACGCGGATAGTGTCTGCGCCGACGTCATCGTCGAACAGGCGGCGCAGATCGTTGACGCGCAACGGTTCCTGCGCGCAGATCAGCGCCGTCTCGAGGACGATCTTCGCCTCTTGGGTATTCATGTTGATGGTGTGCAGCCTGTCTTTGCACCTGCTCCCGGACGGATCCGGGGCACCGGAGATTTTGGATACAGCGGTGCCAAAGCCACCGCCATCTCATTGCGCAGCGAGCCGGATACCTGCCGTACCCAGGCCGTGCACTTCCCATTCTTTGCATCGAGTTGCCGGGGCTTCCGGCAGGAGATCGTCCGCATGCCGTCATGGATCGGCCAGCGAACCTCTTGCGTCGCTCGTCCGCACAAACGGACATCGCGGTCGGCGAACTGAACGCCTCGGACGCAAGAAAATACGGGTATCGGGAGCAAGGCCGGCATCTACCACGCCGCAGCGCCAACCGGACTTTTGAACCAGATCTTTTGAACCGGATGGATCGCGGGGACTGGCGCTCATCGAAAGCCTTCCGCTTCCCGCGTCCCGAGCGCGCCTTCGGATAGGAAGACCGCCAGGCGCTGATCGCCGCTGCTTACCGCAGCCTGTCTGACTCCGCGCGATACCGCAATGCTGGCGATTGTATGGCATTCCCGGCTCCGCCTGCAACCATCATCCTGCTTGCGCGGGGTGCCGGCGCCGCAGGATGCCGCATGGGGCATCAAAACACCAGGCAAAAGCCCTGTTCCGCCAGCGAATGTGGCAGCAGCACCGCTCGCGCAATGCCAAGCCCGCCGAACGCCATCACGGCAAGGCCCGCGCCCAGGCGCACGCCCGGTCGCCGCGACCACAGTCTCAGATAGCCGGACAGCCCGGACAGCACCAGCAGGTTCGGCAGCGTGCCAAGCCCGAACACGCCCATCACCAGCGCGCCCGAGCCGGCATTGCCCGCCAGCAGCGCCAGCGTCAGCGCACCGTAGACCATGCCGCACGGCACCAGCCCCCAGGCCAGGCCCACGCCATAACGCCGGGCCAGCCCGCCGCGCGCCCGCACGAAGGCCGGCAACGCGCCGGCGACGCCGCCGAGCCGCCCGGCCACCGCAGCGCCGGCACGCGCCGCCAGCCGCTCCAGCCAGTTCACGGTAAAGGTACTGCCGCGCAGCAGGCGCCAGCCCGACCACAGCAGCATCAGGCTGCCGGCGCCGAACAGCCAGCGCTGCACTGGCAGGTAGTCCTGCTTCCAGGCGGTGGCGCCCGCGGCGCCCAGCGCCGCACCGAGCAGCATATAGGTGGTAATCCTGCCAAAGTGCATCAACAGTAACTCGCCGAGCCATGCAGTGCGGCTGCGCACCAGGCTGACCGGCGCTGCCTTGCCGCGCCGCTGCTCCACGGCCAGCGCCACGCCGCCGCACATGGCGGCGCAGTGCACGCCGCCCAGCAGAGCGAGCAGGAAAACGCTGATCAATACTCCAAATGTCAATTCTGTCTCCCTGCCGGATCACATCGCACGGTAAAATGCCCATATCGTGCCCCGCTGCCATTTCTAGCAGGTTCCAATTGCTCACTTCCATCCCCATTACCGAGATGTCGCCCCGCTGCTCCACCTGTGCGATGGGACAGCTGTGCCTCCCGGTTGGCATGTCGCAGCAAGACCTTGCCAAGATCGACACGCTGGTGCAGGAACGCATCCGCGTGCACAAGGGGGAAACCCTTTACCGCATGGGTGACCCGCTCACCGCGGTCTACGCCATCCGCTTCGGTACGCTCAAGACGCATGTCACCACCGAAGACGGACGCTCGCAGATTACCGGGTTCCACCTGCCCGGTGAAATCGTCGGCCTCGACGGCCTGGGCGAGATGCAGCATGCATCCGATGCGACCGCACTCGAAGATACCGAGGTATGCGTGGTCCGCATGAACGATCTGCAGACGCTGTCCGCCGACCTGCCTTCGCTGCAACAGCAGTTCCTGCGCCTGATGGGCAAGGAAATCACGCACGACCAGCTGATGCTGGTCACGCTCGGCTCGATGCGCGCCGAGGAACGCCTCGCCGCCTTCCTGATCAACCTGTCGGAACGGCTGTCGGCGCGCGGTTATTCGGCGTCCGAGTTCGTGATGCGCATGAGCCGCGAAGAGATCGGCAGCTACCTCGGGCTGAAACTCGAGACCGTGAGTCGCCTGTTCTCGCGCTTTGCCGAGGCCGGGCTGATCCAGATCCGCCAACGGCATGTCAAGCTGATCGACATCGACGGCATCAAGCAACTCTACAGCCGTAGCTGCTGAGCCACCGCGGCGTTGCCGCGCCGCCTGCGGCGCCGGCAACGCGATAGTCCTTCCCTATTCCAGTTCGTCCGTATCCGCCAGCCGCGTCGGCATGGTGTACAGCGTCAGCCCGCTGGACAACGCGCAGAACACCCACGCCAGCAGGAAGCCGACGGTATAGACCGACTCGCGCGACGATTCGATCGGATGGCCGAAGAATTTGAGGTCGCCCGGATCGACGACGGAAAAAACCGTCGCCGTCGCCAGACCCGCCATCAGGAAGCCCGGCCACAGCACCCACATCAGCCAGCGCAACCTCATGGCTGCCTCGCTGCCGCGGACTTGGGCGCCACCGCTTCCACCTTCTCGACCACCAGGCCATGCCGCGCCGCGCCCTGCACCGGCAGGTCGGGGTGTGCCGACGCCAGCCAGATCGTCACGCCGCACGCCACCATGGCCACCAGCGGACCGGCCATCAGCAGCCATGGCCACGGTTCCTTCCACCACGGATTGCCTTGCTGACTCATCTTGCCCCCTTCGTCCTGGCGACTACGTGTGAGTCGCCTAGCTTCACAAATCGCGCGGCACGATAAAACTGGTGGATTGCCGAATTTCAGCATGCCCTTGCTCCGTGCCTTCGCTCGTTACTGTTACGTTGATCTTGTGCGTGCCTTGCCTGGCGGCCTCTATCGGCACGCGGATGCGGATCGGCAGCAGCCGGTTGGAGGTTGGCGCCAGCGATTCGGCCTGCTTGTCGTATTCGACCGTCAGGTCCTTCAGTTCATCGCTGTCGGCACGCACGCGGATCTGCATCGGCGCCTCGGTGGTGTTGATCAGTTGCAGCCGATAGACGTTCTCGATCCAGCGCCCTTCCACCTCCCGGCCCAGCGCACCGCGATCGCGGATGATGTCGACCTTCAGCGGCGTGCGCAGCATGATCGACGCCATGAACCCCGCCAGCAGCGCCACCCAGATCACCGAGTAGATGATGACGCGCGGACGCAGCAGGCGCTTGCGCGATGCCGCAGCGGACAGGCCCTTGCGCATTGCGTTTTCCGAGGTGTACCGGATCAGCCCGCGCGGGTAGTCCATCTTGTCCATGACCTGGTTGCAGGCGTCGATGCAGGCGCCGCAGCCGATGCACTCGTACTGCAGGCCATCGCGGATGTCGATGCCGGTCGGGCATACCTGCACGCAGATGCTGCAGTTGACGCAATCGCCAAGCCCGGCCTGGTGATGGTCGGTCTTGCGCGAGCGGCTGCCGCGCGGCTCGCCGCGGCCGACGTCATAGGTCACGACAAAGGTGTCGCGGTCCACCATCACGCTCTGGAAACGCGCGTAGGGGCACATGTACTTGCATACTTGCTCGCGCATGAAGCCTGCGTTGCCCCACGTGGCGAACGCGTAGAACAGCATCCAGAATGCCTGCCAGGGGCCCAGCGTCAGCGCCAGTACCTCGCCGCCCAGTTCGCGGATCGGCGCAAAGTAGCCGATGAACGTGAAACCGGTCCACAGTGCGATCAGCACCCACAGGAAATGCTTGGTTGCCTTGATGCGGAATTTGCGCAGGCTCCACGGATCCCCGTCGAGGCGGATGCGGGCGATGCGGTCGCCTTCGACCCGCCGCTCGATCCACATGAAGATCTCGGTGTAGACCGTTTGCGGGCACGCGTAGCCGCAGAACAGCCGTCCCGCGATCGCCGTGAACAGGAACAGCGCCAGCGCGGAGATGACCAGCAGCACCGCCAGGTAGATCACGTCCTGCGGCCACAGCACCAGTCCGAAGATATAGAACTTGCGCTCGCCAAGGTCAAACAGCACGGCCTGGCGTCCGTTCCACTGGAGCCAGGGCGTGCCGTAGTAGATCAGCTGGGTCAGGATCACCAGCCAGACCCGCCAGCTGGAGAACGCGCCCTTCACCGAACGCGGATAGATTTTGCGGCGGACCTCGTAAAGGGTTTCTTCCGAGGTCTCGCCCGGCGCAGCGGCCGACCGTTGCAGGTCGGCCGCCCGGGCCACTTCTTCGGTCCCGGGCGCATTCATGGGCGAGTTCTCCCGCGAGCCTCGAGCGCTCGCTCACATGAGTCGTCGATCATTGCCCGGCTCCGCCTCCCGTATTGGACAACCCCCACACATAGGCCGTCAGCATGCGGATGCGTTCGGGCGTCAGGATTTCCTCGTGTGCCGGCATATGGTTGTTGTGGCCCTTCAGGATGGCCTCGACGATGCTGGCTTCCGAGCTGCCATAGAGCCAGACATTGTCCGACAGGTTCGGCGCACCGAGGGCCTGGTTGCCCTTGCCGCCGGCGCCGTGGCAGGCCACGCAGGTGGTCTTGAACGCGCCCTCGCCGCGCGACACGCGGATCGGATCCGACGACAGCCCGGACAGCGAACGCACGTACTGCGCCACGTCGCCCGCCTGCTTGGCATCGATGACAGCGCCAAACGGCGGCATCACGCCATTGCGGCCCTTGGCGATGGTCTGGCTGATGGTCTCGGGCTCGCCGCCGTACAGCCAGTCGTTGTCGGTCAGGTTGGGGAAGCCCCGGCTGCCGCGCGCATCGGAGCCATGGCACTGCGCGCAGTAGTTCAGGAACAGGCGCTGGCCGATCTCGCGTGCCTGCGGGTCCGCCGCCACCTGCTTGACGTCCATCTTCAGGTACTTGCCGTAGATCTCGTTCTGCATGCGTTCCTGCGCCGCGCGGTGCGCGGCCAGTTCGCCCTGCGTGGAGAACTTCAGCACGCCGGCGTACGAGCCCAGGCCCGGATACAGCACAAGGTAGGCCAGGCCGAAAATGCAGGCCAGCAGGAACATCCACATCCACCAGCGCGGCAGCGGGTTGTTCAGTTCACGCAGGTCGCCATCCCAGACATGGCCGGTATCTTCCGTGCCGCCTGGGGTCTTGGTGATCTTGCGTTGGGAGAACAGCAGCCATACGCACCAGACGATGCCGATGAGCGCGATGGCGGCAATGTAGTAACTCCAGAAATCGGAAATGAAATCGCTCATGGCTAGGTGTTCCGGCTCGATGTTGTCGTAGTTTCGTCAGGCAGCGCGAACGGCAGCATGGCGGATTCGCGGTTGGCGGCCTGGCGGCCGGCGGACCAGGCCCACCAGCAGATGCCGAGGAAAACGACCATGGACACGACGGTCGCGATGGCGGTGATCATGGCCATGGCTTACTCCTTCGGTGCCGCGGCGGCGGCATCGACGCGCACGTTGCGACGGTTGGTGCCGAGGCCCTGCAGGTAGGCAACCAGCGCGTCTTCCTCGGTCTTGCCTTTCAGCTCTCCCGGCGCCTTTGCGATGTCGGCGTCGGTGTACGGCACGCCCAGCTTGACCAGCGCGCGCATGCGCGCCTGGATATCGTTGGTGGGCAGCTCGGCCTTCTCCAGCCACGGGTACGACGGCATCACGGATTCCGGCACCACGTCGCGCGGGTTGCGCAAGTGGATGCGCTGCCAGTCGTCGGAGTAGCGTCCGCCCACGCGCGCCAGATCGGGGCCGGTACGCTTGGAGCCCCACAGGAACGGATGGTCGTAGACCGATTCGCCGGCGGTGGAGTAATGGCCGTAGCGCTCGGTCTCGGCCTGCAGCGTTCGCACCTGCTGCGAGTGGCAGCCGACGCAGCCTTCGCGGATATAGATATCGCGTCCCATCAGCCGCAGCGGCGAATACGGCGTGATGCCCGGATCCGGCTCGGTGGTGGAGTGCTGGAAGAACAGCGGCACGATCTGGACCAGACCCGCGATGCTGACCACGAGGATCGTGCAGATGATCAGCCAGCCGATGTTCTTCTCCAGCGTTTCGTGGGAAAAGAAGCGTTGTTTGTCGGACATCTTTCTATCCTGGATTGATCAGTGGGCGGAGGCGGCGATGCTGGCCGGAATCGGCGCATCCACGGCGGGCTTGCCGACGATGGTCTTGGCGATGTTGTAGGCCATCAGCAGCATGCCGGACAGGAAGCACATGCCACCCAGCAGGCGAATCAGATAGAACGGATATTTGGCCTTGACCGCTTCGACGAAGGCGTAGGTCAGCGTGCCGTCCGGTTGCGTGGCGCGCCACATCAGGCCTTCCATCACACCCGCGATCCACATCGAGGCGATATACAGCACCACGCCGATGGTCGCGATCCAGAAGTGCCATTCGATCAGGCGCACGCTGTACATCTGCTTCTCGCCGAACAGCCGCGGGATCAGGTAGTAGAGCGAACCGATGGAGATCATCGCGACCCAGCCCAGCGCGCCGGAGTGGACATGGCCGATGGTCCAGTCGGTGTAGTGCGACAGCGCGTTGACGGTCTTGATCGACATCATCGAGCCTTCGAAGGTCGACATGCCGTAGAACGACAGCGCCACCACCAGGAACTTCAGGATCGGGTCGGTGCGCAGCTTGTGCCAGGCGCCCGACAGCGTCATGATGCCGTTGATCATGCCGCCCCACGACGGCGCCAGCAGGATCAGCGAGAACACCATGCCGAGAGACTGTGCCCAGTCCGGCAGCGCGGTGTACTGCAGGTGGTGCGGGCCGGCCCACATGTAGGTGAAGTTCAGCGCCCAGAAGTGGACGATGGACAGGCGGTAGGAAAAGATCGGGCGCTCGGCCTGCTTGGGAATGAAGTAGTACATCATCCCCAGGAAGCTGGTGGTCAGGAAGAAGCCGACCGCGTTATGGCCGTACCACCACTGGATCATCGCGTCCTGCACGCCGGCATAGGCCGAGTAGGACTTCCACAGCGACACCGGCATCTCGATGTTGTTGACGATGTGCAGCAGCGCGATGGTCAGGATATAGGCGCCGAAGAACCAGTTGGCGACGTAGATATGCCGGGTCTTGCGCTTGACGATGGTGCCGAAGAACACGATCGCGTAGGCCACCCAGACCGCGGTGATCAGCAGGTCGATGGGCCATTCGAGTTCGGCGTATTCCTTGGAGCTGGTGATGCCCAACGGCAGCGTGATGGCGGCTGCGACGATGACCAGTTGCCAGCCCCAGAACGTGAATGCGGCCAGCGGGCCGCAGAACAGGCGCGCCTGGCAGGTGCGCTGGACCACGTAGTAGGAGGTGGCAAACAGCGCGCTGCCGCCGAAGGCGAAGATCACCGCATTGGTATGCAGCGGACGCAGCCGGCCGAACGACAGCCACGGTGTATTGAAATTGAGTTCGGGCCAGATCAGCTGTGCTGCCAGCAGCACGCCGACGGCCATGCCGACGATCCCCCAGACTACCGTCATGACAGCGAACTGTCTAACGACGCCGTAATTGAAGGTGTCGACGCGTGAAGACGCGGCAGTGACATCCATTCAGACCCCCAAAGCTTAGAGAAAATAAAAAACCTACTGACAGTGTGACTTTAGAAAAACCATGCCACGGGTGCGTTGATCTTTATCAAGCCGCTCCGGGCACGTCTTGAACCTGCGCGCGCGGCTCCGGTCCGAGGCACGCGCCGCGGGCTCACGGCTTGTCGTTGTCCAGCAGGATCGATTCGGCAGGCCGGTCCAGGTCGTCGTACTGCCCGGCATGAAGCGCCCACCACAGCGCGCCCGCGATGACCACCACGAGCACCAGGCTCATCGGCACCAGCAGGTAAAGCGTTTCCATCGTCAGGCTCCGTTATGCCGCGAGGTAGGCCGCGGCGTGCGCCGCGGCTTGCCGGCGCGCAGCAGGCGCCAGGCATTGGCGACCACCAGCAGCGAGGACAGCGACATGCCGATGCCCGCCATCCACGCCGTCACCAGCCCGGTCGCCGCCAGCGGAATGGCGACCACGTTGTAGAAAAAGGCCCAACCCAGGTTCTGGCGCACCACCCGGCGCGTCTGGCGCGACACGGCCAGCGCCGTCGCGATCTCGGCCACGCCGCCGTGCGTCAGCACCGCGTCCGCGCCGGCCTGGGCCAGCGGCGCGCCGCTGCCGATCGCAATCGATACCTGCGCCTGCGCCAGCACCGGCGCGTCGTTGATGCCGTCGCCGACGGCCAGCACCACGGCCCCGTCCTGCTGCAGCCGCGCCACGTAGTCGCGCTTGCCTTCGGGCGTGACCTCGCCGGCCATGCGCTCGATGCCGAAGTGCGCGGCCCACCAGTGCACCGCCGCCATGTTGTCGCCCGATACCAGGTGGCAGCGCACGCCCAGTTCGCGCAAGCGTGCCAGCAGCATCGGCGTTTCCTGGCGTTCGACGTCGGCCAGCACGAAGCGCGCCAGCGCGCCGGTCTCGGCGCCCAGCCAGACTACCGTGGCGCCGGGATGCATAAGGTTGTGGGCAGCGGCCGGCGCAGGCTGGCCAGCACCGCCCAGCGCCAAGACAAAATCGGCGCGGCCGAGGCGCAGGCGGCGGCCCGCGACCACCGCCTCGAGACCGGCACCGGGAACGTTGCGCATGTCGCTGACGTGCAGCGGCAGGCCGGTCAGATCGGGCGCCGCCGCCACCAGCGCGCGCGCGATCGGATGCTCGCCGCCACGCTCCATCGCTGCGGCCAGCGTCAGGCATCGAGCGGAATCGGCTTCTCCCAGCGGCTCGACCGCCGCCACGGCAAAGCGGCCCTCGGTCAGCGTGCCGGTCTTGTCGAGCACCACGTCGGTGACGCGGGCGAGCGTTTCCAGCGCGTGGCCGCGCGCCAGCAGCACGCCGCGCCGCGACAGCGCCGCGCCGGCCGCGGCCAGTGCCGCCGGCGTAGCCAGCGACAACGCGCACGGGCAGCTGACCACCAGCACCGCGATGGTCACCAGCAAGGCCCGCGAGGGATCGATCCAGAGGCCCCAGACCATGCCGGTCAGTGCCGCCAGCACCAGCAGCGTCGCCACGAACCAGCCCGCCACGCGGTCGGCCAGTGTCGCCAGGCGCGGCTTCTCGGCCAGCGCGCGGTCCAGCACCGCGACGATCTCGGCCAGGCGGGTGCCGGCGCCGACGCGGGTCACGCGCAGTTCCAGCGGGCTGGCGGTATTGAAGCTGCCGGCCAGCACGGTGTCGCCGGCGCAGCGGCGCACCGGGCGGCTTTCGCCGGTCAGCATGGATTCATCGAGTGCGCTGGTGCCCGAAGTGATCGCGCCGTCCGCCGGGACGATCTCTCCCGCCTTGACGCGGATCAGGTCGCCCGCGCGCAGCCGGGCGACCGGGATGCGCTCGCCCGCCGCACCGGCCGTGGCCAGCCGTTCGCACGTGGCGGGCAACTGGCGCGCCAGCATTTCGGCACCGCTGCGCGAGGCCTGGCGCACGCGCAGTTCCAGGTAGCGGGCCAGCAGCAGGAAGGCGACGAACATCGTCACCGAATCGAAATAGACCTCGCCCACGCCGCGCACCGTGGCCAGCGCACTGGCGGCAAAGCCCGCGGCGACGCCGATCGCCACCGGCACGTCCATGCCCATATGGCGCTGGCGCAGGCTGCGCCAGGCGCCGGCGAAGATCGGCGAGGCGGCATAGCACACCACCGGCAAGGTCAGCGCGAAGCTGGCCCAGCGCATCAGCTGCAGCTGGCCGGGATCGATGGTGGCTTCGTGGGTATAGATCGGCCATGCGTACATCATCACCTGCATCATGCCGAGCATGGCCACCGCCATGCGCATCAGCAGGCCGCGACGCGCGCGGCGGTCCTGCAGGTCGGTGCGCGAGACTTCGAAGGGCCAGGCCATGTAGCCGATGCCGGCCAGCGCCGCCAGCAGCCCCGACACCGTCTGGGCGTCGTCACGCCAGCGCACCACCACGCGCCGCGTGGCGACATTGGCGACCGCCGATTCCACGCCCGGCTGGCGCGACAGATGCTGCTCGATCAGCCACGCGCAGGCGGCGCAGCGGATATTCTCGGGAGCCAGCGTGATCTCGGCGCGGCCGCCGTCGAGCGGGCGGACAAATTGCGCGCGCAGTTCCGGGGCATCGTAGGCAGCCCAGACCGGCTCGGCCTGGCGCCGGGCATCGTCGTCGATGGGCCGGGCGAAGCGGGCTTCGTCGCCGTACAGGTGGGCAAAGCCGGCCGCATGGAGGGTCTGCGCCAGGGCCTGGCAACCGCCGCAGCAGAATACGCGGCGGCTGCCGTCCAGGTTGGCGGCGAGCGGTTCGGCATCGGTGACCGGCAACCCGCAGTGGAAGCAGGCCAGCGCCGCGCCGGCGCCGCGCGCAGCCATGTCCGCGCCATCGTGCCCGCCGGGCGGCGGAAATGGCGCCAGCATGCTGACGGAAGGACTGGTGGCTGGGGGCGGCGACATGGGGACCTTTTTCTACCCCGTCGAGGATATAGGCCGGCCCCCGATTTCAACTTGATATAGATCAAGGCGGCCCGGGTACGTCGCCCCGGGCCTGGAACACGGTCAGGTGAGCGTCGTATCCATGGTGCGGCGCTCGGATTCCAGGTACTCGCGCGACTGCATCTCGATGATGCGCGACACAGTGCGATGGAATTCGTTGGCCATCTGGCCTTCGGTATAGAGTTCGTCGGCCGGCACTTCCGCCGACATCAGCAGCTTGACCTTGTGGTCGTAGAAGACGTCGATCAGCCAGGTGAAGCGGCGTGCCTCGGACGACATCCGCGGCGTCATGCGCGGCACGTCGGACAGGATCACCGTATGGAACTGCGAGGCCAGTTCCAGGTAGTCGTTCTGCGAGCGCGGGCCGCCGCACAGCGTGGCAAAGTCGAACCACACCACCCCGTTGGCCTTGCGCAGCGAGCGCAGCTCGCGATGCTCGATATGCAGCAGCGGCGACTCGTCGGCGACGCCGGCAATCGAAGTGAAGGCATCCCGCAGCGCCGAGTTGGCCTTGGCGTCCAGCGGGGTGTGGTAGGCCTGCACCTGTTCCAGCGCGCGCTTGCGGTAGTCGATGCCGGCATCGACATTGAGCACGTCCAGCTTCTGCTGCAGCAGCGCGATGGCGGGCAGCACGCGGTCGCGGTGCAATCCATCGGTGTACAGCAGGTCGGGCCGGTAGTTGGAGGTCATCACGAACTGCACGCCGTTGTCGAACAGCTGCTGCAGCAGGCGATGCAGGATCATCGCGTCGGCGACGTCGCTGACATGGAATTCGTCGAAGCAGATCAGGCGGAAACGGCGCGCGATGCGCCTGGCCAGTTCGTCGAGCGGGTCGGGACGGCCGCGCAGCTCTTCCAGCTGGCGGTGCACCTCGCGCATGAATTCATGGAAATGCAGCCGCGTCTTGCGCACCACCGGCACGCAGGTATAAAAGCTGTCCATCAGGAACGACTTGCCGCGCCCCACCCCGCCCCACATATAGACGCCCTGCGGCACATCGGGGCGCACCAGCAGCTTTTTCAGCGCGTTGTTGCGGCGCCCCTTGTAGGCGACCCATTCGTCGTAGCACTGCTGCAGCCGGGCCACGGCGCGCAGCTGGGCCTCGTCGGACTGGTAGCCGCGCTCCTTCAGTTCCTTCTCGTAGTACTCGGTGACGTTCATGCTCGGGGCTCACGCGGCACGGGCCGCAAGTGAAAACGGCGCGCCGCAGGACGGCGCGCCGGTACTCAGGCAGCGGCGGACATGCGCCTTACATATTGAGTTGACGCTTGTCGACGGCCAGCGCGGCTTCGCGCATGACTTCCGACATCGACGGGTGCGGATGGCAGACGCGGCCGATATCCTCGCTGGCGGCCTTGAACTCCATCGCCACCACGGCTTCGGCGATCAGGTCCGAGGCGTTGGCGGCAACGATGTGCACGCCCAGGATCTCGTCGGTCTTGGCATCCGCCAGCATCTTGACGAAGCCGTCGGCGTGGCCCATGCCCAGCGCACGGCCGTTGGCCATGAACGGGAACTGGCCAGCCTTGTACTCGCGGCCTTCGGCCTTGAGCTGGGCTTCGGTCTTGCCTACCCATGCGATTTCCGGGAAGGTGTAGATCACCCACGGTACGCAGTTGTAGTCGATATGCGGCTTCTGGCCGGCGATGCGCTCGGCCACGGCCACGCCCTCGTCCTCGGCCTTGTGCGCCAGCATCGGGCCGCGCACCACGTCGCCGATGGCCCACAGGCCCGGCACCTTGGTGGCGCAATGGTCGTCCACCTCGATAAAGCCGCGCTGGTCGACCGCCAGGCCGACTGCGTCCAGGCCCAGGTTGTCGGTATTCGGCACGCGCCCGACCGACACGATCAGGCGATCGACTTCCAGCGTCTGGGAGGCGCCATCCTTGTCGGTGTACTTGACCGTCACGCCCTTCTTGCCGGTGGTGACTTCGTCCACCTTCACGCCCAGGCTGAACTTCAGGCCCTGCTTGGTCAGCTGCTTCTGCGCTTCCTTGGCCACGCCTTCGTCGGCGGCGCCCAGGAAGGCGGGCAGCGCTTCCAGCACGGTCACGTCCGAACCCAGGCGGCGCCACACCGAACCCAGCTCCAGGCCGATCACGCCGGCGCCGATCACGCCCAGCTTCTTCGGCACTGCGGGGAACTTGAGCGCGCCTTCGTTATCGCTGACCAGGTCGTTGTCGACGGTGATGCCGGGCAGGTGGCGGGCCTTCGAACCGGTGGCGATGATGACCTGCTTGGCGGTCACCACTTCACCGGCGATCTCGACCTGGAAGCCTTCGGCACTCTTGCCGACGAACTTGCCGTAGCCCTTGAGCAGCGTCACCTTGTTCTTGCGGAACAGGAACTCGATGCCCTTGGTCATCTTGCCGACGATATCGTCCTTGCGCTTGAGCATCTTGGCCACGTCGACCTTGACGTCGCCCACGGTGATGCCGTGGTCGCCCAGGTGGTGCTGGACGTTCTCGAACTCTTCCGAGGAAGCCAGCAGCGCCTTGGAGGGGATGCAGCCCACGTTCAGGCAGGTGCCGCCCAGGCGGGCTTCGCCCTTGGGATCGTCATATGCATTGCCTTCGCAGCAGGCCACGTTCAGGCCCAGCTGGCCGGCACGGATGGCGGCGATATAGCCGCCGGGGCCGGCGCCGATCACCAGCACGTCGAATTGTTTGCTCATGGAAATTCCTTGTTGGGCGCCGGCTGCAACGCGTGCCGGCGCGCCGTGATCACGGGAGCGCGCTCCCCGCGCACGCACTGGCGTGCGCGGAGGGACCGGCTGTTACAGGTCCAGCAGCAGGCGCGCCGGATCTTCCAGTGCGTCCTTCATGGCGACCAGGCCCAGCACGGCTTCGCGGCCGTCGATGATGCGGTGGTCGTAGGACATGGCCAGGTAGTTCATCGGACGGATCACGATCTGGCCGTCTTCCACCACCGGGCGGTCCTTGGTGGCGTGCACGCCCAGGATGGCCGACTGCGGCGGGTTGATGATCGGGGTCGACAGCATCGAGCCGAACACGCCGCCGTTGGAGATCGAGAAGGTGCCGCCGCTCAGCTCTTCCAGCGACAGCTTGCCGTCACGGGCCTTGACGCCGAACTCGGCGATCTTCTTCTCGATGTCGGCCAGGCTCATCTGGTCGGCGTTGCGCAGGATCGGCACCACCAGGCCACGCGGCGAACCGACGGCGATACCGATGTCGAAGTAGCCGTGGTAGACGATGTCGTTGCCGTCGATCGAGGCGTTGATCAGCGGGAACTTCTTCAGCGCGTGCACCGCGGCCTTGACGAAGAACGACATGAAGCCCAGCTTCACGCCGTGCTCCTTCTCGAAGCGGTCCTTGTACTTGTTGCGCAGGTCCATCACCGGCTTCATGTTCACTTCATTGAAGGTGGTGAGGATGGCGTTGGTGGCTTGCGACTGCAGCAGGCGCTCGGCGATGCGGGCACGCAGGCGGCTCATCGGCACGCGCTCTTCCGGGCGGTCGCCCAGGGCGGCGAAGTCGACCGGGGCCGAAACCTGCTGCAGGGCCGGCTTGGCCGCGGCCGGAGCCGGCGCTGCCTTGGCGGCCGGAGCGGCGGCGGCAATCGCGTCGCCCTTGGTGATGCGGCCGTCCTTGCCGGTGCCGGCAACCTGGCCAGCCGACAGGCCGGCTTCGGCCATCAGCTTGGCGGCCGACGGCATGGCCACGGCACCGGCGGCGGCCGGAGCGGCGGCAGCGGCCGGGGCCGGCGCGGCGGCGGCAGGAGCCGGAGCGGCGGCGGCCGGGGCGGCGGCGCCAGCGGTGGCTTCGGTGTCGATCTTGGCGATGATTTCATCGGCCACCACGGTGTCGCCGTCGTTCTTGACGATCTGCGACAGCACACCTGCCGACGGGGCCGGCACTTCCAGCACGACCTTGTCGGTTTCGATTTCGATCAGGATCTCGTCCTGGGCAACGGCTTCGCCTGGCTTCTTCTTCCAGTTGAGCATGGTCGCTTCGGCGACCGATTCGGAGAGTTGCGGAACCTTGACGTCAACGATAGCCATGGTGGTGAATTCCTCGTGTTATGCGTGTTGTCTTGATGCTGGCGAGGCCACGGGGCGCCTGCGCGCGCCGCCGTGGCTGCCGACTGATTACTTGGTCAGAACAAAGCCCTTGAGCTTGCCGAAGGCCGCGTCCAGCAGCGCCTTCTGTTGCTCGTTGTGCTTTGCGTAGTAGCCCACCGCCGGCGAAGCCGAAGCGGGGCGACCGGCATAACCGAGCTTCTGGCCGTCCGTCATGTTTTCCATGATGTAGTGCTGCACGAAGAACCAGGCGCCCTGGTTCTGCGGCTCGTCCTGGCACCACAGGATCTCGTTGGCGTTCGGGTACTTCTTCAGTTCCGCGGCCAGCGCCTTGTGCGGGAACGGGTACAGCTGTTCCAGGCGGATGATCGCGGTGTCGTTGGCCTCGCGTTCCTTGCGGGTGTTGACCAGGTCGTAGTACACCTTGCCCGAGCACATGATGACGCGCTTGACCTTGCTGGCGTTCAGTTCTTCGTGGTCGCCGATGACGGTCTCGAAATGGCCCTTGGCCAGGTCGGACAGCGGCGACACCGCATCCTTGTTACGCAGCAGCGACTTCGGCGTCATGATCACCAGCGGCTTGCGGAACAGGCGAATCATCTGGCGGCGCAGCAGGTGGAAGATCTGGGCCGGCGTGGTCGGCTGGCAGACCTGCATGTTGTGATCCGCGCACAGCTGCAGGAAGCGCTCGATGCGCGCCGAGCTGTGTTCCGGACCCTGGCCTTCGTAGCCGTGCGGCAGCATCAGCGTCAGGCCCGAGGCACGGCCCCACTTCACTTCACCCGACGAGATGAACTGGTCGATCACCACCTGGGCGCCGTTGACGAAGTCGCCGAACTGGGCTTCCCAGATCACCAGCGCGTTCGGCTCGGCGGCAGAGTAGCCGTACTCGAAGCCAAGCACGGCTTCTTCGGACAGCACCGAGTCGATCACCGTGAACGGTGCCTGGTTTTCCGACACGTTCTGCAGCGGCACGTAGCTGCCGGCATCCCAGCGCTCGCGGTTCTGGTCGTGCAGCACGGCGTGGCGGTGGGTGAAGGTGCCGCGGCCGGCGTCCTGGCCGGTGATGCGCACCGGGTAGCCCGACGACACCAGCGAGGCGAAGGCCAGGTGCTCACCCATGCCCCAGTCAAGCGGCTGGTCGCCGCGGCCCATGTTGGCGCGGTCCTTGACGACCTTCTCCACCAGCGGGTGCAGCTTCAGCGTCTCGGGCGTAGTGGTGATGCGTTCGGCCAGGCGCTTCAGTTCCGTCACCGGCACGGCGGTGTCGGCGGCGTCGGTCCACTTGCGGTTCAGGAACGGCATCCAGTCGACGGCGAACTTGTTCTTGAAGTTCGACAGCACCGGATCGGCGGTGTGCTTGCCGGCGTCCATCGCGGCGCGGTATTCCTTGACCTTCTCGTCGCCGAAATCGGCCGGGACGAGGTTTTGCGCGGCCAGCTTGTCGGCGTACAGCTTGCGCGTGCCGGGGTGCTGGGCGATCTTCTTGTACATCAGCGGCTGCGTGACCGCGGGGGTGTCCTGCTCGTTGTGACCCAGCTTGCGGAAGCAGATGATGTCGACCACGACATCCTTCTTGAACTCCATGCGGAAGTCCACCGCCAGCTGCATGGCGTACACCACGGCTTCGGGGTCGTCGCCGTTCACGTGCAGCACCGGGGCCTCGATCATCTTGACCACGTCCGTGCAATACAGCGTCGAACGGGCGTCGCGCGGGTCGGAGGTGGTGAAGCCGATCTGGTTGTTGATGACGATGTGCATCGAGCCGCCCGTGCCGTAGCCGCGGGTCTGCGCGAGGTTCAGCGTTTCCATCACCACGCCCTGGCCGGCAAAGGCGGCGTCGCCGTGCACCTGCACCGGCAGCACTTCCTTGTGGCCGACTTCGCCGCGGCGTTCCTGGCGGGCCTTGGCCGAGCCTTCGACCACCGGGTTGACGATTTCCAGGTGCGACGGGTTGAACGCCAGCGACAGGTGGACGGGGCCGCCTTCGGTCGAGACATCGCTCGAGAAGCCCTTGTGGTACTTGACGTCACCGGCCGGCAGGTCGTCGACGTGCTTGCCTTCGAATTCGGCGAACAGGTCGGCGGGCATCTTGCCCAGGGTGTTCACCAGCACGTTCAGGCGGCCGCGGTGGGCCATGCCGATCACGATTTCCTGCACGCCCTTGCTGCCGGCGTGCTGGATCAGCTCGTCCATGGCGGCGATGAAGCTTTCGCCACCTTCGAGCGAGAAGCGCTTCTGGCCGACGTACTTGGTGTGCAGGAAGCGCTCCAGGCCCTCAGCCGCGGTCAGGCGGTCCAGGATGTGCTTCTTCTTTTCCAGCGTGAACACCGGCTTGGAACGCGTGGTTTCCAGGCGCTCCTGCCACCAGCGCTTCTGCGCCTGGTCGCTCACGTACATGAATTCGAAGCCGATGGTGCCGCAGTACGTTTCGCGCAGGTTGTTGAGCAGCTCGCGCAGGCTCATCGACTCCTTGCCGAAGTAGGTATTGCTGGCGTTGAAGACGATATCGAGATCGGCTTCGGAAAAACCGTAGAAGGCGGGGTCCAGATCCGGCAGGGGCGGACGCTCCTGGCGCTTGAGCGGGTCCAGGTCGGCCCAGTGCGAACCGATGTTGCGGTAGGCGGCGATCAGCTGCGTGGCAGCGACGCGCTTGCGGCCCATGTCGGAATCGGCCGATGCAACGATGGTGCGGATGGGACCTTGCTTGGCGCGCTCGGCGAACGAGGCAACGATGGGAGCGTGGGCGATATCCCGGCCGTTCGAGCCGTCGACGGCGGGAACGTTCTGCATGGCGTCGAAGTACGCGCGCCAATTGTCGGGAACCGAGGCGGGGTTCTGGAGGTAGGCTTCGTACAGTTCTTCGACATAGGGGGCGTTACCGCCGAAGAGGTACGAATTGCTCTGATACTGCTGCATCATGGGACGCTCACTTTTCTCCGGGTCTGCCGGAGTTCAGCGGGTTATTCAACCTTCCGCGACACGGCTTGACCGGTTAGCGGATCGCAAACAACTCTTGGGAGCCTGTGGAGGCACTTACGCAAACGGCACCACCAGGGTGCCGCATGCGATGGCCGCCTCACAAGGCGCGAAAGGGCAAGTTGTGCGGGGAAGGACCTTAAGTCTTCACGCCGGTAAGGATAGCACGGATTGCGTTTGATCAATGTGGACTTTTCGCGATACGAAACACAGTCGCGCGACAATTCCAACCGCGTTCAGCGAATTCGCAACAGCCGCACAACAATTTGAATCAGGGGACGATCTGGTCGACTGCGTCGGTGATCACCCCATCGAGCCCCCATTCCAGCAACTGCGCCGCCCGCGCCGGATCGTTGACGGTGTAGGCGAGCACGCGCAGGCCGGCCGCATGTGCGGCGGCAATCACGGCGGCATCCAACTCGCGGTGGTTTGCATCGAGCGCGACGCAGCCGAGCCGGCGCACCCGCTCCAGCCAGTCGCCGGGCAGCTGGTCCAGCAGCAGCGCGCGCGGAAGGCCGGGTGCAACACGCGCCGCGGCGGCAAGCGCTTCTTCCGAAAACGAGGACAGCAGCGGCGGCACCTCGGCGCCAGCCCACAGCGACTGGGCGTCGAGCGCCACCGCGGCGCCGGTGCGCGCCTCGGCGCCGGGCATGGGCTTGATCTCGATATTGACCAGGAAGCCGTTGGCGCGGGTGTAGCGCGCG
Source organism: Cupriavidus sp. 207A1 (assembly GCF_057798955.1). Classification (NCBI taxonomy): domain Bacteria; kingdom Pseudomonadati; phylum Pseudomonadota; class Betaproteobacteria; order Burkholderiales; family Burkholderiaceae; genus Cupriavidus; species Cupriavidus sp. 207A1. The sequence continues at coordinate 222,181 of NZ_JBYOJO010000003.1, read as the reverse complement.
ATCGCCGCCAGCGTCGGCACCGGCTCGCCGGCGAAGGCCGGGCCGTGCCAGCTGCCGGCGTCGAGCAACGCCAGTTCGCCCAGCGTCAGCGCATCGACCCTGCCCTGGCCGCTGGTGGTGCGGTCAAGGGTGGCGTCGTGCATCAGCACCGGCTTGCCGTCGGCCGACAGCTTCACGTCGAACTCGAACATGCGGTAGCCAAAGCCCGCGCCGTGTCGGAACGCGGCCAGCGTGTTCTCCGGCGCCAGCTTGCCGGCGCCGCGGTGCGCGATGTGGCTGGGATAGCGCCAGGCGTTGTCGGTTGCGGTGGTCATGTCAGGCCTCGATGCGCTTGCCGGTGTCCGGCGCAAAGAAATGCAGGTGCTCGGCCGACGAAGTCACCGGCAGGCGGTCACCGGCGCGCACGCGCGCATGACTGTCCAGCCGCACCACCACGGCCTGTCCGCCGAGCGAACCGTAGGCGAAGGAATCCGCGCCCAGCGCCTCGACCACGCGCACATCGACTTCGGCAATCGCCTCATGCGCGGCGCACGGCTCGATATGCTCCGGCCGCAGACCCAGCAGCGCCTGCTCCGGCAGGTGCAGCCCCATCGGCAGGTGACCGAGCGTGGCATTGGCGGCTTCGCCCTCCTTCGCCACCACGCGCATCTGCGCGTTGGTGTTGCCGCCGGCGTTACGCGCCACCGGGATCAGGTTCATCGGCGGCGAGCCGATAAAGCCGGCCACGAAGGTGCTGGCCGGCCGCGCATAGACTTCCAGCGGCGTACCGATCTGCTCGACCCGGCCGGCATTGAGCACCATCATGCGGTCGGCCAGCGTCATCGCCTCGACCTGGTCGTGCGTCACATAGAGGCTGGTGGTGCCCAGGCGCCGGTGCAATTCCTTCAGTTCCAGCCGCATCTGCACGCGCAGCTTGGCGTCGAGGTTGGACAGCGGCTCGTCGAACAGGAATACCGCCGGCTCGCGCACGATGGCGCGCCCCATGGCGACGCGCTGGCGCTGCCCGCCGGAAAGCTGGCGCGGCTTGCGCTCGAGCAGCGGCGCGAGCTCGAGAATGCCGGCGGCGTGGTTGACGCGCTGCGCGATCTCGGCCTTGCCCATGCCGCGGATCTTGAGGCCGTAGGCCATGTTGTCGTACACGCTCATATGCGGATAGAGCGCGTAGTTCTGGAACACCATGGCGATGTCGCGCTCGGCCGGCTCCAGCTGGTTGACCACCTTGTCGCCGATATCGATCTCGCCGCCGGTGATGGTTTCCAGCCCGGCCACCATGCGCAGCAGCGTGGACTTGCCGCAGCCCGAGGGCCCGACGATGACGATGAACTCGCCGTCGGCGATTTCCATGTCGATGCCATGCACGACCTGGGCGCCGCCGGCGTAAGTTTTCTGAACGTTGCGTAGTGACAGTTTTGCCATTGTGTTCCGCTTATTTCTCGGTTTCGACCAGGCCCTTGACGAACCACTTCTGCATCAGCACCACCACCACCGCGGGCGGGATCATGGCCAGCATCACCGTGGCCATCACCAGGTTCCAGTCGGTGGCGGCATCGCCCGAGCGCGAGATCATCTGCGTCACGCCCACCACCACCGGCGTCATCGACTTCTGCGTGGTGATCAGCAGCGGCCACAGGTACTGGTTCCAGCCGTAGATGAACTGGATCACGAACAGCGCGGCGATGCTGGTGCGCGACAGCGGCAGCACCACGTCCCAGAAAAAGCGCAGCGGCCCGGCGCCGTCGATGCGCGCGGCTTCGGCCAGCTCATCGGGAATGGTCAGGAAGAACTGGCGGAACAGGAAGGTCGCCGTCGCCGACGCGATGATCGGAATCGTCAGCCCGAAGTAGCTGTCGAGCAGCCCCAGATCCGATACCACCTTGTAGGTCGGCAGGATGCGCACCTCGACCGGCAGCATCAGCGTGATGAAGATCAGCCAGAAGAAGGTCTTGCGCAGCGGGAACTTGAAATAGACGATGGCAAAGGCCGAGATGATCGAGATCGCGATCTTTCCCAGCGCGATGCCGAGCGCCATGATCAGGCTGTTCTTCATCATGGTCGAGACCGGCGACGCGGCCTCGCCCACGCCCTGGAACAGCACGGTGCGATAGTTGTCGATCAGGTGGCTGCCGGGGATCAGCGTCATCGGCGCGTCGAGCACCTCTTCGGCGGTCAGCGTCGAGGCGACGAAGGTGAGGTACACCGGGAACACCACGATGACGATGCCGAGGATCAGCACCGCGTGGGTCAGGAAATCGAGAAAGGGACGACGTTCTACCATGGGCTGTCTCCGTCAGTACTGGACCTTGCGTTCCACGTAGCGGAACTGCACCACGGTCAGCGCGATCACGATCACCATCAGCACCACCGACTGCGCGGCCGAGCCGCCGATGTCCATGCCGCGGAAGCCGTCATGGAAGACCTTGTACACCAGCGTGTTGGTCGAATTGAACGGCCCGCCGTGCGTGACCGCGTCGATGATGGCGAAGGTATCGAAGAACGCGTAGACCACGTTGATCACCATCAGGAAGAAGGTGGTCGGCGACAGCAGCGGGAACACGATCGACCAGAAGCGGCGCCAAGGGCCCGCGCCGTCGATGGCGGCGGCCTCGATCAGCGAGCGCGGGATGCTCTGCAGCCCGGCCAGGAAGAACAGGAAGTTGTAGCTGATCTGCTTCCAGGCCGCGGCCAGCACCACCAGCAGCAGGGCCTGGTTGCCGTTGAGCAGGAAGTTCCATTCGACGCCGAGCTTGCGCAGCGCAAACGACACCACGCCCAGGGTCGGGTTGAACATGAACATCCACAGCACGCCCGCCACCGCCGGCGCCACCGCATATGGCCAGATCAGCAGAGTCTTGTAGCCCACCGCGCCGCGGATCACGCGGTCGGCAAAATAGGCCAGCGCCAGCGCGGTGGTCAGGCCGACCACGGTCACGCCCACGGCAAAGATGGCGGTGACCTGGAATGACTCGACATAGAGCGGGTCGTTCCACAGCATGCGGAAGTTGTCCAGGCCGACGAACTCCAGGTTGATGCCGAAGGCATCCTGCTGCAGCATCGACTGGTACAGGGCCTGCCCGGCGGGCAGGAAAAAGAAGATCAGCGTGATCGCGATCTGCGGCAACACCAGCAGATACGGCAGCCACGGCGAACGGAACACGACGCGTTTTTCCATGAACGGATTCCGGCGGATGCCGCGGATGGCGGCATCGGACTAGGTACGGAGTAGGTACAAAGCGGCGGGCGGCCCCGATCGGGGCCGGCCACAAAGCAAGCGGGCGGAGGTTTCGCCGCCGCCCGCCTGTCACGTCAGCCTGCTGGCAAGGCGGTGCCTTATTCGCGCGCGGTCTTCTGGAAGCGCTCCAGCAGGTCGTTGCCACGCGCCACGGCGGAGTCAAGCGCTGCCTTGGGCTCCTTCTTGCCGGCCCAGACGGCTTCCAGCTCCTCGTCGACCACGGTGCGGATCTGCACCATATTGCCCAGGCGCACGCCGCGCGACTTGTCGGTGGTCTTGACCACCATCTGCTGCACCGAGACGTCGGCGCCGGGGTTCTTGTCGTAGTAGCCCGACTTCTTGGTGGCCTCGTAGGCAGCCATCGTCACCGGCAGGTAGCCGGTGGCCTGGTGCCAGTCAGACTGGATCTCGGGGCGCGACAGGTAATTGAAGAACTTGGCGACGCCCTTGTACTCTTCAGGCTTCTTGCCGCCCATCACCCACAGCGACGCGCCGCCGATGATGGTGTTCTGCGGCGCGCCCTGCACGTCCGGATAGTACGGCAGCTGCGCCACCGCGAACGCGAACTTGGCGTTCTTGCGGATATTGGCCAGCGACGCCGACGAGCCGGTGAACATGGCGCATTCGCCGTTGTAGAACTTGGCCTGCGATTCGGCCTTGCGCCCGCCATAGCTGAAGTAGCCCTTCTTCACCATGTCCTGCAGGTTGGTGACGTGCTTGACGTGCAGCGGGCTGTTGAAGACCAGGCGCGTGTCGGTGCCGCCGAAGCCGTTGTTCTTGGTGGCGTACAGCGTGTTGTGCCAGGCCGAGAAGCTCTCCAGGTGGACCCAGCCCTGCCAGTCGGTGGTGTAGGCGCAGTTGGTGCCGGAGGCCTTGAGCTTGGCCGAATACTGCATCACCTCGGGCCAGGTCTTGGGCGGCTTTTCCGGATCCAGGCCGGCCTTCTTGAAGGCGTCCTTGTTGTAGTAGAACACCGTGGTCGAGCTGTTGAACGGGAACGACAGCATCTCGCCCTTGGACGAGGTGTAGTAGCCCGCCACGGCCGGGATGTAAGCCTTCTGGTCGAACTTCTCGCCGGCGTCCTTCATCACGGTCGACACCGGCTTGATCGCGCCCTTGGCGCTCATCATGGTGGCGGTGCCGACCTCGAACACCTGCAGGATCGCCGGCGCGCCGCCGGCGCGGAAGGCGGCGATGCCCGCCGCCATGGTCTCGTCGTAATTGCCCTTGTTGACCGGCACCACCTTGTATTCGGACTGGCTGGCGTTGAACTTGTTGGCGATTTCGTTCACCTTGTCGTTCAGCGCGCCCTGCATGGCGTGCCACCACTGGATTTCAACAGCGGCGTGCGCGCTGCCGGCCCCGGTCAGGGCGGCCAGCGCGGCGAGTTGGAGCACGGTACGGGATACGGACATCGAGGCTCTCCTTGGGTCTGTCTGTTGCAGTCGGTTGAAAATCCGACAGCATGTGATTTTTTTGTGACAGCGGCATGTTACGCCCGTCGCACCTGCGCAAGCAAATCAGCAGATTCACCAGTATGGCCGTCTGACTGCTTTTTGCAGTGCAATAAACGAATTTGGCCGCAGATCCACGGTTACAATGGCCCGCCATGCAATCCCTGAACAAGCTCTCTAATACGGCGCTGCGCAACGTGCGCGGCGTGCTGACCGACATCGACGGCACCCTGACCACCGACGGGCGGCTGCCGGCCTCGACCTACCTGGCCCTCGACGGCCTGCGCCGGGCCGGCCTGCACGTGATCCCGGTGACCGGGCGCTGCATCGCGTGGGCCGAGATCCTGACGCGGCTATGGCCGGTCGATGCGATCATCGGCGAGAACGGCGCGTTCTATTCGCACCTGCACAACGGCCGGCTGCAGACCCGCTTCCTCGACGACGCAGAGACGCGCGCGCGCAACCTCGAGCGCATCCACGCATTGGGTCAGCGCATCGTGCGCGAGGTGCCCGGCTGCGCGCTGGCTTCCGACCAGGCCTGGCACGCCGCCGACCTGGCCATAGACCATGCCGAGGACGTGGTGCCGCTGCCCGAGGACGCCGTCGCGCGCATTGCTGCGCTGATGCGCGAGGCCGGCATGACCGCCACCGTCAGTTCCATCCATGTCAACGGCTGGTTCGGCCGGCATGACAAGCTGTCGATGAGCAAGCTGTGCGTGGCCGAGCTGCTGGGCGAGGACGTCGATGCACGGCGCGACCAGTGGCTGTTTATCGGCGACTCGGCCAACGATGCCTCGATGTTTGCGCATTTCCCGCTGTCGGTGGGGGTGGCCAACGTGCGCGATATCCTGCCGCAGCTGCCGGTGCCGCCGGCTTACATCACCACCGCCGCGGGTGGCGAGGGTTTTGCGGAGATGGCGCGGCGGCTGATCGAGGCGCGCGGCTGAACCCGGCCCCGCAAAAGAAAAAACGGCCGGGAATAATCCCGGCCGTTTTTCTTCTTTGCCTTGTGCGCACCGTGGTGGCTCAGTCGAAGCCCAGCTCCTGCAGCTTGCGCGTGATGGTGTTGCGCCCGATCCCGAGCCGGGTCGCGGCTTCGACGCGGCGGCCGCGGGTAACGCCCAGCGCGGCTTCCAGCACCGCCTTTTCGAACCGGCGCGTCAGCAGGTCCATCACTTCGGGCTGGCCGGCTTCCAGCATGGCGCGCGCCTCGGCGGCAAGCAGGCTTTCCCATCCGGCCGCCGCCGGTGCCTGCACCGGCGCCTGGGCCACCGCTGCGGCCGGCGCGGGGCGGACCACCGTGGCCGTGTCGGCCTCGGCCACCGGCACCGCAAACCCGCCATAGTCGGCCAGTTCCTGGGCGCCTTCATACTCGGCCACGCGCAGGTCGGGCGCGCGCTCCGGCCGCGGCGCATTGACCGGCTCGCTGGTGCCCGCTTCCAGCATCTCGCGCGGCAGGTCCTTGACCTCGATGGTCTGCGCCGGCGCCATCACGGTGAGCCAGTTGCAGAGGTTTTCCAGCTGGCGCACGTTGCCCGGGAACGGCAGCGTGCTGACATAGGCCAGTGCCTCGTCCGACATGCGCTTGGGCTCGACGCCAAGCTCCTTGGCGCTCTTCTGCAGGAAATGGCGCGCCAGCAGCGTGATGTCCTCGGGCCGCTCGCGCAGCGGCGGCAGGCGCAGCCGGATCACGTTCAGGCGGTGGAACAAGTCCTCGCGGAACAGCCCTTCCTTGACGCGCAGCTCCAGGTTCTGGTGCGTGGCGGCAATCACGCGCACATTGGCACGCAAGGGGTTGTGGCCGCCGACGCGATAGAAATTGCCGTCGGACAGCACGCGCAGCAGGCGGGTCTGCAGGTCGAACGGCATGTCGCCGATTTCATCGAGGAACAGCGTGCCGCCCTCGGCCTGCTCGAAGCGGCCGCGGCGCATGGTCTGCGCGCCGGTGAAGGCGCCGCGCTCGTGGCCGAACAGTTCGGATTCGAGCAGATCCTTCGGAATGGCCGCGGTATTGAGCGCGATGAACGGGCCGTTGGCGCGCGGGCTGTGCTTATGCAGCGCGCGCGCCACCAGTTCCTTGCCGGTGCCGGACTCGCCGGTGATCATCACCGTCACGTTGGATTGCGACAGCCGGCCGATGGCGCGGAACACGTCCTGCATCGCCGGTGCCTGGCCGAGGATCTCGGGCGCGTCGAGCAGGCGGTCGTCCATTTCTTCTTCGCGCAGGCTTTCTTCCAGCGCGCGGCGGATCAGCTCGACCGCCTTGTCGACATCGAAGGGCTTGGCCAGGTATTCGAAGGCGCCGCCCTGGAACGCTGCCACCGCGCTGTCCAGGTCGGAGTACGCCGTCATCACGATGACCGGCAGGCCCGGGTGCCGCGCCTTGATCGCCTGCAGCAGGTCGAGGCCGGAACCGCCGGGCATGCGGATATCCGAGATCAGCACCTGCGGCTGGTCTTCCTCCAGCGCGGCCAGCGCGTCCCGCACATTGGTGAAGCTGCGCGAGAGCAGGCTTTCACGGGCGAGGGCCTTTTCCAGGACCCAGCGGATTGATTGATCGTCGTCGACTATCCAGATCGGCTTCATGTGCGTCGCTTGTCTGCTCGGTGTCAGTTGGTCTTCCGCATGCCCTGGCCACGTCGGTGCACGCGCTTGCGGACGCCGGCAAAGGCTAGTGCAGCGGCAGCAGGATACGGAAGTCGGTACAGCCCGGCCTGCTCTCGCATTCGATCAAGCCCTCGTGCTGCTGCACGAAGGTTTGAGCGAGTGTGAGACCCAGTCCGCTGCCGCCATCCCTGCCCGATACCAGCGGATAGAAGATGCGCTCGCGGATGTCTTCGGGGATGCCCGGGCCGTTGTCGATCACATGCAAGTCCAATGCCAGCTTGAACAGGCGCTTGGCGATGGTGACCTGGCGCGCGATGCGCGTGCGCAGCACGATCTGCGCGTCGCCGCGCGCGATGCGGTCGGCCAGCGCCTGCGCGGCGTTGTGGACGATGTTGAGCACGGCCTGGATCAGCTGCTCCATGTCGCCCTGCAGCTCGGGCAGGCTGGCGTCGTAGTCGCGCACGATCTCCAGCCCGTTGGGAAACTCGGCCAGCACCACCGAGCGCACGCGCTCGAGCACCTCGTGGATATTCAGGCTCGATACGATATGCGGATGCCGGTGCGGCTCCAGCAGCCGGTCCACCAGCGTCTGCAGCCGGTCCGACTCCTTGATGATGACCTGCGTGTACTCGCGCAGCGAGCGCTCCGGCAGCTCGAACTCCAGCAGCTGCGCCGCGCCGCGGATGCCGCCCAGCGGGTTCTTGATCTCGTGGGCGAGGTTGCGGATCAGCTCCTTGTTGGCCGAGGTCAGGTCCAGGATGCGTTCCTCGCGGTCGCTGCGCACCTTCTGCTCGTTGGGCAGGATCTCGACCACCACGGTGTCGCCGACCGCCTCGAGCGCGGCGATCACCACGTGCACATGGAGCGGGTCCTGTAGCGGCGGATGCAGGATCAGGTCCTGCCGGCGCACGTCGAACTGCCGCGTGACCACGGTGTCGAGCATGTTGTGCAACTCATCCGATTTGCCGAACAGGTCCGGCAGCGTCAGTTCGACCATGCCCTTGCGCGACACGCCGAAGGTGGCCTCGGCGGCCGGATTCGCGTAGACCACGCGCAGCCCCGGCTGGCGCACCAGCAGCACCGGGTTGGCGACCACATCCAGGCCGGCATGGAACGCCGCCGCGCCGATGCTGAGCACGCGCGCGCCGGTTTCGGACGATGCCGGGTTCGCCGCGGGCGGCTCGGCCCGCGCGCCATCGGCACTGCCGGCCTTGCGTGACACTCCGCGAATCAGGCGACGCATAAGACTAGTCCTTCAGGTTGCCGAGCTCGCGCCGCAGCGACGCCGCGTTGGCCTCGCTGCGGGCAATGTCGTCGCGCAGCGCGGCGGTGCGGTCGAGGTATTTCTGGTAGTTGCGCTCGTTGCCCTGGCGCTCCGGCTGGCCGTTGTTGTATTCGGCGCGCAGCCCCTGCAGCTTGGCCTCCTCGGCCTGCAGCTCCTGGGTCAGCACGGTGCGACGCTCGCTGTCGCGGCTGCGCTGGGTGGCGCTGTCCACGCGCGGGAAACCGGTGCTGGCGGCGGTCGTGGCGCTGCTGCCGGCACTCTTGGCCGGTGCGGCAATGCGCCCGCCCGGCACGGTCACGACCTCGGGCAAGTTCAGCTTCTTGCAGCCCTTGCCGGCATTGCCGTTGCGGTACTCCGGCACGCCATTGGGCCCGGTGCAGACATAGACATCCGAGGACTGCGCCAGCGACGGCGCGGCCCACACGCCCAGCGCCAGCGCCGCGGCGCTCACCAGAACGGGGAATCGGCGTCGGCTTTGGTGCACGGAACGAGGCATGGCATGAGTCCGGCGGGCCGTGCGGGAAAAGGCATCCATGGGCATGGCGTCAGGTTAGAACGGGAATGGATCGGGACAGAATCGGATTCCCCATTCTAGCGAGCAAAGCAAAAAGGGACAGCCGAAGCCGCCCCCTTGTGGTGCAACTGTTGCCCGGTCACAACCTGCGTCATGGCCGGGCACGGGCTGCTTACAGCGAGTAGTACATCTCGAACTCGACCGGGTGCGTGGTCATGCGGAAACGCGTGACTTCTTCCATCTTCAGTTCGATGTAGGCATCGATCATCGAGTTCGAGAACACGCCGCCGCGGGTCAGGAACTCGCGGTCGTTGTCCAGGTACTCGAGCGCCTGGTCCAGGCTCGAGCACACGGTCGGGATCTTTGCGTCCTCTTCCGGCGGCAGGTCATACAGGTTCTTGTCGGCGGCTTCGCCCGGGTGGATCTTGTTCATCACGCCATCCAGGCCGGCCATCAGCAGCGCCGAGAAGCCCAGGTACGGGTTCATCAGCGGATCCGGGAAGCGGGTCTCGATGCGGCGGCCCTTCGGATTGGCCACATACGGGATGCGGATCGAAGCCGAACGGTTGCGGGCCGAGTAGGCCAGCTTGACCGGAGCCTCGAAGCCCGGCACCAGGCGCTTGTACGAGTTCGTGCCCGGGTTGGTGATGGCGTTCAGGGCGCGGGCGTGCTTGATGATGCCGCCGATGTAGTACAGCGCGAATTCCGACAGGCCGGCGTAGCCGTTGCCCGCGAACAGGTTCTGGCCGTCCTTCCACACCGACTGGTGCACGTGCATGCCCGAGCCGTTGTCGCCGACGATGGGCTTCGGCATGAACGTGGCGGTCTTGCCGTAGGTGTGGGCCACGTTCTGGATCACGTACTTCTGCAGCTGGGTCCAGTCGGCGCGCTGCACCAGGGTGCTGAACCTGGTGCCGATTTCGTTCTGGCCCTGGCCCGCCACTTCGTGGTGGTGGACTTCAACGGGGATGCCCAGCGATTCCAGGATCAGGCACATTTCCGAACGCATGTCCTGGAAGGTGTCGATCGGGGCGACCGGGAAGTAGCCGCCCTTCTTGCCCGGACGGTGGCCGCTGTTGCCGTGCTCGAATTCCTTGGCCGACGACCACGGGGCTTCTTCGGAATGGATCTTGACGAAGCAGCCTTGCATGTCGACGTTCCAGGTCACGCCGTCGAAGATGAAGAACTCGGGCTCCGGGCCGAAGAAGGCGGTGTCGCCCAGGCCGGTGCTCTTCAGGTAGGCTTCGGCGCGCTTGGCGATGGAACGCGGATCGCGGTCGTAGCCCTTGCCGTCCGACGGCTCGATCACGTCGCACGACAGCACCAGCGTCGGCTCTTCGTAGAACGGGTCGATGTGGGCCGTGTTCGAATCGGGCATCAGCAGCATGTCCGAAGCTTCGATACCCTTCCAGCCGGCGATCGACGAGCCGTCGAAAGCGTGGCCGCTCTCGAACTTGTCTTCATCGAAGTGCGACACGGGCACGGACACGTGTTGCTCCTTGCCTTTGGTATCGGTGAAGCGGAAATCGACGAACTTGACGTCGTTTTCCTTCACCAGCTTCATCACGTCTGCAACGCTGTGGGCCATGCCAATCTCCTGGGTATTCGGCAAATGTCTGTGAAAGCCAATTCTTGGGACTGTCGCCAGCGGCGCCGCTGCATGTTGCCGCGCCTGACTGGCCTCGCCGCGAAAGGACGACGGATGTTAGCAGAAAGCGTGCCAACCAAACGTCCCTCGCGGCGCCGGGCCCGAAAATTGTGCAACTCCGGCGAATCGCGCACCATGCTGGCCGGCGGCGAAAACGCCTTCCAGCCAGGCGGGGGCTGATGTGGCGCTGCCGCGACACGCGCAACCACGGTTGCCAGCGTCATGGAACACCATCATGGTGCAAACATCAAGCGCCAGCACCGTAATAGTGCGTACGCACCAAAATCGGTCGGCTCTCGCCCTCGGGCGGCGCTTTCCGGGCTCTCCCGGCCAGCACCGCCACCGCCTCGCCGCCGCGGCGCTATAGAATAACGGGTTGCGGCCCTTGCGCCACGATTCCACCCATTCAATTTGTCACGCCGATGACCACCCGAGACGATCTCCTCCAGGCCGCCCGCCAGCGCCAGGAACAAAACCAGTTGCCGTACTTCGGCGCGCTGTCGCCGCAGGAAGCCTATGCCCTGCTGCAGAACGACCCTGCCGCCGTGCTGGTGGACGTGCGCACGCAGGCCGAGCTGGACTGGGTCGGCGGCGTCGACGTGCCCGACGCGCAGTTCGCCCATGTCGAATGGATGTCCTACCCGGGCGGCGCGCAGAACGCGCGCTTTGTCGAGGAACTGCGCGCGCGCGTGCCGTCCGACGTGCCGGTGCTGTTCCTGTGCCGCAGCGCGGCGCGCTCCAAGCACGCGGCGCGGGTGGCCACCGAAGCCGGCTACCACTTCGCCATGGACGTGCTGGAAGGTTTCGAAGGCAACCGCGACGACCACCACCACCGCAAGACCGTCGAGGGCTGGTGCGTGCGCGGCCTGCCGTGGCATGGCGCCTGATTGCGTCCGGACCGGAATGCAAAGGGGCAGCCAAAGCTGCCCCTTTTTCTTGTCCGGCCGGAACGTCTAGGCCTGCGTTGCCTGACGCGGCGGCTGCTCCACGGTCTCGTACCCCATCGCCTGCACGCCTTCGAGCAGCATCGCATAGGCCGGGGCCAGCAGCTCGGCCGGGCCCTTGACGCCCAGGTCGATATGGCGGCGCGCGAAGCGGTCGCCGCGCTGCACGTCGCCGACCGACGGCAGGCTGAACACGCGGATGCCCGGATGCGCCGACTCGACCTTCTCCATCAGCGGGGTCAGCGTCGACTCCGGCGCCTCGAACACGTAGAAGGCCCGCTCCTGCTGCGAGACCTGGTGGAACAGGTGCGCATAGTCGTGGTCCAGCACCCACTCCATCATCGGCCACGCCATTACCGGGAAGCCCGGCATGAAATGATGGTGGCCGACCGAGAAGCCGGGGATGCGGTTATAGCTGTTGGGAATGATGCGCGCGCCCTCTGGGAACTCGCCCATCTTGAAGCGGTGCTGGTTCTCCGGCAGCGTCAGGTCGCCCTTGACCGGGTCGCCCCCGGCGGTTTCGGCAATGCGCAGCGCGATCAGTTCGCGCGCCTCGGGATGCAGCACCAGCGACACGCCCAGCGCCGCAGCCGCGCACTGGCGCGTGTGGTCGTCGGGCGTGGCGCCGATGCCGCCGGTGCAGAACACCACGTCGGGGCCGGCCAGCGTGCGCCGCAGCGTGGCGGTGATACGGGCGCGGTCGTCGCCGACATACTCGGCCCAGTCCAGCGCCAGGCCGCGCGCGCCCAGCAGTTCGATGGTGCGGCGCAGGTGCTTGTCTTCGCGCCGCCCGGACAGAATCTCGTCGCCAATCACGATCAGGCCGAAACCCATATTGCCCTCGCTTCAGGAGTTTTCGATGCGGCGCACGTCGTGCGGCGCCAGGTCAATGACGTCCCCGCCCGACGGCGGGGCGGCAGGCGGCCGGGCCGGCACGGCCGCGCGTTCGGCGCGCAGCTGCGCCAGCGCGCGCAGGCAGAAATGGCCGAACCACAACGCCGAGAAAATAAAGATCAGCACATAGAGCCAGAGCGTGCCGGCCAGCACGAACGGGAACAGGAAGATCACCGCCGCCGAAGACACCCACAGTATCGTCGGCGCCGAGCCCAGCAGCCCCACCGCCACGCCGATCACCAGCAGCGGCGTGCGATGGCGCCGCACCAGCGTCTTGCGCTCTTCGGCGCTGGCGTGGTCGGCGAGCGCGTCATACGTCATCACGCGGTAGGTCAGCCAGCCCCACAGCACCGGCGGAATCAGCGCAAAGAACGGCGGGATCAGCCACAGCGGCAGCGTCACCAGCACCAGCGACAGGAACACCAGGGTGCTGCCGAGCGAGTGGAACACGCTGCCCAGCACGCTGCCGCCGTGGGCCTTGGCCAGCTCCGGGTAGCTGCGCTCGAGGTGGCGCACCACCGCCGGCACCGAGAACACGCCGATGAACATCAGCATCGAGGCGATCACCAGTGGGATCGCCAGCGCCGCGACGAACAGCGGCGCCACGATGGAGCGCATCGATTGCAGCCCGAACCAGTCGAGCGCGCTGTAGATCCAGCTGGTCAGGATCGAGGTTTCCAGGAAGCTGCGCGTGGCGCCCATGATGGGGTCCCAGCCCCACCAGAGCAGGCCGCCCCACAGCAGCGTGGCCAGGACGAAAGGCAGCACGGTCAGCATCAGCATGCGCGGATGCAGCTGGCTGACCAGCGCGCGGCCAAACGAGCGGAAGATATCGTTCATGCAGTCGAAGGCAAGACAGGAAAGTCGCGGGGGGCCGGCCAGGTCAGCAGGGCGACGGGCCGGCGGCAACCCGGAACACTAGCATACGCCGCTTGCCGCCATGGTGCGGCGGCGGCCGAAGCCGCTGGAGGATGGCCTCGCATGCACCGTCAGCCCAGCGGTCAACGCACCCGTCAGCGCAGCCGCAGCAGCCGCTTGATGCCGTACCACTGGTGGGCCAGGAAGCCCGTGCCGTAGTCGTGGCCCTTGCCCACCGGCGGCGGCAGCTGATCGCGGATGCCGGTGGGATGGTAGGTCTCGGTGAAGACCGCGGTGCCGAACAGCATGTCCCACCAGGGAAAGATCACGCCGTAGTTGCAGCCGCCCAGCTTTGCCGGCGCACCGTCGGCTTCATGGCCGATGCCGACCGCGTGGTGGGTGCGGTGGAAGCGCGGCGAAATCAGCAGCCGCTCGCCGAGGGTGCCGAAGTGCAGCCGCAGGTTGGCATGCTGCAGGCTCTGCAGCAGCTGCGACAGCGCCACCAGCAGCACATACTGCGACGGCTCCACGCCCACTCCCAGCGCCACCAGCGCAAACACCAGGTCGCGCAGCATGTCGTCGAGCAGATGGTTGCGGTTGTCGCTCCACAGCGTCATCTGGCGCTGGCTGTGGTGCACCGCATGCAGGTGCCACCACCAGCGGAACGAGTGCGACAGCCGGTGATACCAGTAATCGAGCAGGTCGAACAGCAGCAGGTAGACAAAGAAGCTGACCAGCGGCACCGAGGTCACGCCCGGCCACCAGTCTTCCACATTGATGCGGTGCCAGCCCATCAGCCGCAGGTGGCCTTCGAGCGCGTCGGTCAGCGGCGCCAGCAGGAAGAACATCGCCAGCCGGAACAGGCCGAGGCGGTGGATCACGGTGTAGAGGATGTCGGTGCGGATCGCGGCCCGGTCGGCCACGGCCTCGACCGGGCGCCATTTCTCCAGCGGACCGAGGATCAGTGCCATCACCGCGATCTGCACCAGCCCCACCAGCAGCCATTCGGTGCCGGTGAAGGCTTCCTCGGCATAGCGGCCGAAGCCGAGGTCATAGACCACGGGCAGCACCAGATCCTGGAACAGCGTGCCTTCGATCTGGCCGATCCAGCCGTTCAGCGTCTCCCACATCAGCGTGCGCCCTCCTGGGTTCCAATGGGCCGCGCGATCCAGTCGCGATAGGCCGGGTGTTCGCGCAGCGTCGCGAAGCAGAAGCCCTTGCGCTCCAGGCCGGTCAGCAGCGGCTCGAGCACCGCCGGCGCCCACGGGTCCTGCCGCGACCAGATGCCGAGGTGCGCCATGGCGATATCGCCGTCGCGCAGGCTGGACAGCGCGCGCTGCAGCAGCACGGCGTTGGGATAGCGCTCCGAAGACAGCTCATCGCCCAGAAAGCCGGCCGGCGCCCAGCCGACATGGCGGAAGCCGCATTGTTCGGCCCATTGCAGCGTCTGCGGCGCGGTGCGGCCGCCCGGGGCGCGCCACAGCGGCACCATGTCCGCTCCGGTCATGGCGCGCAGCGCCTCGGCGCTGCGCCGCAATTCCTTGCAGAAGCCGGCCTGGTCCATGGCCACGTCCTGGCCCGCCCGCGCGCCGAACTGCGGCCGCATGGTCACCTGGCCGGCGCGCACGCTGCGCAGATAGACATGATCGAAGGTGTGCGTGCCGAAGGCGTGGCCGTCGGCCACCAGCGACTTCCAGTAAGGGGCCCATGACGGTTCGAGCGAACCGTCCTTGCGCACCGTCGGCTCGTTGGCCAGGAAGAAGGTGGCGCGGATCTGGTGGCGCCGCAGCGTGTCGGCGATCAGCTGCGCCTGGCTCATGCTGCCGGTGTCGAAGGTCAGGTAGAGCGTGCCGGCCGGGCAGGCCCTGGTGGCCGGCGCGGCAGCGGCTTGCTGCGCCAGCGGCATGCCGCACGCCAGCACCACAGCGGCCAGCCACTTGTTGATCGTCGCGGAGCGCAATGCCCTGATCCGTGCCATGGTCCCTGCCCTGCCCGCTTTGCGTCAGTACAGCGGCGCGCGCGTGCGGAAATAGATCCCGTGCGGCGAGCGCCCGACCCGCACGGTCTTGACCAGCTTGCGGCTGGCCACGTCGACCAGCCCGACCGAGCGCGCCCAGCGGAAGGTCACCCACAGGGTCTTGCCGTCGGCGGTCAGCTCCATGTCGTCGGGCCCCGGTGGCAGGCCGGTGATGTCGCCGACCTTGCTCAGCGTCTGCTGGTCGATGATGCTGATGCTGCCGGTGACGCGGTTGCTGAGGAACAGGTGGCGCCGGTCGCCGACGGCGCGGAAATTGTGCGCGCCCTTGCCGGTCTGGATCTGCTTGACCACGGTGCGGGTGCGCCAGTCGATCACGGCGACGTAGTCGGCCCCGGTCATCCCCACCAGCAGGTATTTCTGGTCCGGCGTGACCCAGATCCCCGCCGGCGCCGAACCGGTTTCCATGCGCCACATTACGTTCTGCGTGACCAGGTCGATGGCAGCTACTTCGTTGGAATCCTGCAGCGTGATGAAGGCGATGCGGCTGTCGGCGGTAAAGGCGATATGGCTGGGCGTCTTGGCCAGCGGATACTGCTTGGCCAGCTTCAGCGCCTTGCCATCCCAGCGGTACACGTCGACGCGGTCGAGCCGGTTGCCGGTGGCGACAAACCACTTCTGGTCCGGCGAGAAGCCGATCTGGTACGGGTCGTCGACATTGGGCACGCGCTGCTGGACCTTGCCGCTGACCGGATCCAGGAAGACCAGGTCGTTGCCGACCGCATTGGCGACGATCAGCGATTTGTCGTCGGGCGTGGCGATCAGGTGGTGAGGCTCCTTGCCGATCGGGAAGGTCTCGAGCACCTTCTGCGTGTCCTTGTCGATCAGCGTGACGGTGGCATCACCCGAGTTGAGGATCACCACCACTTCCGCCCGAGCCGGCACCGCCATCAGGCCCAGCGCGACCGCGCCCACCGTGATCCCACCAGCCACCCACCGCCGCAATGCGAACATAAGACCCGCTACCAGAAGAACTGAATCGGCGATTCTAACGTTTGGCCGGCTAATTCCGCTGACGTCGCGGCTGGCGGCAGACAAGTATTTGGCAGATTGTTGCGCCGGCACGACCATTTACCGCCATGCCGGCGCGCGGACCTCAGCGCTGCATCGATTCCCACACCTTCTGCAGCCGCTTGACCGAGATCGGTACCGGCGTGCGCAGTTCCTGGGCGAACAGCGCGATGCGCAGCTCTTCCAGCATCCAGCGGAATTCCTCCAGCCGCGCATCCTCGCCGCCGCGGCCCTGGGTGCGCAGCTGCTTCTCGGCCCGCTGCCACTGCTGCACCAGCGGCGCCATCTCCTGCAGGCGCTGGCTGTCGCGGGCCGGATCGCCCTTGAGCTTGTCGACGCGCATGGCGATGCCCTTCAGGTAGCGCGGGAAATGGACCAGCTGCGTATACGGGGTTTCGTCGATAAAGCGCTTGCTCATCAGCCGGCCCAGCTGGGCTTCCATGTCCGCATGGGCGCCGGGGAACGGCTTGGCCTGCAGCAGCTTGCGCGGCAGCCCGGCGTATTCGGCAAGGATGGCGCCCGCCAGCCGCGCGATTTCCTGCGCCAGCAGCGACAGCCGGGTACGGCCTTCGTCCTTGCGGGCATTGAACTCGGCGTCGTTGCGCGGCAGCGGCGCCTGCATGCAGGCGCGCTCCAGCGCCAGCATCACGATCTGCTCGCGCAGCATCTCCTGCGTGCCCAGCGTCATGTACTGCATCGCCATCTGCTGCAGCCCCGGGATGTTCTTCTCGATGAACTTGACCTGCTCGCGCAACTGCAGCGCGAACAGCCGGCGCAGCCCCAGGTGGTGGGTGCGGGCCGCTTCCTGCGGATCGTCGAAGACCTCGATGTCGCAATGCGTGCCGCGGTCGACCAGCGCCGGATAGCCGAACAGGGTCTGGCTGCCCTTGCGGATCTCGAGCAGCTCCGGCAGCTCGCCGAAGCTCCAGCCGGTCAGGCCCTCGTACTTGCCGGGTTCCGCCGCGGCCAGCACTGGCGCCTGCTCCGGTGCCTGCCCCGGGGGCTGGGTGGCGGCGGCCTGGGCCGCGGCCTGCGCGGCTACGCGCTGAAACGACTGCTGCGCCTGCCCGCCCAGTTCGGCGCGCAGCTGGGCCAGGTTGCGGCCCATGTCGAGCTGGCGCCCGTGCTCGTCGATCACCTTGAAATTCATGGCGTGGTGCGCGGGCAGCGTTTCCAGCTTGAAGTCCGCGCGCCGGACCATGGTGCCGGTCTGCTCGCGGATATCGGCGATCAGCACGTCCAGCAGCTCGCCTTCGCCAAACGGCTGGCGCGCGACAAAGCCCGCGGCATAGTCCGGCAGCGGCACGCAGTGGCGGCGCAGCTTCTGCGGCAGCGACTTCAGCAGCAGGTGCACCTTCTCCTTGATCATGCCCGGCACCAGCCAGTCGGCACGCTCGGGGCGCACCTGGTTGAGCGCGTACAGCGGCACGGTCAGGGTCACGCCGTCGCGGTGGCTGCCTGGCTCGAAGTGGTAGGTCAGGCCCATGTCCACGCCGGCCACGGCCATGGTCTTGGGAAACAGGTCGGTGGTGATGCCGGCGGCCTCGTGCCGCATCAGTTCGTCGCGGTTCAGGTACAGCAGCTTGCGGTCTTGCGCGCTCTCGGCCTGATACCACTGCTCGAACGCGGCCTGCTGGCAGATGTCGGCCGGGATCGCGCGGTCGTAGAAGGCGTAGATCAGCTCATCGTCGACCAGCACGTCCTGGCGCCGCGACTTGTGCTCCAGGTTCTCGATCTCGCGCACCAGGCGCTGGTTGTGCGCGTAGAACGGCAGGCGCGTGTCGAACTCGCCCTCGACCAGCGCGCGGCGGATAAACAGCTCGCGCGCCTCGCGCGGGTTCATCGGGCCGTAGTGCACGCGGCGGTGCTGGTAGACCACCAGCCCGTACAGCGTGGCGCGCTCCAGCGCCAGCACCTGGCCGGCCTTCTTCTCCCAGTGCGGATCGCTCCAGCTGACCTTGAGCAGGTGGCGGCCCACCTGTTCCAGCCATTCCGGCTCGATGCGCGCCAGCGTGCGCGCGAACAGCCGGCTGGTCTCTACCAGCTCGGCCGCGACCACCCAGCGCCCGACCTTGCGCGCGATCAGCGAGCCCGGCCACAGGTGGAACTTGATGCCGCGCGCGCCGAGGTATTCGCGGCCCTTGCCGTCACCATCCTCGATGCGGCAGCCGACGTTGCCCAGCAGGCCGGTCAGCAGGGCCTGGTGCACCTGCTCGTAGGTCGGCTCGCTGTCGTTCAGGCGCCAGCCCTGCTCGGTCACCGTGGTCAGCAGCTGGGAATGCACGTCGCGCCATTCGCGCAGCCGCAGGTGCGACAGGAAGTGCGCGCGGCACTGGTCCTGCAGCTGGCGGTTGGACTTCTTGTGCGCAACCGCGTCCTCGAACCACTTCCACAGCCTGACCCAGCCGAGGAACTCGGACTTCTCGTCCATGAACTTGCGGTGGGCCTGGTCGGCGGCCTCCTGTGCTTCCTGCGGGCGCTCGCGCGGGTCCTGCACCGACAGCGCGCTGGCGATGATCAGCACCTCGCGCAGGCACTGGTGCTCGCGCGCGGCCAGGATCATGCGCGCCACGCGCGGGTCGAGCGGCAGCTTGGCCAGCTGGCGGCCGATGCCGGTCAGCTGGTTGGCATCGTCGACCGCGCCCAGTTCCTGCAGCAGCTGGTAGCCGTCGGCCACCGCGCGGCCCAGCGGCGGCTCGATGAACGGGAACGCCTCGATATCGGTCAGGCGCAGCGCCTTCATGCGCAGGATCACCGCGGCCAGCGACGAGCGCAGGATTTCGGGATCGGTAAAGCGCGGCCGTCCGGTGAAATCCGCTTCCTCGTACAGCCGGATGCACACCCCATTGGCCACCCGGCCGCAGCGGCCGGCGCGCTGGTTGGCGGCGGCCTGCGAAATCGCCTCGACCTGCAGCTGCTCGACCTTGTTGCGGTACGAATAGCGCTTGACGCGCGCCAGCCCGGTATCGACCACGTAGCGAATGCCCGGCACCGTCAGCGAGGTTTCGGCGACGTTGGTCGCCAGCACGATGCGGCGCGCATTCGACGGCTTGAACACCCGCTCCTGCTCCTGCACCGACAGCCGCGCGAACAGCGGCAGGATCTCGGTATGCGGCGGGTGGTGCTTGCGCAGCGCCTCGGCGGCCTCGCGGATCTCGCGCTCGCCGGGCAGGAACACCAGCACGTCGCCGGGGCCGGCGCGGCACAGCTCGTCGACGGCATCGACGATGCCGTCGTACAGGTCGCGCTCGCGCGCCTGCGGGCTGCGCGGCGCCCCGGCGGCGGGCGCGTCGTCGGCGATCGGGCGGTAGCGCACCTCCACCGGGTACAGCCGGCCGCTGACCTCGATCACCGGCGCCGGCTTGTCCCCGGTGGCGAAATGCTTGGCAAAGCGCTGCGCGTCGATGGTGGCCGAGGTGATGATCACCTTCAGGTCAGGCCGCTTCGGCAGGATCTGGCGCAGGTAGCCGATCAGGAAGTCGATATTGAGGCTGCGCTCGTGCGCCTCGTCGATGATCAGCGTGTCGTAGGCTCGCAGCAGCGGGTCGTTCTGGGTTTCGGCGAGCAGGATGCCGTCGGTCATCAGCTTGACCGACGCGCCCGACGACATGGTGTCGTTGAAGCGCACCTGGTAGCCCACATGCTCGCCCAGCGGCGTGCCCAACTCCTGCGCAATCCGCTTGGCGGTCGAGGTGGCCGCGATGCGGCGCGGCTGGGTGTGGCCGATCAGCCCCCCGCCCTCGCGGCCGGGACCGCGCCCGATCGACAGGCAGATCTTGGGCAGCTGCGTGGTCTTGCCGGACCCGGTCTCGCCGGAAACGATCACCACCTGGTTGGCCAGCAGCGCCGCGGCGATCTCGTCGCGGCGCGCCGATACCGGCAGGGCTTCGGGGAAGGTGATCGGCGGCAGCGGATTGGCCTGGCGCGGGGGCCGCGGCGGCCGCGCGCCACGAGGTGGGCGCGGGCCGCCCTCAGTGGCGGGCCGCGCACCGGCCGGCCTTGCCGGGCCGGCCTGCTGCGGCCTGGCCGGGCCGGGCGCCGGGCGGGACTGGGCGGGGGAGGCGGGCTGGCCGGCACCGGCGCGCTGGCGCGGCGACACCGGTGGTTTGGGCTTGACGGGGCGTTGTTCTGACATTGGCCGGGATTATAATCCGCGGCATGAACGCCAGAACCGACGCGCCGCAGACGGCGCCTGCCTCCGCTCCCGCTGCTCCGACCGACCCGGCCGCGCCGGCGCAGGCGGAGCCTCCTGCCGCGGCAGAGCTCCCCGCCCCCGCCCCGACCTCCCCCGTGCCGGTCACGGCCGATCCGGATCGCAGCGGCCCTGACCACCAGCAGTTCGTCGACTGGCTGCGCATGGTGGCGCCGTATATCCATGCCTTCCGCGGCAAGACCTTCGTGATCGCCTTCGCCGGCGAACTGGTCAAGTCGGGCGTGCTCAATGCGCTGGTCAACGACGTCGCGCTGCTGCATGCCATGGGCATGCAGATCGTGCTGGTGCACGGCTCGCGGCCGCAGGTGGAAGAGCAGCTGGCGCTGCGCCATGTCGAGTCGCAATTCGTCGACGGCGTGCGCGTCACCGACAACGCCGCGCTCGAATGCGCCAAGGAAGCCGCCGGCGAACTGCGCCTGGATATCGAGGCCGCGTTCAGCCAGGGCCTGCCCAACACGCCGATGGCCGGCGCCCAGCTGTCGGTGATCTCCGGCAACTTCGTCACCGCGCGCCCGGTCGGCATCGTCAACGGTACCGACTACCAGCACACCGGGCTGGTGCGCAAGATCGACGCCGAATCCGTGCGCATGTCGCTGTCGCACGGCAAGGTGGTGCTGCTGTCGCCGCTGGGCTTCTCGCCCACCGGCCAGGCCTTCAACCTGTCGATGGAAGACGTGGCCAGCGCCACCGCCACCGCGCTCAAGGCCGACAAGCTGATCTTCATTACCGAAGTGCCGGGCGTGCCCGACCCGGTCGGCAAGATGATGCAGGAAATGTCGCTGCGCACCGCGGTGGAACGGCTGCAGAACAACCACCTGCCGCCAGACGTGGCCAATTACCTGCAGCACCTGGTCAAGGCGCTCAAGGGCGGCGTGCCGCGCGCCCACCTGATCCCCTACTCGCTCGACGGCGCGGTGCTGCTGGAGCTGTTCCTGCACGACGGCGTCGGCACCATGCTGTCCGACACCGACCTGGAAAGCCTGCGCGAGGCCACGCTGGACGACGTCGGCGGCATCGTGCAGCTGATCGCGCCGCTGGAGCAGGACGGCACGCTGGTGCCGCGCGGGCGCCACCTGATCGAGCGCGATATCGCCAACTTCTCGGTGATCGAGCACGACGGCGTGCTGTTCGGCTGTGCCGCGCTGTACGACTATCCGCGCGAGAACATGGGCGAGATGGCGTGCCTGACGGTATCGCAGGAAGCCCAGGGCACCGGCGACGGCGAGCGCCTGCTCAAGCGCATCGAGCGCCGCGCCCGCGCGCTGGGGCTGGAGCGGCTGTTCGTGCTCACCACCCGCACCGAGCACTGGTTCCTCAAGCGCGGCTTCGTCCACGCCACGGTCGACGACCTGCCCGAGGACAAGCGCAAGCTCTACAACTGGCAGCGCAAGTCGATGGTGCTGATGAAAAAGCTGTGACGGCGTAGGGGCAATCGCCGCCGCGCCGCGGCCGGCCTCCCTGCTTGGCTACAATAGCGCCAGCGCTGAAGCTCTCACGAACATACCAAGGAGTCCCCATGGCCCGCACGGTCCATTGCATCAAGCTGAACAAGGAAGCCGAAGGTCTCGACTTCCCGCCGCTGCCCGGCGAACTGGGCAAGAAGATCTGGCAGAACGTGTCCAAGGAAGCCTGGGCCGGCTGGCTCAAGCACCAGACCATGCTGATCAACGAAAACCGCCTGAACATGGCCGATGCGCGTGCGCGCCAGTACCTGCTCAAGCAGACCGAGAAGTACTTCTTCGGCGAAGGCGCCGACCAGGCCCAGGGTTACGTGCCGCCGCAGTCCTGAGCCGGTCTTGCGATCATGAAAAATGGGGTGCCTCGGGCACCCCATTTTGCTTGGTGACTGACGCCGGCGCCGGGCCGTGCGTTCAGTAGTCCGTGCGCTGCACGCCGTCGCCGGTGCCGAGCAGCAGCACGTCGGCGCCGCGCAGCGCGAATAGCCCCACCGTGACCACGCCCGGCACCTGGTTGACGGTCTGCTCCAGGCCGCGCGGATCGTCGATCTTCAGGCCTGCCACGTCGAGGATCACATTGCCGTTGTCGGTCTTGTAGATCCCGCCTTCCTTGGTCATGCGCAGGCGCGGCTGGCCGCCCAGGGCCTGCAGCTTGCGCGCCACCGCGGCACGTGCCATCGGCACCACCTCGACCGGCAGCGGGAAGGTGCCCATGGTCTGGACCAGCTTGCTGCCGTCGGCGATGCAGACAAAGCGTTTGGCCACCGAGGCGACGATCTTCTCGCGCGTCAGCGCGCCACCGCCACCCTTGATCATGGCGCCGCTGGCATCGATCTCGTCGGCGCCGTCGACATACACCGGGATCTCGTCGACCTCGTTCAGGTCCAGCACCTTGAAGCCTTGCTGCTGCAGGCGCCGCGTGGAAGCCTCGGAGCTCGACACCGCACCCGCGAAGCGCTCCTTGAACGCCGCCACGGCGTCGATGAATAGGTTGGCGGTGGAGCCGGTGCCCACGCCGAGCACGGCCCCTTCGGGCACTTCCTGCTTCACGTAGTCGGCGGCGGCTTGCGCGACCAGCGCCTTGAGTTCATCCTGAGTCATGACAACAGCCAGATTGCGTTGGGGGAAAAGGCGTAGTGTAGCGGATTGCGGTGGCGCGCCGCGCGGGTGGCGGCAACCGCGCAGGTACAATGGACCGCACCGGTGCCGCATGCGCCCCCTTACAGCCCGCGAACGCTTTTTGCAGACGCCCAAGCAGACGACCTAGCGACCATGAACCAGCTCGAACAACTCAGGCAGTTCACCACGGTGGTGGCCGATACCGGCGACTTCCAGCTGATGAAGCAGTACACCCCGCAGGACGCGACCACCAATCCGTCGCTGATCCTGAAGGCGGTACAGAAACCCGAATACCGCCACCTGCTGGAGCGCGCGGTGCAGGACCACCACGGCAACGGCGGCGTCGACGCGGTGATGGACGAAGTGCTGATCGCATTCGGCTGCGAGATCCTGGCGCTCGTCCCAGGCCGCGTCTCGACCGAGGTCGATGCGCGCCTGTCGTTCGACACCACCGCCACGGTGAACAAGGCGCGCCACCTGATCCAGCTGTACGAGCAGCGCGGCATCGCGCGCGAGCGCGTGCTGATCAAGATCGCCTCCACCTGGGAAGGCATCCGCGCCGCCGAGATCCTGCAGCGCGACGGCATCCGCTGCAACATGACGCTGCTGTTCTCGCTGGTGCAGGCAGTCGCCTGCGCGGAGGCCGGCGCCCAGCTGATCTCGCCGTTCGTCGGCCGCATCTTCGACTGGTACAAGAAGCAGGCGGGCGAGCAATGGGACGCAGCGGCCAACGGCGGCGACAACGATCCGGGCGTGCGCTCGGTGCGCCAGATCTACGACTACTACAAGAAGTTCGGCTATCCCACCGAGGTGATGGGAGCGAGCTTCCGCAGCACCGCGCAGATCCTGTCGCTGGCCGGCTGCGACCTGCTGACCATCAGCCCCGAACTGCTCGAGCAGCTCGCCGGCGGCGACGGTCCGGTGGTGCACAAGCTGTCGGTGGACCAGGCCCAGGCGGCCAACATCGCCCGCATCACCGCGGACGAGCCGTCGTTCCGCTGGCAGCTCAACGAAGACGCCATGGCGACGGAGAAACTGGCCGAGGGCATCCGCCTGTTTGCCGCGGATGCGGTCAAGCTGGAGAAGCTGATCGCCGGGCTGGCGCAGCAATAAGCACCGCCGCGCGCCGGCGCGCGGCCCCGCGCTTCAGCCGGCCGATGGCGCCGGCTGCGACCACAGCCGGGGCAGGCAGGCGCCAGCCGCGGCCGACAGCACGATGTCGGCGGTCTGGTCCAGCGCCGACGGCTGCGGATTGACCACGATCACCGGCGCGCCATGCTCGCGCGCCACGCCCGGCAGCCCCGCCGCCGGGTACACCAGCCCCGAGGTGCCGACCACCAGGCACAGGTCGCAGGTCTGCGCCGCATGCTCGGCGCGGTAGCGCGCCACGCGCGGCAGGTCTTCGCCGAACCACACCACGCCCGGGCGCATCAGCGCGCCGCACAGGTTGCAGCGCGGCGGCATGCCGGGCAGCGCGGCCGCCTCGCTGCAGCGGCCGCAGCCATCCAGCCACTTGTTGGCGAACAGGTTGCCGTGCAGTTCGATCACGCCGGCGCTGCCCGCGCGCTGGTGCAGGCCATCAACGTTCTGTGTCACCAGCGTGACCGGCTTCTGCGCGGCCAGCGCCACCAGCGCATGGTGCGCCGGATTAGGATGCACCGCCGCCACCAGTTCGCGCCGATGCTGGTACCACTGCCACACCAGCGCCGGCTGGCGGCGGTAGGCCGCCTCGCTGGCCAGCTCTTCCGGATCGAACTGTTCCCACAGCCCGGTCATGGCGTCGCGGAAGGTCGGCACGCCGGATTCGGCGGAAATACCGGCGCCGGTCAGCACGAAGATATTGCTGGCACGGTCGATCAGCCGACGCGCTTCCTCGAGCCCCGGGAGTGCCGGCAGACGCGACTCGTCGGCCATGGTCTCAGCGTGGCAGGCGCCGCTGGCGCACGGCCTCGTACAGGCACACGCCGCTGGCCACCGACACGTTCAGGCTTTCCACGCCGCCCGCCATCGGGATGCCGACCAGCTCGTCGCAGGTTTCGCGCGTCAGGCGGCGCATGCCCTCCCCCTCGGCGCCCATTACGATCGCGGTCGGTCCCTTGAAATCGATGTCGTACAGCGACTTCTCGGTGCCGTCGGCGGTGCCGATCACCCAGATGCCGCGCTCCTGCAGTTCGCGCAGGGTGCGGGCCAGGTTGGTCACGGTGATGTAGGGCACGGTTTCGGCCGCGCCGCTGGCGACCTTGGCCACGGTGGCGTTCAGGCCGACGCTGCGGTCCTTGGGCGCGATCACGGCGTGCGCGCCGGCACCGTCGGCCACGCGCAGGCAGGCGCCCAGGTTGTGCGGGTCGGTGACGCCGTCCAGCACCAGCAGCAGCGGCGTGCCTTCGATGCCGTCGAGCAACTCGTCCAGGTTCAGCGCCAGTGCCACGTCCTCGGCACGCGCCACCACGCCCTGGTGGCGGTCGGTGCCTGCCATGCCGCGCAGGCGCTCGGCATCGACCGGATGCAGGCGCACGCCCAGGCTTTCGGCCAGGCGCACGAAGTCCTGCATGCGCCGGTCGCGGCGGGCGGATTCAATGTAGATATCGGACACGCCCTTGGGGTCTTGCCGCAGGCGCGCGGTCACGGCGTGAAAGCCGATCAGGAGTTTTTGTTTAGCCATGGGCGCGATTGTACCCGCCCGGCCGCCGTCCCCGCGTGGGCGGGGGCGGCAACCCGACGGCAATCCAGCGCCGATCCGCTAGCGCTTGCGCGGCGTGCGCTTGGCGGCGGTCTTGCCTGCCGGCTTGGCCGGGTGCGCCTTGGAGGCCGGCTTGCGCGGCTTTTCCAGGTGCGCGGGCTTGGGCTTGGCGGCGCGCTTGCCCGGCTTGCCGGTCTTCAGATGCGGCTTGAGCGGCGTGATCACCGCCTCGAACACCGGTTGCTCTTCGATCACCCGGTCCAGGGTTTCGTCGAACGACTCTTCCGGTTTGGAGGAACCGCCCAGCAGCGCGGCCAGCTGGCGGCCCTTCTTGCGCGCCGGCACCGCATGCGCGGCCGGCACGCGCGGCTGGGTCTCGGCGCCCGTAACCCGCGCGCGCAGAGTCTTCGCCGACGGCTCCTGCACCAGGCGGAAATCGATCTTGCGCGCATCCAGGTCGACGCGCGACACCTGCACGCGCACGCGGTCAGTAAGCCGGTAGCGGATGCCGGTGCGCTCGCCGCGCAGCTCGTTGCGGGCCTCGTCGTACTGGAAGTAGTCGCTGCCCAGCTCGGTCACGTGGACCAGGCCCTCCACGTACAGCTCGTCGAGCTGCACGAAGATGCCGAACGAGGTCACGGCGCTGATGGTGCCGGCATAGTCGCTGCCCAGCTTGTCGCGCATGAAGTAGCACTTGAGCCAGGCCTCGACATCGCGCGAGGCCTCGTCGGCGCGGCGCTCGTTGGCGGAGCAGTGCAGGCCCAGCTCGTCCCAGATGGCCTCGTTGCGGCGGGCGCGCGCAGCGGTCAGCTCGGCCTTTTGCTCCGCGTCCTTCGCCTGCAGCCTGCGCGCCTTCGGCGAGATCGCGGTGTTCAGCTCGGTGCCGTGGGCAAATGCGGGCTGGTACTTGGTGTGCGCCAGCACCGCCTTGATCGCGCGGTGCACCAGCAGGTCGGGATAGCGGCGGATCGGGCTGGTGAAGTGCGCGTAGGCCTCGTACGCCAGGCCGAAGTGGCCGATATTGTCGGGGCTGTACACCGCCTGCTGCATCGAGCGCAGCAGCATGGTCTGCAGCATCGGCGCGTCCGGGCGGGACTTGATCTTGTCCATCACCTCGGCATAGTCCGACGCCTGCGGCTTGTCGCCGCCGCCCAGCGACAGGCCGGCGGTGCGCAGGAAGTCGCGCAGGTTCTTCAGCTTCTCGTCGCTGGGGCCGGCGTGGATGCGGTACAGCGCCGGGTGCTTGAAGCGTTCGAGGAAATCGGCCGCGCACACGTTGGCGGTCAGCATGCATTCCTCGATCAGCCGGTGCGCATCGTTGCGCGTGCGCGGCAGGATCTGCTCGATCTTGCCCTGCGCATTGCAGACGATATAGGTTTCGGTGGTGTCGAAGTCGATCGCGCCGCGCGCGCGCCGCGCCTTGAGCAGGACCTGGAACAGTTCGTACAGGTTCTGCAGGTGCGGCACCAGCTCGCTGCGCTTGTGCGCCTCGGGGCCCTTGGTGTTGGACAACACCGCCCAGACCTCGTTGTAGGTCAGCCGCGCCGTCGAGTGCATCACCGCCGGATAGAACTGGTAGCCCTTGAGCTCGCCCTTGGCGGTGATTACGGCATCGCACACCATGCACAGCCGGTCCACGTGCGGATTGAGCGAGCACAGTCCGTTGGACAGCTTCTCCGGCAGCATCGGGATCACGCGCCGCGGGAAATACACCGAGGTGGCGCGGTCGAGCGCATCGGCATCGAGCGGCGTGCCCGGACGCACGTAGTGCGACACGTCGGCGATCGCCACGATCAGGCGCCAGCCCTTGGCGCGGCCGATCTTGACCGGCTCGCAATAGACCGCGTCGTCGAAGTCGCGCGCGTCTTCGCCGTCGATGGTGACCAGCGGGATGTCGCGCAGGTCGATGCGGTGGTCCAGGTCGGCCTGGCGCACCTCGTCGGGCAGCCCGGCGGCTTCCTGGGCAGCGGCCGGAGAGAACTGGTGCGGCACGCCGTACTTGCGCACGGCGATCTCGATCTCCATGCCGGGGTCGTCGATTTCGCCCAGCACTTCCACCACGCGGCCAACCGGCTGCACGTAGCGGTCAGGGAATTCGGTCAGCTCGACGCTGACCACCTGCCCCACGCGCGCCTTGCCCTGCGCCTTGGGCGGGATCAGGATGTCCTGGCTGATGCGCTTGTCTTCGGGCGCGACCACCAGCACGCCGCCCTCGCTGAGCAGGCGGCCGATGACAAAGCGGTTGGCGCGCTCGATGATCTCGACGATCTGCCCTTCAGGACGACCGCGCCGGTCATAGCCCACCACGCGCACTTGCGCGCGGTCGTTGTGCATGGCCTTCTGCAGCTCGCGCTCGGGCAGGAAGATATCGTCCTCGCCGTCGTCGCGGATCAGGAAGCCGAAGCCGTCGCGGTGGCCCTGCACCCGGCCGGTGACGAAGTTGGGCTGGTGGGCCAGCTCGTAGCGGCCCTTGCGGTTGAGCTCGATCTGGCCGTCGCGCTCCATCGCGGCCAGGCGCTTCTGGAAGCCGTCATGCTCCTTGCGCGTGACCGCCAGCGCCTTGGCGATATCGCCTGCCGACTGGGGGGATCCCGACGTTCTCAGCACGCCCAGGATTTCTTCCCGGCTGGGGATCGGATAGTTATTCTGATTCAATTTTTTCTGGAAACTATTTGACAAAATTCTCGCGCTCTCTATAATGAGCGCTTCGGTTGTTTCGACACCTGCCCAGGTGGCGGAATTGGTAGACGCACTAGGTTCAGGTCCTAGCGGTGGCAACACTGTGGAGGTTCGAGTCCTCTCCTGGGCACCAAATTACCGGAAAACCCGCAGCGCTTTCGAGCCCTGCGGGTTTTTTGTTTTCTACGCCTGTTTCGCGCATCAGATCCGGCAACTTGCACTCCTTGCTTGGCGGCACCGCCGCGATGTCATACCTGCGAGCGTACGGGTTTTTTCCCGTCCGTGAAACCGCGCACCGTACCCCGCGCGGCAGCCGCACCACAAGGTTACGGCAATGTCGGGGAGTGTAACAGCTTCAGTGGCGATTCCGGCATTCCGGCGGCCAGTGCAAAACCATTTCACCGCAACCGCCTTCTCCCGATACTTGACGTTGCCTCCAATGTGTAACTATCATGGTTTCACATCGCACCCGACATCATGAGCACAAGCAGCCGGTTTGCCGTCGCCGTTCATATCCTCACCCTGCTGGCCAGTTCCGCCGAGCCGGTGCCGTCGTCGCTGATTGCCGGCAGCGTCGGCACCAACCCGGCGCTGATCCGGCGCCTGGTCGGCCAGCTGGCGGAGGCGGGACTGGTGGCCACCACCATGGGCAGCACCGGCGGCGCCGCGCTGGCGCGGCCGGCCGCGTCGATCACGCTGCTGGAGGTGTTCCGCGTGGTCGAAACCACCGCGCTGATCACGCTACACCAGAGTGCGCCCAATCCGGCCTGCATGGTCGGGCGCGAAATCACGGGCGCGCTGCGCAAGGTTGCCGACCGCGCGCAGGCGGCCATGGACGAGACCCTGGCCGGCATCACCATCGCCAGCATGCTGGCCGATGTCGAGCGCGGCAGCCAGCGCCGCAAGCGCTGATTTTTTTACCCCGATGTGTAACCACATCAGTTTCATATACAACTGACTCAACCAAGGAGTGACCATGAAGATCGCCATCATTGGAGCCAGCGGCCGCGTTGGCACGCGCCTGACCGACGAAGCCGTGCGCCGCGGCCACCAGGTGACCGCCATCGCGCGCCAGGCCAGCCGTTTGCCCGCGCGCGCAGGGGTGACCAGCAAGGATGTGGATGCGACCGACAGCGCGGCACTGAGCGCCGCCCTCGCCGGCCATGATGCCGTCATCAGCACCGCGCGCTTCGCCCAGCTGAACGCGCAGCAGGTAACCACGGCGGTGCGCCAGGCGGGCGTGCCGCGGCTGCTGGTGGTGGGCGGTGCCGGCAGCCTCCATGTCGCGCCGGGCGTGCAGCTGGTCGACACCCCCAACTTTCCCGACGCCTACAAGGCCGAGGCGCTGGCCGGCCGCGACTTCCTGAACGCGCTGCGCGGCGAGCAGCAGATCGACTGGACCTTCCTGTCGCCGTCCGCGCTGTTCGAGCCGGGCGAGCGCACCGGCCATTTCCGCATCGGCAAGGAAGACCTGCTGAGCGACGCAGCAGGCAAGAGCTGGATCTCGATGGAAGACTATGCCATCGCGATGCTCGATGAAATCGAGACGCCGGCGCATTCGCGCCAGCGCTTCACGGTGGGCTACTGAGCCGGACCGCGCTCAGTCGCGCCCGCCGTCGTCCAGCAGGCTGGCGCGCCTGCCGCGCTTGAGCCAAGCCGCGAGGTTGTGCGGGCGCAGCGTGTCGTACTCTTCGAACGGCTGGTGGATCCAGGGATTCGACTCGAGGAAGGTGACGTGATAGTCCGGCTCCACCTTGGAGCACGCCTTGTACCACAGCACCGCCGAGCGCACTTCGGTCACCGCCGGATAGCGTTCCTTGAGGTGGCGGCCCACGCGCTCGAGCGTGATGCCCGAGTCCACCAGGTCGTCGACCAGCAGGATCTTGCCGCTCAACTCGCCACGGGTCATGGTGATGTACTGCGCGATGTCGAGATCGCCCTGCTGCGTGCCGGCGGCCTCGCGGTAGCTGCTGGTGGCCAGGATGGCCAGCGGCACGTCGAAGATGCGCGACATCTGGTCGCCCACGCGCAGCCCGCCGCGTGCGAGGCACAGGATCTTGTCGAACTTCCAGCCCGACTCATGCACGTTCAGCGACAGGCGTGCGATCAGGCGATGGTATTCGTCCCAGGAGACCCACAGGTTCTCGTCATCGTTGGTAGGCAGGTTCATCGTTTTGCTCGTGATATCGTGCGGTCGGTTGACCGATATGGCTCGGCCCGCTTGCGCGGGCCGATTTATTTTCTGGCGGGCCGCGGCGCTCGTGGCGCGCGGCCCTGCGGGTAGTGCGCAGGCGCTCAGGCCTTGTACGGATGGCGCAGCAGGATGGTCTCGTCGCGATCGGGGCCGGTCGAGATCATGTCGATCGGAATGCCGACCACTTCTTCCACGCGCTTCAGGTAGACACGGGCCTGCTCGGGCAGTGCGTCCCACGTCTTCACGCCGAAGGTGGACTCGTTCCAGCCCGGGAATTCTTCGTAGACCGGCTCGCAGCGCGCCACGGCATCCGAGCCGCGCGGCAGGATGTCGACGGTGCTGCCGTCGAGCGTATAACCGACGCACAGCTTGATGCTTTCGAGGCCGTCGAGCACGTCCAGCTTGGTCATGCACAGGCCCGACACGCCGTTGATCTGCACCGAGCGCTTGAGGGCGGCCGCATCCAGCCAGCCGGTGCGGCGCGGACGGCCGGTGACCGAGCCGAACTCCTTGCCGACGTTGGCCAGGCGCACGCCCACCGGGTCCTGGCGCGACGGATTGTCGTTGTCGTACAGCTCGCTCGGGAACGGGCCGGCACCGACGCGGGTGCAATAGGCCTTGGTGATGCCGAGGATGTAGTTCAGGCGGCCCGGGCCCACGCCCGCGCCGGCCGCGGCGGCACCGGCCACGCAGTTGCTCGAGGTGACGAACGGATAGGTGCCGTGGTCGACGTCGAGCAGCGTGCCCTGCGCGCCTTCGAACATCAGGTTGCCGCCGGCGGCGTTGACCGCGTACAGCTCGGCCGAGACATCGGCGACCATCGGTGCCAGGCGCGGCGCGTAGGACAGCGCCTCATCGAGGGTCTGCTGGAAGTCGACGGCTTCGGCGCCCAGGTACTGGGTCAGCATGAAGTTGTGGAAGTCCAGGTTTTCGCGCAGGCGTTCGGCGAACTGCTGCGGGTCGAACAGGTCCTGCACGCGCAGCGCGCGGCGTGCCACCTTGTCTTCATAGGCCGGACCGATGCCGCGGCCGGTGGTGCCGATCTTGGCCGCGCCGCGGCGCGCTTCGCGCGCCTTGTCGATGGCGACGTGGTACGGCAGGATCAGCGTGGCCGCCTCGGAAATGCGCAGGCGGCTCTGCACCTGCAGCCCGGCACTTTCGAGTTCTTCGATTTCACGGAACAAAGCTTCGGGCGACAGCACCACACCGTTGCCGATGTAGCAGACCGTGCCGGCGCGCATGATGCCCGAGGGGATCAGCCGGAGAATGGTCTTCTTGCCGCCGATGATCAGCGTGTGGCCAGCGTTGTGGCCACCCTGGAACCGCACCACGCCCTTTGCATGGTCGGTAAGCCAATCGACGATTTTTCCTTTGCCTTCGTCACCCCACTGGGTGCCGATCACGACGACATTGCGTCCCTGGCCTACTGCGGATGCGGACATATTGCTTTGGTCAATAGGTTAAAAACGTATTCTACTCTTGTTGCCGGGCGATTCCGGGTTTTTGGACCGCCGCGGCGTCGATGCGTCAGCGCGGCACCACGGCCCAGCCGGCATCCTTGCGCACCAACTGCCGGTCGCAATTGAATTCATCGAGCTCATGCGTGTGGCCGGGCAGCGACTGGATCACGATCTCGCCCGCGGCGCGCAGCGCGGCGATCGCGGCACGAAGTGCCGGGTCCGCATCCCAGGGGGCGAAAATCGCCAGCGCACGCACCTCGACGGGTGACAGCGCCGCCACTTCACGCAGGTCCAGCGAGAAACCCGTGGCCGGACGCGCGCGGCCGAAGGCCTCGCCCACCTTGTCGTAGCGGCCGCCCCGAGCCACGTAGTTGGGCAGGCCCGCCACGTAGGCCGCGAACATCACGCCGCTGTGGTAGTGGTAGCCGCGCAGGTCCGACAGGTCGATATTGACGCTGGCGCCGCGCACCTGCACCGCCAGCGCCGCCAGTTCATCGAGCGCACGGCCGATGGCCGGGCTTGCCGGCAGCGTCGCGCGGGCGCGCTCGATCACCTCGACGCCGCCGTACAGCGTCGGCAGCGCCAGCAGCGCGTCGCGCTCGGTCTGCGGCATGCCCGCGGTCAGTTCGCGCAGGGCCGGCACGTCCTTGGTTTCCAGCGCGGCAAACAACGCGTCCTCGATCTTCCGGATCGACGGCAGGCCAGCCAGCAGCGCCTCCAGGATGCCGGCATGGCACAGGTCGATACGAATATCCGACAGGCCTGCCGCGGTCAGCGCGGCCAGCATCAGCTCCTGGATCTCGACGTCGGCTTCCAGGCCGGCATGGCCATAGATCTCGGCGCCGATCTGGATCGGCTCACGGGTGGCGTGGAACCCCGCCGGGCGCGCGTGCAGCACGTTGCCGGCGTAGCACAGCCGGGTCACGCCGGGACGGTTCAGCAAGTGGGCATCGATGCGCGCCACCTGCGGCGTGATATCGGCGCGCAGCCCCATGGTGCGGCCCGACAGCTGGTCGACCAGCTTGAGCGTGCGCAGGTCGAGGTCATGGCCGGTGCCGGTCAGCAGCGACTCGAGGTATTCCAGCATCGGCGGCATCACCAGCTCGTAGCCGTAGGTGCGGAACAGGTCCAGCATGCGGCGGCGCAGCTCTTCGATCTTGCGCGCTTCCGACGGCAGCACGTCGGCAATGTTTTCTGGCAGCAGCCAATGGTTGGACATGGTGAATCTCTTCTCAGTCATTCAGTTGCCTGCCGGCGCAGCGCCTGCAGGGACCGGGCCTGGCCCGGCAAAAAACCTGGGTGCGGGCACCGCGCGCCCGCGCCATCACTCCGCAGCGACGGCTCCAGCCGGACAAAACCCCGGCAAGCCGGGGTTTTGTCAGTTCGCCACACGGACAGGCGACGGTGCTAGCGCTTGCCTCCGCCATTGCCCGAAGCCGCGGCCGCGGCGCCGCCGCTGGAACGCATGTAGCGGAAGAACTCGGAATTGGGCTCGAGCACCAGCACGTCGCGCTTGTCGCGGAAGGTGTTGCGGTAGGCCTCCATGCTGCGCCAGAACTGCGCGAACTGGGGATCGCGGCCAAACGCCTCGCCATAGATCTGCGACGCCTTGGCATCGCCCTCGCCCTTGATCATCTGCGCATCGCGATAGGCCTGGGCCAGCACCACTTCGCGCTGGCGGTCGGCGTCGGCACGGATCTTCTCGCCCTCGGCGGCGCCGGTGGAGCGCAGCTCGTTGGCCACGCGCTTGCGCTCGGCCTCCATGCGGCGATACACCGATTCGCTGATGGCGGGCAGCAGGTCGACGCGCTTCAGGCGCACGTCGAGAATCTCGACGCCGACCGACTTGGCGTACTCGCTCATGCCGTTGCGGATGGACTGCATCACCTGCTCGCGCTCGCCCGCGACCACGTCGGCGACGGTGCGCTTGCCGAA
Organism: Cupriavidus sp. 207A1; assembly: GCF_057798955.1. Lineage (NCBI taxonomy): Bacteria > Pseudomonadati > Pseudomonadota > Betaproteobacteria > Burkholderiales > Burkholderiaceae > Cupriavidus > Cupriavidus sp. 207A1. The sequence continues at coordinate 187,965 of NZ_JBYOJO010000003.1, read as the reverse complement.
CTCCTCGCGCGCCACCGAGTCGATGCGCTGCGTCATGCGGTCCTGCGCGCCGCGCAGGTTGCCGCCGAAGGCGACGAAGAACTTGCGCGGATCGGTGATGCGCCATTTGACGAACCAGTCCACCACCATGCTCTTCTTCTCGGCGGTCAGGAAGCGCTCGTTGGCGGCCACGTCGATGGTCTGCAGGCGGCGGTCCATGAACACCACGTTCTGGAACGGCGGCGGCAGCTTGAAGTGCAGGCCCGGCTCGCGCACCACCTCCTTGATCTGGCCGAAGGCGAACACCACGGCGTACTGGCGCTGGTCGACCACGAACAGCATGGACGAGACCACGGCGAGCAGGATGAAAAAGCCGATCGCGAAGGAAATCAGTCGGTTCATGACGGTCTCCTCAGCGCGAGTCGCGGTCGCGGTTGCGCAGCGATTCGCGCGACCGGTTGTCCGTCGAGGCATCCGGCGCGGGCGCCGGCGTGCCCGCCGCGCCGGGCTGGCCCGGCTGCGGCGTGGCGCGGCCCTCGGCCTGCGCCATCAGCTTGTCCAGCGGCAGGTAGAGCAGGTTGTTGCCCTGGCGCGCGTCGACCAGCACCTTGGTCGAATTGGTGTAGATCTGCTGCATGGTCTCCAGATAGATACGGTCGCGCGTCACCTGCGGCGCCTTGGCATATTCGGCCTGCACCGAACGGAAGCGCGACGCATCGCCCTCGGCCTGCGCCACCACGCGGGCGCGATAGGCTTCGGATTCTTCCTTCAGGCGCGCCGCCGTACCCTTGGCGCGCGGGATGATGTCGTTGGCGTAGGCCTGGCCCTCGCTGATGGCGCGCTCGCGGTCCTGGCTGGCCTTGTTGACGTCGTCGAAGGCGGCCTGCACCTGCTCGGGCGGCTGCACGCTCTGCACGTTCACGGACAGCACGCGGATGCCGGTCTTGTACGCCGACAGGATGGCCTGGATCGACTTGGCCAGCTGCTGCGCGATCTGTTCGCGGTTTTCGTACAGCACCGCGTCCATCTTGTTGCGGCCGACGATCTCGCGCACCGAGGTTTCGGCCGCCTGCGTCACCAGCTCTTCATCGCCACCCCGGTCGGTCTTGTTGAAGAACAGGAATTCGCTGGCGTCCTGGATCACGTACTGCACGGTGAAGCGCACGTCGATGATGTTCTCGTCCTGCGTCAGCATCGACGAGTCTTTCAGGTTGCTGTCCTTGATCGAGGTGGAGCGGCCGACCTCGACCGAGCGCACCGCCGACAGGTTGACCACCTCGGCCGACTGGATCGGCCAGGGCATGCGCCAGTTGATGCCGGGACCGGCGGAGTACTTGAATTTACCGAACTGCAGGATCACCGCGGTCTGGCCTTCCTGCACCATGAAGAAGCCGCTGGCCAGCCAGATGCCCACCACCGCGGCCACGATCACGCCGGCGCCGACGCTCGAGCCCTTGCCCGGGGTGCGCGGGCCGCCGAAGCCCTGGTTGCCGTTGCCGCCGTTGTCCTTGCGGCCGAGCAGGCCGTTCAGGCGGCGGTTGAAGTCGCGCCACAGTTCGTCAAGGTCCGGCGGGCCGCCATCCTGCTGCGGACGCTGGTTTTGCTGGCGGTTGTCGTCGCGGCCGTCCTTCTTGTCATCGTCCTGCCCGTCCCGACCCCAGCGCGGATCGTTCAGCGAGAAGATGGCGCGCAGGCGCTGCCAGCCCGCGCGCAGCGCGAGGCGGCCGCCTGGTGTCAGGCTCGAATCAGCATTCCGGGGAAACTGGGGCATGAAGTGCACGGGTCCGGGGAAGTTTGTAACAGGGGGATTCTAGCAGTCATCGGCGCCACTTTTGGCCAATTCGCGCAATCCCCGCGGCAACCGCACCGGAATTGGGCAGAACCGGCGCCGAACCGGCACCATAGCGGCCTGGTGCGGCGGCTGGCCACCAGGGCCCTACAGCCGGCGCGCGTCCGCCGCATCGGCATCGTCGCCCTCGTCCGCCACGCCGCCGTCAACGCCATCGTGGTCGCCATCGCCGGCGTCATCGGACTGCGCCACCTCGTCCAGGCGCGGATCATAGGGTTGCGGCTCGGGCGGGCGGCTGGCCAGCCATTGCGCCACCTCGACCACGGCCTCGCGCAGCGCGTCCAGGCCCAGGCCCTCGCGCGCGCTCAGGAACACGCGGGTGGGGATGCCGTCCGCGTCGCGCTCGATACGCGGGCCGCCGCCCAGCAGTTCGGGCGCGGCGTCGATCTTGTTCATCACCACGATCTGCGGGATGTCGAGCGCATTGATTTCGGCCAGCACCCGGTTGACCTGCTCGATCTGCTCGTGGCGCACCGGGCTCGAGGCGTCCACCACATGCAGCAGCAGGTCGGCATGCACGGTCTCGTCCAGCGTGGCACGGAACGCCGCCACCAGCTGCGTCGGCAGGTCGCGGATAAAGCCGACCGTGTCCGACAGCACCACGTTGCCCAGGCCATCCAGGAACAGCCGGCGCGAAGTGGTGTCGAGCGTGGCGAAGAGCTGGTTGGCCGCATACGCGCCGGCCTTGGTCAGCGCGTTGAACAGCGTCGACTTGCCGGCGTTGGTATAGCCGACCAGCGAGATGCTGAGGGTGTCGTTGCGCGCGCGCGCGCGCCGCTGCGTGCTGTGCTGGCGCTGCAGCCGCGACAGATCGGACTTGAGCCGCTTGGCGCGCTCGTCCAGCATGCGGCGGTCCAGTTCCAGCTGGCGCTCGCCGGGGCCGCCGCGCATGCCGATACCGCCCTTCTGCCGCTCCAGGTGGCTCCACGCGCGAACCAGCCGCGACGCGCGGTACTGCACCTGCGCCAGCTCCACCTGCACCTTGCCCACGTGGCTCTGCGCGCGCTGTCCGAAGATGTCGAGGATCAGGCCGGTGCGGTCGATCACGTGGCGTTGCAGGAAGCGCTCCAGGTTGCGCTGCTGCGCCGGGCTCAGCGCGTGGTTGAAGACCACCACGTCGGCGTCCAGCGCATCGGCTGCCTCCTTCAGCTCCTCGGCCTTGCCCGAGCCGATGAACAAGGCCGGGTCCGGCCGCGCGCGGCGGCCCGTCAGCGTATGCACCGGCAGCGAGCCGGCGGTGGTGGTCAGCAGCGCCAGTTCGCTGAGGCTTTCCTGGAAATCATGCTTGCCGAAGTCGACGCCGACGAGGATGGCGCGCGAAGGGGCGGTATTGGAGGTGGCTCTGGGGTCCAAGGGCGGGCGCGAATGCGCAGGGAAATTCGGGTTCAGGGGAAGGGATGGCGGATCTCGGACACTGTCCTGGCCCCTGCCGGGACAGGCCGCCGCATGATGCGGAACGTGGCGGCGGGCGCATTGGCAACCGCGGGGCCTCGCGACACCGGGTGCGGCGGCACGCGGGCGCGGGGCTTCGTGGCGGCGCCGCCTGGCGCCGCCACGATGCCCTGGGGCAGATCGGTCAGATCAGGCCTCGGCGGAATCATCCACGCGGAAATTGACCGCGCGTGCCGGCACGACGGTGGAAATCGCATGCTTGTAGACCATCTGGGTCACGGTGTTGCGCAGCAGGACGACATACTGGTCGAACGATTCGATATTGCCTTGCAGCTTGATGCCATTGACGAGATAGATGGAAACCGGCACGTGCTCTTTGCGCAGCGCGTTCAGGAACGGGTCTTGTAGCAGTTGCCCTTTGTTGCTCATGGCACACTCCAAATTTATAGGTTTAGTGGTGAATGATGGGGATGGAAATCCCCGGTTCAAGTCAGGCGGCGCAAAAACGCGCCAGAAAAAAGATCAAAACGGTACCAAGTTGGCGTCAATGCACAGGGAACCCCCTGCTACCGTGAATTTAGCCGCAGTTCCAAACGAACGCAAACGAAAACTGGCCCGCCACGGATCCGATTCCGGACTCACTCCTTCGAGTCCGCGTACGGATTTTTGTTCGTGCGAAATTCAATGCGCAGGGGCGTGCCCTTGAGCTTGAAGGCCGCACGGAAACGGTTTTCCAGGTAGCGCCGGTAGGTCTCGGCCACGCCCGACAGCGCATTGCCGTGAATCACGATGATGGGCGGATTCGAGCCGCCCTGGTGCGCATAGCGCAGCTTGGGCCGCGATGCACCGACGCGCTTGGGCTGCTGGAATTCCACCGCTTCCTGCAGTACGCGCGTGAGCTGCGGAGTCGGTAGCTTGACCATCGCCGCGGCATACGCATCGTCGACCGAGCGCATCAGCGCGCCGATGCCGGTGCGTTCGCGCGCCGACACAAAGTGGACATTGGCAAAGCTGAGGAATTGCAGCTTGCGCTCGAGGTCGTGCTTGATGCGGTCGCGCGTATGGCCGTCCAGGCCGTCCCACTTGTTGACGCCCACCACCAGCGCGCGACCGGACTCGACGATAAAGCCGGCAATATGCGCATCCTGATCGGAAATATCCTGCTGCGCGTCGAGCAGCAGGATCACCACGTTGGCGTCCGCGATCGACTGCAGCGTCTTGACCACCGAGAATTTCTCGATCGCCTCGAACACCTTGCCGCGCCGGCGCAGGCCGGCGGTATCGATCAGCGTATAGGGCTTGCCGCCACGCTCGAACTCCACGTAGATGGCGTCGCGGGTGGTGCCGGGCATGTCGAAGGCGATCACGCGCTCTTCGCCGATCAGCGTGTTGACCAGCGTGGATTTGCCCACATTGGGACGCCCGACGATGGCGATCTTGACACCCTTGCCCTCGTCCGAGGCTTCCTCGGCCAGCTCGGGGCGCTCCTGCACTGCCAGCTCGATGGCTTCATCGACCAGCTCGCGCACGCCGTCACCATGGGCGGCGGAGATCGCGTACGGATCGCCCATGCCCAGCTCATAGAAATCGGCCGCCACCGAGGTGTACTTCATGCCCTCGGCCTTGTTGACCGCCAGCATGATGCGCCGGCCGGTCTTGCGCAGGTAGTCGGCGATGGCGCGGTCCTGCGGCGCCAGGCCCAGGCGGCCGTCGACGATAAAGATCACCACGTCGGCCTCGACCACCGCCTGCTTGGTCTGCTTGGCCATCTCGGCGACGATGCCTTCCTTGACCACGGGTTCGAAGCCGCCGGTATCGATGGCGATGAACGGACGTTCGCCGATGCGCCCTTCGCCGTAATGGCGGTCGCGCGTCAGGCCCGGCAGGTCGGCGACGAGCGCGTCGCGCGAGCGGGTCATGCGGTTGAATAGCGTCGACTTGCCCACATTGGGGCGGCCGACAAGTGCGATAACTGGTTTCATGCCATAAACGGAAACGGGGGCCGGCAACTGCCGCCCCCCGGTAACTCCGGAGTCAAGGGTTCCAACGGCAGCCCGCGCCACCTGGGCGCGGGCTGCCGCTTGTCCTGTCGGGCGCGGCGCGGGTCACCGACCCGCTGCAACTGCCGCGCCAAGGATCATGCTACCGGATTCGGCGCCGGCCGTACCGACAGGTGTACGGCAGCGCGCATAGGGTCCTGTCAGCCAGGCTGGAAACCGTAGACGTCGCCGTCGCGCGTCTGGATCACCAGGGTCTGCCCCGCCACCACGGGCGCGGCGGTGATGGCGCTGCCATCGGTCTTCATGCGTGCCACCACCTGGCCGTCTTCGCGCGACAGGAAGTGGACATAGCCTTCGAAGTCGCCCATCACCACCGAGCGGCCCAGCGCCAGCGGCGCGCCCAGGCGGCGGTTACGCAGGTCGATGTTCTTCCAGCGCTCGCTGCCGTTCTGGCGGTCGAAGGCATGCACCACGGATTGCTCGTCGCTGGCGTAAAGCGCATTGTCATCCTGCGCGGGGCCCGCCGGCGAAGAGAAATCCTTGCCCCACTGCGGCTGGCCGCTGGCCAGCTCCAGGCAGGCGACGCGGCCCTGGAAGGTGGTGGCGCAGACCTGGCGACCGCTGACCATGGGCAGGCCGGTGACGTCGTTCAGGCGCTCGATCTCCGACACGCCCTTGGGGTACGAAATCGCGCTTTCCCAGCGCAGCACGCCGTTGCCCGGCGTCAGCACGCCGAGCTTGCCACCGGGGAAGCCCATCACGATGCCGTCGCCGGCGAACACCATGCCCATCGCCGCGCGCAGGTTCAGCGGGGTCTGCGAACGCTGGTAGATCCAGCGGCGCTCGCCGGTCTCGGCATCCAGGCCGAACACCCGGGTATCGGTGGTGCGCACCACCACCAGGCCGTTGCCGACCAGCGGCGCGGACAGGACCTCGCCATTGACCTGCTTCTTCCAGATCTGCTTGCCGCTGGCGTCGAAGGCATAGACCGCGCCCTTCTCGCCCGCGACCGCGGTGACCGAGCCGTCGCTGCCCGGCCCGGAGGTCAGGTCCACGTCAGTCTTGGCCTTCCACAGCACGCGGCCGCTGGCGCCTTCGAGCGCCATCACGTTGCCGTTGTTGGACGACACGTAGACATTGTTGCCCGCCGCGGCCGGCTGCATCGAATAGGCGCCGCTCTTGCCGACATCGGCCTTCCAGGCCTGGCGCACCGCCAGCGTGGCCGAAACCGGCTTGAGTTCGGCGGGCGGGTGCTTGTTTTCCTTGCTGAACAGCGCGCAGCCGCCCAGCGTGGCCAGGCAGGCAGCCGCCACCAGCGCACGCGAAACGGTGCGGGCGGGCTGGCGATGTACGGCACGGGAAAGCACTGACGTCATAACTTTACGGTCCTGTTGTTCGATCCGCGGATCAACGTATGGCAACGGTATGGCAATGGTTCAGGCGGCAGCCGGATCAGGCCGCGCCCAGCGCATCGAGCTTGAACTGGATGATCTGGCGCATCGCCGGCTCGGCCTGGCCCAGCTTGTCCAGCGCCTTGCGATAGGCGGTGCGGGCATCGTCGCGCTTGTCCTGCGCGGCGAGCAGGTCGCCACGGCGGTCCGCGTACAGCGCGACGAACGCAGCCGGCGGCTCGTCCTTGAGCAGCGCCAGGCCCTGGTCATAGGCCTTCTCGTCGAGCAGCACCCCGGCCAGGCGCACGCGCGCCAGGTGCGAATACTCTTCGTCGCCGTGGTCGATGGCCCATTGCAACTGGCTCTTGGCGGCAGTCAGGTCGCCCGCATCGTACAGCACGCGGCCGGCGACGAGTGCGCTCATCTGGCCGTAGGCGGTACGGCCGTACTTGCCTTCCAGGTCGGTCGCGGCGCGCTTGATGCGCTCGGCATCGCGGGCCTCGGCGGCCTTCAGCACCTGCTCGTACAGCACCGCGGCTTCGCCGGCCTGCTTGCGCTCCCAGTACTTCCAGCCGTTCCAGCCGGCAAAGGCCAGCAGCGCGATGATCAGCGCCCAGGTCAGCGCATTGCCATACTGGCGCCACCAGGCCTTCAGATTCTCAAGCTGTTCCTGTTCTTCTAGATCGTAAGCCATGTCGAGGCAATCACCTGCGTTGGTTGGATACTCGTGGTGTGAGGCTGCGGCGCGAGGTTATTCGCTGGCGCCGACCATGGCGTCGATCAGGTAATCGACCAGACCCTCGGCCGGCACGGTGGCCTGTTGCCCACCGCCTTCGGCCTGCTCGCGCTGGCGAAGTTCCTTGACCTGGACCACGCCGGCGGCCACTTCGTGGTCGCCAATGATAACGGCATAGGCCGCGCCGCTTGCGTCGGCGCGCTTCATCTGCGACTTGAAGCTGCCGCCCTTGCCGTCCGGGCTGGCGTGCAGCACCACGTCGACGCCGGCGTCACGCAGGCGCTCGGCCGCGACCATCGCCTGCTGCGCGGCGGCTTCGCCCTGGTGCACGAAATAAACGTCGCAACCGACCGCATCGGGCACCACGCCCTCTTCGCGGATCAGCTCGATGATGCGCTCGATGCCCATGGCCCAGCCGCAAGCCGGCGCCGGCTTGCCGCCCATCTGCGCGATCAGCGGGTCATAGCGGCCGCCGCCGGCGATGGTGCCCTGCGCGCCCAGCTTGTCGGTGATCCACTCGAACACCGTCAGGTTGTAGTAATCGAGGCCGCGCACCAGGCGCGGGTTGATCTTGAACGGGATGTTGTTGGCCTTCAGCAGGCGCTGCACGCCCTCGAAGTGCGCCAGCGATGCTTCGCCCAGGAAGTCGATCAGCTTGGGCGCGTTGGCCGCCATCTCCTGCAGCGCCGGGTTCTTGGTGTCGAGCACGCGCAGCGGGTTGGTGTACAGGCGGCGCTTGCTGTCGTCGTCGAGGATGTCCTGGAAGCCTTCCAGGTACTTGATCAGCTGTTCGCGGTGCGCCGCGCGCTCGTCGGCCTGCCCCAGCGAATTGATTTCGAGGCGCACGCCGGTCAGGCCCAGGTCGTCCCACAGGCGCTGGCACATCAGGATGATCTCGGCATCCACGTCCGGCCCGGCAAAACCCAGCGCCTCGGCGCCGAGCTGGTGGAACTGGCGATAGCGGCCGCGCTGCGGACGCTCGTGGCGGAACATCGGGCCGGTGTACCACAGGCGCTTCGGGCCGTCGTACAGCAGGTTGTGCTCGATGGTGGCGCGCACGGCCGCCGCGGTGCCCTCGGGGCGCAGCGTCAGCTGCTCGCCGTTGAGGGAATCGGTGAAGGAGTACATCTCCTTCTCGACGATGTCGGTGACCTCGCCGATGCCGCGCACGAACAGCTGGGTGTGCTCGACGATGGGCGTGCGGATCTGCTGGTAGCCGTAGGCACGCAGCATCGCGCGCGCGGCATTCTCGAAATGCTCCCACAGCGGCGCGTCGGCCGGCAGCATGTCGTTCATGCCCTTCACGCCCTGCAGGGCCTTGGCGGGGCGTGCCTTCGGTTCGTTCTTGGCGGCGCCGGCGGCGGCCATGGTCTCGGTTTGCGTCATTCTGTTCTAGTCAGGCTGCTGGTCCCGGCCGGTCCGGCTCAGGCTGCCACTTCTTTGCCGGCCCGCGCAGCGCCCGGGCCGTAATGCGTGCGAACGTATTCATCTACGATCGCCTGGAATTCTTCCGCGATGCGCTCGCCGCGCAGCGTCTTCACCTTGACGCCGTCGACGAACACCGGCGCGGCCGGGGATTCGCCCGAGCCCGGCAGCGAAATGCCGATATTGGCGTGCTTGCTTTCGCCCGGGCCGTTGACGATGCAGCCCATCACGGCCACGTCCATTTCCTCGACGCCCGGGTAGGCGGTCTTCCATTGCGGCATCTGCTCGCGCAGGTAGGCCTGGATGCTGGCCGCCAGCTCCTGGAACACCGTGCTGGTGGTGCGGCCGCAGCCGGGGCAGGCAATCACCATCGGGGTGAAATTGCGCAGGCCCATGGTCTGCAGGATTTCCTGACCGACGTACACCTCTTTCTCGCGCGGCGCGCCCGGTTCTGGCGTCAGCGAGATGCGGATGGTGTCGCCGATGCCTTCCTGCAGCAGCACCGACAGCGCCGCGGTGGAAGCCACGATGCCCTTGCTGCCCATGCCGGCCTCGGTCAGGCCGAGGTGCAGCGCGTAGTCGCAGCGGCGCGCCAGCTCGCGGTAGACCGCGACCAGCTCCTGCACCTGCGACACCTTGCACGACAGGATGATCTGGCTGCCCGGCAGGCCGATCTCCTCGGCCTTCCTGGCCGAATCGATCGCCGAGGTGATCAGCGCCTCGATCATCACGCTCTGCGCCGGCCACGGCTCGGCGCGCCCGGCGTTCTCGTCCATGATGCGTGCCAGCAGGTCCTGGTCCAGGCTGCCCCAGTTCACGCCGATGCGCACGGGCTTGTTGTAGCGGCACGCCATCTCGATCATCTGCGCGAACTGGGTATCGCGCTTGGCGCCCTGGCCGACGTTGCCCGGGTTGATGCGGTACTTGGACAGCGCCTCGGCGCAGGCCGGATAATCCTGCAGCAGCTTGTGGCCGTTGTAGTGGAAATCTCCCACCAGCGGCACGTCGACACCCATCCGGTCGAGCTGCTCGCGGATCGACGGCACGGCGGCCGCGGCCTCGGGCGTGTTCACCGTGATGCGCACGATCTCTGAACCCGCGCGCGCCAGCTCCTTGACCTGGATCGCGGTGCCAATGGCGTCGACCGTGTCGGTATTGGTCATCGACTGCACCCGCACCGGCGCATCGCCACCGATGGTCACCACATTGTCGCCCCACGCGACCCGCGCCTGGCGGGTCTGGCGGCGCGGCAGCGGGCCCGGCAGGACCGGGAGACAGAGCTGTTGGTTCATAGCGTTACCACCTTGCAAAGACGCACCTTGCCGCACCTCGCACCCGCGTCAGGGCAGCGTCAGGCGCGCCACGTTGTTGCGGTTGGCTGCCTTCAGGTCGACCGGCGTGCCGCCGCGCGTGAACGCTTCGACGCCCTTGACGTTGCCGATCACCACCTTGTACGGGGCCGTGCCGCCACCAGCCATGGTCTGGCCGGCCCTGGCGGTGCCGCCCATGACGACCTTGCCGCTATTGTCGCGGATTTCAAACCAGGTATCGGCGGCAAAGCGGATCTGCAGTTCACCCTCGCCGACCGCCGCGGCGGATGCCGCCGGGGCTGCCGGTGCCGATGCGGCCGGCGCCGCGGTGGCTGCCGCCGCTGCCGGGGCTGCCACCGTCGCCGAAGCGGCTGCGGCGCTGGCCGGAACGGTTTCGGCGGACGGTGCCGGCGAGTCGCTGGCTGCCATCACCGGCGGCAGCGCCGCGGTCACGATACCGGCTTCCGTGCTCGCGTTGTCCGCGGCCGGTGCCTCGGCCGCCACCGTTTCGGCGGCGCTGCTGCGCGCATCGATCCACGCGCGGATATGATCGAGCCCGAACCAGATGCCCGCGGCCACCACCACCGCCACCAGCGCCAGCCAGACCCAGCGGCCGCCATTGCCGCCGGAGCGGAAGCGGTTGCGGTCGTCGAAGGCGGCGTTGATGCCGCCTTCGCGCTGGCGGGCGATTTCCGCCACCTGCGCCACCGCGCGCGGCTGGAAACGCGCCAGCAGCGGGTCGATATCGACATGGAGCATGCGGGCATAGGCGCGCATCACGCCCTTGGCGAAGGTCACGTCGGGCAGCGCCTTCAGGTCGGCCGCCTCGATCGCGCGCAGCTTGCTGGCCGCCACCTTGAGCCGTGCGCTGACGTCCTCGACGGACATCCGCTGCGCCTCGCGCTCGCGCGCCAGCGCCGCGCCGATCTCGCGCGCCGCGGCTTCACGTTCTCCTTCATGCGCGCCTCCGCCGACTGCTTGCGTCGGTACGGCCTGGCCTGCGGCGCGGTCGTGCTCACTCATCCCATGCTCCTTGTTCGTAGGCGGCCACCTCGCGCGAGTCGGGGAAGCGGCTGCGCAGCTGCGCCCCCAGCGCATCCTGCGTGCGGCCGTCGCCCTGTCGGTGGGCAATGCGCGCTCCCAGCCAGAGGGATTGCGCAGTGACAAATTGGCTGTTGTTGACGCGCTGGACGTACTGGCGCGCCTGGACGTAATCGCCGCGCCGGTAGAACACCAGCGCCAGGTTGGTGTTCGCCACCGGGTTGTTGCGGTCGTAGCCCAGCGCGGCCTTCAGGTTCTTCTCCGCCTCGGCGCTGTGGCCCTGGCGCAGTTCGCACGCGCCCAGGCTGATCAGCGGCTTGACCGCGCCACCGGCCGACGGCGCGGACACGGCGCGCTGCAGCATGGGCACGGCCTCGCCGTAGCGCCCCTGCTGGCACAGGAACCAGCCGTAGTTGTTAAGCAGGTCGCCGTCATTGGCGCGCATCGACGCCGCGGTGCGGAAGCTGTCCTCGGCCAGCGTCGGTTCATTCATGCTCATGTAGATCAGCGCCCGCACATGGTAGGCGTCGGCCATCGACGGATCGATGGCGATGGCCTGCTTGATCTCGTCAAGCGCGACCGCGGTCTGGCCGGCCTCGAGGTAATTGGTGGCCAGTTGCAGCCGGATGCCGGCCCGGCGCCTGGCCTCGGTCTGGTCGGAAGCGGTCTGGAGATCCTGCGCCGGCGCATGCGGCAGCTGGCACCCGGACAACATCAGCAGCCCCAGCAGGGCCGCAGCGATCAGACGGATCATGCAGGGCGCGCCTCCCGCGGCTGGCCGCTGGCAGTGACCGGCACCAGCGGCGTGATCTTGCCGAACTTGCCGCGTTCGGCAAGGCGGGTGCGGTCCTTCACTTCCCCGGCCAGCTGGCCGCAGGCGGCGTCGATGTCGTCGCCACGGGTCTTGCGGATGGTGGTGACAATGCCCGCGTCCATCAGCACCTGGGCGAAACGGCGGATCTGCTCGTTGTTGGAGCGCTTCAGGCCCGATTCCGGGAAGGGGTTGAACGGGATCAGGTTGAACTTGCACGGCACGTCGGCGACAAGCTTCAGCAGCTCCCGCGCATGCTCGACGCCGTCGTTGACGCCATCCAGCATGCAGTATTCGAAAGTAATGAAATCGCGCGGCGCGAACTCCAGGTAGCGGCGGCATGCCGCCATCAGTTCGGCCAGCGGGTACTTCTTGTTCAGCGGCACCAGCACGTCGCGCAGGGCGTCGTTGGACGCATGCAGCGACACGGCCAGGGCGACCGGCAAATCTTTGGACAAGCGGTCCATCATAGGCACCACGCCCGAGGTGGACAGCGTCACGCGGCGGCGCGACAGGCCGTAGGCGTTGTCGTCGAGCATCAGCCGCATGGCCGGCACGACCGCGTCGTAGTTCAGCAGCGGCTCGCCCATGCCCATCATCACCACGTTGGAGATGACGCGGTCATCCTTGGGGCCGCGGCCCAGTTGCTCGCGCATGGCGAACTCGGCCATCCACAGCTGTCCGATGATCTCACCGGTGCTGAGGTTGCGCGAAAAGCCCTGCTTGCCGGTGGAACAGAACCGGCAGTTGACGGCGCATCCCGCCTGCGAGGAAACGCACAGCGTGCCACGCGTTTCCTCGGGGATGTACACCGTCTCCACCGCGTTGCCCTCGCCCACGTCGAGCAGCCACTTGCGCGTGCCGTCGGCCGACAGGTTGTCGGTGATGGCGGCCGGCGCGCGGATCTCGGCGCGGGTCGCGAGCTTTTCGCGCAGCGACTTGGCGAGATCCGACATGGCGTCGAAGCGGCTGGCACCGTAGTGGTGGATCCAGCGTTGCAGTTGCCGCGCACGGAACGGCTTCTCGCCGAGCTCGCCGCAATAGGCGGTGAGCGCGTCCGCGTCGAGGTCGAGCAGGTTGACGAGATCGTTCATGACGGCAAACTCGGCTTGGTGTCGGTCAGCAGCCGATCAGCGGCTGTAGACGTTCATGCCCGGGAAGAAGAATGCCACTTCCACGGCAGCGGTTTCAGCGGCGTCCGAGCCGTGCACGGCGTTGGCGTCGATGCTGTCGGCGAAGTCGGCGCGGATGGTGCCCTTCTCGGCCTTCTTCGGGTCGGTGGCGCCCATCAGGTCGCGGTTCTTGGCAATGGCGTTTTCGCCTTCCAGCGCCTGGATCATGACCGGGCCCGACACCATGAAGTCGACCAGGTCCTTGAAGAACGGACGCTCCTTGTGGACAGCGTAGAACTGCTCGGCTTCGCCGCGCGACAGGTGCACCATCTTGGCAGCAACGATCTTCAGGCCGGCGGCCTCGAAACGGGCGTAGATCTGGCCAATCACGTTCTTGGCCACGGCATCCGGCTTGATAATCGACAGGGTGCGTTCGATCGCCATGAAAAACTCCGAAAAATGAAGGGGTTACAAATGGATTAAACGTGCAATTCTAGCACGAAGACTATGACCGTTTCGAGGGTCTTGCAGACCTCCGGACGGGCCCGCCCGCCCCTCGCGCACATGCCTTCAGGGAGTTGCACAAACTGCACATTACAACCTTGTCATCCCTGGAACGCAGCGCCGCCGCTAACATCCAATGTGAGCGGCGTCGAACGGACGTGAGTCAGCGGCAGGTGACGATTGAATTACCGCGCCCTTGCAATCCGGCCTGCCCGATGCCACATTGACGATGGTTCCGTCCGGCTTCCATACGAGTCTTCGCATTTGAGGTCTCGCAACGCCGGCGCCTCACCGTTTTGAGACAGGAGTCACCATGGATAACAAGCTGAACACCTACGGTTTCGGCAACAGTGCGTCGACCGTCACTGACGTCGTCGTTCGCAACCGGGTCTTGCGCAACACTTACTGGCTGCTGGCGCTCTCGATGATCCCCACCGTGCTCGGTGCGTGGATCGGCGTGGCCACCGGCTTCAGCTTCATGGCGGGCAGCCCCGGCCTGTCGCTGATACTGTTCCTGGCGATCGCGTTCGGGTTCTTCTTTGCCATCGAGAAGACCAAGAACAGCAGCATGGGCGTGGTCCTGCTGCTGGCCTTTACCTTCTTCATGGGCCTGATGCTGTCGCGACTGATCAGCGTCACCTTGTCGTTCTCGAACGGCCCGGCATTGATCATGTACGCCTTTGGCGGCACCGCGGCCGTGTTCGGCGCGATGGCATCGATCGCCACCGTCAGCAAGCGTGATTTCTCCGGCCTGGGCAAGTTCCTGTTCGTCGGCGTGATCCTGCTGATCCTGGCCAGCGTGGCCAACATCTGGCTGCAGCTGCCGGCGCTGATGATCACGGTGTCGGTGATCGCGATCGGCATCTTCTCGGCCTACATCCTGTTCGACGTGCAGCGCGTGGTGAACGGCGGCGAGACCAACTACATTACCGCCACGCTGGCGATCTACCTGGACGTGTACAACGTGTTCGCCAACCTGCTGGCTCTGCTGGGCATCTTCGGCGGCAACCGCGAATGACGGCAGTCGCCGCGGCATGAAAAGAGCCGGCCAGTTGGCCGGCTTTTCTTTTGGTCGCTGCGATCAGTCGCGGTCGAACACCGCGATCGATTCCACGTGCGACGTATGCGGGAACATGTTGACCACGCCGGCGCCGCTCAGGCGGTAGCCCGCCTCGTGCACCAGCAGGCCGGCGTCGCGCGCCAGCGTGGCGGGGCTGCACGACACATAGACAATGCGCCGCGGCAGCAAGTCGCTGCCCTGCTGCGCCAGCTCGCCGAGCGCCTTGCATACCGCCAGCGCGCCTTCGCGCGGCGGATCGACCAGCCAGCGGTCGAAGCGGCCCAGCGCGGCAATGTCTTCCGCGGAGACCTCGAACAGGTTGCGGCACGCGAACTCGGTCTTGGCGGCGAGTCCGTTGTATTCCGCATTGGCGAGCGCGCGCGTGGTCAGCGCCTCGCTGCCTTCGATGCCCATCACCGACTTGCCCTGCGTCGCCAGCGGCAGCGTGAAGTTGCCGATGCCGCAGAACAGGTCGAGCAGGCGGTCCTGCGGCTGGGCATCGAGCAGGCGCAGCGCGCGGCCGATCAGCACGCGGTTGATCTGGTGGTTCACCTGGGTGAAGTCGGTCGGCTTGAACGGCATGCGGATGCCGAACTCGGGCAGCGTGTAGGCCAGCTCGGCGTCGGCCGGGTAGAACGGATAGACCGTATCGGGGCCCTTCGGCTGCAGCCAGAACTGCACTTTGTGCGCATCGGCGAAGGCGCGCAGCAGGTCCTTGTCGGCTTCCGTCAGGGGTTCCAGGATGCGCAACACCAGCGCGGTCACTTCCTGGCCCACGGCCAGCTCGATCTGCGGCATGCGCTCGCGGATCGACAGCCCCATCACCAGCTCGCGCAGCGGCACCAGCATCGCTGACACATGCGGCGGCAGGATCTCGCAGCGCGTCATGTCGGCGACGTAGCTGCTCTTGCGCTCATGGAAGCCGACCAGCACCCCGCCCTTCTTGGCCACATGGCGCACCGTCAGCCGCGCGCGGTAGCGATAGCCCCAGTCCGGCCCCGCGATCGGGCGGAACACCACGTCGGGCTTCACCTTGGACAAGTGCCACAGGTTGTCTTCCAGCACGCGCTGCTTGATGGCGAGCTGCGCGCGCGAATCCAGATGCTGCATCGAGCACCCGCCGCAGACGCCAAAGTGCTGGCAGCCCGGCTCGACGCGCATCACCGAGGCTTGTCGCACTTCGCCCAGGTGAGCCTGCTCGTAGCTGGGCTTGCGGCGATAGCTGCGGTAGCTGACGGTCTCGCCGGGCAGCGCGCCCTCGACGAAGATCACCTTGCCGGGTGTGCCATCCTCGTTGACCAGCCGGCCGACGCCGCGCGCTTCCATGTCGAGGCTGTCGATCGTCACCACGGGGTCGTCCGCGGGCGTACCGCCCTGGGCGGCACCACGGCCACGGGAATTCTTTGCGACGGGGGCAGCACCTTCGACGGCCGCAGCAGCCGGCACAGCCGGCGTTTCTTGTGGGGAGGACACGGCTTGGGACACCAGATAAAACCTGACGTATTGTTTTACGAAAGCGCGATTGTATGCCAGACCGGGCCGGCTCCGTTGGCGTACGTCCGGGCCAACGACGGAGAGCAGGCATGGAACTGATTTCGTGGAACATCCAGTGGGGGCGCGGGGCCGACGGGCGCGTCGACCTGGCGCGGCAGGTACAGACGCTGCGCGCCATGGCCGATGCCGACGTGCTGTGCCTGCAGGAGGTGACGCGCGGCTTTGGCGAACTGCGCGGCGAGCCCGGCGCCGACCAGGTGTCCGAGCTGACCGCTCTGCTGCCCGGCTATCACCTGCTCTATGCGCCGGCGGTCGAGCGGCGTGGCCGCACCGGCGAGCTCAAGCAGTTCGGCAACCTGATCGCCACCCGGCTGCCGGTGCGCGAAGTGTTCCGCCACGCATTGCCCTGGCCGGCGGATCCGGAGGTGGCATCGATGCCGCGGGTGGCGCTGGAAGCCACGGTCGAGGCCGGCAGCGCGCGGCTGCGCGTGATCTGCACCCACCTGGAATATTATTCGGCGACCCAGCGCACGGCGCAGGCCGAAGCCCTGCGCGACTGGCATGCCGAGGCTTGCGCTCACGCCCGCCGCCCCGGCCGCAGCGAGCAGTGGCCGGGCCCGTTCACGCCGGAGCCGCGGCCCGCCGAAGCCATCCTGTGCGGCGACTTCAACAGCAAACCCGACGATATCGCCTATCGGCGCATGCTGGAACCGTTCGACGACGGCACTCTGCCCTGGCGCGACGCCTGGCTGCATGCGCACCCCGGCCAGCCGCATGCCCCTACCTGCGCGCTGCACGACAAGGAACAATGGCCCGAGCCGCCCTTTGCCTGCGACTTCATGCTGGTGACCGAGCCGCTCGTTGCCCGCATCCGGCGCTGCGAGGTCAACGCCGACACCGATGCCTCGGACCACCAGCCGATCCTGCTGTCGCTGGACCTCTAGGCCGGTCTAGGCCGGTCCAGGCCGGGCTAGCGGCTGCCGTCGTCAGTCTTCGAGGTCTTCGGCTTCGGGCGTCAGGCGCTGCAGGCGGAAGGCCTGCAGGTATTCCATCCACTGTTCGCCCGGCAGCTCGGCCAGCGATTCCTGGACGAATTCCATCTCGAGGTCGAACTCGCGCGGCGACAGCCCGCCGCGCATCAGCTGGAAGCGGCAGTACATCAGGTAGGTATTGACGACATCGGTCTCGCAGTAAGCGCGGATCTCGTCGAGCTGCCCGGCCTGGAAGGCCTGCCACACCTTGCTGCCGTCCATCCCCATCTTGCCGGGAAAGCCGCACAGCTTGGCGAGGTCATCGAGCGGGGCGCTGGCGCGCGGCTGGTACATCGCCAGCAGGTCCATCAGGTCCAGGTGCCGCATGTGGTAGCGGCTGATGTAGTTGTTCCACTTGAAGTCGCGGCTGTCCTCGTCGCGGCCCTCGCCCATCTCCCAGTAGCGCGGCGCGGTGATGCCGTTGACCAGGCCGCGGTAGTGCAGCACCGGCAGGTCGAAGCCGCCGCCATTCCACGACACCAGCTGCGGGCTGTAGCGCGCGATCAGTTCATAGAACTTCTGGATCAGCGTGGCCTCGCCGTCCTGCGGCGTGCCGAGCGAGCCGACATGGAACACGGCCGAGCCATCGCGGTGCGTGCGCCGCAGCACGCAGGAAATCGCGGCGACACGCTGCAGGTAGTGCGGGAGGAAATCGCTGCCGGTCTTTTCCCGGCGGGCGGAGAACGCATGCTCGGCGACTTCGGCGTCGCTCATCGCATCGGGATGGTCATGCAAACGGCGCAGGCCGGCGACATCGGGAATGGTCTCGATGTCGAATACCAGCACAGGGGTCATAGAACGGCGTCCTTCCTGACACCTTGCGAAGCGAAATGCCGCTTGAGCTTGACCAGCGCCTCCTGCTGGATCTGCCGCACGCGCTCGCGCGTCAGGCCCATCTCCTCGGCAAGCTCTTCCAGCGTGGCGGGCTCGATGTGGTTGAGGCCGAAGCGGCGCTCGACCACGTAGCGATGCTTTTCCGACAGGCGCGCCAGCCAGAGCTTCATCAGCCCTTCCAGCTCGCGGTGCGCCACCTCCTGGTCGGGGGCGGCGTTGTGCTCGTCGGAGAGGAAATCCAGGAGGCTCGAGCCGGGATCGAGATCGAACGGCGTATCGAGCGAGGTGGTGTGTTCGTTGAGGGCCAGGACGTCCTGCACTTCGTCCGGCGTCTTGCCCAGCAGGTGGGCGATGTCTTCCAGGCTGGCGTCGCGCCCGTCGGTGCCGCCCTTCTCCAGATGGCGCTTGGCGCGCAGCACCTGGTTGAGTTCGCGGATCACGTGGACCGGCAGGCGGACCGTGCGGGCCTGGTTCATGATGGCGCGCTCGATGCTCTGGCGGATCCACCACGTTGCGTAGGTCGAAAAGCGGAAACCGCGCGACGGATCGAACTTCTCGATCGCGTGCATCAGGCCCAGGTTGCCCTCCTCGATCAGGTCGAGCAGCGGCACGCCGCGATTGAGATAGCCCTTGGCGATGCTGACCACCAGCCGCAGGTTGCGCTCGATCATGACCTGGCGCGCGGCAAAGTCGCCATCCTTGGCCAGCGTGGAGAAATGCAGTTCTTCCGGCGCCGACAGCAGCGGCTTGATGCTGATGCGGTTCAGGTAGTGCTGGACGGTGTCGGCGGCCAGCTCGGTATGCAGCACCGTGCGGAAATCGTCATGCTCGGCGGCGGCGCTTTCGGTGCCGTTTTCCGCGCCGTCTTCGTCCTCGTCTTCCGACTCGTCCTCGTCGTCGTCGCGCAGATGGCGCTCGTTGCGATCATTGTCGTCGCCGAGCAGGTCGGCCTCGCGCAGGCCCACCGAAGCGGAGGTGGCGATGGGCTCGTCGGTCACGGGAAGCATCTCGGCGGCGAGATCGGGCTCGAAGCCCTCTGCATCGGCGTGTTCGTCGGGATGCGCCACACCAGCCTTCACTTCCGGCTGCTTGGGACGGCGAGCCCTGCTGACGGTTCCGGAGGAGACGGTTTTCTGGCGTGGCATGAACCCTCACTGTGGCGGCAGGTACCGCATCGGATCAACCGGTTTTCCGTTCTTGCGAACTTCGAAGTGAAGCTTCACCCGGTCGGTATCACTGTTGCCCATCTCTGCAATCTTCTGGCCTTTTCGGACCGTGGATTGCTCAGCGACGAGCACCTTGTCGTTGTGCCCGTAAGCGGTAAGAAATGTCTCGTTGTGTTTGATGATGACAAGATTCCCGTAGCCGCGCAAGGGGCCTACGTGAATCACCCGACCGTCATCCGCGGCCAGCACCGAATCGCCCTTCTTGCCCGCAATATCGATGCCTTTATTGCCCTTGTCGTCGAATTTGCCGACCATCTGGCCGGTCGCCGGCCAGCTCAGCTTCATCGAGCCATCGGCCATCGGCGCCGATGCCGGCGCGGTCGCGGCGGGCGCTGCCGCCGGCGCCGAAGCCGCGGCCGCAGGCGTGGCCGGCGGCGGCACCGGCGTGCCGTTCGGACGGGCCTGGTCGATCGGCTGGGCCTGCACCGTGCCCGGCGCCACCGGCATGGTGGCCACGCCAGGCGCAGTGTTGACGTCGGCACCCGGCGGCACGATGCGCAGCAGCTGGCCGACCTCGATCTGGTTCACGTTGGTCAGGTTGTTCCACGCCGCCACATCGCGATACGACTGGCCGTTCTCCAGCGCGATACGGTAAAGGGTATCGCCTCGCTTGACCCGATAGTACCCGGGCGGCGCCGGTTCCAGCGTCGCCGCGGCGGTACCGGAGGTGGAGGTACGGTCCACGACCGGCGCCGGCATCGGCGAATTGGCGCAGGCGGCCAGCAGGGCCGCGAGCGAGGTCGCCGCAAAAAGTTGTCCGGCGCGTGCGAAATTTTGCGATTTCACGATGTTGTGCATAGTTCGACTCAGATGGTGCCCGATTTTAAGGGCACAAAGAAAACGGCTTCAAGCGCGGTTCGGTGAAAGCGATGGCGGTTGCGCCGCTCGATCAGCAGCAGCTGCTGCGTCACGGTCTGGCCGGGCACGCCTGCCGGCGGCATCACCGCGACCGGGGCGATCAGCCGCCCGCCGATGGCCAGTTGCTCCAGCAGCGCCTCGGGCACCTCCATGCCGGCCGCGGCGAGGATGATGGACGAGAACGGCGCGGCCTGCGGCAGGCCCAGCATGCCGTCGCCGTAATGCAGGCGCAGGTTGGGCACGCGCAAGGGCCGCAGGTTCGCCTTGGCCTGTTCGTGCAGCGGCCGGATGCGCTCGATCGAGAAGACTTCGCG
The DNA here is from genome assembly GCF_057798955.1 of Cupriavidus sp. 207A1. NCBI lineage: Bacteria > Pseudomonadati > Pseudomonadota > Betaproteobacteria > Burkholderiales > Burkholderiaceae > Cupriavidus > Cupriavidus sp. 207A1. Next base: position 167,598 of record NZ_JBYOJO010000003.1, on the reverse strand, counting down.
CGCCACCTGGGCCAGCACCGCGGCCTGGTAGCCGCAGCCGGTGCCGATCTCGAGCACGCGCTCCAGCGGCGCCTCGGCGCCCAGGCCCTCGCGCAGCAGTTCGATCATGCGCGCCACCACCGATGGCTTGGAGATGGTCTGCTGATGGCCGATCGGCAGCGCCGCGTCTTCATACGCCTGCGACGCCAGTCCCGGCTCGACGAACAGGTGGCGCGGCACCGTGGCGATGGCCGACAGCACGCGCTCGTCGCGGATGCCCGCGGCGCGCAGCCGCGCCGCCAGTGCCACGCGCGCGCGCGCCGAGGCCATGCCGCCTCCGCCCGCGGTGGCCGCCGAGGCGCGCTGCTCGACCGCGCTGGCAGGCACCGGCGCGGGTGCCGGTGCCGCGGTGCGCGGCAGGCGCGGCTTGGCTGGCGTCGCGGGCGGCGGCACGGGCGCGGCCGGACGCGGCGCGCCCACGGCGGGAATGCCGGCGGTGCGCGCGGGCGCGGGCTTGCGCTCGACCACCGCATCCAGCGGCAGCGGGAACTTGTTGCGAGGGGGCGTGGAACTCATCGGGGGCGCGACGCGGCGATTCTGCGGCTCGGGCGGCTCGGGTGGCTTGGGACCGGCGGCCCTACTTCAGCCACTGGTCGAGCGCGTCGAGCTGCCCGCGATGGGTCAGGTCCAGCTGCAACGGCGTGAGCGAGACATAGCCCTGCGCGGTCGCGTGGAAGTCGGTGCCCTCGCTGGCATCGCGCGCGTCGCCGGCCGGGCCGATCCAGTAATTGGTATCGCCGCGCGGATTGACCTGCGTGATCACCGGCTGCGACGGATGGCGCTTGCCCAGACGCGTGGCGCGATAGCCCTGGATATGTTCGAACGGCAGGTTCGGGATATTGACGTTGAGCAGAAACGGCTCGGCCGGCGGCGTGTCGATGATGCGCTCGACCACGGTGCGCGCGACGCGCGCGGCGGCATCGAGGTGTTCCCAGCCCTTGTCGACCTGCGATAAGGCCACCGAGGGAATCCCCAGCAGGTAGCCCTCGATCGCGGCTGCGACGGTGCCGGAGTAGAGCACGTCCTCGCCCATGTTCTGGCCCTGGTTGATGCCGGACACCACCAGGTCGGGTTTTTCGTCGAGCAGCCCGGTCAGCGCGATATGCACGCAGTCCGTGGGCGTGCCGTTGACGAAGCGAAAACCTTTTTGCACGCCTTCGCGCGCCTCGTAGATCGACAGCGGACGCTGCAGGGTCAGGGAATTGGAAGCGCCGCTATGGTTCTGCTCCGGCGCGATGACCGTGATCCGGCCCAGCGGCGCGAGCGCAGCATGCAAAACGGCCAGTCCCGGCGCGAGATAACCGTCGTCGTTGGCGAGAAGGATATGCATGCCGCGATTGTACCTGAGCGCCGGCGCGCAAGCGGCCTGCGCGCCGCCCGATCTGGCCATCTGCGGCGCCGGCACCGGCACTGTATGCAGGCCGCAAATGACCGCCTCCACGGCTTCGGCATGAAACAGAACGACCGTGCTATTCCTGCGCTACACTTGCCCCGCCGGCCCGCGTAAGCTTGACTGGCGCGGCATGCCAACCACACCACCGGAGACAAGATGAAAGCCGTACTGTGCAAAGCCTGGGGTCCGCCCGATTCGCTGACCCTCGAAACCCTGCCCGACCTGGTGCCCGGCAAGGGCGAAGTGGTCATCGACGTCAAGGCGGCCGCGGTCAACTTCCCGGATGTGCTGATCATCCAGAACAAGTACCAGGCCAAGCCCGAGCTGCCGTTCACCCCGGGTTCGGAACTCGCCGGCGTGGTCAACGCGGTGGGCGAAGGCGTCACCCACGTCAAGCCCGGCGACAAGGTCATCGCCTACCTGGGCAATGGCGCTTTCGCCAGCCAGGCCAGGGCGCCGGCGGCGTCGGTGGTGCCGATGCCGCCCGGCATCGACTTCGAGACCGCGGCCGCCTTCACGCTGACCTACGGCACCTCGCACCACGCGGTAATCGACCGCGGCGAGCTCAAAGCCGGCCAGACCATGCTGGTGCTGGGCGCGGCCGGCGGCGTGGGCCTCGCGGCGATCGAGATCGGCAAGGCCATCGGTGCGCGCGTGATCGCGGCGGCGTCGACCGACGAAAAGCTGGAGGTGTGCAAGCAGCATGGCGCCGACGCCTTGATCAACTACAGCACCGAAGACCTGCGCGAGCGCATCAAGGCGCTGACCGACGGCAAGGGTCCGGACGTGATCTACGACCCGGTCGGCGGCATCTATGCCGAGCCGGCGTTCCGCTCGATCGGCTGGCGCGGCCGCTACCTGGTGGTGGGCTTCGCCAACGGCGAGATCCCGAGGCTGCCGCTGAACCTGGCGCTGCTCAAGGGCGCGTCGCTGGTAGGCGTGTTCTGGGGCGATTTCGTGCGGCGCGAGCCCAAGGCCAACCAGGCCAACATGGCGCAGATGCTGGGCTGGATGAAGGAAGGCAAGATCCGCCCGCATATCTCGGCGCGCTATCCGCTGGAGCAGGCTGCGCAGGCGCTCAAGGACATGGAAGCGCGCAAGGTCACCGGCAAGATCGTGATCGTGCCCTGAGCGGCACGCACGCCGGCGGCGCGCCCTGCCCGCCGGTAAAAGAAGGGCGCAAGGCGTGCGGCTACGCCCTGCGCCCGGCTGAGGCAACGCGCCTCAAGCTGCCAGCCGCCCTCGATGGCGCACACCCATGCGCCAGGCGGCGGGCAGTTCCCAACAGGCCGATGAGGCCATTCCGGCCATTCAGGCCGCCCCTTCCTCAGAAGCGATGCTGCAGGCCGGCCATGACGCCGGTCTGGTTGTTGGCGAAGCCGACCAGGTCGCGCGAGACGCTGACGTTCTGCCCGTTGCGCGCATCGGCATAGCCCACCGACAGGTAGGCCAGCGTGCGCTTGGACAGCGCGTACTGGCCGCGCAGCGAGAACAGGATCGGGTCGGCGTTGTTGCCGCCCTTGATGTTCTGCTTGTAGACCGCGCCATACAGCGTGAAGGCCGGCGTGAAGTCATAGCTGGCGCCGCCCCAGTACATGTCGCTGCGGTCCGTCGCCGCGCCGGTGGTGAAGGTGCGCTTGTAGTTGCGGTAGCCGGCAAACAGCTTCAGGTCGCCGAAGTCATAGCTGGCGCCGGCATGGATGCCCTGGATGTAGTCGGTGCTGTCGGCCGGCGTGGTGCTGCTGCCGGCGCCGTTCTGGCGGTCCCAGGTGGCCGCCGCGGCAAACTTGCCGGCGCTGTAGCCCACCCCCAGCGCGTACTTGGACGAGCTCTTGAAGTCCCCCGCCACTTCGCCCATGGCCACGGTTGCGCCCAGCTTCAGGCCGCCGAAGCTGCCGTCGTAGCGGACCGCGTTCGAGGCGCGCGAGAACAGGCCGTCCTTGCGGCCGCCGGTGGCGGTCGACGAAGTGGCCCACGAATAGGCCGGCGCGTAGCCCATCGGGTCGAACGGCAGCATGAAGTCGTAGGTCGTGGTAAAGGTGCGGCCCAGCACCACCTGGCCGTAGCGGCTTGCCAGGCCCACCGTGGCACGGCGATCGAACAGCGTGTTGTCGGTGTCCAGCCTGCCGGTGTCGATGGTGATGCCGCTTTCCAGGGCGAAGATCGCCTTCAGGCCGCCGCCCAGGTCTTCGCTGCCGCGGATGCCCCAGCGCGAGGTGTTCTTGCCGCCCGAGGTCAGCTTGACCGCCGAGCCGTCCGGACCCGCGTGGCTGACATATTCGATGCCGGCGTCCACCAGGCCATACATGGTCACGCTCGATTGGGCGGATGCCGATCCGGCCGCAGCCAGACCCATCGCTGCGAATGCCAATGCCGTACGCTTCATGCTATCTCCTTGCTTGTGCTTGTTGTGTGAATCATTAGCCGGCCGGATGGTAGGGGACGCGCACTTTCAGTTCGCTTTCGGAATGCAGGCTTTTCGCGGGCACCGCGCCGCTGCGGGACTGGGGGTTTCCCTAGCTTCTAAGCCGGCGCACTTCCCTGTATCTGTCTGGCCTCGGCCGTTCCGGCCGGTTTTCCGTATTGCCGCCTGACTGCCCTGCCCCATGCGTATCCTGCTTGCCGAAGACAATGTGATGCTGGCCAATTCCCTGAGCCAGGCCCTGGGCCAGGCCGGCTTCACGGTCGACTGCATGCACGACGGCCGCAGCGCCGACAACCTGCTCAGCACGCAGGACTACGCGCTGCTGATCCTGGACCTGGGCTTGCCCGGACTGGACGGCCTGGAAGTGCTGCGCCGCCTGCGCCAGCGCCGCAACCCGCTGCCGGTGCTGATCCTGACCGCGCACGGCTCGGTCGAAGACCGCGTGCGCGGCCTGGACCTGGGCGCCGACGACTACCTGGCCAAGCCCTTCGACCTGTCCGAACTGGAAGCGCGCGCCCGCGCGCTGATCCGCCGTGCCCACGGGCATGAGAGCACGCAGATCGCCTGCGGCCCGCTGCACTACGACAGCGTCAGCCGTGCCGTCCTGCTGCACGGCGAACTGCTGCCGCTGACCGGGCGCGAACGCGCCGTGCTCGAGGTGCTGCTGCTGCGCGATGGGCGCGCGGTGAACAAGGCGGCGCTGTCGGAGAAGATCTTCGGCATCGACGAATCGGTCAACCCGGATGCGATCGAGATCTACGTGCACCGGCTGCGCAAGAAGCTCGACGGCAGCGGCGTCGCCATCGTCACGCTGCGCGGGCTGGGCTATCTGCTCGAAGCGCGGCCGGCGGCATGAGGCTCCCACGACAGGCGCCCAGCCTGCGCCTGCAGCTGTCGCTATGGCTGCTGCTGCCGCTGATGGCCCTGCTCGCCTTCGATGCGTGGCTGACCTATGAGCGCGCCATGTCGGCCGCGCATATCGCCTTCGACCGCACGCTGGAGGCGTCGCTGCGCGCAATGCGCGAAGGCATCCGCCTGCGCGAGGGGCGGCTCCAGGTCGACGTGCCAAACCTCGCGCTGGAACTCTTCGACGACCAGGCCGGCCCGCGCATCTTCTACCGCATCCGCGACGAGGACGGCGCCACCGTGACCGGCTACGACGACTTGCCGATGCCGGCCGAGGCGCCGCTGCGGCTGTACCGCACCGAGTTCTACGACACTGTCTTCCGCGAGCACCCGCTGCGCATGGCGGCCCAGGCGCTGCCGGTGTACGACGTGGGCTCGGCGCGCACGCGCCTGGTGTGGGTGCTGGTGGGCGAAACCATCGAGCCGCGCCAGCTGCTGGCGCGCGACATCCTGATCGGCTCGCTGCTGCAGGAGCTGATGCTGGTGACGCTGGCGCTGGGCATCGTCTGGCTCGGCGTGCGGCGCGGGCTGCGGCCGCTGAACCGGCTCTCCGACACGGTGGCGCGACGCGGCACGCAGCTCGACCCGATCGAGCAGAAGGACCTGCCCGCCGAGATGAAGCCGCTGGTGCAGGCGCTGAACCAGTACATGGACCGGCTCCACGGCATGGTGCAGGCGCGCAAGCGCTTCTTTGCCGATGCTGCGCACCAGCTCAAGACGCCGCTGGCGATCATCCAGGCGCAGTCCGAGCTGGCGCTGCGCGAGCGCGACGCCGAACGCGTGCGCGAGCATATGCGGCTGCTGCACGGCACCGTGCGCCATGCCTCCAAGGGCGTGCAGCAGCTGCTGTCGCTGTCGCGGCTGGAGCCTGATGCGGGCTATATGCCCACGCTCAGGCCGCTGCGGCTCGATGCGCTGGCGCAAGGCGTGGCACTGGACTGGGCGCCGGTGGCGCGTGGCAGCGAAGTCGACCTGGGCTTCGAGCAGGTAGGCCCGGTGCAGGTCTCCGGGCAGGCCGAGCTGCTGCAGGAGCTGACTGGCAACCTGATCGACAACGCGATCCGCTATGCGGGGCGCGGTGCGGTGGTCACGGTGCGCGTGGCGCTGCACGGCGGCGTGCCGTGGCTGCAGGTGATCGACAACGGCCCCGGCATTGCGCCGGCAGAGCGCGATGCGGTGTTCCGGCGCTTCTATCGCGGCGAGAGCGGACAGTCCGTGGAAGGAACCGGGCTGGGGCTGTCGATCGTGCGCGAGATCGCGCGGCTGCATGGTGCGGCGGTGGTGCTGGGGGATACGCCGGGAGGCGGGCTGACCGTATCGGTCTGCTTTGATGCGCCTGAGGCAAGCGCCGCAGGCTGAGCGCTGCCGGCAAAGCAAAAGGGCGGCCGCAGCCGCCCTTCCCTTCGCTTCGCTTCGCGCTTCAATTCAAAGCTTCTCCGTCTCCCCGCTCTGCGGCTGCCACTTCATCAGCCGCTTCTCGCCGATGCCGACCATCCAGTCCAGCACCAGCGCAAACGCGGTCAGCACCACGATGCCGGCAAACACGGTATTGATATCGAAGGTGCCCTCGGCCTGCAGGATCAGATAACCCACGCCGCGCGCCGAGCCCAGGTATTCGCCCACCACCGCGCCGACGAAGGCCAGGCCCACCGAGGTATGCAGCGACGAGAACACCCAGCTGGTCGCGCTCGGCAGGTAGACATGGCGCAGCAGCTGCTTCTGGCTCGCGCCCAGCATGCGCGCATTGGCCAGCACCACCGGGCTCACTTCCTTGACGCCTTGGTAGACGTTGAAGAAGACGATGAAGAACACCAGCGTCACCGCCAGCGCCACCTTCGACCAGATGCCCAGGCCGAACCAGACCGCGAAGATCGGCGCCAGGATCACGCGCGGCATCGAGTTCATGGCCTTGACGTAGGGATCGAGGATGGCGGAGGTCAGCGGGCTCAGCGCCAGCCACAGGCCGACGCCCAGCCCCGCCACCGTGCCGATGCCGAAGGCCAGCACGGTTTCGATCAGGGTCACGCCCAGGTGCAGGTAGATATCGCGCTCGACGATAAACCAGTTCCAGATGCGTTGCGCCACCATCAGCGGCTCGCCAAAGAAAAACGCGACCTGCTGCGAGCGCGTGGCCACGTGCCACACGCCGAGGATCACCACCAGGACCAGCAGCTGCCAGACGCGCAGCATGCCCTTGGAATCAGTACGGAATGCCATCGGGATTCAGTTCTTGTTTTGAATGGGGACGCAGGGCCGGTCAGGCTACCTTGCGCTGCTGGGCGTAGCCCTTGAGCACTTCCTCGCGCAGCACGTCCCAGATCGCGGCGTGCAGCTCGACAAAGCGCGGGTGGTTGCGGATCTCGGCCACGTCGCGCGGGCGCGGCAGGTCGATCGCGAACTCGCCGATCGGATGCGTGCCGGGGCCGGCCGACAGCACCACCACGCGGTCGCTCATGGCAATGGCTTCGTCCAGGTCGTGGGTGATGAAGAGCACGGCCTTGCGCTTGGCGGCCCACAGCTCCAGCACTTCGTTCTCCATCAGCTGGCGGGTCTGGATGTCGAGCGCGGAGAACGGCTCGTCCATCAGGATGATGTCCGGGTCCAGCACCAGCGTCTGCGCCAGCGCCACGCGCTTGCGCATGCCGCCCGACAGCTGGTGCGGGTAGCGGTCGCCAAACCCGCCCAGGCCCACGCGGCGCAGCCATTCCTCGCCCTGCTGCACCGCCTCGGCGCGCGCCGTGCCGCGGAATTCCAGGCCGGCGACGACGTTGTCGAGCGCGCTGCGCCACGGCATCAGCGCCTCGGTCTGGAACATGTAGCCGGCGCGCCGGTTGATGCCGCGCAGCGGCTCGCCGAACACGCGCACCTCGCCGCTGGAAGGCTCCAGCAGGCCGGCGCCGACATTCAGCAGCGTCGACTTGCCGCAGCCGGTGGGACCCACCACCGATACGAATTCGCCGGGCTGGATCGACAGCGTGACGTCCTTGACCGCGGTATAGCGCTGGCTGCGGTCATCGCGCGAGACAAAGGTACAGGTGACCTGGTCGAGTGAAAGTGCGGGAATGCTCATGATGAACCGTCTCAGACCCGCCGTGGCGCGCACAGCGCGGCGCGGGCGAGTGATGATGGATAAGCCGTCGCTGCCGCAAAGCAAAGGCCCGCTGCGGGCAGCGGGCCGATGGCGTCGACGGCAGGGAAATTACTTGTACTTGGCGTTGGCCTTCTGCACGAAGGCGTTGGTGTAGGTCTCTTCCAGCTTGATCGACTTGCCCTTCAGTTCGGCGTCGAACTGGCCCAGCGCGTTGAGCGCGGTGCGCGGGCCGTCGGCCGGCATGGTGCCGTCCGGCGAGATCGCTTCCTTGACCTTTTCCCAAGCGGCCAGGTACAGCGCGCGGTCGCCCAGCAGGTAGCTTTCCGGCACGGTCTTGACGATGTCGGACGGACCCGCCTTCTGCAGCCACTTGAGCGCGCGCACCATGGCGTTGGTGAGCGCCTGCGTGGTGTTCGGGTTCTGCTGGATAAACGCCTGCGACGCATACAGGCAGCCCGACGGCATATTGCCGCCGAACACCGCCTGGGTGTCCTTGAGCGTGCGGGTGTCCGAGGCAATGCGCACCTCGTTCTTCTGCGTCAGCATCGACACCACCGGGTCCAGGTTGGCCATGGCATCGATCTGGCCCGAACGCATCGCCGCCACCGCGCCGGCGCTGGCGCCCACGCCGATGAACGACACGTCCGAGGGCTTCAGGCCGGCCTTGGCCAGCACGAAGTTGGCCATCATGTTGGTCGATGAGCCCGGCGCGGTCACGCCGATCTTCTTGCCCTTCAGGTCGGCGATCGACTTGAAGTTGGGCATGGTCTTGTTCGACACCACCAGCACGATCTGCGGGGCGCGGCCCTGCAAAACGAACTCCTGGTAGCGCTGGCCCTTGGCCTGCAGGTTGATGGTGTGCTCGTAGGCGCCCGAGACCACGTCGGCGCTGCCGCCCACCACGGCCTGCAGCGCCTTGGCGCCGCCGGCGAAGTCGACGATCTCGACCTCCAGCCCTTCTTCCTTGAAGTAGCCGAGGCGCTCGGCGATGGTCAGCGGCAGGTAATAGAACAGGTTCTTGCCGCCCACCGCGATGGTGACCTTGGTCTTCTCGGGCTTGCCCTGTGCCAGGGCATGGCCGAAGGTAAACCAGCCGGCCAGGAACAGCGCCAGCGCGATCAGGAATTGCTTCCAGAATTTCTTGTTATACATGCGAGATCTCCTACCCGTGTGGACTGGCGCCGCGGCAGATGCGCGTGAAGGGGGGCGCGCCGCGGTGCGGCAATTTGCGATGCTACCGGACGGTGCGACGCACCGCATCGGTATCAATACCTAGCAAACCCGCCAGCTTAGCCCCCTTACCTTTCGATCACCTTGCCGCAACGCTGGCGTCATTCGGCGTGGATATCGGCGGACTTGATCACCTTGGCCCAGCGCGCCAGCTCGGCCTTCTGGTATTGCGCCAGCTGCTGCGGGTTCATGTATTTCGCCTCGGCGCCCAGTTCCTCGGCCTTCTTGCGGAAGGCCTCGGTGCGCATGATCTTGTCGATCTCGCCAGTCAGCTTGTCGACCACCGGCTTGGGCGTGCCCGCCGGCGCGTACATCGCAAACCACGACGACACGTCCAGGTCGGGGTAGCCGGCCTCGGGCGCCGACGGCACGTCCTTCAGGCTGGGCAGGCGGGTCTTGCTGGTCACCACCAGCGGGCGCAGCTTGCCGGCGGCGATATGGGCCATCAGCGGCGGCGGCGTGGTGATGGTCAGGTCGACCGAGCCGCCGAGCAGGTCGGTCATGGCCGGGCCGGTGCCCTTGTAGGGCACGTGCGTGATTTTCGTGCCGGCCATCTGGTTCAGCAGCTCGGTCGAGACGTGCTGCAGCGAGCCGTTGCCCGACGAGGCGTAGTTGAGCTTGTCCGGGTTGGCCTTGGCGTAGGCCACCAGTTCCTTCAGCGACTTGACCGGCAGGCTCGGGCGCACCACCAGCACCTGCGGCGCCGACAGGATATTGGCCACCGGCGCGAAGTCCTTGACCGGGTCCCACGACAGGTTCTTGACCAGCAGCGGCGTGATCACGTGGAAGCCCGAGTACTGCAGCATCAGCGTGTAGCCGTCCGGCTTGGCCCGCGCCACCAGTTGCGCCGCGATGCTGCCGTTGCCGCCGGGACGGTTGTCCACCACCACCGGCTGGCCGAGCGCCTTGGACAGCGGCTCGGCAATCATGCGTGCGGCGAGGTCGGTGGTGCCGCCGGCCGCGGCCGATACCACCAGCGTTACCGGGCGCGCGGGATAGCCGCCCTCCTGCGCCAGTGCCGCCGGGGCGAACCATGCGGTGCCGATGGCGGCCAGCGTCGCGGCCACGGCCTTGCGCCGTGCCGGCATGGCGGGCTGGTGTTGATGGGCTTGCTTCATGAGGGTCTCCGTTTGGTCTTGTGGATACGTTGTTGTGGTGCGCGTGCAGGGCTACGCCTGCCCGGCAAAATGCTCGGCCAGCCAGGCCGGCGCCTGGTGCGTGCGCAGGCGCGGTCCCGCGCTGAGCAGCTGGCTAGGCAGGTCGCGGCCGACCAGTTCCGGCATGCCGGCCACCACGTCGAGCAGCGCGCCGAGGTCGACACCGGTCTGCACGCCCATGCAGTCGAACATGTGGACCAGGTCTTCGGTGCTGACGTTGCCGCTGGCACCGGGCGCATAAGGGCATCCGCCCAGGCCGCCGGCGGCGGCGTCGAAGCGCGTCACGCCGGTCTGCCAGGCGGCCACGGCATTGGCCAGGCCCATGCCGCGGGTGTTGTGCAGGTGGATGGTCAGGCCGGTGGCGGGCAGCGCGGCCTGGAAGGCCTGGCACAGCGCCGCGACCTGGTTCGGATAGGCCATGCCGGTGGTGTCGCACAGCGTGATGCCGGCCGCGCCGGCGTCGGCGAAGGCACTGGCCAGCGCCATTACCTCGGCGACATCGACTTCGCCCTCGAACGGGCAGCCGAATACCGTCGACAGCGACACGTTGACCGGCACGCCGGCCGCACCCGCCTCGGCAATCATCGCCAGCAGCTGCTGCCGCGACTGCGCGCGCGTCATGCGCAGGTTGGCGCGGTTGTGGGTCTCGCTGGCCGACATCACCAGGTTGACCTCGTCGGGCCGGCACGACAGCGCGCGCTCGAGCCCGCGCAGGTTGGGCACCAGCGCGGTGTAGCGCACGCCCGGCTGGCGCCGCATGCGGTGCATCAGCGCCTCGGCGTCGGCCAGCGCGGGAATGGCGCGCGCCGAGGTGAACGAGGTGGCCTCGATGCGCGCGAAGCCGCAGGCCGAAAGCGCATCGACAAAGGCCACCTTGGCGTCGGTCGGCACCACCACCGGCTCGATCTGCAGGCCATCGCGCGGCGCGACTTCATTGATCTCGACGCGGGCCGGGCCGCGCAACGGGTTGGCGGCGGCGCTCATGCGATCACCTTGCGCGCGCGCAGGTCGGCAATGGCAGCGTCGTCGAAGCCGGCCTGCTTCAGCACCGCATCGGTATGCTCGCCCAGCGCCGGCGCGCGGTCATGGATGGCTCCTGGGCTGGCCGACAGCTTCGGCACCACCCCCGGCACTTCGACGGTCAGGCCGCCGGCCGAGGTCACCGACTCGATCACGCCGCGGGCGCGGTAGTGCGGGTCTTCGGCGATGTCCTTGACGGTATAGATGCGGCCCGACGGCACCTGCGCGTCGCGCAGCACCGCCAGCACCGACTCCACCGTCTGCGTGCGGGTCCAGTCGGCGATCGCGGCGTCGATCTCGTCGACGCGCGCGACGCGGCCGTCGTTGCGCTCCAGCGCGGGATCGTCGGCCAGGTCGGCGCGGCCGATGGCAAGCATCATGCGCTTGAAGATGGCGTCGCCGTTGGCCGCCACCAGCACGTATTCGCCGCTGGCGCAGGGATAGGCGTTGGACGGCGCGATCCCCGGCAGCGCGCCGCCGGCGGGCTGGCGCACCGCGCCGAAAGCCGAGTATTCCGGCAGCAGGCTCTCGCTCAGGTTGAACAGCGACTCGTACAGCGCCACGTCGATCACCTGCCCTTCGCCGCCGCGCGCATCGCGCTGGTACAGCGCCAGCAGCACGCCCATCGCGCCATGCAGCCCGGCGATGGTGTCGCCCAGCGACAGGCCGGCGCGCACCGGCGCGCGGCCGGGCTCGCCGGTCAGGTGGCGCAGGCCGGCCATGGCCTCGGCCACCGCGGCAAAGCCGGGCTCGTCCTTCTTCGGGCCGGTCTGGCCGTAGCCCGACACGCGCAGCATGATCAGGCGCGGGTTGTCGGCATGCAGCACGTCCCAGCCCAGGCCCCACTTCTCCATGGTGCCGGGGCGGAAATTCTCGATCAGCACATCGGCCTCGGCGGCCAGCTTGCGCACCAGCGCCTGCCCTTCCGGCTGGCGCAGGTCGATGCAGACCGATTCCTTGTTGCGCGACTGCGCCTCCCACCACACCGAGGTGCCTTCATGCAGCATGCGCCATTTGCGCAGCGGGTCGCCCTGCCCGGGCGGCTCCACCTTGATGATGTGGGCGCCAAAGTCAGCCAGGGTCTTGGCGGCAAAGGGGCCGGCGATGAGTTGTCCGAGTTCGAGGACGCGAATGCCCTCCAGGATCTGTTGCGCCATGGGTGTCTCCGTGCGTTGCGGCAGTCTTGTTGCAGTGCGGCAACACCATTGACTGGCATGCCATACATTGCGTTCGGACGGAGTTTGCCCCAGCGCGGGGCTGGCCAGGAATCGGCAATCGGAGAAGCGGGCTTTCTCGGAACGCGAAAGGCTGCGTCGAGCTACCGCACGGACGCCCTAGAACGGCGCCCGGTCCCCGCACAGGTGGGTGATCAGCAGCCGCGCCGAGACCGTCAGGCCGGCCGGGTCGCGCAGCCCGATCAGCAGCGAGCGGCGCGCCCAGGCATCCTGCAGGGTCACCAGCGACAGCCCCATCGACTTGACGTGGGGCTCGGCCGCGATGCGCGGCAGCACGCCCACGCCCAGCCCGGCCATCACCATGCGGCACATGGCGTCGAAGCTGCGCACCTGGATGCGCAGCCGGAACGGCCGGTCCAGCCGGCTGCTCTCTTCCAGCAGGCGCGCGGCCAGCGAGGTTTCCTGCGGCAGGCTGACGAAATCGAATTCCAGCGTATCGGCGTAGCGCACCGGCCCGCGCGCGGCGAGCGGATGGTTGGGCGGGGTGATGATGACCAGCTCGTCCTGGCGGTATTCGACCGTCATCAGCCCCGCCGCCGGAGTACGGTCGGCAAAGATCCCGACGTCGGCGCGGTTCTCGACCAGCGCGGCAACGATGTCGCGCGAGTTCTGCTCTTCCAGCTCGATGCGGATGGTCGGGTGGCGCTGCATGAACGAGGCCAGGTCATCGGGCAGGAACTGCGTGATCGCCGAGGTGTTGGCGCACACGCGCACCTGCCCGCGCACGCCCGAAGCATAGTCCGACATCACGCCGGCCATGCGCTCGACATCCTGCAGGATGGTCAGCGCATGGTGGAAGCAGGCCTGGCCGGCCTCGGTCAGCTGCACGCCGGCGGCATGGCGAAAGAACAGCGGCGCGCCGACCGCGGTCTCCAGGTCAGAAATACGCTTGCTCGCGGCCGCCACGGCCAGGTGCGACTGGCGCGCGCCGGCCGAGATGCTGCCCTGCCGGGCCACGGCAACGAACAAGCCAAGCGTGACGAGATCGAAGCGGGCCAGGTTCATGGGGCGGACAGGAAATGGAGGCGGAGCGCGCCGGTGGCGGTGGCCGCGGCAGCCACGCCAGGCGGCGCGACGGCGTTCAGAGGTTGCGGCGGTCCATCACCGCGCGGGCGATGGTGCCGGCATCGACATACTCCAGCTCGCCGCCCACCGGCACGCCGCGCGCCAGGCGCGACACCCTGAGGCCGCGCGCCTTGAGCATCTCGCCGATGTAGTGCGCGGTGGCCTCGCCTTCGCTGGTGAAATTGGTGGCGACGATGACCTCGCCGACCGGGCCGCCCAGCTCGGGCTCGGTGGCGCGCGCCAGCAGCCGGTCCAGGTGGATCTCGCGCGGACCGATGCCGTCCAGCGGCGAGAGCCGGCCCATCAGCACGAAATACTTGCCGCGGTAGGTCAGGGTCTGCTCGATCATGACCTGGTCGGCCGGCGTTTCCACCACGCACAGCACCGAGGCGTCGCGGCGGTCGTCCAGGCAGGTCTCGCAGATCTCCTGCTCGGTGAAGGTATTGCAGCGCTGGCAGTGGCGGATATGGTCCGCCGCGCCGCGCAGCGCATCGCCAAGCTTGCGCGCGCCCTCGCGGTCGTGCTGCAGCAGGTGGTAGGCCATGCGCTGGGCGGACTTGGGCCCGACGCCGGGCAGCACCCGCAGCGCCTCGACCAGCGCCTGCAGCGAAGTCGGCGACGACGCTTTCACAATGGCCTTAGAACGGCAGCTTGAAGCCCGGGGGCAGCGGCAGGCCCGAGGTCATCGAGCCCATCTTTTCCTGCGTGGTGGCCTCGGCCTTGCGCACGGCATCGTTGAAGGCCGCGGCGACCAGGTCTTCCAGCAGGTCCTTGTCCTCGCCCTCGGCCAGCAGGCTGGGGTCGATGGTGACGCGCTTGACGTCGTTCTTGCAGGTCATCACCACCTTGACGAGACCGGCGCCGGACTGGCCCTCGACCTCGATCAGGGCCAGCTGCTCCTGCATCTTCTTCATGTTTTCCTGCATCTGCTGGGCCTGCTTCATCAGCCCGGCGAGTTGACCTTTCATCATGATGGAATGCTCCTGGATTCGGTAAGAGTTCGGTGACGGAAATTCAGTAACGCCAGCCGCCGCTCAGGCGGCGCGCGGCTGGATCGAGCCTGGCACGATCTGGCCGCCGAAGTCGCGCAGCAGCCCCTGCACGAAAGGATCGGCCTCGATCGCGGCCTCGGCCTGGCGCTGGCGTTCGGCACGGGCCTCGGCATCGGCGGCGGCGGCGGTGACCGTGACCCCGCCGACTTCGCAGAGCACGCGCACCGGCTCGCCGAAGTGGTCGGACAGCGCCTGTTGCAGCCGGTCGGCGACGCCGTTTTCGCCCAGCGCCGCGACCGGGATGCGCAGATGGAAGGTTCGCCCGACCACCTGCGTCAGCTCGCTCTGGTAAGCCAGTTGCTGCGCCAGGCCCTTCAGCGGCAGGCCGGCCGCCAGCACCGGCCATGCGCCGGTGAACACCGGCGGGGTGCCGTCCTCGCCCGCGGCGGGCGGGCGCGGCGCGACGAATTTGGCCGATTCCGCGGGCGCCGCCGGCACGGCAGCCCCCTCGCGCGCCGGTTCGGACTCGCGGGCCGGGGCCGATGCCGGGCGTGCGGCGCCGTGGCGCGGCGCGGTGGCGCGCGGTGCGGGATCGCTGAAGCCGTAGTCGTTGTAGCCCGGATCGCTGTCATAAGGCCCGATCACCGGCAGGTCGGGCGGCAGCTCTTCCCACGGCGGCACATCGCTGCCGCCGGCAACTTCCCATGGCGGCACGGATTCTTGCTGCGGTTTGGCAGCCACGGGGCGTGCCGCGGACGCTGCCGCCGGTGCGGGCGGCTGCGGCGCCGACGGCCGCGAAACAGGGGCCGCTGCCGGGGCCGGTGCCGGTGCCGCAGCGGGACGGCTCGCGGCTACGGCCGCGGGGGCGCGCAACGGTTGCGCCGGCGGCCGCTGCGCAGCGGCCGGCGCGGCGGGCATGGCCGATGCCGGCGCCTTGCGGGCGCCGCCGCGGGCGGCGGAAGCCTGGCGCGCGGCGGCCAGCGCCGCGGCCGCTGGCGACATGGCGCCGCCTGCCGCGCGCGCCGGCGCGGGTTCGGCCGCGGCAGCCTGCGCCGACGCGGCGGCAGGCCCGGCTACGGGCGCAGGTGGCGCAACCGTGGGCGGCACCGCGGCTGGCGCCGGAGTGGAATCGGTAATGGAATCAGCGGGAGCAGCCGGCGCAGCGGCGGCAGTCGCCGCCTGGCTTGCCTCGGCCGGTCGCGCCGCGGTCGGCATGCCGGCACTGCGCGGTCGCGCGGGCGCTGCGCCGCCGCCCTGCCCGGTCGTGGCGGCCGGTTCGGACGACGGCCGGAATGCCAGCATGCGCAGCAGCGTCATGGTAAAGCCAGCGTACTCGTCCGGCGCCAGCGCCAGCTCGCTGCGGCCAAGATTGGCGATCTGGTAGAACAGCTGCACTTCCTGCGCGTCGAACACGCCGGCCAGGCGCCGCACCTCGTCGGCTTCGGGCCATTCGTCCTGCACCGACGCCGGCACGGCCTGCGCCAGCGCCACCTTGTGCAGCAGCGAACCGAGGTCCTGCAGCGCGCCGGCAAACGACAGGCTGCGGTCGGCCATGGCATCGGCGATCGCCAGCATGGCGGCACCATCCTCGGCGGCCAGCGCATCCAGCAGCTGCACCAGGTAACTTTGATCGATCGCGCCCAGCATGCCGCGCACGGCTTCCTCCGACACCTGCCCCGCGCTGTAGGCGATGGCCTGGTCGGTCAGCGACAGCGCATCGCGCATCGAGCCATGCGCGGCCTGGGCCAGCAGCCGCAGCGCGTTGCCGTCGTGGGCGATGCCTTCCTGCGCCAGGATATGGTCAAGGTGCGAGACGATATGTCCCGGCGGCATCTGCTTCAGGTTGAACTGCAGGCAGCGCGACAGCACCGTGACCGGGATCTTCTGCGGGTCGGTGGTGGCGAGGATGAACTTGACGTGCCCGGGCGGCTCTTCCAGCGTCTTCAGCATGGCGTTGAAGGCGTGGTTGGTCAGCATGTGCACTTCGTCGATCATGTAGACCTTGAAGCGCCCGGCAGTGGGAGCGTAAACGGCCTTGTCCAGCAACTGGGCCATTTCGTCGACGCCGCGGTTGGACGCGGCGTCCATCTCGATGTAGTCGACGAAGCGGCCGCTGTCGATTTCCTGGCAGGCCTTGCACTGCCCGCACGGCTCGGCGGTGATGCCGCCGCTGCCGTCAGGGCCGGTGCAGTTCAGGGCCTTGGCCAGGATCCGCGACAGCGTGGTCTTGCCGACCCCGCGCGTGCCGGTGAACAGGTAGGCGTGGTGCAGCCGCTGTTGTTCCAGCGCGTGCGTGAGCGCGCGGACCACGTGCTCCTGGCCGACCAGCGTGGTGAAATCCCTGGGGCGCCATTTGCGCGCTAGAACTTGATAACTCATGGCGGCGATTGTAGCAAAAGGCGGCCCCGCTCCGGCCGCCCGGTGGCCGGCCCCGGCGTCTTTATCCGGGCCCGGCGCCGGCGGCCCGCGCCGGTGGCCACCGGCCGCCCGCGGCGCGGTTCAGCCGCACTCGCCGACGTAGCCGCAATTGGCGCATTTGGCGCAACCGTCGACCTTGTGCAAGGCGTGCGCACCACACTCCGGACAAGGCTTGCCGGTGCCCACGCCGGGCACGCCGGGCGCCGCACCGGGGGTGCCGGCCAAGTCCGCCCCGGCCGCCAGCGCCAGGCCGCCGCCGTCGCGCTGCGCCAGCCGCGCGGCCAGCGCCGCCACCGGCACCTGGCCGCCGTCGGCGTCCAGGAAGCCGCGCTTGATCAGGATGCGCTGCAGCGCATAGCCCAACGCCGCCACCTCGGAATCATGGAAGCGCGGCACCTCGGTGCCGTCCTGGCGCACCAGCGTGCCGTAGCGCACCGTGCCCTTGTCCCACACCACGTTGCGCATGTCGGCCAGCGCCTTGGCCACCGAACCGCCCGAGCGCGCCACCATCGACAACAGCCGCATGGTCGAGGTGATCCATTGTTGGCCCTCGCTGCGCTGGCCCGCCGGCATGAAGAACTCCACCGGGCGCTCGATCTCCACCGGCCTGCCTTCGGCCACGCCGGCGACGCGCATGAAGTTGACGGTCAGGTAGACGGTCTTGTGGCCCTCGTAGGTCAGGTATTCGACCTTGGACGTCACGCCCTCCAGGTCGCCCACCGGCCGGCTGCCGAACGGGCGCACCAGCGGGTTGTCGTCGGCCGTGGGCACGGCCGGCGCGGCGGGCGCCTCGACCGACAGCACCGCGCCCAGCACCGAGTTCGGGCGATACGTCGCCAGCCCCTTCAGACCGGCCTTCCAGGCCTCGAGGTACAGGTTGCGGAAAGCTTCGTACGGATAGTCCTCCGGCACGTTGACGGTCTTGCTGATGCTGGTGTCGATATACGGCTGCACCGCTTCGAGCATCCGCATATGGTCCAGCGCCGACATCTGCAGCGCCGTAACGAACGCGTCCGGCAGCTGCGCCATGTCGGCCCCCATGTGACGGTAGAGCCGCCAGGCATGGTCCGCCACCTCGAAGCTGCGGTAGCTGTTGTCCGGCATGCGCTTCCTGCGGTTGTAGGTCCACGAGAAGGCCGGCTCGATGCCATTGGACGCATTGTCGGCAAAGGCCAGCGTGATGGTGCCGGTGGGCGCGATCGACAGCAGGTGCGAGTTGCGCAGCCCGTGGCGGCCGATGGCCTCGCGCACCGGCTCCGGCAGCCGGCTGGCGAAGCCGCTCTGCAGGTAGGCGCCGGCATCGAACAGGGGAAAGGCACCCTTCTGCACCGCCAGTTCGGTCGAGGCCAGGTAGGCCTCGTCGCGCATGCGCTCCGAGATCCGCGCCGCCAGTTGCCGCGCCGGCTCGGTGTCGTAGCGCAGGCCCAGCATCACCAGCGCGCTGCCCAGCCCGAGGAAGCCCAGGCCGACGCGGCGCTTGGCGTGGGCCTCGGCCTGCTGTTCGGGCAACGGCCAGAAGGTCACGTCGAGCACGTTGTCGAGCATGCGGGTGGCCACGCGCACCACTTCGGCAAAGGCGTCGAAATCGAATTCGGCCTGCGGCGTGAAGGGCTGGCGCACGAAGCGGGTCAGGTTGATCGAGCCCAGGCAGCAGCAGCCATAGGACGGCAGCGGCTGCTCGGCGCAGGGGTTGGTGGCCTCGATGCGCTCGCAGTAATAGAGGTTGTTGTCGGCGTTGATCTGCGACAGGAACAGGATGCCCGGCTCGGCATGGTCGTAGGTGGCCTGCATGACCTGGTCCCACAGGTTGCGCGCCGGCACGCGCCGGTACACCCATTGCCCGTCGTCGCGGCGATACGCGCCGGCGGCGATCATGTCGGCGCCGGGCTCGGCCTCGTGCACCAGCTCGATCTCGGCATCGGCCTGCACCGCCTGCATGAAGTCGTCGGTGACGCCGATGGAGATATTGAAGTTGCTGAGCTCGCCCTTGTCCTTGGCGTGGATAAAGCTCTCGATATCCGGATGGTCGCAGCGCAGCACGCCCATCTGCGCGCCGCGGCGCGCGCCGGCCGATTCCACCGTGGCGCACGAGGCGTCGAACACCTTCATGAACGACACCGGCCCCGACGCGCGCGAATGCGTGGCGCGCACCAGCGCCCCGGCCGGGCGGATCGCCGAAAAGTCATAGCCCACGCCGCCGCCGCGGCGCATGGTTTCCGCGGCCTGCGCCACCGCGGTGTAGATGCTGGGGCGGCCATCGCGCGGCTCCGACACCGAGTCCCCCACCGGCTGCACGAAGCAGTTGATCAGCGTGGCCTGGATCCCGGTGCCCGCCGCGGAATTGATTCGTCCGGCCGGCACGAAGCCGTTTTCCTGCGCCCACAGGAAGCGCGCGCTCCAGGCTTCGCGCTGGTCCTCGGGCTCGGCCTGCGCCAGCGCGCGCGCCACGCGCTGCCTGACCTCGGCGATGCTGCGCTCTTCGCCCTTGGCGTATTTTTCGAGCAGGACTTCGGTGGAGATTTCCTGCGGCGCCAGCGCGCCGCGAATGATCTGGTCGTTTGCGTTCATGTATTGGCTCACCATGTGTGCGGGTTGGTGAATGGTCGGGCCAGCGCGGCGCGCATCGCCTGCGCCAGATCAACCCGGCGCCATGGCGCGGGCAATGACCCGCGCGTGCCAAGGGCATTCGATGCAAATTCTGCGCGCACGCACGCTCTGGGGTACAATGCCGCTCGGACGGGCCTCCTCGCATGGTGGCGCGGTCAACCTGGTCAGGTCGGGAACGAAGCAGCCACAGCCGTTTTCCGCCAGTGCCGAGGGTCAGGCTCGTCCACCTCACACTTCCCTTCCGCAGTACCGCTTCCCGCTTATCCGTCTACGCCACGCCACGCAGCATCCCGCGCGCCAGCGGCTCGCAGCGCCGTCCCTGTCACTTTAGTACAGCCGGGCCGCCACCGCGCGCGCCATGCGCCCCATTTTGCGCCGATTCCGCTGCCCTTGCCGGCGCGCCGCGCCAGCCTTCAGAACAGCGAACCCTGTTGCGGAACCGGCGGCGCCAGGCGCTCGGCGGGAATCCATTCGCCCTCGGCGGTAGCCACGCCCGCCTCGACGCGCTTGCCCGGGAACATCGGCGCGATCGCCGCCGCGTAGCGGCCCAGTTGCGCGCGATAGGCGGCGTGCTCCTGCGGCAGCAGGCGCAGCTTGTAGTCGACGACGACGACGCGGTCGTCGAATTCCACCAGCCGGTCGATACGCAGCAGCCGTCCACGCGCGTCGTACAGTTCAACCTCGTTACGCGCGCTGCACGCATCATGCGCCGCCAATAGCGGCGCCAGCGCCGGAGCACGCAGCATTGCGGCCACCGCCGCCAGCGCCTCTTCCACCTGTTGCCGCCAGGCTGACCGTGCCGCGTCGGTGTGCGCGCCGGTCAGCGGGAACCACCGCAATACCGTATCGAGCGCGGGCACGCCGGCAAAGGCTTCGGGATAGCGCGTCAGGCGTTCCAGCAGCGCGTGCACCAGTTCGCCATGGCGTGCCGCGGCGGCGTTGAAGACGATGCCGTCGGACTCGCCCTCCCCCTCGGCGTCGTCGTCGGCAAAGCCTGCCTGGCGCGGATCCTCGACGGCATCGCGGTAGCGCAGCCGGAAATCGGTGAAGCGCACCGGCTCGCTCAGTCGCGCGGGCAGCAAGGCTTGCGCGCCGGCCGCATCGCCCTGGGCGTCCGGATAAGCCGGCACCATTTCGCCGACGCCCGCGGCCTGCAGCCGCACATACCAGCTGCCGGCGATCTCGGCATTGCCGTCGCCCGCACCGGCGCGGCTGGCGCGCCCCTTGACGCCGCTGACCAGCAGGCCCTGCTGCGCGCGCGTCATGGCCACGTACAGCAGGTTCCAGTTCTCGCGCTCGCCCAGCGCCGCCTCGGCTTCGAACAGCGGCGCGCGCGCCAGCCCGCGCTCGCTGCGCTTGCCGTAGGCGGAGAAATGGCGCGGCACCGGCGACGACGGCGGCCAGTCGACCAGGATGCCGCCGCGGTCCGCGGCCGGCTCGCTGTGGTTGGCATCGAGCAGCACCACGAACGGCGCTTCCAGTCCCTTGGCGGCATGCACGGTCAGGATATGGACCGCGTCGAGGCCGGCGTAGGCCGGATCGTCGTCGGCCGGCTCGAGATCTTCGGCGCGCTCGCCCATGCCGCCTTCGTCGGGGCTTTCGCCTTCGTCGCCGCGGCGGATTTCCTGCAGCTCGTCGATAAACTTCGGCAGGCTCGGATAGCGCCCGCCATCGAGGTCGAGCGACAGCTTCAGGAAGGCGTCGAGGTTGGCCAGCACCTGCTCGCGGATATCCGGCGGCGCGGCCTCGGCGTAGCGCCGCCGCACCTCGCCGCCGTGGAAGATCTGGTCGATCAGGTCATGCACCGGCTGGTGCGGCGCGACGCGCAGCCACTGCCGCAGTCGCGGCACGCCTTCGCGCAGCGCGTCGGAAACCTGCGGCGGCAGCCCGGTGGCCTCGATGCGCGCCCACCAGCCGCCCTCGCCCTCCATTTGCGCGAGCGCCAGCAGATCATCGTCGCTCGCGCCCACCAGCGGGCTCTTCAGCACATGCGCCAGGTCCAGGTCCGACTCGGGCGTCATCAGGAACGCCAGCAGCGCCGACAGGTCCAGCGCCTCTAGCGTGGCCAGCAGGCCGCCGCGGCGTGGGCTCAGGCACGGGATGCCGGCCTCGCGCAGCGCGCGCTCGTAGTCGGCCAGATGGGTCTTGCGGCGCACCAGCAGGTGCATGTCGCTCCAGCGCGCGGGCCGCTGGGTGTTGCCTTCGTGCACCGGCACGGTATCGCGCACCAGCCGCAGCCACGCCGCCACGCGCCGCCCTTCTTCCAGCCGCAGCGAATCGCCGGCCTGCCGGCGCGGCTGCAGCAGCGTGTCGCGATGCGCGCCGGCGGCTTGCGCCGGTTCATCGTCCGCATCCTCCGCGGCGCTTTCTCTGGCGTCATCGGACTCCACCAGCGGCAACAGCCACACCGGCCCGCCGCAGCCGCCCAGCGCCGTGGTCTGGGTCGAGTACAGCGGATAGCGGCCCTCGGCGCGCGCGCTGTCGAACACGGCGTTGACCCAGTCCAGCACTTCGGCGCGATTGCGCCGGGTCCGGTTGGTGCGCAGCACGGTGGCGCCGAACGCATCGCGCAGCATCTCGCCGGCGGCGCCGAACAGCCTGGCATCGGCGCGGCGGAAACGGTAGATCGACTGCTTGGGATCGCCCACCAGGAACACCGTCGGGCGCTCGCCCAGCCCCGCATAGCCGGCCAGCCATCCTTGCAGGATGCGCCATTGCAGCGGGTTGGTGTCCTGGAACTCGTCGAGCAGCAGGTGGCGGTAGCGCGCATCTAGCCGCACCTGCAGGTAGGTGGCGGTTTCCTCGTCCGACATCAGTCGCGCGGCCTGCCATTCGAGGTCGGCGAAATCCATCGCGCGCTGCTCGTCCTTGTGCTGCTGGTAGCGCGTCAGCAGCGCATCGCCGATGCGGAACAGGGCCTGGTTGATCGCCAGCACGGCTGCTTCGCAGCAGCGCGCGCTGATGTCGTCGAGCATCGCGCAGATCGCCGCATGCTCGTCCAGCAGCGCATCGACCATACCCTCACCGCCCGCGGCCTTGGCCAGCGCCGCGGTACGCCGCAGCGAGCGCGGCCCGCCCGTGGTGGTGAAGAACGCCGCGCGCAGCTGCGCGAACACGCGTTCGGCGGGCTTGCCGGGCGCGGCGCCGGCCTCGCGCCAGGCGGCGATCGCCATCAGCGCCTCGGTGATGCGGCCGGCGTGGGTCTGCTCGCTCTTGCCGGCCGCGCCCAGGCGCGCCGCCAGCGCTTCGCAGGCATCGCGCCAGCCTTCGTCGGCCAGCGCCTGCAGCAACACGTCGCCTTGCGCGTCCTCGCCCAGGCAGTCGGACAGCGCCTGCAGCGGGTCGCCGCCCTCCTGCATCGCCCACCATTCGCTGCGGGCGTGGAACATCGCGTCAAGCAGCGCGCGCGCCTGGAAGTCGCCCACGGTATCGACCAGCGTTTCCCACGCGGCGCGCAGCTCGGCGTAGGGCGGCGTGGCCAGCGCGCGCCATACCGGAGCCCAGGCTTCGCGCTTCATGCGCAGCGCATCCTCGCGCAGCGCCGCGCCCGGCACGATGCCCGACGCCAGCGGCGCGCCGCGCAGCAGCGTGCCGAACCAGCCGTGGAAGGTGTCGATCGCCATGCGCCCCGGCGCCGCCAGCACCTGCGCATGCAGCCGGCGCGCGCGCGGCAGCGCCTCGCGCGCGGCTTCGGCCGAAAGGCCGCGCTGCACCAGCGCGGCGATCACGTCGTCATCGCTGTCGCGCGACAGCTGCGCCAGCACCTCGAGCAGGCGGTCGCGCATTTCTTCGGCGGCCTTGCGCGTAAAGGTGATCGCCAGGATCTCGTGCGGCGCGGCGCCGGCCAGCAGCAGTCGCACCAGCCGCGCCACCAGCAGCCAGGTCTTGCCGCTGCCGGCGCAGGCTTCGACCACCACCGAACGCGCCGGATCGCAGGCCGCGCGCGTGAATTCCGCTTCGGAAACCGGCGCGCCATCGCGCTGGTAAGGCTGGACCTCGTGCAGATCGTGAGGCGTCATGATGTCAGCGCCGGCACGGCGGTGGAGTCCCAGAAACCCTTGCGGCACAGGCCGCGGGCGGTGCAATACACACAGGCCGAGGCATCGCCGAAGGCCGGCAGCCGCGCGCCCTGGCGCAGGCGCATCACGTCGTCGCGCATCTGGCGTTCCAGCCAGGTGACCGCGGCCTCGAAGTCCGGCAGGGCGACCTCGCGCTGCGCCGCCGGCGCGCCCTCGCGCGCACCCTCGAGCGAGACCCAGCTGCCCGCCGCAGCATCGGCGCGCAGCAGGCCGTAGAACGGCAGCTGGCAGTCTTCCTCGACCTCGGCCAGCTTGCGCTTCAGGCGCGTGGCGCTCTGGGTCTTGTAGTCGAGCACGGCATGCGCGCCGCCTGGCCCCTGGTCGAGCCGGTCGATGCGCCCGGTCAGGCGCAGCGGCTGGCCGTCCGGCATCGGCAGGTCGATGCCGGCGTCGAGTTCGCCGCCACGCCAGAACCAGCCCTCGGCCTCGCGCGCGGACTGCCACGCGACATACGACGGCAGCACCTCGCGCCAGCGCCGGTAGTAGGCAATGGCGTTGCCATCCTCGGCCATCAGCGCGCCGAAGACCTCATCGGAGATCTCGCCCAGGCGCGCCAGGCGCTGGTCTTCGCTCGGCGTCTCGCCGCGCTCGCGCCGCGCCTGCAGCTCCTTGTGGTAGGTCAGCAGCACGCGGTGCAGGGTCTCGCCGATGTCGCGCTTCTCCAGCTCGTCGCTGACCGTCTCCAGCCCGGCCAGGCCCAGCATGCGGCCGGCGAAGAACTGGTAGGGGCAGCGCCGCAGCGCGTTGTACGCCTGCGCGCTCCAGCGCACCGGCACCAGCGCGGGCTCGGCCGCCGGGGCCGGCATCCCGCGCACATCGGCAAAGGTCTCGTGCGCCTGCGGCACGGCGGCGCCTTCGATGCTGACCCCGGCGCGCGCGCAGCACGCGGCCAGCCGCTCGATCCAGCCCGACACGTGGTGCGGCTCGCCGCGGCTGCCGTAGCGCTGCCAGGTCAGCACCACGTCGTCGTTGTTCAGCAGCACCTCGGCCAGGTCGCGCGCCTGCTGCGCAAAGCGTGCCTCGCGGTCTTCCAGGTCCAGCTCGCGCCGCATCTGGTTGGAGAAGAACATCAGCTCGGCGGCGCTGGACGGCAGCTGGGCGTCGTCGCAGCCGACGATCACCACGCCCTCGAAGCGCCGCATGCGCGCGCCGTTCAGCGGCAGGATGGTGATGCGCGCCGGCCCGCTGCCCGACGGTTCCTTGTAGGCCACCGATTCCAGCAGCGCCGACAGCATCGCGCGGAACTCGCCCTGCGACAGCGTGGCATGGCCGCCGGTCTCGTCGCGCGGCAGCTCCTGCAGCCGCGCCAGCGCATCGAGCAGCTGGCTGCCGGCATCGTCCGCGGCCAGCGCGGCGCGCATGCCGAGGCCATCGAGCATGCCGTCGAGCCGCTCCAGCCAGGTCGCCAGCGGATGCTGGGCGAAACCGCGCGGCCAGCGCGCGGCCTCGTCGGCAAGCACGGCGATCAGCGCACGGGCCGCGCGGCGCGGCGCCTGCTCGGCTTCCTCGTCGTCCCCGGCGGCCTGCTGCGTGTTGGCCGGTGCGTGCGCGAACATCTGGCGCAGCCGCGCCCAGCCGCCGGTAATGCCCTCGCGCCGCACCTGGCGCTCGAGCAGCGCGATGGCCGCGCCGCGCGCGGCCACATCGGGCAGGCAGAACGGGCTCTTGAGCAGGTCCAGCAGCGCGGCGGTATCGCCATCGCGCACCAGCAGGTCGAACCAGCGCATCAGCGCGGCGGCGGCGCGCGTGGTCGAGAGCTTCCAGCCGGTCTCGTCGCGCACCGGCGCGCCGGCGCGTGCCAGCAGCGCGCGCGCGCGGCGCGCCACCACGCGGTCGTGCGCGACCAGCGCCACCTGGCGGCGGCCCTCATTGAGCCATTGCACCAGCTGCGCGGCCGCGGCGGCGGCTTCGTCCTCGAAGCGGGCACAGCCGACCACGCGCACCGACGGGCGCTGCGGCGGCAGCGCGGGCATCGCCGGCGAGGTCGCGTGGAGCGCGGCCTCATCGTCGCCGGCGATCCTGGATTCCGGCCACAATGCCAGCAACGCGTGATACCAACCGGCCTCGCCTTGATCCTGCCCGCTCCAGTCATAGCCCACCTGCAGCACCGGCACCAGTTCGCCGGCATCGCGCAGGAACGCGGCCTCCAGCGGCGTGGGCGGGGTCGGCGCAATCCAGACCACCGGACCGCGCAGCTGCTGCGACAGTTCGCGCAGCGCGCGGCGCTTCGCCGGCAGCGGATCGTCGGGCCCGGACAGCGCCTGCCAGAAGGCCAGCACGATGCGCGCTTCTTCGCCCAGGAAACGTTCCGACAGATGCACATAGGTCCGCGCCAGCGCGCCCTGCAGCAGGCCCGCGCGATCGTCGCCGTCGACCTCGTCGTCGTCGCGGATGGCGGCGTCTTCGAGCCAGCGCGCGCTAAGCTCGTCGCAGATCGCCAGCAGTGTCTGCGACAAGCCCCAGGCCGCGGTTTCGTTCTGCGCGCCGAAGGCGCGGCGCAGCCAGTCCTGGCCGCGCACCGCCTGCTGCACGGCGAGCAGGCGCGCAGCCGGGCTGCGCACCGGCGCGCCCTCGGGCGGCAGGTCGAGCAGCCAGTGGCCCAGCGTCAGCACGCGCGGCAACAGCCGCGGCCGCCCGGCCGCACGCGCCGCGGCGTCCAGCGCCTGGCGCACGCCCGGAATCTGCGCGGCGGTCGGCACGACTACGTGCGCGCCCGCCTCGGACACACCGCAGCGGTCGAGGAAATACCAGGCAGCCGTGGCCGCCTGCTCGAGAAAATCGGGGCCGGGGCGAAAGCTAAGCGACGTCATGGGCCGTCATGGAGGCGTTGGCCGCAAAGGCTGCGGGAACGGCTTCGATCGGAAACGTATCGGGAAACAATGAAAGACAACAAAGGCGCGGCGCCGCCAGCCGGCGCGTCCGGCGGCGCGGCACCGCGGTATGGGAGCAGCCCCGCCGCTTCAGTCAGAACCGCCTTCCAGCCGGGCCCGGATTTCGCGCGCGGTTTCGAGCAGGCCTTCGTATCCCGAGCGCGCATGCTCGGGCAGGTCGGGGTCGCCCACCAGCGTGCCGAGCGTTTCGATGATGCTGTAGACCAGCCCGCGCGCGGCGCCGCTGGCGATGCTGTTGGTCTCCACGGCGCTGCTGAGATGGTCCAGCGCATCGCTCAGGTGGTCGACGTCCGGCGCCTGGCCGGGCTCGGACTGCGAAGGCTTGCGGGGATCGGTGTTCATGTCGATGACCTAGTCAGGGGGCGCAGCTGCATGGATGGCGCCGCGGGTCGCCCGGCGGGCGTCGTGCGGACCGCTTCTATTCTACGCGCACGCTGCACGCATCCGGCACCCCGGCGCGCGCAAGTGCATTGCATGGCACCCACCACAGGTGGGGCTTGGCGATTGCGCAAATCTCTCGCCGCCATTGAAAATAAGCATTTCAATGAATTAAACCTTTGCACCAGAATGACGGCATTGTTTGCGGCCCCTTATGCCCCGCTGCCGCAGTTTGCCGGATGTGCCGGCGGCCGGTCTTGAAAATCGGCAAACTGGTAACATATCGGCAGCACCGGGCGCGGCAGCGGCCTCCACCGCTTGCTTCAGGCGTAAAGAGGCGGCCCGACGGGTCCGCGCAATCTCGTGTAAGGTAACGGTTCGGCCGTCCAGCCTTCAACATAAACAGAGCGAAACCAGAGGTTTTCCGCCATGAGCGAACAAATCAAGTATGTGAGCGACGCCTCGTTCGACGCTGACGTCCTCCAGTCCGACAAGCCCGTCCTGCTCGATTTCTGGGCGGAATGGTGCGGCCCGTGCAAGATGATCGCGCCGATCCTGGACGAAGTCGCCAAGGACTACGGCGACAAGCTGCAGGTCGCCAAGATCAATGTCGATGAAAACCAGCAGGTGCCGGCCAAGTTCGGCATCCGCGGCATCCCGACGCTGATCCTGTTCAAGAACGGCGCGGTCGCGGCCCAGAAGGTCGGCGCGCTGTCCAAGTCGCAACTGACTGCCTTCCTCGACGGCAACCTGTAAGCTGCGCGCCGGGACCCGACCCGCGGTCCCGGTTTCGTCACGATCCGACGTGCGTGCGCCACACCCTGGCGCGCCGGTCGGATTGTGCTAAGATGCCACCAACAACTCCCCGAGCGTTCGCTCATTTTCTCCCCCTTCCTTTACGTCTCGCCCGTCCGGGCCCATCTGTACCCCTCGTCTATGCACCTGACAGAACTCAAATCGCTTCACGTGTCTGCGCTTCTCGAAATGGCGGCTACGCTCGAGATCGACAACGCACAGCGGATGCGCAAACAAGAACTGATGTTTGCGATCCTGAAGAAGCGCGCCAAGATGGGCGAAACCATCTACGGAGACGGCACCCTGGAAGTTCTGCCTGACGGCTTCGGTTTCCTGCGCTCGCCCGAGACCTCCTACCTGGCCAGCACCGACGACATCTACATCAGCCCGTCGCAGATCCGCCGCTTCAACCTGCACACCGGCGATTCGATCGAGGGCGAGGTGCGCACGCCCAAGGACGGCGAACGCTATTTCGCGCTGGTGAAGGTGGACAAGGTCAACGGGCAGGCGCCCGAAGCGGTCAAGAACCGCATCATGTTCGAGAACCTGACGCCGCTGCATCCGAACCGGCCGCTCACGCTCGAACGCGATATCAAGGCGGAAGAAAACATCACCGGCCGCATCATCGACATGATCGCGCCGATCGGCCGTGGCCAGCGCGCGCTGCTGGTGGCGTCGCCCAAGTCGGGCAAGACCGTGATGCTGCAACACATTGCACACGCGATCGCCAACAATCATCCCGAAGCCGACCTGTTCGTGCTGCTGATCGACGAGCGTCCGGAAGAAGTGACCGAGATGCAGCGCTCGGTGCGCGGCGAGGTGGTGGCCTCCACCTTCGACGAACCCGCCATCCGCCACGTCCAGGTCGCCGAAATGGTGATCGAGAAAGCCAAGCGCCTGGTCGAGCTGAAGCGCGACGTGGTGATCCTGCTGGACTCGATCACGCGCCTGGCGCGCGCCTACAACACGGTGGTGCCGGCCTCGGGCAAGGTGCTGACCGGTGGTGTCGACGCCAACGCGCTGCAGCGCCCCAAGCGCTTCTTCGGCGCCGCGCGCAACCTCGAGGAAGGCGGCTCGCTGACCATCATCGCCACCGCGCTGATCGAGACCGGCAGCCGCATGGACGACGTGATCTACGAAGAGTTCAAGGGCACCGGCAACATGGAAGTGCACCTGGAACGCCGCCTGGCCGAAAAGCGCGTCTATCCGTCGATCAACCTGAACAAGTCCGGCACGCGCCGCGAAGAGCTGCTGATCAAGCCGGACATCCTGCAGAAGATCTGGGTGCTGCGCAAGTTCATCTCGGACATGGACGAAGTGCAGGCGATGGAATTCATCATGGACAAGATGAAGGCCACGAAGAACAACGCAGAGTTTTTCGATATGATGCGCCGAGGCGGCTGAGCCTCGCTGCGGCCGTGCCGCAACGCAGACAGGAAGGCGTGCCGCGGCACGCCTTTTTTGTTTTTTCGACGACGCCATGCTGGGCAAACTGACCACATTCCTGCGCTCGCGCTCGCGCGCCCGCAAGCTCGAGCACTACGCCATCCCCGACGCGCTCTGGGCACGCACCGTGGCCAAGCTGCCGTTCGTGCAGCGCTACGGCAGCGCCGACCTGGCGGCGCTGCGCGAGCTGGCGACGCTGTTCATTGCCGAGAAGGAATACTCCACCGCGCACGATCTGCCGCTGGACGACGACATGGTGGTCAGCGTCGCGGTGCAGGCCTGCGTGCCGATCCTGAAGCTGGGGCTGCCGTGGTACCGCGGCTGGCATGGCATCGTGCTCTATCCGGGCGAGTTCATCATCCGTCGGACCGTGCAGGACGAGATCGGCCTGGTCCACGGCGTGGTCGAGGAAGCCAGCGGCGAAGCGTGGGAGCACGGACCCGTGATCCTGTCCTGGCCCGACGTGCACAGCCCCGGCGCGGGCATCGACAGCGACCATGAACTGCCAGCGGACACCTATAACGTGGTGATCCACGAATTCGCCCACAAGCTCGACATGCTCGACGGCGAGCCCGACGGCGTGCCGGCGTTCTCGCGCGTGCTGCATCCGGAGGTCGACGCCGAGGCCTGGGCCGAGACCTTCCTGAGCGAGTACGATCGCTTCGCCGAAGCCTGGGACGCGCGCGACGAGGCCGACTGGGAGCACCCGGAGCGCCTGCCGGCCGCGCTGCGCATCATTGACCCGTATGGCAGCGAGGCGCCCAGCGAGTTCTTTGCCGTGACGTCAGAGGCATTTTTCGTTGAACCTGTCGGACTGGCGCGGCATTGGCCGGTGGTATACCAGTCACTGACGGCGTTTTACCGGCAGGATCCGGCCGCGATGTGAAATAGGCGCCCCTTTTTGGGCGCAACACTTTGTGCGGCCGAGGCGCTTGCGCCCTTCCCCAAGTCTTTGTTTTTCTGCCATAATCCCGGTTTGCCCGTAATCGGCAAGTGGTTCGTTCGTGGCCGCACCATCTCTTCTCCCTGGCGGAGAACCGCGGATTACAACGGACTGGCTACCCAACCAGAAAGGACTCATCATGAAAGAAGGCATTCACCCGAATTACCGCGAAGTCGTGTTCCAGGACATGTCCAGCGACTTCAGCTTCATCACCCGCTCGACCATCCAGACCAAGGACACGATCGTGAAGGACGGCAAGGAATACCCGCTGGCCAAGATCGAAGTCTCGTCGGAATCGCACCCGTTCTACACCGGCACCCAGAAGATCATGGACACCGCCGGCCGCGTCGAAAAGTTCCGCCAGAAGTTCGGCAACAAGCTGGGCAAGGCTGCGAAGTAATCGCTTTCAGCGACCCCGCTTCGCGCCAGCCGCGGACAAGTTCCGGGCGTGCGCGAACCAGCAAAGAGGCAGCATCGGCTGCCTCTTTGCATTTGTGCCGGAGCGCTTTGGCCAGCGCCACCGACCCCGCCCGCCATTCGGATTTACCCCCACATTCCGTGAGGCTTCCACGCCATGCCACGGCCACGCGGCCGCCGCATGCGCGATACTGTGGCCTTCGCGCCATGGCGCCACGGCCCGACCTGAGCATCGATGCGTCAAGCCAACACCTCACCCGTCCAGTTGACCGCAGCCGCCACCGGTGCACTGCCGCGCGCGCTGCTGCTGGCCATCTGCATCATCTACGGCCTGGTCGGCCTGTTCGGGCGCGACCCGTGGAAGAACGAGGACGCCGCCGGCTTCGGCGTGATGTGGCAACTCGCCACTGGCAGCACGCACGACTGGCTGATGCCGAACATCGTCGGCCGCCCGTACAGCGAGGACGGTCCGCTGGTGTTCTGGATCGGCGCGCTGATGATCCGCGGCTTTGGCGGCTGGCTGGGCGCGACCGACGCGGCGCGGCTGGCGACGGCGCTGTTCTTCTTCGCCACCTGCGCCTGCATCTGGTACACCACCTACCTGCTGGGCCGGCGCGATGAGGTCCAGCCCTTTGCCTATGCCTTCGGCGGCCAGCCCAATGCGCGCGACTACGGCCGCACGCTGGCCGACGGTGCGCTGCTGATCTTCCTCGCCTGCGTGGGCCTGGCCATGCGCGGGCACGAGACCACGCCGCAGGTCGGCCAGGTCGCGTTCATCGCGCTGGCGCTGTACGGCATGGTGCGCAGCCTCGACAAGCCCACCCAGGGCAGCCTGATCTATGGCGCCGCGCTGGGCGGCCTGACGCTGGCCAGCGGGCCGCTGCTGGCGCTGGCGCTGCTGCTCGGCACCGCGGTGTGCGCGCTGGTGTGCAAGCCGCTGCCATGGCGACGGCTTGCCGCCGTCGCGATTCCGCTGGCGCTGCTGATCGTGGCGGCATGGCTGGCGGCCGCCTATTTCGGCGCGGCCGACCGCAACGAGGCCGTGACCTTTATCCGCGAATGGTCGCGCTATGACCGCCGCAGCTACGGCTCGCCGAACATGGCGACGTTCGGCTTCAACATGCGCAACCTGTTCCTGTACACGTGGCCGGTGTGGCCGATCGCGGGCTGGGCCTGGATCGCCTGGACCGGCATGCGCCGGGCACCCCATGTCGCGGCGCCGCTGGCGCTGCTGCTGCCGGTGGTGGTGCTGCTGTTCCTGCAGCGCAGTGCCGGCGACGTCCAGTTCATCCTGCTGCTGCCGCCGATGGCCGTGCTGGCCGCCTTTGCCCTGCCCACGCTGGCGCGCGGCGTGATCAACGCCATCGACTGGTTCGCGCTGCTGTTCTTCACCATCTTCGGCGGCACGGTCTGGTTCATGTGGATCGCCAAGACTACCGGCTGGCCGCCGCGCATCGCGCGCAACGTGTTCCGCCAGCTGCCGGGCTACCAGCATGAATTCACCATCGCGGCGGTGGTGTTCGCGCTGGCGGCGACCGTGGCCTGGGTGCTGATCGTGCGCTGGCGCCTGTCGCGCGCGCCCAAGCAGATCTGGCGCCCGGTGGTGATTTCGGCGGCAGGCACCACGCTGATGTGGGTCATGGCGATGACGCTGTGGCTGCCCTCGATCAACTACGGCAAGACCTATCGCGACGTGGCCCAGGCGGCGTCGATGGCGCTGCCGCCGGCCTACCAGTGCGTGCAGCCGATCCGCATGGGCGATGCGCAGCTGGCGTCGTTCGCCTACTTCGGCCATATTCGCTTCGGCGGGCCCAACGACGGCTGCGACGTGCTGCTGCGGCATGATTCGGTCGACTACGGCGAGCCCGGCAATATCTCGCACTTCGAGTGGCGGCTGATCTGGGAAGGCCGGCGCCCGGCCGACCGTGACGAGCGCTTCCGCATGTACCGCCTTGTCGATACCGCCCGCGCCGTCCACCCGCGCCCCGACCTGCCGCGACGCCGGCTGCCGCGCCAGCCTTAAGCCTTGTCTGCTCGCCGTCGCCACTAGCCGCACCCCGATACACCGCAGCGCCTGACGCGCCCACGAACCATTCCGGCCGCAGGCGGCTGCGGGGCTGGATTTCCAGCCCGCCCCTGCCGAGCCCTGAATGACACTGTTCCAAGACCTTCGCCGCATTGCCGCCCTGGCCGCACCCGTGCTGGCCGGGCAACTCGCCGTGATCGCCTTCGGCGTGATCGATACCGTGATGGCCGGACGCGCGTCCGCCACCGACCTCGCCGCCGTGGGCCTGGGCGGGTCGATCTACGTGACCATCTATATCAGCCTGATGGGCGTGCTGCAGGCGCTCTCACCCATCGCCGGCCAGCTCTATGGCGCCGGCCGCCTCGAAGCCATCGGCGCGGAAGTGCGGCAGGCAGCGTGGCTTGGCCTGGCGCTGGCGGTGCCGGGCGTGCTGCTGCTGGCCTTTCCGGGACCGTTGCTGGCGTTCGCCAAGGCGCCGCCGGAGCTGGTGGAGAAGGCCAGCGCTTACCTGCATTTCGGCGCCTTCGGCTTGCCGGCGGCCCTGGCCTTCCGCATCTACTCGGCGCTGAACAATGCGCTGTCCCGGCCGATCATGGTGACGGTGCTGCAGGTCGCGGGGCTGGCACTGAAGGTGCCGCTCAATGCCTGGTTCATTCATGGCGGCCTGGGCGTGCCGGCGATGGGCGGTCCCGGCTGCGGCCTGGCCTCGACGCTGATCAGCTGGGCCTGGTGCATCTCCGGGGTGCTGATCCTGCGTTATGGCAGCGCCTATCGTGCGCTGCGCATCTTCACCTGGAGTTGGCCCGCCGCCGCGCCGCTGCGTGCGCTGTTGCGCCTGGGCGTACCGATGGGGCTGACCTACCTGATCGAGATCACGTCGTTCACGCTGATGTCGATCTTCATCACGCGCCTGGGCACGGTGACGCTCGCCGGTCACCAGATTATCGCCAACCTCGGCGCGGTGGCCTACATGCTGCCGCTGTCGCTGGGCATTGCCACCTCGACGCTGGTGGCGCAGCACCTTGGCGCGCGCGACCGGGCCGGGGCCAGCCGCCTCGCCTGGCGGGGCATCCGCATGGCGGTGGTGCTGGCGGTGCTGACCGGCGCGATGCTGTGGCTGCTGCGCAAGCCCGTGCTCGACGCCTATGCCAGCGATCCCGCGGTGGTCGCCGCAGCGCTGCCGCTGGTGCTGTTCGTGGCGTTCTACCAGGCCTTCGACGCGGTGCAGGTGATGACGGCCTTTATCCTGCGCGCGTACAAGATCGCGCTGATCCCCACGGTAATCTACGCCGGCTCGCTGTGGGGCATCGGCCTGGGGGGCGGATATGTGCTGGGCTTCGGCCTGATCGACGGCATGCCGGCCTTCACGCGCGGCGCCAGCGGGTTCTGGCTGGCCAACAGCATCAGCCTGGCGATTGCCGGCGTGCTGCTGGTGCGGTATTTCAGCCGGGTCAGCAGGGATCCGGCAAACTGAATCGCGCACAAGGCCGCCCCAGGCGGGGGGCTAGAAATTTGAGGAGTAGCAAAGAAAAAGCCCGCTTGCGCGGGCTTTTCAAAATTGGCGGAGTGGACGGGACTCGCCTACGTGCCGCAGGCCGCTACTGCGCCTGCAGGCGCAGCCCTTCTCGTCCCGCCGCGAGCCGCGCAGGCGGCTCGCTCCACTCCGTACAAAAAAAAAAGCCCGCTTGCGCGGGCTTTTCAAAATTGGCGGAGTGGACGGGACTCGAACCCGCGACCCCCGGCGTGACAGGCCGGTATTCTAACCGACTGAACTACCACTCCTTAGTCGGCTGCCGGCTCGAGCGACTGCTCGAGACGACATGCTGGACGTCTGATTACGCCCGGCTGTTTTGGCGTCCCCTAGGGGATTCGAACCCCTGTACTCACCGTGAAAGGGTGATGTCCTAGGCCTCTAGACGAAGGGGACAGAAACTTGTTCTTCAACGCGTTTTCTGTCTTGCGCTGGAAAGACCGCCATCATAGCAGGCTTTTTCGCGCTTGGGAAGCTTCTTTTCAGACGCTTCCCAGATTCTGGTGGAGCTAAGCGGGATCGAACCGCTGACCTCTTGCATGCCATGCAAGCGCTCTCCCAGCTGAGCTATAGCCCCGTATCCGATACTCTGGACGGTTACTGCCTGATTCTTTCGCCGCCGCCGCTTGCGCAGCGTTTGTAGCGAAGACAAGATTATATAGCGATTTTCACAACGAATGCAACATATTTTATTGCATTTACCGCGATTCAAAACATAATCCCTCACCCAAAAGAAAAACCCGCATGGTGCATACACCATGCGGGTTTAGTTTTGGCGGAGTGGACGGGACTCGAACCCGCGACCCCCGGCGTGACAGGCCGGTATTCTAACCGACTGAACTACCACTCCTTAGTCGGCTGCCGGCTCAAGCTATCGCTTGAGACGACATGCTGGACGTCTGATTACGCCCGGCTGTTTTGGCGTCCCCTAGGGGATTCGAACCCCTGTACTCACCGTGAAAGGGTGATGTCCTAGGCCTCTAGACGAAGGGGACAGAAACTTGTCTTTCAACACGTTCCGTCTGGCACCAACCGATACTGCCTGGCTGAAGCCTGAATCTTGGTGGAGCTAAGCGGGATCGAACCGCTGACCTCTTGCATGCCATGCAAGCGCTCTCCCAGCTGAGCTATAGCCCCATGGTACTTCCATTTACTGCACTTGCTGCGTTTTCGCCTGAATTAACTACCGTTTCAAGCGAAGCCAAGATTATATATCAATCATTAATCTTTGCAAGTTCCCGTTTCAGCTTTTTTCGCTTGCCCTGCCCTTCAATAATCCGGCCAGAGAAAACGAAGGATCCTTGCGGATCCGCCGGCCCGCTTGGCTGCTTTGTAGCTGCCGCGCTGCAGGGAGAACGAGATTATGCGCAAGTCCTGGCCGAAGCGCAAGCCCCGGCCCGGACTTTTTTTTGCGTCTTTTGAGGCAGCGCTCAGGCCGCGGCGGCCAGGCGGCGCAGCACCGTGTCGCGGCCGAACAGTTCCAGCACCGCGTCGATGCTCGGCGTCTGCAGCTGCCCCGCCACCAGCAGCCGCACCGGCATGGCCAGCTTGGGCATCTTCAGCCCGAACTCGGCCAGCACGGCCTTGAAGGTGGCGCTGATCTCTTCGCGGGTCCACGCCGGCAGCGCGGCGAGCCGGGTCGACAGTGCGGCCAGCGCCGGCTGGATCTCCGGAGTCAGGTGTTCCGCCTTGAGCGCGGCATCGGCCTGCGGCTCCCCGCGATAGAACAGCAACGCGGCCTGCGCGACTTCCTTCAGCGTGTTGGCGCGGTCCTTCACCAGCGCGATCACGCCGACAAGATCCGCCCCTTCCACCTTGCCGCCCAGCGCTTCGATAAAGGGCTGCGTCAGCGTGGCCAGGCGCTGGTTGTCACCAACCTTGATGTAGTGATTGTTGAGCCAGGCCAGCTTCTCGGGGTTGTACTGGGCGGGCGACTTGCCCAGGTGTTCCAGGTCGAACCACTCGACGAACTGCTCGCGCGAGAAGATCTCGGCATCGCCGTGCGCCCAGCCCAGCCGCGCCAGATAGTTCAGCACCGCCTCCGGCAGGTAGCCTTCGTCACGGTACCCGGTCACGCTCATCGCACCATGGCGCTTGCTCATCTTTTCGCCCTGCTCGTTGAGCACGGTCGGCAAATGGGCATAGACCGGGGGCGTGCCGCCCAGCGCGCGGATGATGTTGATCTGGCGCGGCGTGTTGTTGACGTGGTCGTCGCCGCGGATCACGTGCGTGATGCGCATGTCGAGATCGTCGACCACCACGCAGAAGTTGTAGGTGGGCGTGCCGTCGGGGCGCGCGATCACCAGGTCGTCGAGTTCGTCGTTGGCAATCTCGATGCGGCCCTTGACCGCGTCATCCCACACCACGCTGCCGCCGATGGGGTTCTTGAAGCGGATCACCGGATCCACGCCGGCCGGCGGTTCGGGCAGCACCTTGCCCGGCTCCGGGCGCCAGAAGCCGTTGTAGCGCGGCTTCTCGCCGCGCTCGCGCTGGGCTTCGCGCAGCGCGTCCAGTTCGGCCGTGCTCATGTAGCAGCGGTAGGCCAGCCCGGCCTCGACCATCTGCGCCACCACCTCGCGATAGCGGTCCATGCGCTGCATCTGGTAGAACGGCCCTTCGTCGATATCCAGTTCCAGCCAGGCCATGCTTTCCAGGATCACGTCCACCGCTTCCTGCGACGAACGCTCGACGTCGGTGTCCTCGATGCGCAGGATGAAGTCGCCTTGCATGCGGCGGGCAAAGGCCCAGGGATAGAGCGCGGAGCGGATGTTGCCGAGGTGGATGAAGCCGGTCGGGCTCGGCGCAAAGCGGGTGCGGACGCGTTGAGTCATGGTCAGGGGAAAACAAGAAAGCCCGCGCGTCGTGGCGCGCAGGCTGGTGTATGTGCGGGCCCTGCATTATACCAACGCGTATTGCCGGGCCTCGCCCCTCGCCCGACCCGTTGCGCGCACCGGCCCCGCGCGGAATCATTTATGCTTGCGCCGGTCTGAGCTGTGGCCGGCAGCCAGGCCGAGCGATGCGAACGTGGATGGAGAAGCACCCGCATCGCATCGCCGCCGCCGGTCCCACCTTGTTACCGATCCCCCGCTGCATGCAACGACGTCATTTTCTCGGCATCTCCGCCGCCGCCCTGCTGGCGGGCTGCGCCTTCGGCCCGCGCCCCGCACCACCGGTCGCGACCACACCGCCCTCCCCACCCACCCCGCGGCCCATCAAGATCGGCCTGGCGCTGGGCGGCGGCGCCGCGCGCGGCTTCGCCCATATCGGCGTGATCAAGGCGCTCGAGGCCCAGGGCATTCGCGCCGACCTGGTCACCGGCACCAGCGCCGGCGCGGTGGTGGCGGCGCTGTACGCGAGCGGGCTCAATGGCTTCGAGCTGAACAAGCTGGCCCTGACCATGGACGAAGCCGCGATTGCCGACTGGGCGCTGCCGTTCGGCACCCGCTTCGGCGGCTGGCTCAAGGGCGAGGCGCTGCAGAACTACGTCAACCGGCTGGTGCAGAACCGCCCCATCGAAGCCATGAAGCTGCCGCTGGGCATCGTCGCCACCGACCTGAAGAGCGGCGACAAGATCCTGTTCCGCCGCGGCAACACGGGCCAGGCCGTGCGCGCTTCCAGCAGCGTGCCGGGCGTGTTCCAGCCGGTATCGATCCAGGGGCACGACTATGTCGACGGCGGCCTGGTTGAGCCGGTGCCGGTGGATTCCGCGCGCGCCATGGGCGCGGACTTCGTCATCGCGGTCAATATCTCGGCCGACCCGTCGGCGCAGCAGCACGCCGGCCAGAGCGGCGTGCTGCTGCAGACCACCGCGATCATGGGTCAGTCGATCAACAAGATGGCGCTGGCGCGCGCCGACGTGGTGATCCGGCCCGAGCTGCCCGACATGGGCGGCAGCGACTTCAACGCGCGCAACCGCGCCGTGCTGGCGGGCGAGCAGGCGACCGCGGCGGTCATGGCAACGCTGCGGCAGCGGCTGGAACAGGCCCGGCTGGCGCCGGCCGGCAAGGTCGCGGCACAGTAACCGCGCCGCCGCTGCTTCGGAAAATAAAAAGGACTGCCGCAGCAGTCCTCTGTCGTTTGACGCGTCGCCAGCCGTCAGCCGCCGTACATCGACGCGCGCGCCGCCTTGGGATCGTAGCGCTTGAGCGTCTCGACCATGTCGCCCAGGCCCTCGGCACTGCGCTCCTTACCTTCGTCGATGCGGCGGGCGCCGTTGTAGCGGGTCACCCAATAGGCCGCACGCATGTCGTCGACGCGGATCTTGCTGCCGGTGGACGGCGCATGCACGAACTTGTTGTCGCCGATATAGATGCCGACATGCGAGAAGGTCTGGCGCATGGTGTTGAAGAACACCAGGTCGCCCGGACGCAGGTCGCTGGTGGCCACGGTGGTGCCGACGCGGCTGATTTCGACGGAGCGGCGCGGCAGCATGAAGCCGAAGGTGTCGTGGAACACGTAGCGGACAAAGCCGCTGCAATCGAGGCCGGATTCGGGCGTGTTGCCGCCGAAGCGGTAACGCACGCCGATCAGGCCCAGCGCGTTCATGACCAGGTCGCCGGCCTTGCTGGCGACGTTGCTGGTGGAATTCACCACCGACGACAGCAAGCCGCGCTTGCCTTCCGGATGCGCATCCACGGCCTGGGCCGCGGACTCGATACGGGTGTCGGCATCCTTGAATACCGTATCCGCCAGCACTCCATTCGACACAGTCGCACCGCAGGCAAGGGCAAATCCGACGGCGGCGCGCGCCAGGGAATGAAGCACCGATCGCTGCATTGGTTCTCCTGTTGATCGTTCCAAAGCAAGCCCCGGCACAAGGTCCGGGGCAGCTGGGTATTGGGTGGATGTCGCGCGAACGTTTCAATGACGTCGGGCGATCATCATGTGAACTATGGAGCCGAATCCTACGCAACCTTCGCGCCAGGCCGTCGTGCCGGCTGCCGCACCGCATTTGTGCGCGGCATGCGCAAATGCGCCGGGCGGACCACCCCCAAAACTAGTTCTGGCGGGATGGTAAAGGGTTGTCATTCACATGTCAAAGTTCGTTACAAATTCGACGGATTTGACTTCCGAATCAACGATATAGACCGGTTTTCGCATCTTCTTTGTCGGATTAATCATATCGTTCGGTGCTAGCCGGCGAAGGCCGGCATGGTCGCCGCACCGCGGCAAACAACCCCTGCCGGTTACGCTGCGCCGACCTGCGCCGCCGCCATCAGCTTGCGCGTATAGGGATGCTGCGGCGCCCCCAGCACCACTTCGGTATCGCCCGCCTCGACCACCTCGCCCGCCTTCATCACGATGACGCGATGCGCCATGGCGCGGATCACCGCCAGGTCGTGGCTGATGAAGAGGTAGCTGAGGTTGTACTTGTGCTGCAGCTGGGACAGCAGCGCCAGCACCTGCTGCTGGATCGACACGTCCAGCGCCGAGGTGGGCTCGTCCAGCACCAGTATCTGGGGCTTGAGGATCAGCACGCGGGCGATGGCAATGCGCTGGCGCTGCCCGCCCGAGAACTCGTGCGGGTAGCGGCCCAGCGCGGTACGGTCGAGGCCGACCTCGCGCAGCGCCTCGATCACGCGCTGGCGCGTGGCCTCGCGCGACAACCCGGGCTGGTGCAGCGCCAGGCCTTCGCCGACGATCTGCTCGATGGTCATGCGCGGCGCCAGCGAGCCGAACGGGTCCTGGAACACCACCTGCATGCGCGCGCGCAGCTTGCGGCGGTCGTCGCGCGTGGCGCTGTCGAAGCTGCGCCCCAGGAAATGGATGGTGCCAGCGCTCTTGCGCTGCAGCGCCAGCACGGTATGCGCCAGCGTGGTCTTGCCCGAGCCGGATTCGCCGACGATGCCCAGGGTCTCGCCCTCGCGCAGCTGGAAGTCGACATCCTTGACCGCCACGAACTGGTCCTTGCCGAACCAGCCTGCCAGGCCGCGGCGCTTGCGCGCATAGCTGACGCCGAGCTTGTTCGCCTCGAGCAGCACCGGCGCCAGCGGCACCAGCGGCAGCACCTCGCGCCGCGGGCGGCTGTCGATCAGCTTGCGGGTATAGGGGTGCTGGGGCGCGGCGAACACGCTGGCGGTCTCGCCGGTTTCCACCAGCACGCCCTTCTCCATCACGCCCACCCGTTGCGCGAAGGCGCGCACCAGGTTGAGGTCATGGGTGATCAGCATCACCGCCATGCCGAACTCGGCCTGCAGGTCGCGCAGCAGGTCGAGGATCTGGGCGCGGATGGTGACATCCAGCGCCGTGGTCGGCTCATCGGCCAGCAACAGCTTGGGCCGGCACGCCAGCGCCATCGCGATCATGGCGCGCTGGCGCTGGCCGCCCGAGAGCTGGTGCGGGAAGCTGTCGAAGCG
This sequence comes from Cupriavidus sp. 207A1, assembly GCF_057798955.1. Taxonomy (NCBI): domain Bacteria; kingdom Pseudomonadati; phylum Pseudomonadota; class Betaproteobacteria; order Burkholderiales; family Burkholderiaceae; genus Cupriavidus; species Cupriavidus sp. 207A1. Next base: position 127,158 of record NZ_JBYOJO010000003.1, on the reverse strand, counting down.
ATGCGCGGCATCGCTGATGCCGGTGCGCTCCAGCAGCGCAATGGCGCGCTCGCGCGCGGCGCGGCGGTCCAGGCCTTCGTGCAGGGCCAGGGTCTCGACGATCTGGTTGCCGATGGTGTATAGCGGATTCAACGCGGTCATCGGCTCCTGGAAGATCATCGCGATCTCGGCACCGCGGATCGCGCGCATCTCGCGGTCGGAGACCTCGAGCAGGTTCTTGCCCTCGAAACGGATCGCGCCATCGTAGTACGCGTCTTCCACCAGCCGCAGCATGGCCAGCGCCGTCACGGTCTTGCCCGAGCCCGACTCGCCCACCAGCGCATAGCGCTCGCCGGCGCGCAGGTCGAAGCTGACGTCGCGCACCGCGCGGGTGGCATGCTCGCCATGGCCGAAGGTGACGGACAGCTTGTCCACGCACATCAGCATGGAACCCGGTGCGGGCATCGGCGCCGGCTCCACGTCCGGCAAGGTCATCGGCGACACCGCGGTCATGGCGTGGCCTCCGGTGCCGCGCCGGTGGGCGCCCCGGCGGGAACCTTGGGCTCGACGCGGCCGCGCAGCGCGGCCAGGCCCAGCCGGGTATCGAAGGCATCGCGCAGCGCGTCGCCCATGAAGGTGAGCAGCAGCAGCGTCACCACCAGCACCGCGAAGGTCGACAGCGAGATCCACCACGCGTCGAGGTTGGCCTTGCCCTGCGCCAGCAGCTCGCCCAGGCTGGGCGTGGTGGGCGGCACGCCCAGGCCGAGGAAGTCCAGGCTGGTCAGCGCCAGGATGGCCGCGCTCATGCGGAATGGCAGGAAGGTGATCACCGGGGTCAGGCTGTTGGGCAGGATGTGGCGCCACATGATCTGCACGTTGGATAGTCCGAGCGCGCGCGCGGCCTTGACGTAGTCGAGCGAGCGGTTGCGATAGAACTCGGCGCGCACGTAGTCGGACAGGCCCATCCAGCCGAACAGCGACAGCAGGATGATCAGCAGCGCCAGGCTGGGCTCGAAGATGGAGGCGAAGATGATCAGCAGGTACAACTCGGGCATCGAGCTCCAGATCTCGATGGCGCGTTGCGAGAACAGGTCGAAGCGCCCCCCGAAGAAGCCCATCAGCGCCCCGGTCAGGGTGCCGACCAGCACCCCGATGACGGTCAGCGCCAGCGCGAACAGCACCGACACGCGGAAGCCATACAGCAGCCGCGCCAGCACGTCGCGGCCGCGATCGTCGGTGCCGAGCCAGTTCTCGGCTGAAGGCGGCGCCGGGTTGGGTTCCTTGGCGAAGTAGTTGAGCGAGTCGTACGAATACCGGTTCAGCGGAAATACCGCGAAATTGCCGTTGGTGGTGATGCGGTCGCGGATATACGGGTCCAGGTAGTCGGCCGGCGTGGGGAAATCGCCGTCGAAGGTGGTTTCCGGATAGACCTTGACGATGGGGAAATACCATTCGCCCTTGTAGTGCACCACCAGCGGCCGGTTGCTCGACAGCAGTTCGGCGCCGAGGCTGAGCACGAAGATGAAGACGAAGATCACCAGGCTCCAGTAGCCGCGCCGGTTGCGGCGAAAGCGCTGCCAGGCGCGCTGGCGCGGCGAAGGCGAATGCGGCAGGCCGTTGGGCGCCGCGTGCGAGAACGGTTTCATCGATGCAAGCCCTCGAAGTGGATGCGCGGATCCACCAGCACGTAGCAGACGTCGGAGATCAGGCGCGTGACCAGCCCGATCAGCGTGAACAGGTAGAGCGTGCCGAGCACCACCGGGTAGTCGCGCCGCAGCACCGCCTCATAAGACAGCAGGCCCAACCCGTCGAGCGAGAACAGCGTCTCGATCAGCAGCGAGCCGGTAAAGAAGGCGCCGATGAACGCCGCCGGGAAGCCCGTCACCAGCGGGATCAGGGCATTGCGGAAGACGTGCTTCCACAGCACGCGGCGCTCGCCCAGGCCCTTGGCGCGCGCGGTCAGCACATACTGCTTGCGGATTTCCTCGAGGAAGGCGTTCTTGGTCAGCATGGTCACGACCGCAAAGCTGCCCACCACCGACGCGGTGATCGGCAGCACCAGGTGCCACAGGTAGTCCATCACCTTGCCCATCAGCGACAGCTGCTCCCAGTTGTCGGAAGTCAGCCCGCGCAGCGGGAACCACTGCACGAAGGTGCCGCCGCCGAACAACACCAGCAGCAGCACGCCCAGCACGAAGCCGGGAATGGCATAGCCCACCAGCACGATGACGCTGGTCACCACGTCGAAGCGGCTGCCCGCCTGGATCGCCTTCGAGATGCCGAGCGGCACCGATATCAGGTAGGTCAGGAAGAAGGTCCACAGGCCCAGGCTGACCGATACCGGCAGCTTGGACTTGACCAGCTCCCATACGCTGCGGTGCTGGAAATAGCTCTGGCCCAGGTCGAACTGGGCAAAGCGCTTGAGCATCAGCAAGTAGCGCTCCAGCGGCGGCTTGTCGAAGCCGTAGAGCGCCTGGATCTCCTTGATCTTGTCGGGGTCGACGCCGCGCCGCCCGCGGTATTCGGCGCCACCGCCGCTGGCTTCGCCAGCGCCGCCGCGCCCTTTCAGCTCCATCATCATCTGCTCGACCGGGCCGCCCGGCACGAACTGGATCACGACGAAGGTCAGCGTGATGACCCCGACCAGCGTCGGAATCATCAGCAGAATGCGTTTAAGCAGATAGGCAAGCATGGGGGCCGTCTCTTTCCTTGTCCGCGCTGAAGCTGCCAGCGCCTGAGCGCCTCAGCGGGCTTGCGCCTGCATGTCGGTGCGCCACCAGTGGCTGAGGATCCAGCCTTCCGCCGTGTAGAAATACGGCAGCCGCTCCGGGTACGCCAGCGTCTTGCGGTAGGCGACCCGGTGCGACGCGCTGTACCAGTTCGGCACGATGTAATAGCCATGCATCAGTACCCGGTCGAGCGCGCGGCCGGCGGTGACCAGTTCCTGCCGGGTATCGGCGCGCAGCACGTTGTCGACCAGCTTGTCGACCACCGGCGACTTCAGCCCGAACAGGTTGTCGGAGCCAGGCGTGCCGGCGGCCTCGCTGGAGAAGCGGTCGCGCAGCTCATTGCCCGGGCTTTGCGAATCGGGGAAGCGGATCGACACCATGTCGAAGTCGAAGTCTTCGAGCCGCTTCTGGTACAGCGCGAAATCCGTGGTGCGCTGGTGCACCTGGATGCCGAGCTTCTCGAGGTTGCGCACGTAGGTGGTGATCACGCGACTCATGGCGCCGCCGTCGTCGAGGAACTCGAATACCAGCGGCTCGCCCTTGGCGTTGCGCAGCGCGCCGTCGGTATAGGTCCAGCCGGCCTGGGCCAGCAGGCGCCGCGCCAGGCGCAGGTTGTCGCGCAGCGAGCGCGGCGGCGCGGTGCTGGGCTGGACCACGTCGGGGCCGAACACCTCCGGCGGCAGCTGCGCGCGCAGCGGTTCGAGCAGCTGCATTTCGCCGGGACCGGGACGGCCGTCGAAGGTAGCACTGGCCGACAGTTCGCTGTTGGAGAACCAGCTGTCCAGGCGCTTGTAGGCGCCGTAAAACAGCTGCCGGTTGAGCCATTCGAAATCCAGCGCGAGGATCAGCGCCTGGCGTACGCGCACGTCCTGGAACACCGGCTTGCGCAGGTTCATGACATAGCCCTGCATGCCGGCGCCGTTGCGGTGCGGGAACTCGGTCTTGAGCAGCTCGCCGTTGCGAAAGCGCGTGCCCTGGTAGCTCTTGGCCCAGTTCTTGGCCTTGTATTCGACGATGGCGTCGAACTCGCCGGCCTTGAAGGCCTCGAGGCGGGCGGTCTCGTCCTTGTACAGGCGGTAGACCACGCGCGCGAAATTGAAGGTGCCGCGCCGCACCGCGAGGTCCTTGCCCCAGTACTTCGGGTCGCGCTGGAAGATGATGCCGCGGCCGGCGTCGAAACGCTCGATCAGGTAGGGGCCGCTGGTCACCGGCGGCTCGAAGGTCAGCTTCTCGAACGGAACCTTGGCGGTCCACTTGCGCGAGAACACCGGCAGCGAGCCGACGATCAGCGGCAGCTCGCGGTTGCGCTGCTTGAAATCGAAGCGCACGGTGCGCTCGCCGGTCACGACCACCGCCTTCACGTCGGTGCACATGCTGCGATAGCCCGGGCTCGAGGCCTTGCTCATCAGCATGTCGTAGGAGTACTTGACGTCCGAGGCCAGCACCGGATCGCCATTGGAGAAGCGCGCCTGCGGGCGGATCGTGAAGGTGACCGACAACTCGTCGGGCGCCACCGTGACGTCCTCGGCCAGCAAGCCGTAGGCGCTGGCGCTTTCGTCGGCGCTGCTGATCAGCAGCGACTCGAACATCAGCGCGTTCAGGCCCGGGGCCGAAGTGCCCTTGAGCGTGAACGGATTGAACTTGTCGAAGCTGGTGCGCCGGTCAGGATTGGCGAGCGTCAGCGTGCCGCCGACCGGCGCGTTGGGATTGGCGTATTCGAAGTGCGAGAAATTCGGCTGGTACTTCAGGTCCCCATGCAGCGCAAAGCCATGCGCCGCCCATGCCGGATCAGAAAAGAGCGAGACCCCCGCCGCCAGCGTCAGCGCCAGCTTCATTGCCGCCCAACCACGCAGTACTGCATCCCGCCGGAAGCACTGCCATGCCGCCTGAAGCGGCCAACGTGCTTGAATAGGCATCCTGTTGGATTCCTCCACTGTCACCTGTGGGGCCCGGCGTTCTGCGGCCGGGCCAAGTATGAGACAATTTTACATGCGTCCGGGGTGGCCCCAGCCATCCGGACATTCCCTCTGCGCGGCGCAATAAAAGGGCCGCAGGACAGCCCGGCACCCGCACGGCCGCACGGCGGACGCACGAAGCGTGCCTGATACACCACCTTGGAGAATTTATGGGATTTCTGGCAGGTAAGCGGATCCTGATCACCGGCTTGCTTTCGAACCGCTCGATCGCCTACGGCATTGCCTCGGCGTGCAAGCGCGAAGGCGCCGAACTGGCCTTCACCTACGTCGGCGAACGGTTCAAGGACCGGATCAGCGACTTTGCCAAGGAATTCGGCAGCGACCTGGTTTTCGAATGCGACGTCGGCAGCGACGAGCAGATTGCCGCCACCTTCGCCGCGCTGGGCCAGCGCTGGGAAAAGTTTGACGGCCTGGTGCATTCGATCGGCTTCGCGCCGCGTGAAGCGATCGCGGGCGATTTCCTCGACGGCCTGTCGCGCGAAGGCTTCCGCATCGCCCACGATATTTCCGCGTACAGCTTCCCGGCGCTGGCCAAGGCCGCCCTGCCGCTGCTGTCGGACAAGGCCTCGCTGCTGACGCTGACTTACCTCGGCGCCGAGCGCGTGGTCCCCAACTACAACACCATGGGCCTGGCCAAGGCCTCGCTCGAAGCCAGCGTGCGCTACCTGGCCTCGTCGGTCGGCCCGCGCGGGATCCGTGCCAACGGCATCTCGGCCGGCCCGATCAAGACCCTGGCCGCTTCGGGCATCAAGGGCTTCGGCAAGCTGCTCGGCCACTTCGAGCAAGCCGCGCCGCTGCGCCGCAATGTCACCATCGAAGAAGTCGGCAACGTCGCCGCCTTCCTGCTGTCGGACCTGGCCAGCGGCGTGACCGGCGAGATCACCTATGTCGATGGTGGCTTCAACGTGGTCGGCGCGAGCGTGGCCGACGCGGAGTAAATCCGGCGCCGGCAACTCGCGCGATAAAAAAGGGGGTGCCGTTATGGCACCCCCTTTTTTGCTTCGGGATTCCGACCAGGCGTACACACCAGCCTGCTACGCCGCGGCGGGGACGCGCCGCTCCATGCTCAGCATCGACCAGGCATAGATCACCAGCCCGCCCAGCGCCAGCAGCAGGCCGACCCAGCCGGTCGATTCCCAGCCGAAGCCGGCGGCAATGGTCAGCCCACCCAGCCAGGCGCCCAGCGCATTGGCCAGGTTGAAGGCCGAATGGTTGAGCGCCGCCGCCAGCGTCTGCGCATCGCCTGCAACGTCCATCAGCCGGATCTGCAGCGCCGGGCCCAGCGCCACGGCGGTGCCGACCAGCAGCACATTGAAGGCGGCCAGCCAGGCGTGCGACGCGGTCAAGGTAAAGGCGCCCAGCACCAGCGCGGTCCAGACCAGCACCCCGCCCACCGTGGGCATCAACGCCTTGTCGGCGAGCTTCGCGCCGGCCAGGTTGCCCGCCACCATGCCGATGCCGAACAGCGCCAGCACCACCGGGATGCCGGCCGCCGGCATATGCGCCAGCTCCAGCATGGTCGGCTTGATATAGCTGAACACCGCGAACATGCCGCCAAACCCGATCGCACCGATGCCCAGCGTCAGCCAGACCTGCTTGCGCCCGAGTGCGGACAACTCGCGCAGCGGACTGGCACGACGGTCGGCCGGCACGAACGGCACCCAGCGCCATACCAGCAGCGCCGTCAGCGCGCCGAGCGCGCCTACGATCACGAAGGCCGAACGCCAGCCCAGCCAGGTGCCGACCGCGGCCGCGATCGGCACGCCGACCAGCGTGGCGGTGGTCAGGCCAAGCATCACCAGCCCCACCGCCTGCGCGCGCCGCTCACGCGGCACCAGGCTGGCCGCGACCAGCGCCGCGACGCCGAAGTACGTGCCGTGCGGAAAGCCCGTGAGCAGGCGCGCCACCATCATCGACAGGTACGACGGCGCCAGCGCGCTGGCGATATTGCCGGCGGCAAACACCGCCATCAGGGCAATCAGCAGGTTGCGCCGCGGCCAGCGTGCGCCCAGCACCGCCAGCAGCGGTGCGCCGACGACCACGCCGAGCGCATAGGCGCTGATCAGGTGGCCGGCTTGCGGGATCGAGATGCCGAGGTCGGTGGCGGCATCGGGCAGCAGGCCCATGATGACGAACTCGCCGGTGCCGATGGCGAAGCTGCCGACCCCCAATGCCAGTAGCGGCAGCGGGCCGGACGGGTGGTGATCGCGGGAAGACAGGGAAGCGTCGGCGCCGCGGTCGGGATCCGCGGCGGATTGTGCATGTGGGGCGGCCATGTACAGGATTTGCAGGGTTCAACGAAATGCCGCCCGCTGACGGGCGAGGTAGTCCTCGCCTCTGATCGATCCAGCGTGCTCCTGTGCGGCGCGCAGGCCGTATTGTGCGGCAAAAACGCGAATCCTGCCGGCGCTGCTCCCGCACCCGCGGGACCGCGACGCGCCCGGCCCGGGCGCGGCATCCCGGCGCTATGGCTCGACGTCCTCGCCCAGGCTGGCCAGGTTTTGCTTGATCACCTCCAGCACCGCCGCCGTCATCACGGAACTGGAGACGCCGTACATCAGGATGCCGTTGGCCGCCTCCAGCGGCCCCAGCAGGCGCCACGCGGGAGACATGACGATATCGCCATAGCCCAGCGTGGCAAAGTTGACGCCCGAGTGATACAGCGCGGTCGCGAAATCGGCGAACTCGCCCAGCAGCATGAAGAGGATGGCCCAGATCGCCATCTGGACGAAGTTGCCGCTCAGGGTCAGCACCATCACCACCGACAGCAGCAGGATTTCCTGGCCCAGCGAAAAGTGCCCGTGCCGCGCATGCTTGAAGCGCGCGTAGTAGCGCAGGCAGACGGCCACGAACACCGCCTGCAACAGCAGGCAGGCCAGCATCACGGGAACGCCGAGCGCCAGGTTGTGCAGCATGACCGCCCCTTTCATCCAGACAATTGCCGCGCGTCGCGGGGCTGATCGAGCCATGCGACCATCAGCCAGGCATACAGCGTGACGCCGACAAACAGGCCCATGCGCACGGCAAAGGCGGTATAGACGTCCTTCCCGGCGGCGCTGTCCTGCACGGACTGGCCCAGCAGGATAATCAGGGTCACGAGGGTGTTGACCCAGAAGCCTGGCGGGTACCGCGACGGGCTCAGGCGATACAGCCTGCGCCCCACCAGCAGGCCAAACAGCAGCATCCACAGGAAGTACATCCACAAGTGCACGAACAGGCTGAGCGCGGCCCAGAACAGGATCGCCAGCACGCCGCCAAGCAGGGTCGACCCCAGCAGTTCCCGCCCCGCGCCGCGTGCCGAAGTAGTGCAGGTTTGCCGGCCCAGCGTGGCCGCCTTCATGATGACCGGCAGGTAGGCCGACGGATCGTTCAGCGCCAGCAGGAATGCCGGCATGACCACCAGCGCGGCGCGCAGCGCGATCCGGGCGGCCTGCTCTTCCGGCAGGTCCGCGGCTGCAGGCGGCGCGCCCGCGCCAGCCGGTTCGGGAAACAGCCAGTGACCAATCCCCAGCGCCATCAGGGCGACCAGCAGTCCCTTGACCAGCGCTTCGATCACCGTGACCGCCAGTCCGAAATCAAAGGTGCCCGCCGCCGAGATCATGGTCAGCCCCACCACCAGGAAGGTCGACACCAGGCCGTTGCCGCCGCGCAATCCGTAGCGAAAGGCCAGGAACAGGCACAGGCCGACCAGCAGCACGCCACTGGCAGGGTAATGGCGCAGCAGGGGGATCAGCAGCAGGCCGATGCCGGTGGTCAGCATCACCACCAGTGCCAGGCCCAGTCCCGCCCCGAGCGACATCGGCCGGTTGAGCGTCGCCAGCAGGAACACGCCGAGCACCGGCGCGACCATGGGCACCGGCAGGGCCAGTCCGAAGCTGATCGTCAGGCACAGCGCGGTGCCGCTGGCCAGGCGCAGGCAACGTCGGCTGCGTGGATCGCGCGCGGGCCATGGCGACGCCTGGCTGTCAGTAGACATAGGAAAGCCAGCTCATCAGGTACAGGAACAAGCGGCCCAGCGGATTGAGCGGGTTGCCCTCGGTGGGAAACGCCATGACCTCGGCCTGCCCGCCCACGCGAATGCCACGCAGGGGGGGAAACTCGCCGCGGTCGAGCTCGACAATGACCGGGAAGCGTTGCGCCGGGCGCAGCCAGTCACGACTGTTCTGCACCGTCGGCAGGCTGCCCGGCGGCGTGCTTGTCCCGGCGTTGACGCCGTAGCCGACGCTGCGCACCCGGCCTTTGAAGACCCTGCCCGGCAAGGCATCCAGCACGATGGCAACCGGCGTGCCGGGCTCGACGCGGCCGAGGTTGTTTTCGGTCATTTCGGCGTTGATCCAGACATCGTGGATGGCGATCAGCGTCATGACCGGATTGCCGGCCGCGGCAAACTGGCCGACATCGGTGCGCAGGTCGGTGACCAGCCCGGCGGCGCGCGCCCGCACCTGCGTGTTGGCCAGGTCCAGCTCGGCCTTTTCCAGCGCCGCGGCGGCGCTGCGCAGCTTGGCGTTGTCTGCGTCGCTGCCGCCCTCCTGCTCGCGCGCACGCTGAACCTCGGCCCTGGCAGCGGCGACCTGGCTGACGGCCTGCTCCAGGCTGGCCCGCGCCACCTCCAGGCGCCGCAGCGAGATGGTGCCGGGGTCCTCGCGGTACAGCCGCTCGAGGCGCTCGCTATCCTGCCGCGCCTTGACTTCGTTGGCACGGGCCGCGCGCAGCGATGCCTGCGCCGACTCGATACCCGCCGTGCTGGCCCCGATCTGCCGGCGCGTCGACTCCAGATCGGCACGGGCGCGGTCCACCGCGATGCGGTATTGCTGCGGATCCACCTCGAACAGCACCGTGCCCGTCGCCACGTCCTGATTGTTGCGCACGTGCACCTTGGTCACGCGGCCGGACACTTCCGCGGCCACCGGCACCACGAAGGCCTGCACCCGCGCCTGTTGCGTATACGGGGTCAGGCGGTCGGCCAGCAGGTACCAGGCGAGACTGATCACGATCAGCAGCAGCACCCAGCGCACGCCCTTCTTTGACGAGTCGGCCGCGGGCGGCGGCGGCGCGGGGGTCGGCGTAAGCGTCGGCGCCTCGGAGGGCTGCGGGGTGTCGTTCATCGGCACTCGCTCAGGGATTACCGTTGCCTGACAGGGAAACCGGCGCGGACCCTGGCTCGTCGAGCAGGGTTCCCCAGTCAGTACGTTGCCGCATCTGCTCGCGCGTGGCAGGGTCGAGCAGCGGCTGTTCGCTGGACCAGCCACCGCCGAGCGCCTTGTACACGGCGATCAGGTCGCTGACGGCATTGCTGCGGTTGACCACGTAGGCATCCTGCTGGGCCGCCAGCGCGCGCTGCGCATCCAGCACGCGCTGGAAGTCCGAGTAGCCCTCGCGGTAAAGCGCGTTGGCCAGCGTCAGCGAACGCCTCGCGGCCAGCGCGCTGTCACGCAGGATCTGCTCACGCTCCAGCGCCTTGATCAGCGCGCTCGCGGCATCGTCGGCTTCGCGCGCCGCCTGTCGCACGGCATCCTGGTAGGCGATGATCAACTGCTGCAGCCGGGCGTCCTGCACCCGCACGGTGTTCTTGATGCGGCCATAGTCGAACACATTCCAGCGCAGGCTCGGCCCGCCGACCAGCGCCAGGCTGTTGGGCGTGCCCGCCAGTGTGCTGGCGGACCAGACAATGCTGCCCAGCAGCGTCAGCGACGGATAGAGATCGGCCTCGGCCACACCGATCAGCGCCGATTGCGCGGCGATCTGCAACTCGGCGGCGCGGATATCCGGCCGGCGCTGCAGCAGGCTGGCGGGCACGTCCTGCAGCACGGCGCGATCGATCAGCGGCATCAGGCCCTCCTTGCCGGACAGCTCCGGCAACTCCGGCAACGGCCCCGGCGGGCGGCCCACCAGCACCGCAAGGGCATTGCGGGTGCGCGTGATCTGGCTTTCGAATTCGGGGACGGTGCTCAGGGTGCCCAGGTACTGGGTCTTGGCTTGCTGCAGGTCGAGTTCGTCGGTCTCGCCGCTCTTGAACAGCCGCTCGGTGATTTCAAGGCTGCGCCGCTGCAGGGCCGCGTTGTCGCGGGCGATGCGCAGGCGTGCCTCGGCCGTGCGCAAGGCAAAGTAGGTCTCCGCGACTTGGGCGCGCAGCAGCACCAGCACGTCCTCGCGGTTGGCGCGGGCCGCAAAGTAGGCGGCATCGGCGGATTCGATGGCGCGGCTGAAGCGCCCCCAGAAATCCAGCTCCCAGCCGATGTCGAAGCCCGCGCTGTATTGCCAGAAGCGATTGTTCTGAGGATTGCGGCCGCCGGCCTGCCGGCGATCTGTGTACAGGACGTCGGCACTGGCCTGCTGCAATTGGGGGAATCGTCCGCTCTGGGCAATGCCCAGCTGGGCGCGCGCTTCCATTACGCGCAGGCCGGCAATCTTCAGGCTGGCATTGTGGGCATCGGCTTCGGCGATCAGGCGTTCGAGTGCCGGGTCGCCGAAGACCTGCCACCACTCGCGGATGTCGGGCAGGGCTCGCTGCACCGTAGCCTGCTCGAGCGCCGGGCTGCGCCACTGCTGCGTCCACGGTTCCTGCTGCGGCTGGAAATCCGGCCCGAGGCGCGCGCAGCCCCCCACGCAGCACGCGGCGGCCAGCAATGCGCGCAGAGGACGGTGCCGGCGCGTCATGGGCGGCCCGGATGGCTTCAGGTCTGTTGCTGGCTGCCAGGCTCGGTCTGCGGCGGCGGATCTTCCACCCATTGCCAGAACAGCTGATAGCCGACCGCCAGCACCACCGGGCCGATGAACAGGCCGATCACGCCGCCGGTCACCATCCCGCCCAGCGCGCCGATCAACACCACCGGCATCGGCACGTCGACGCCCCGCCCGAGCAACAGCGGCTTGAGCACGTTATCGGCCAGCCCCGCCACGAACACATAGATGGCGAAGACGATGGTGGCCACGCTGGCCCCTTCGCTGGCAAAGACATAGATGATCACCGGCACGGTGATCAGCGTGGCCGGCAACTGCGCAATGCCCAGCAGCAGCACCACCAGGGCCAGCACGCCCGCAGCCGGGACACCCTTGACCACGAAGGCAACGCCGACCAGCAGCATCTGGATAAAGGCGATACCGACCACGCCCTGGGCCACCGCGCGAATGGTCGCCGTGCACAGCGAGGCGATGCGCTGGCCCCGCTCCGGGCCAAAGACGCGCGCGGCAATCTGCACGGCGCTACGGTTGCCGGCCTCGCCGTAGGCCATGAAGATGCCCCCGATGATCAGGGCGAAGACAAATATCAGCAGCCCCTTGCCGATGCCGGCCGCGGCGGCGAGCACGGCCAGGCTGATTTCCCGCACCTGGGGCGCGTGGGTCTGGATCACGCCGGTCAGGTCGGAGGCGGCCTGCAGCCAGACGTCATACAGGCGCTGGCCCACCAGCGGCCAGCTGGCGACCGACTCGGCCGGTGGCGGAATATGCAAGCCTTCTTTCTTGACCATGGCCATGGCACTGGCCACCGAGTCGACCATGGCGGCGCCCAGCAGGTAGGCCGGCAGCGCGATGATGGCAATCGCGGCCAGGACGATCAGCGTGGCGGCGCGTCCGTCCTTGTTGCCCAGCTTGCGCCTGAGCCTGACCTGCAGCGGATAGATGGTCACGGCCAGGATCACCGACCAGACAATGAGATCGAGAAAGGGCCGGAATATCTGAAAGCAGAAGATCGCCAGCACCGCGATCAGCCCCGCGCGGATCAGCACATCGAGTAGCCCGCGCGACAGCAAGCGCTCCGAAGTTGGCGTAGGCATCATGCTTGTCTCCCTGCAGATCACCACCAAGACCCAGGACCGGCAACCGCGCCGCCGCGCATTCGGCAGGTCAGGTTAAGTACTGACCGCTTGGACGGATGAAATCCAGTCTAGATGAGGGGTGAGGCCTGGACAACCTCAAAAGGTATGCCTATCGCTACATGGCATCCATGCGTTGCGATATGGCTTGGCGACTGGCCTTGGACAACCCATGGGAAACCGCAGGATGGCGCCGGGATGATGTCGGCGAAGCGGCAGGGACTGGACCCGGGACGATTCGGCGCCCCGAATCCGTGGGCTTTGGCGCGTCCTAGAGGATTCGAACCTCTGACCGCTCGCTTAGAAGGCGAGTGCTCTATCCAACTGAGCTAAGGACGCGAAGGCGTGCATTCTACCGCAGCGCCCGGCCGCGGTGACAAGCGATGCGCCTCAGGACGCGGCGCGGGGCTGGCCGCGCGTGACGTAGCGGCCGGCGCCGGCGGAGTCGGAGGCCGATTCCGCGGCATCGCCGCCCGCCGGGTGCAGCGACACGCAGTTGCGCCCCTTCAGCTTGGCGTCATACAGCGCGCCGTCCGCGCGGCGCATCAGCGCATCGGCACCCTCGCCGGGCTGGCGCGCGGCCACGCCGATGCTGACGGTATAGGCAATCGGATCGGGTTCCGACGGGCACGGCGTGGCGCGCACCGCCGTGGCCAGCCGCAGGCAGGCAAGCCGGCCGGTTTCCAGCGCGGTATCCGGCATCACGATGGCGAACTCCTCGCCGCCCAGGCGCCCCGCCAGGTCGCCGTGTCCGAGCGTCTTGCGCAACAGGCCGGCAAAGTGCCGCAGCACGCTGTCGCCGGCCAGGTGGCCATAGACATCGTTGATCGCCTTGAAGTGGTCGAGGTCGACAAACGCGACCGTCATCGGCTTGCGCTGCCGCTCGGCCTGCAGGCAGGCGGCCTCCAGTTCCTCCCAGAAGGCGCCGCGCAGCAGCACATCGGTCAGGTCGTCGTGCCGCGCGCGCCGCTCCAGCATGCGGCGCAGCCGGTCGTGCGCCATCAGGGCAAAGCTGACCGACACCCCCACCAGGGCAAAGACGTTGAACACGGCCAGCTCGCCGTCCCACGGCATCGGCCGCGGCCAGGCGCCGCCCTGCGCCAGTGCCGCCAGCGGCCGCAACACGGTCCAGGCATTGATGGCCGCCGCGGCGATCACGATCGCCGCCAGCGACCACGCCGCCAGCCGGCCGGTGCCGCGCGTTGCCGGCACCGCCGGCACCACGCTGCGCGCGAGATCCAGCAGCAGCACGATATGGCAGGCGCTCAGCACCGGCGCCAGATCGGGCAGCGCCACCGTCGTGGCCAGGTAGCGCGGCGCCAGGTCGCCCCAGGCCACCGCTGCCGCGGCCGCGAGGTTCAGCCCCAGCAGGCCCGCGGCACGGCCCGGCCGTTGCGCAAAGTGCCGCGCGCCCACTGCCATCACCGAAAGCGCGGCAAGCAGCGCCAGGTCGGTCGACTCCGGCACCAGCCACATCGGCCGCAATGCCTGCACCGCCGCGAGCGCCGCGGCAAAGGCCGCCAGCACGCTGCCCAGCGCCCAGGATGTCAGGCCGCTGCGCTCCATGCCCGACGACCGGCGCAACACCACGCAAACCACCGCCATCTGCAAGGCAAACAGCCCCGCGATGAGCACAACCACGTGCGACTGAAACATCTTTATTCCCGTCCAAGGCAAGCAGCGGCGCTCCGCATGCCACCGCTCTTCCCTGCATGTTTTGCCGATCCTGTGCCGGATCGTTGTGATCGAATGCCGCACCTCCTGTTTCAGGCCGCCCGTGCCGCCAATTGGCGAACGCAGACAGACCGAGCCGCTCGCCCAGGGCGGGGAGCGCCGTTCTTGTTGTGGTGATCAGGTCAGTCCGGAAGGAACTACGCGAAACCGGGCGTTCCCAACAGCACGCCGGTCGGACTGGAGCGGTGTGCGGATTATCGCAGCGCGCAAACCCAAGTCAAGACAAAGCGCCCCCGCCAGAAGGGGGAGCATTGCGGCGCACTCGTCCGACCCGAACCCATCGGCATCGACGCACATTGACCGTGGCTTGCCAACGCGGCTACAATGGCCGGCTTCGGAGCGTAGCGCAGCCTGGTAGCGCATCTGATTTGGGATCAGAGGGTCGTAGGTTCGAATCCTATCGCTCCGACCAGAAATACCCAAAGGAAACAACGGCTTGGATCGAAAGATCCAGGCCGTTTTTCTATTCTTCCAACGGACTTCCAATACGCAGGCGGTCCGCTTCCAATATCCAGTCCTTATACAGCCTGTATTTCCATACAGCCCAGAGTCCGCCTGGCAGCCCGACAGCGCCGACTTCTGCGCTCTACTTTCCTTTGGATGGCGGGTTGTTACCTCTGCCGCCTCCTGACTTATTCCCAGTACGACTCGGCCAATTGGGATTTGATGGGGCAGGCTGCTGGCCGGCACAAGGCATCGCGAACATGGTGCGCCTCCTGGCATATCAGAGAGAACAATTCACACAATAGGTGCACCGATCGGGCGCGGGTACTGTATATTCATACAGTACCTTGTTGATCCGAGAGGGGCCCCATGCCCGCACCCACCACCACGATTTTTCTCGAAGCCCACTACTTCGGTGAAGACAGCGAAGAGTTCCGGCTGCCCTGCGACGCTGTCGTGGCTACGGCTGGCGGCCTGGTCGTCGCCGGCGTCGAGGCCCGGCACCTACGCGCCTTGAAGTGGCGGCCTGACTACATCTCATACTGGTCTGATGGTCAGCTGCTGAGGCTAGCCATCGGCACTTGGTCAGCGCTGGACGACGTCACGGTCCGCTTCACGCTGCGATGAGTCGGCGCCATGGATACATCCGTCTACGCCATCCCCGAGAATTGGGATCGCATCTACATCCTCGACGACAACCGTAGGCCTGTCCGCGTCTTCAACTTCACCGAGAGCACGGCATGGCGAGTCGGCATCGGGAAGCAGTACGAGCTACGCGACGAGATGCCAGAGTACGGTGTAGTTGTCCGCACCTACTTTTCCGGGTGGGCGAGCATGCACGACGACAAGCCGCCTATGTTCTGGACCGTTCTCAAGGGGAACGGCCTGGATCGAACCTACGAGTCCAGCACATGGGAAGAGGCAAACGACAAACACAGGCGGGTGGTGGGGAAGGTGCAGCGCGCGCTGCCACGCAAGGATGTTTTGCAAGCGCCAACCACCGAGTAGATGTTATGGCAAACCGAGCCCGAAAAATAGACAAAGCGGCAATGAGAGTAGATGTGTTCTGCCCGCCGCTGCGCCGGCATGCCGCCTCGCACGTTGTAGCATCAAACTCCACCGACTCACGAGGTCGCTATGTGCACGAACTACGCCCCAGTGCAGCGCCTGATCCTGCGGGACATCTTTGGCGTCGAGCCGCCCCCGGCGGAATGGAAGCCCGAGGCCTGGCCCGACTATGCTGCGCCGATCGTGCGCATGGACGGCAACGGCCGGCGCGACAGCGTTCTGGCGACCTTCGGCTTGGTGCCCCGCTCACGCGTTCCGCAAGGCGTCCGCCCGTACGACACCATGAACGCCAGGTCAGAGACGGTGGGCGAGAAGCGGACGTTCAGCGGCCCATGGAAAAAGGGGCAGCTCTGCCTGATTCCGGCCACCGCAGTCTACGAACCCAACTACGAGGCCGGGCCCAAGTCGACGCGGTACAAGATCTGGTTCCCTGGCGAGCCGGCCTTTGGCATCGCCGGCCTCTGGCGCGACTGGCCCGACGGCGCCTACTCGTTCACCATGCTGACCGTGAACGCGGACAAGCACCCGGTTATGAACAGGATGCACGCCCCCGGCAAGGAGAAGCGTTCAGTGGTCATCGTGCCGCGGCAGCAGTGGGACGAGTGGCTGGCGTGCCGCGACCCCGAAGTCGCCCGGACCTTCATGACTCTCTTGCCGGCCGAGTCTATGGCCACCGAGCCTGCGCCCATCGTCCGGCGAACGAAGGAATCCCCTCCCGCGGCCGCGCCAGAACTGCCGTTCTAGGCGCTTCCGCTCGCCTACTGTCGGACGGCGCCTGATAGCGCCCGCCGGACGGCAAGCAGAGACTGGCTGCATCAACAGCCAGGAGACAGCCATGCCAGGCAAGAACATCCACGTCCTGCCCGCCGGCGACCAAGGGTGGGCGGTCGCAGTTGAAGGCACCGACGGCGCGACCACGCACTATCCCAGCCAGGAAGAGGCAATCGCGGCCGGAACCGAGAAGGCGAAGCAGGACAAGGTCGAGCTGCTGATCCACGGCCGCGATGGGCAAATCCGCGAGCGCAACTCATTCGGGCACGATCCCCGCAACATCAAGGGCTGATACGATTTCAGCACGGGGTGGCATCTATCGTCGCAGGCAGGCGACGTCTTTGGAGTTGGCGATGCCAGGAAAAAGTATCAACGTTGTGCCCGCCGAACAGGGCTGGGCGCTCGAAATTGACGGCTCGCCAGAGCCGCGTCAGTTGTTCGCTACGCTTGAAGACGCGATAAGCGCGGGCTGGGCTCGCGCCCGGCGCGAGAACATCGAACTACATATCCAGTCGCTGGCCGGCGGCGTGCGACTGCGCGCAGAGGAAGCCAATCCGGCGGACTTCGTTGGGTAACGGCCATGGCTGGCCTGCCATCGGCACCGACGCTGGCCGAGCTGCGGCCCATGCTCCTGTGCGAGCGGAAGACCATCCCGCGTGAGCCCGGCTGGCACTTCGAGATTAAATACGACGGCTATCGGCTGCTGGCCAGCACCGGCGACCCGCCGCGGCTGAAGTCCCGCAACGGGGCGAACGCCACTACCTGGTTTCCTGAGCTCGTCGAAGCGCTGGCCGCCCTACCCGCCGGCTCTATTCTGGACGGCGAGGTCTGCGTGCTGGACGACATCGGTCGGAGCGACTTCGAGCTGCTGCACTCCCGCGCCCGGCGCAAGGGCTGGTATCGCGGCGCCGATCCGGTGGCGTACTGCGTCTTCGACCTGCTGGTCGGCAAAGGAAGGGATCTGAGGGAGCAGCCGATCGAGCGGCGCAAGGCCGCGCTGCGGAAGTTGTTGGGCGAGCCGCCGCACGGGCTGCTCTATGTGGACGGCGTCGAGGACGGTGCTTGGCTGTACGGCCACGCGCTGGCGCTGGGATTGGAGGGAGTGGTAGGGAAACGCGCCGGCTCGCCTTATCGTGACGGCGAGTGGTCGCGCGATTGGATCAAGGTCAAGCGGCCGGGCGCAGTACCACCGGATAGGTTTCGTCGCTAGCACCCCCACTTAGGTGGGGTCACCCGAAGATCCTCATCTGTCAAAATCCCATCAGCATTAGTTATGGGATATCAAAAAAAATAATGAACGAGAAAATAAATACGAATCGCCTGATCGACGCCAAAAACAAATGGAACAACATTTACGAAGGTCTTCCGGCGGAGTTACCAGCTCACAATGGAATTTCCATTCCGAAAGAAAATTTCTCTGAATGGTGGGATATCATTATCAGCAGCATGGATGCAGCTGAGGGAATAGGCCTTGATCCCGGCTTGAAATCAATATATTGGTCAAATATGGAAACTCATATTGGCGGCTTAATTTCGCACATGACCACTGCGGAAAGCCAAGGTTCAAACTGGATGCAAGCGAACAGTTCGCAACTCCACTCCTATCTTTGGCAGATCCGATCAGCCCTATCTTGGTTTACTCCTCTCTCAATAGAAAAGCTAACCGCCGCAGATGCAAAGAAATTTGCTGACTTACAGTCAATAGCATCTTCAATGCGGCAGACCAGAGCCGAAATACTAACTGACCAGAAAAGCATTCAATCGATCCTCGTGGAAGCCGAGGAGAAGCAAGTCGAACTTGAAAAACTGATAGCCAAAATCGAAGGGCATGAGCGCACTGCCTCCACTGCGCAGACGAACGCCGCAGCAAGTGCTACAGCAGCTGAGACGGAAAAGTCCAAGGCCGAGCAAGCCTTTATTCGGTTAGATGGCGGGGCCACGCAGCAGCAAACGCTGTTCGACTTCTTTGAAGAAAAACGCCAGTTTGTTGAGAGCACATTACAGGGGGCCAGTAAAGTGGCCCTCGCAAAAGCTTTCAAGGACCGACGAGTTACCTTAGATTCGACGAAAATTTTCTGGGGACTTGCCTTTATTTTCGGGATTATTATACTCCTCGGTGGCAGCGTACTTATCTGGAAAGGAATGGTTTCTGCGCTAAATGTAATTGACGAAAACGGGAAGAAAGTAGCCACGGACCCGCAGATCTTTTTGCTCCATTTGTCGAGATATCTCGTCCTGACCCCCGCCATTTGGCTCACTTGGTTTTCTGCGCGACAGTACGGTCACGCATTGAAGCTCGCCGAAGATTACGCATTTAAGGAGGCAGCTGCGCATTCATTCATCGGATACCGATCTGAAATGGGCGACGATGGCGACATGCTGAAATTGCTTCGGGAGCACGCTGTCAAAAATTTCGGTGCCAATCCCGTCAGGATATTGGACAAGAATGAACCTGCCACCCCATTCAACGAAGCAATCAATAATGCGATAGACAAAATTTCTCCGGACAAGCTAATCGACCTATTACGAGACGCCGTGTCCAAACAATCCAAGTAGTAGACCGGATTGTCACCGCAACGTTTCGTTGCTGACAGCCGGGTTTAGCGCGTCGTAGCTTCGTTCACAGGCGAGCCCTGCGACCCTGGCGTGATCGGCATACTCAGCCAATTCGCCCGCTCTTTGGTCAGCCCGGCTGAGCACGTCGGTAAGCACATCGAGGGGGTCTCCGGCTGCCTGGCCTCCTCCGGCAGCGGCGGAATGGCTGGCGGCGCGGGCAGCCGCGGCAAGCTGGGCAACTCGCACGCGCAGCTGCTCAGCAACAGCGCCAGCAGTGCGAGCATCAGCCAGGGCCTGGTCACGTTCCTTCGCTGCAGCATTGGCAATCCCCCTCTGTTCTGCTGTCCTGCGTTGTTCTTCGGCTCGCGCAGCTTCGGACGCCGCGGCCAGGGCCGTGGCCTGCCCTTCCCGCTCTTTTGCCTGGGCGGTCTTCATCTGTTGGATCTGGCCTCCCAGACGCCAGCCATTCACGGTCCAGCCGGCGGCAAACAAGCATGCCCCCACCACCAGGGCAACAGCGGCGTGCCACGGGAAGGCGGACAGCGCCGCGCGCGCGGTGGCGATCTGGATCATGGCTTTGCCGCGCACTGCGCGTAGAGATCCGCCGCTACTCGGATGTGGTTGATCATGTCAGCGCGGGCTGCGCCCTGCTTCAGCGTCGGCAGTGCCGGGCAGTCACGCGCGGCCGGCGCCGCGCAGCCGCCGAGCAGCAGGCAAATCAGGATCGCTCTCACTTTCGGGCCCCCCTCACCTTCCGGTTTGCCGCCTCGATGTCGCGGTTCACCTGGTTGCGCTCTGCTTCTGTAAGCGGCCGAGGCGGCGCCGGCGCGGCGCGCGCGGCCCGCTTCACCGACTTTGCGGCCTCCGCAGAGGCCTCTGCAGCTTCCGCCGCGGCGCCGGCCGCCTGCGAGACCTTCGGCGTCAGGGCCTCCAGCGTCTGGCTGTATGCCGACTGCAGCCGCGCTATCTCTGCCTGGTGGTCGTCGCGCTGCAGCGCCATCAGATCGCGAAACTGCCACTGGCACAGCGCATACCCCGCGCCGGCGCCGCCCCCGACCATCAGGGCCATCAGCGTCACCGCCTCCAGCATGTGGGCGATCCTGGTGAACGTCGCCCGGTGGTTTGCCACCCAATCACGAAGCCTTGCCATCGAATCGCTCCCGCATCATCTGAATCTGCATCTCCAGCGCAGAGATCTTGGCCTCGAGCGTGCCGATGGCGCGGTATGCCTCGTTGCGCTCCTTGTAGGCGAGATCCGCTCGCTGCTCGGCCAGGTCGGCGCGCGCGTTGGCCTTGTCCAACTGCTCGGACAAGCGCGCGATGATGTCGATCTCCGCCTGCGTCTGGGCGCCCTCGACCTTGTCCGTGCGCCATGCCTTACGGATGAACCAAACTGCTCCGCTCACCGCGGCGAGAATGAAGCCCAGTGCGCCGCCAGTGCCCCCCGGCACATTCAATTCGTTCAGGTCCATCGTTTCCCCGTTGGGCTTATGCGTCGATGTCGGTGCCGCCGTGCAGTAGGTACTGGCCGCGTAGCACCTCATAGGCATGCTCGCGCTGGCCGTACCCTGCCCCGGGCAGGCTGGCCCATTCCTTCCGACACTTCGTGACGGCATTGGCCAGCCGGCCGGCCTCGATGTCTGGAAGTGCGCCCCGGCGGGTGATGAGGTAGACAGCGACCTTGTCCTGCGCGGACGGGCTGAAGTCCGAAACCCCGCAGGCGCGGCTGGCCCAGTCCCAGGTATCCGTTTTGATACGCCCCGGAATCGCTGCCATGATTTGGTACCGGCCTGCCGCGTCGCTCCAGCCCCACCGCGTCATGACGGGGATGCGCGGATGCTTGGCGTAACTATGGAACAGCGCGCGGCCCACATTGACGTTGTAGCCATCGTCGCTGCCTAGCACGGTCGACGTGCCTTCGCTGTAAGCCAGCATGTCTAAAAATGCGGCCATGTTTCTGCCACCAGCCAGCTCGGCGGGATCGGTAAATGGCATTTGCGCTCCAGAAATAAGAACGCCCGCTCAAGGCGGGCACAGACTGCTTGATTGATAGCCCCTTTGGGGCTACGATGGAGGATCGTAGGGTAGCGCACCGACGCAGCCCGCCAACCCGAAAGGAAGATCTATGAAGCCAAACCATTTGGCGCGCATACGGCGCGCGCTTGCCCATGCCGATTCACTATGTCCCGCCCTCGCCGCAGAATCTCCGCGACCTCAAAGATCGACTGGGGTACACCGGGCAGCAGATGGCCGATCTGTTTGGCTTAGCTGGCAACAACCAGTGGCGGAAGTACACGGGCGGGGACGAACCGCGCCCGATGAGCCTGCCGATGCTATTCCTGGCTGGAGCACTGCTACACCCGAACTTTCGGGCGAAGGAAATCTTCGACTGGTGCCGGGAAATTGGCGCCACGGTCGAGCTCTCCGAAGATGGACACTCGGCCTCACCGTAGTCGCATTGATAGGCGGATGTGCCGCCCCCGATCCGGACAGTTGGAAAGCAGAACGGAGTCGCTACGCAGCCCGCGTCGCGCTTCATCAATGCATCGATGACAAGAATGCCGGAAAGGTCTCCGACTGCAGCGGCCCGATCCGAGACTACCAAATCCATGACGCCTCCTACGAGCATCAGCGCCTCTGGGAAACGCGGGACATGGGCAACACCAACCGCTAATAGCCCGCCACGTCGACGATTGTCACGTACCCCACCTCCATTGGCGGGACATAGATGCCAGGATCTCCAGGGTATGGAGCCTGGTCCTGCTGCGGCGCTGGGGCGACCCGAACGCCATTGGCGAGCGCCTGCACGCCATCGGTCAGCGCGGATGTCCCGTTACTTTGATCGAAGATCGTGAAGGAATAGCTTGCGAACCTGCTGGCGGCAGGCACACAGGCATAGGTTCCAACTGGCAGGCCCGTGTAGTCCCATGGCGCGGCACGAGCGCTCGGCTGCCCGCCAGGCACAGCCACGAAGGCCTTCGGGCGAAAGTATCGGTGGTTTACGTTGAATACCTCGCGCCCTACACCGTCGCGGACGCGGACGGTGTACCCACTCGGAGCGACAGGGGGCCTATCGAACAGGTACCAGTCCACAGCCGCGGACATCCCGTACAGCGAATCGAAACACAACTCGTAGTACCAGTTGCCACCACCTTGGTTCTGAACGCGGCGATAGCCCACCGGCACCGCCGACCTCAGTGCCAGGATCGGCGTATCCCGGCCCGCCAGGGCCAGCGCGCCGAACCGGATCCACTCTGAACCCGTTGTACTGCCGTTCTGGTCCATTACGAGCGTTCCCTTGGCGATGAACGCCAGGTTATGGAACGTGTCATCGACCTGGGTGACACCAGCGTCGGATCGAACGCGAAAGCCGTAAGTCATCAGAATGCCCAGACATAGATGGAGGCAGGATCTGTCAAAGCGCCCGCAGTCCAGGTGATCGTGTTGCCGCTAAGCTGGACCACCGGGCCCTGCGAATAGCCGACAAAGTAGCTGACGACGGTAAAACACAGCTGTCCGCCACCAGGATCAAACGCTTGCGCGCCGCTTGCGGCTCCAGTCTGGATGACGCCCAGCAGTCGAGCGAGCCGATTGGCGCCATCGAAAATGACATTGCCCGCTGCATCGCGGGCGCGGCAAGTCCACACCATGATCAGATATTCCCCGCCTCGAACCGCGCGACGCCGTTCGGGTCAATGAACTTCAGATACTGGTTCGTCAGCAACATCCTTCCGCCACCGGCGACGCCGTTGATCTCGAAGTTCCCTGCCTTGTCGATACGCCATCCCGACACACCCGCCACGTAGTTGTTGGACTGGATGAAGTCCCCAATCATGGCGTTGGTGATCCACCCCGCACCGATAAGCGCCTGGGCAATGAACGTCTGACCACCCTGCACGACAAACGGACTGGTGACAGTGCCGTTGTCCATGTTGAGGAAGGCGAAGCGGTCCGCCAGGAACAGGATCTGCGACTGCACGGGCCCGGCTTCGTTGTCGATTCCGATGGCCATGCCGGCACCGTAGTACTTGCCGTCCTGCGTGATGCCCACCTTGATGTTCCACGACGCCGAGATCTTGCCGTCGAGCGCCACCATGGCCGAAGCCGTGGTCTGCACCAGCGCAGTGTTGTCGTCGATGGTCGCCTGCAGCGTGGTCTGCTGCTGCGCCAGCGCAAGGTCTGCCTCCTGCTGGATCGACTGCACAGACACGATGCCGGCAAACACGTACGTGCCGCCGGCATAGTCCCCCGAGGCGCCGGCAAACGGTGGATCGATGCGCCCGATCACGGACACCAGGTCCTGCGCCAGCTGGCTCTCGCCGATCTGGCCAGCCAGATAGTCCAGGATCTCGGTCGCGTCCGAACTGCTCTGCCCGTTCACGCCCCCGCCGGCCGGATACCACGCGCCGATGTTGCCGCTCTTGTCGACCAGGCGAGCCCAGAAGAAGAAGCTCGCGCCGGCGGCGAGGCCCATCATCGCGTGGGTATTCTGGGGGAACGCAAAATCGGCCAGCTTGATCGCCGTGGTGCGGTCATTCGTCTGGCTGTACCAGATCTCCGTGCGCTCGACGTCCAGCGGGCCGCCCGGAAATCCCCAGTCCAGCCGGATGCCGAACACCAGGCCGGTGGCGATCAGACTGGTGACCGTCGGCGGCGGCGTGGTCTTGCCCTGCAGCACCGTCTCGGCCGAGTAAACCGGGATCGAAGCGACGTCCAGCGCATTGACCGCGCGCACGCGGGCGACGTAGGTACCGGCATAGATGCCCTTCACCTCGACGCTCAGCGAGCCGGTACGGCCGGCGCGCACCCATTCGCCGTTGTCGCGGCGCCAGTCCACCTCGTAGGCGATCGCCTTGTCTGCCGCGCCCCAGCTGATCACGGCCGTAGTGCTGGCGATGCCTTGGTCGATTACCGAGTACGTGCTGAAACCGACGTTGACCGGCGGCGGCTGCACCGACGGCGGGATGACCGTCACGGGCCTAGGCTCGATGCGGGCACCCGTATCGATGGCCGCGTACTTCCCTGGTTCGTGGCGCAGCGCAGTGATCTCGCAAGTCAGCCCCCCGGCCTCCGCCGCCGTGACGATGCGGAACAGCTGCGCCTTGAGCGTCGCGCACTCCACCGTCCAGACGGATTCCGGCTGGATTGGCTCCGACCAGGGCGCGGAAACTGTCACGCTATCGCCAGCGATCGCCGAAATCGTGCGGGTCTGCGCCACACCCGACGGCAGGATGACCGTCAGGGCGTCGCCGTTGGCCGCCTGGTCGACCTTGTCCAGCGTCACTGTCTGGCCATTGGCCGCGCGAACCCGGCCGCCAATGCGACGACCGGCCCGGGCCGGGTCCGCCACCCGGATGACGCTGCCCGGCGCCACCAGCGCCGCGTCCAGCCCCACCCGGAAGGTGACCGTCTCGGTTTCCAGCCGGCTGGTCAGCAGGATCCACTGCCCTGCGCGGTTCGCCTGGCCTTGGCTGGTGCAGCCAAAGGCCGACACTTCGGTCTGCTGGATGCCGTACCGCGCGATGCCATCCTGGTCCTCGACATACTCGACCTTGGCGCGGAACAAGTCCGCCGGGTCGTTCCAGGACACCAGCGCCACCGTCTTGCGCGCCTTCATTGCGCTGCCGGCGTAGGTGAACGTGCCGTCCACTACGTTGGCCGCGGTGAAGGTGTAGACCGGATCCGCCGGCATGTCGGCCACCGCGATGACGTTGCTGGCTGCCCAGTAGGCCATGCCGCGGAAGATCGACGCCAGGTCCTGCAGCACCTTATAGGCGTCCGCCCGGCTCTGCAGGTACACGTTGCAGGTAAAGCGCGGCTCCTGACCGCCCTTGCCGTCCGGCACCAACTGGTCGCAGTACTGGCCGATCTGGTACAGCGACCACTTGTCGACCATGGCGGCGTTGACGCGATGGCCGAGACCGTAGCGGGCGTGCAGCACAAGGTCGTAGAAGATCCAGGCCGGGTTGTCCGTCCATGCAATCTTGAAGGTGCCGTCCCAGACACCCGTATAGGTACGGATCGCGGGATCGTAGTTGGACGGGACGCGGATCAGCCGGCCCCGTAAGTCATAGGATCGAGTCGGGATGCTGCTGAACTGCCTCGCATCGGCTTGCAGCCCGACAAGCGCGCTGTTCGGATAGCGCAGCTTTGCATCGATGATCTCGGTGAACGACTCGACGACGGTCGTGTCAGCGATGGTGCTGCTGCCGGCGTTCGGGGTGAGGCGGCGCACCCGCACGCTCCAGCCGCTAGCGGCAGCGGGCAAGTCCACCCGGTGACTTCGCTCATACTTGTTGGTCGCCTTCCCGTCGAAGGCCGAAGCCAGCACCTGCTGGTAGGAGCCGCCGTCGGTGGCCAAGTCAATGGCGTACTCGATTCGATAACCCGTGATGTCGCCGTTGCTGGTGTTCGCCTGCGAAAGCGTGGGCACCGACAGCCGGATCCGCACCGCCGACAACTGGGTGTTGGCCACGGCGCGCACCCACGGCACAGCCGACGTAAGGGTCACGCCGACGGCGGTTTCACTCTCCACCGCCGGGAAGCCGGGAATGTAGTCCTGATCCTGCGTTCCCACACGCGTATCTACCGAGACCCCCTGGAAGTTGGCCGACCCGTCCTGGTTGACCAGCGGGGTGCCGCCCAGATAGATGCTCTGCAGGCCGTTGACCAAGCCGCCGATTTCGCCCTCGGACACCAGGTCCAGGACGCGCACGTAGGCAATCGAGTGCAGGCTGTCCGGGCTCTCGGTCGGCGCGCGGCCACCACCGCCACCCTTTCCACCCCCGCCATAGCCGATGATGTTGCGCATGCTCAAGCACCAAAGAAAAGGCCCCGCATCGCGCGGGGCCTGGTGTTGTAGATCGGGGCCACCCCTATGCCTGATCCTCTGCGTAGATGCCGGCCGAGATCACCGCGCTACCGACGACCATGCGGCCGTACAGCAGCGGGACAGGGTTGCCCTGGGCCGTAGTATTCACTGGCCCATTGAAGCTGTAGCTGGCACCGTTATCGGGGCCGTCCCTGGCGGATAGGCCGCGCTGCTGCGGCGCCAGCATCTGCACGACACCCCCCAGCGCCAGCGAGGCGCCAAGCATGCCGATCGAGGCCGCGCTGAACGCCCCTTTGGCCGCCAGGAAGGCGGGATTCCACAGGGACAAGCCGATCAGCGCCACACCGAGGATCGTCTGGAACAGGCCACCGCGCTTGGAGCCGGTCAGCACCGGCGCGATCCGGATGTCATTGCGCCCCGGCGGATGGCCGAGTTGCTCCGGCCCGAGATTGTCGCGCCCCACGAACACGGCATATGCGACGCCGCGATCCTTGCTGGTCGACAGCTCCTGCTCGAAGCTAGGCAGGAGCACCGACAGCGCCCGCACAGCCTCCGCCGCACTGGCCACCGCCAGTCGGTGGATTCGACCGAAACGTGCGCCCAGCTTGCCGTAGAGGCGAATGGTCCGTATTTTTTCGCTCATCCCTGATACCTCAGTACGCAACGTGTGATTTCCTGCCAGTAGCCGCCATACACGTCTCGCGACGAGAGCCGGCCGTGCAGGTGGTGCAGCATGTGGCCGCCACCCAGGTACACGGCCGCGTGATTCGGGACAGGTGAGCGCAGCTGCATCAGGATCACGTCACCGGGCTGCTCCGGCTGGTCCTGGCACACCGCAGCGAATCCCGCCTTGGCGTAGTGCCGCATGTACAGGTCCTCGCCCTGGTGCCACCAGTCGTCACGCCGCGGGAAGTCCGGCAGCGCGATCGCTCGCTCGATCCGGTACCAGTCCCGTACCAGGGTGTAGCAGTCCAGCACGCCGTGGGCGAACTGCCTCCCCACCAGCGGCGCCTGGTACCCGCTTGGCTCGATGGTGCGGAGATCGTCGGCGGGCCACGACAGGATGTGCCATGGCAGGCCGGAGGCCTCGCAGCTCACCAGGTCGGCCTCGCTGGCCATGGCAGGGGTGTCGGGGTGGCTATGCACTACCGCCACCACCTCACCGAGATCCTCCGCCGCGGCGAAGTCTTCTGCCGGCAGCACGAAGTGTTCGGTGCCGCTTGCTGCGTTCCGGCACGGCACGTACCGCTCACGGCCGCGCACGACCACGACCAGGCCACAGGCCTCGCGCGGATACTCCGCCGCGGCGTGTGCGCGTATCGCCTCGATAGTGCGCTGTTTCATATCACCCTCGAATCAGGTCAGCCGCCGGGAAGCTCCCGAACGGCAGCGGATTGTTGTCGCCGAAACGGCTCTTGCAGGACGATAGGCGACCGCCGCAGCGATCGAGCGCGGGATCGGCCACCGGGTTGTCGTTCATGTCGAAGTAGCCCGTGCCGGTATAGCCGCAGTTTGGCCCGCGGTAACCGCCGATCGTCAGCCACATGCAGACGTTGGCGACGATCTGGCGGCGCGGCAGCTGCTCGCCGCTGAAATCGAGCGCGCTGGCCAGCTCGAACGTCACCGTCTCGCTCGTCTCGGACGTCTTCTGCTCGATGTACCAAAGCTCGGTGGGCAGCTGCTCATCGGGGTCGGCCTCCGGGTTGCCCCCAGGGAAGTTGACCGCGTCCAGATACTTACCGAGCGTGCGGCGCCGGTACACCTTTGCGCCGACCATATCGGCCAGAAACAGGCACAGCGCCGTAATGGAGCCATCGACGTTGCCAACGGAGAAGGTCGGCGCTGGCTGTTGGCCATCGCCTGTCCGGGCGAACCCCTCGGCCTGCACTGGCCAGCCACGGTACTCAAGACCCTGCCACCAGATGGAACCGAGCTGCGTGTACCCATGGAAGCGAAGGACGTCGCCGCTCTGGGCGGTGGCATCCAGCTCGAACAGCTCGACGAGCGCGCCAGGCTCCAGCTTTTGTACATCGGCGTTGATGCTCATGGCCCCGCGCCCTCCAGCGACTCGACTCTCGCCTGCAAATCAGCCAGCGACTGCCTGGCATCCTTCATGGCGTTGACGAGAAGAGCGATAACGCCCATGGGGTCCACAGACAGGAACTGGTCACTCTCGCTGACAGCTTCCGGCAACACCTCCTGAAGCGCTTGCGCAATGACACCCGCGTAGCGCCGGTTTCCGTCGTCGAGGAGATCGATCCGCTCCCAAGTGCAGCCGGTCAGGTGATCCAGCTTCGCGCCCGAATCAAGGATCGGTTCCACGTTTCGCTTGAGACGCGCATCGGAGGTCGGATTGAACGAAGTCGCGTAGGCCCGTCCCAGCCCATCAAACACTGCTGCGCGGCTCAAAGTGCCGATCGCGAAAGAGATATCAGGCGTTGTAGTTGCCGTCCCGCCGGCGTAAGCGTGAATCGCCGCAATATGCCGATCGCCCCACTTCGTCCAACGAAGCCCCATGTAGGCGGCGCCGTTGTCATACGCATCGACCTGAAGAGCCGGCTGTGCCGACACGGTCCAGTTTGCGAAGCCGTTCCCAAGCTCCCCGGTGGCGTGAAACGGTCCGCCATCCGAGGTGGTTGCAGAGCACGTCAGCGCCTTGGTCACATTCAGCACACCCGAAACCGTGGTTGCCGCGCTGAGCGTTACAGCGCCATTCGCTGCGACGGTGAGCACGTTGCTGTAAGTACCCGGCGCCGCAGTCAGCCTGCCAATCGAGAGAATTGCGCCTTCCGTCACGATCCGCCACCGTCCCGCTGGGCTGGCCTGGTCTGACTCAGTCAACAGTAGGGCCGGCGCTACGCCGCTGACTTCCACCGAGTTGGCGATCTTGGCGTCGGTCGACTTCGCGCATTGCTCGATCGTCGAGACCAGGTTAGCGCCGTCGAAATAAACCAGATCCACGGCACCCTGGGGCACCACGATTCCGCCCACCTGAGCGGCTGTCTTCAGCGTCAGCGTGAACGCGCCGGTGGTGAGGTTCTTGACAAGCCACGCGCCCCCGTCCGCGGGAAATACAACCGTCTTGTTGCCGGTCAGCGCGCCGGAGAAGGCCATTGAGACGGCTTGAACCTCGGCGGCCGTCAAGGTGACACTGCCGGAGCCGGCCACGCTTTTCCCAAGCCGATTGACAAGTCGCGCATACAGCTCGTCGAAGTTGGCATTGGCCTTCACGAAGGCCGCGCGAACGGTATCCCCGTCCGAGCCGGCAGGCGCCGTGCCCAGATTGATTGCTTGCTTTGCCATGGCTTAAGGCGCGAACGCCTGTTCGAAGGTTACGGTGATGCTGTAGACGCCGACCGCTTCCACGGCCGGCGTGTACTTCGGAGCGCGGTACAGGCCCTGCACGCCGAGCGGGGGCGTCCAATAGAACGACTTGTACCCCGCGTGCCGGTCGAGGAAGTCGCGGATCTGCGCGATGCGCGTTGCGGTACCGATGAACTTCGTAGGCCATGACTGCACCTTGTTGTTGATACCGTCCGCGACAGCTTGCTTGTAGCCGTCACCGAACTGCGCAGTACGCACGCGCAGGGTGACATCGCCCTGCACGGTAGGGCCGGCCGCTTTCCAGGTGAATGTTTCGGTCGCCATTTATGCCTGCCCCACACGCATCCTCCAGAGCAATCCGCCCTGCCTCATCTCACGATTCAGGCGGTCCGATACCGCGGCATTGACTAGGTCGCCGACCATCTTGCCCATGTCAGCGTCTCCGCCTGTCACCTGCGTTTGCGCGGATCCATCGCCCATGTTCACTTGCGTGCTCACGTAGATGTCGCCGCCCCCCACACTCGGCAGAATGCGTCCCGACTGCGCCGGCACGAAGACCTCCGGGCGCTTTTCGCCGACCACATACGCTTTGCCAGCTTCCACGTCGCCGCCCCCAGCTCGGAAACCTCCGAAGGGGAAGTTTGGCGTGGAGAAGCTCTGCCCCGCCACAGTCGATCCAAATGAGTTGGTCGCACCAGTGGTCGATGCATAGCCACCCACAGATGGTCCAGTACTAAACGCATTCCATGCACTGCCAGACGACGCCGCTGCACCAGCACCAGCCGCAAACAAGCTTCCCACCAGTTGAATGCCCATTTGCGCCAGCCCGGAGATTGCCGCGCGCGCCTGGATGCGTGCCAGGTCTGCAATGACCGACTTGGCGAAATCGCCGAAGCTGAGTTTCCCGGTCATCGCGAACTGGACAACCGAATCCTCCATCCCGCCGAACATGCCGCCAAACAGCCTCCCAGTCTGATCAGCCACGTTGGCGGCATAGTCGCGGTAGTCGGACATGGCCGCCATGGCGCCGAACTTCCAGTCGCTCTGTCGCTCGCGCAGTTCGACGTAGTACTGAGTCACCTGGTCAAGTGCGGCCTGCTGACCGTCCCGGATGCGGTTGATCTGGTCGGTGAACAGCTCCGTGCCAACCAGGCCCTTGTCGGACATGGTCTTGATCCAGTCCGTCCGGATACGATCGAACTCTCGGTAGACCGACTGCGTAGACGCGAGCTGCTCTCGCGCCTGGCTGCCCAACCCAAAGACGGCCAGTTGCCGGTTGTATTGCTCAGCCCGCGAAGCGGCGTTCTCGCGGATCCGCACATCGATGCCGGCAGCTTGGGTCTTGGCTTCCTGAAGCAAGCGGTTCTGTTTCTCCTGCTCCTTCGTAGCCGCCTTCTTTGCCTCCACCTCGGCATTGGCGGCAACGTTCAGCTCGAGCTGAGCCCGGATTTCATCCTGGCGAGCCAGCAGGCTCTTCTGATCGGCAGTGAGGACCTTCTTGGCCTTGATGTCGGCAATCTGCTGCTCGAACTCGGCGCGGCGCTTCTCTGCGTCTGTCAGCTTGTCAGTGTCAAGCAGCTGAGCTTTGAGGACTGCCTGTTGCTGCCTCAGCTGATCCAGAAAGCGCGTTCCAGCGTCTTCTGAGTACGCCTTGCCATGGGCTGCCTTGGGATCCTTGTACTTTTCGTTGATCAAGCCAACGCGGCGGTTGTATTCATCTTCCGCCAGGCCCAAGGTTTGGACATCGCGCTTGAGCTGGTCGATTTCCTCCTTGCGCTGCTGGGCGCGTGTACGAGTGGCTTTTTCCTGCTCGTCGAGGCGGCGCTGGGCGGCGATCTTGGCGTCACTAGTACGCTGAGATTCGGCGTCCTTCTGCGCCTTGACGGCCGCCGCCTCGAGCGGCGCAGCTTGGGCCTCCAGGGCGGACAGCTGCTTGCGCAGTTGAGTCAGCGCCTGCCCGGAACGCCCACCAAATGCCGCCCCGGCGCGACTGTTTGCGAAGGCACCCCCACTCTCGATGCTATCGATCTGGCTTCGGACGGCAGTCATCCGGCCTTTCAGATCATCCAGCGAGGCAGCTCGGCCGATGCCCAGCATGCTGTCCCACGCCGCTTTCGCAGCGCCGGCAACCCCGTTCCATGCGCGCTCGAGGAAACCGAGGTTGGCCTGAACGTCGCGCGCGCGGGCTTGTAACGCGCTTGCGTAGGTCTGCTGCGCAAGCGCTGCGGCTTCTTCCTTCCGCCCCTGATCCTCGAGCGCCTTGATCTGCTCATAGACCGCGAAGGTGAGGAAGTGGTACTGCTCGTTGAGTTTCAGCGACGCCTTGACCGGCTCGTCGCCCAGCTGCACGTACTTGGCCACTGTGTCGTCAATGGCCGTGCCAGTCGCCTTCTGCCACTCCAGCGCCGCGCGGGCAAGGCTCTCGAACTGTTCGCCCGCGATCCTTCCGGTGGAAGCGAGTTGCGCCAACGCTTCCGCGGCAGCACCCTGGGTGCCCACGGATTCGCTGATTCGCTCCGCCATGCCGGCAATTTGTGCAGCCGTGGTCCCCGCATAGTTTCCCGTGGAAATCAGCGCCTTGTTGTAGGCGACCGACTCCTGACTCCCCCTCTCAAAGGCGAATGCCAGCGCAGCCGCGGCGGCGGCGCTAAGCGTGAACGGATTCACCAGGCCGGCAATGTAGCCGCCGAGCGCACGCGCAGCCGGACCGATGCCGCCGAACATATCCTTCAACTGGCCGCCCTGCTGCGTCAGAACCAGCAAGGGACTCTGTCCGCCGGCCAGGGATGTCACGATGTCGGTGAACTGGGCGGGCACGCCCCGCAAGGCCGCGGCGGTCTGCTTGGCGGAAATGCCGAGGCTATCAACGGAATTCTCGGCCACCTTCAGTCGAGCAATGAACGGGGCAGCGGAATCGGATACACCTAGCTGCTGCGCACGCAAAGCCGCATACTCGGCAGCGGTCTTGCCTGCACGGTCGGCTTGCCGCTCCAGGGACTGGAGGAACCGGCGCGACGCCGCGTCCATCCTTTCGGACGCGTCGCGCGCGGCGTCGCCCATGCCCCGCACGTTACGCGAGGTGTTCTGGCTTGACTTTGCCGCGGTCTGCTCGAGGTCCTGGACAGATTTCTTTGCCTCTGCGAAGCCCGCCTTGAGCCCCGAAACGTCGGCATCCGCCTGCAGGGTGGCCTTTCCGACTACCTCGCTCATGTCATTCCTCGCTCATTTCATCCAGGGCCGCGTGCTCCATCACCCGGATTGCCTCGAAAAGCTCCGGCTGCTCAGACGGCGGCACGCGCTGCATGCGCATCACGAACCGCAGAGCGGCGTAGTCCAGGCCGACCGGGCCGCCTACGCCAACGCGCCATTGGGTGCCCATTTGGACGAATACATCCAGCGCCGCCTCGTTGTCCGGCCACACCTCAGCGTCGGGGGGCGTAACGTCCGACACCTTCAAGCCGAAAGCGGCCAGTTCATCGGCCGGCGGAGCCCGCCAGTACATCCGGCGGGCCGCCGCGATCAGTTTCCCCGGCGTGCCAGCGTCAACTGCTCCATGTAGGTGTCGAGAATCGCTGTCGAGGCGTTGTGATAGTTCTGCAGCAGCTGCTCCAGCGCCTCGCCGGTGAACGGCTGGTCGACGTCCTCCCAGCCGGCCACGATCTCCTCCAGCACTTTGCGCTCGCGCGCTGCAGCGTCGCCGCCGGCATCTTCGACTGCCATCTCCTGTGAGACACGCTCAAAGAACGCCTTGGCATCGGCGCGCGTCTTGTGGCGGAAAACCAGCTTCAGCTTCGCAGCCTGCTGGCCCGGGACGGCGATGGAAGCGGTCGCCGTGAAGGTGGGGTTCGGGTTGATCTTGAACATCAGGCAGCTGCCGAGTAACGGGTGGGCTCGCCGGTCAGCGAGAGAGTGACGGTGATGGCCATGGCCTCGTTCTTCGTGGTCGTCGGCATCTTCGACATCGACACGTAGGCCCGGAAGTAGATCGTGTCGCCGTTGGGCAGACGGAACCGGATGGCGCGGGGCTCCCGGTCCTCGTCGGCGGCTGCCAGCACCGCATACTGCGGCAGCGACGGGTCGTCGGCGATGGTCAGCACGATCGACCGGGCGCTGCGCGTGGTCGGGATCTGCTTGTCGTCGCCCGTGTCCTCGAGGAACGAGTAGGTGTAGAACTGCTGCTCGCCGCCCTGGCTGGTCGACGTCAGCGTCTGCTTGATTTCCTGCCAGGTGGATACCTTGCGCACCGAACCCGCGCCGGTCCCAGCCGGATAGACACCCGTGTTGGTGGTGTTGTAGCCCTCGAGCGAGAAGCTGTCTGCCGCCGATGCATCGACGCGCCCCATGCGACCGTCCAGGCGCGTCCAGCCGGACGTGATCTCGACGATGTCTCCATCGACGAGGGTATGGTCAGCCGCAGAGGCGACCGGCGGATTGGCGTTGGACAGAGCCGTGACCGTGGTGGCCACGGCATAGGCCGCCGCAATAGCAAAGATCGAACCGTTCGGAAGACGTACCGACATAGTTGGCTCCGTAATGAAAAATGCCCGCCGAAGCGGGCTGGGTAAGCGCCCGAACGGGCGTCAACTCGAAAACCAGATGGAGAAGTCCTGCTGCGCGCCGTACCAATTCAGCACGTTGTCGTAGGTGGCCAAGGCCCCGCTCAGCGTAGTCCCCAGCAGCGCCGCGTCTGTGCGGACAATGTCCTCGACCTGGCGGATGAGGCCGCTTGCCTGCCCCCGTCGCGCGGCCCAGACTTCGAACTGGAAGCGACCGTTTCGCTTGTCCGGCAAGCCCTCCAGGAAATCCAGTGGTGCCCCGCCGACCTGCTGGTAGACGATGAATGGCAGCACCACGCCCTCGGGCGCCGTGTCCGGGTAGACCCGATCACCAACCAACCCGCCCAAGGCGCGGGCAATCTCCACTTCCACTGTCATGAATAGTCTCCGCTCCCACTTCCGGCTTCGCGCAGCACCTCGCCAATCTTCTCCGCCGCGCGCTTGCGCATGGCTTCAACAGCTGCTTCGGCGCGATCGCCAGCACGGCGCATGAACCCCACCGCCGGGACTCGCACCGGCGTTGCCAGGCGTTCCTTCGTGGCCGCCCACCCGGTTGGCGTCTTGACGATCTTGTTGACCCGCCAGTGGCCATACTCCACCAGGTGGCCGTGCGGCGCCTTCCTGGCGTTCCAGCTGACCTGATAGACAGCGTGCTGATCCGTCGACATGCGATCGGCATACACGTGATAGATGGCGTCGCGCAACTGACCGGGTTTCGTCTTTACACCATTCTTGCGCGTAATGGGAGCGCCTTGGTACACCGGCACCAGGTGCCTGGCCTCCTCGTAGAAGACCACGGCGCCGGCCCGGGCAATGGGACGCACAATCTCAGCGACCAAGCGCTCCTCCAACGCATCGAGCGCGGCACCAAGGTCGCCATCGAAGCTCAGCGAGAACGACATGAGCTACTCCACTCGCGCCGGGATCTGTTGGCAGACGAGGTCGGCATGTCGCCGCTTCTGCCGGTCAGGCAGGACGGCCTGAATCTCATAAATGTCCCCGTCGCAAAGCAGGCGCATGCTGGTGTCGATCGCCAATTCCGCCAAGACGGGGTATGGGATTCGAACACTAACCTGTACGACGGACACTGCGGTATCGCCCCGCAAGGCTTCCATCCCGCTGCGGTGGCGAACATCCGCCCACACCGCATTTCCGACCGCCTGCCAGGCGGAAATGGGCTGACCGGTCTCATCGCGGATAGGGACGTTGCGCTGTATTTCCACCAGCGCCGATCGCTGACCGGCCCTCATACTCCCAACCCCACGCGGTACGGCTGCAGGAAATCGCGGGCGCCGTGCGGCAGGTCAGCCACCGCGGCGCCGAACACGGCATCCTCCCGGTTGTTGTAGAGGTGGCCGACGGTCAGCAGCACCGCGGCCTGGACTTCCGTGTTCGCCACCATCGGGCTATCGCCGGCTGTGCCGGCCGCGACGGCCGCATCCAGCTCAGCCTGGTCCTTGTAGACCTGGCGGTTCAGGAACGATGCCGCCGCGCCCTCGGCAGCGGCCTGGTAAATCCCGATCAGCTGATCCTCGGCCGACCACGTGACCCGCAGGTGCGATTTCACCAGATCGAGAGCGAGGAGCGGCATGTCAGGCACCCTTCTTCTTGGCCTTCGCCTCGGCTGCGGCATTGGCGTTCACTACCTCGCGCACCTTCGCTTCGTCAGCGTCGGTGAACAAGCCCTTGAAGTGCGCACGCATTGCGCCGACAAGGTGGTCTGCATCAGTTTCGTCGCCGGGAATGCTGGCGAGCGCCTTGTCCAGCGCGGCACGTGCCACCGCCGAGAGGTGGTCGTCCTTCACCAGCACAGCAGCGCCCGTGTCAATGAAATGCTGTGCACGGCTGCTGTCCAACTGGACGACCGTGCCGGCGCGCGGATCCGGCGCCTTGAACCTGATCTTCATGATGGATCTCCAGGGAGTGACAGAAGCCCGCCGAAGCGGGCCCCGGCTGAACGGCCGGCGCCGATCAGGCCACGTTGCCGAAGTCGCCGTAGATGAAGGCTTCGGGGCGGTACACGGCCAGCGCCAGCCGCTCTTCGGCCAGGATGGTCACCATGTTATTGACGAAGTCGTCTTCGTTCTCGGTTGCAACCTCGACGCGGGCCAGCCAGCGGTCAAACACCTGCGCGCCCAGCTTGAAGGCGCCGGTGAGGAACTTGTCGACCGGGATGGCCTGCGTCTCCACCACCGGCAGGTTCCACAGCGTGGCGCCGATACTGCCTTGCGGGTTGCCGATGATGTAGCGTCCCGTGGTGTCCTTCAGCAGCTCGATGCGCGCCCAGTCGATCGGGTTCATCACGTGGCCCGTCGCCGGGTACTCGGCCAGGAACGCCTGCAACATCGCCAGGCGGATGTTGTCGATGTTCGTCTCGGTGCCCGCCGGGTCGAACGGCGCCACGAAGGCAGAAGCTTGCGGGATGATGCCCAGCAGGTTCTGGCCCGTGCCATCTCCGTTCAGCAGCTGCTGCTCTTCCTTGAAGGCCAGGCCGTAGCGCAGGCGGCCGTCGATGATGCTGGCCAGCTGCGACGCGTCGCTCAGGATCTGGCGCGACGCCTTCACGAAGTGCGCGATGACCTTCGCCGACGTGTTGACCAGGTCGAACTTGATCGAAGATTCCGGCTTCCTCGTGCCTTCCGCCACCATGCCGGCGTTGTTCGTGAAGCCCGTTTCCTTCACATATTCCAGCGTGCTGCCGTCCATCGTCCCCGGAGTGATCAGATCGCGAACCGTCATGCGGCGTTGGGGCAGCGACAGCACGCCCGGCAACCGCGTGGTCTGCACCAGGTCACCAGCCGAGCCATCGGCATCGGTCGTCAAACTCGTGATTGCCGCGTTGAAGGTCATATCCACACGGCCACGCGGGGTCGCTTGCTCGGCAAACGCCTTGAACTTCTCGTTGTCGACGAATTGCGAACCGAACGACTGATGCTGCACGTCGCCGCCGGCGCCATTGGCTTCGAGTTTTGCCAGTGCCTGCTGGGTGGCCGTCAGGCTGTTCTGCAGTTCACCGTGCTTGTTCAGCAGGTCGTCGACCTTGGCGACGGCTTCCTCGCTCTGCCTCGCGTTCTTGGCGAACGCTTCGGCCTGGCTCTTGATCTGATCGCTGACCTTGGTCAGGCTGGCGTTGATGGACTCGATGTCCTTTTCGATTTGCGACATGGCTTTCCTTTCAGAACTTGATCGCGGTAAGGGATGCGGCCAGGGCGGCCGTTTTGCTTAGGGAGTCGGGTGCAGGCTCGACTCGTCCGGCGGGATCGCCCTCGCCGCTGCCAGCCGGATCGCCCGAGCTGGACTTGAAGTCGCTGATGAGGCGCATGGCCTCGGACTTCGGCATGCCGCTGGAGCGCAACGCGGCCTCGATGCGCCGGATCGCCGAGGCGCTTGCCTTGCCCTCGCCCTTCTTCACCTGGTCGGACGGCAGGAACTCGTCGGCGAAGCCGTCATCGATGGCCGCCTGGCCGCCGATCCACGTTTCGGCATCCATCAGCTTGGCCATGGCTTTCATGTCTTGGCCGGTGCGCGCCGAATAGATGCTCGCCATCGCTTCGTCGAAGGGCTGCAACGTGGCGGCCACCTCGATCAGATCGTTCCGGTTGCCGATCGCCATCACCCAGGCGTTGTGGATCATCAGGAAACCGGCCCGGGCGATCTGGACCGTGTCACCAGCCATGGCAATAATCGACGCCGCCGAGGCAGCCAGGCTCAATAC
Organism: Cupriavidus sp. 207A1; assembly: GCF_057798955.1. Taxonomy (NCBI): domain Bacteria; kingdom Pseudomonadati; phylum Pseudomonadota; class Betaproteobacteria; order Burkholderiales; family Burkholderiaceae; genus Cupriavidus; species Cupriavidus sp. 207A1. The sequence continues at coordinate 89,660 of NZ_JBYOJO010000003.1, read as the reverse complement.
CTTCACCGTGACCTCCCCGTCGTGCTCGCGCAGCAGGTTGTAGATCGCCAGGCCTTCGAACATGTCACCGCCAGGCGAGTTCACGTTCACCGTGACAGGGCCAGCTCCCATGCCGCGCAGAGCGCCGGCGATGCGCTTGGCAGTCACGCCATCGCCGCTCCAGTAGTCGTAGCCGATGACGTCGTAGATGCTGATCGTCCGATCAGCGTCCGTTTCGGAGGCGGCGCGCACGTTCGCGTGCCAGCGGTCTAGCGCCCGGGGCTGCAGCTGGCTCGAGATGCCGGCGCACGGGCGCCCCTCCGGCGCACCCGGAAGCGTCTTCTTGCTCATGGGATCAGTCCCTCTGTTGGTCGTCTAGGCCGAGAAAGGCCCGGATGGATGCTCGCGCCTGATTAGCGTCGGTCTGGGTGCCTAGGGCATCGAGCGTGGTCATGGCTGACTGCACCGTCAGCACGGCGGCGTTACCTCCCATCGGCTCCCGGTCTTCCAACTCACGGACCTCGTCTCGAGTGAGGATCCCGTTATTCACCATGGCGGCGTAGAAGGCTGACCGACCCGCGCTGTCTGCGCGCAGCAGTCCCTCGACAGAAAACTTCGGGTAGTAGCGGGCCCGCTCGCCTGGCTTCAGCAGATCCTTGCTGATCGCCTGTTCAATGCGGCGCAGCCATGGTCCAAGCGTGAACGTGAGAAAGCCGATCATCTGCTGCTCGATGCCGGTGCCCCAACTGGTCGACTTCTCCGTATGGCCGACCATCCAGGGCGGCACGCGGAACCAGCGGCAGATGGCCTCGACCGAGAACGCGCGCGACTCGAGCAGCTGCGCGTCCGACGGCTTTATGCCAAGCGTGCCGGCTTCCGTGCCGCCTTCCAACAGCGGCGCCTCGCCGCGTTCGATCGTGCCCGCCAGGTTCTTCTTGAACTCGGCGCGCTGGCTTGGCTTCAGGAAGCCAGCCATCTTGTAATAGATGGTCTGCAGCAGACCATTCTTGAAGGTCTGCGCGGCCGCTTTGTCGGCGGCGATCGCTGATCCGAACACCTTGGCGCCGTACTCGATCACCGACACCCCGTTCAGGCCATCCAGCGTGAAGCCAGGCACTGTCCAGATTCGCGATTCCGGGATGTCGCGCATTTCGCCGTTCGGCCGTGGGTAGCTGAAGCGCTTTTTGCCCGCGGCATCGCGGTAGCAACGCAGCTTGCATGGATCCAGAAACGCCAGTCCAACCAGTTGCGAGCCTACGTAAAGCTTCTCCGCGCGCCCCGCGCCGCGCAGAAGCATGGCCGCCACCATCGCCTCCCAGAATACCGATGCCGTCGAGTCGGAATTCGGCTGATCATGGATCACGAAGTGCAGCGGATGCTGCGGCGCGACGCGCTTGCCACTCGGCGCCCGTTCGTGCATCGACAGTGGCAGCGTCGCGATCGTCTCGGAGATCAGCCGAACGCAACTCCAGGCAGCATCCAGCTGCATAACGGCCTTTGGCGTGACTTCCACGCCAGCTTCGTTCGGCGCCCAGCCTCTGTACAGACCGCTATCCGTCAGTGAGAACGATCGAACCCATCCGTCAATGGCTGCGCGCACGCGGCCCGCGATGCTTTTCTGTGTTTGGATTTTCATGCGTGGCCCGCCACTACGGGATTGCTCAGCCAGTCATCCACAGAGCCCATCCCTTCAGGGTTTAGCGACAGTAGCGCGACAGCGTTGAATAGCGCCATCAACGGGTCGATCTTGGCCGTGCCGCTGGCCTGTTTCGTGATCAGAATTGCGTTGCCCCGAGGCTCTACCTTGGCATTGCCAACGCACCAGCTCATCAGCGCGGTACCGCCATGCCATAGCGCGCCCTCTGCCAGCTTGCGCTCGGTCGTCTTTATCGTGCCACCCAGCTTCCAGCCTTGCGAGATACCGATCACGAGCTCCTCTGGGATGCCCGCGGCGACCAGGGCGTCCAGCACAGCGCCGATGCCGCTGGGGTCCACACCGATCTTGTCCAGCAGACCAGCCTCGTGAATTTGCAGCACGTCTTGCGCTAGCTGCTCAACGTCCTCGCCGATCCGGCTCACGATCACAAGCTCGCCGGCCTTCTGGAGGTCCAGCAGTTTCGGCGCCTCGGATTTCCGGCGCTCCAGGACGGTCGGGTGCGCCCAGGCCTTGCTCCAGGTCAGCCACTCACCGGTTTCCCGCTCCCGGCCCGCCGCGCTCAGGCCCAACAGATCGTCAAGGCCGCCGCCGTCGACGCCGACGTCGATCACCTCGCAGCGCCGGATCAGCTCGGCAAGCGTCAACCCTGGGCGGGACTGCTGCTCCCAGAACAGCGCCCCTGCCCAGTTATCCGAGCGCAGCGCCAGGCCGATTTCCACGTTGCCATGCTTCGCCATGAAGCCGCGGAAAGACTCCTCGCCAGCCTCCTTCGCCTTCCGGTACTCCCGCTCCAGAAAGGCCTGATCCACGGAATATCCGAGGTTCGGGTTGACCATGGCGAGGTTCTCGACCTCGAGATGATCACGACGGGCCACCATTTCGGGTGGATGTTCGAAGATGATCGGGACAAAGCTCTTGTCCGCGATCTTGCCGTCGCGCACGTCTCGCGCATACTGCAGCTTCTGCTTGAACACCCCCGCCGGCGGGTCATCGCTCTGAGTAGTCAGGTAGATGACGAAGCCTTCCGGCCGGGAGGCGAGCCCACCTATTGCCTCGCGCAGCATGTTTTCGGCATTGGGCTGCTTCCCGAACAGCCACAACTCATCGACCAGCGTGCCTACGCTCTTCTTTCCGCCGACCGTATTGGAGTCGGCAGCGACCACCTTGAGCGTCGCGTTGCTCTCCCGGTGGGTGATCGTTTTGATATGGGTCTGCACGTGCATCAGCGCGTGCAAATCCTCGTCAACCCGCTCGGCACAAAAGTCCCGCGACGGGCCGAAGCTGTTGTTGGCGATTTCGATGGTCGGCGCGAGGATGGCGAACTCTGCCGACTGCCGCCAGTTCAGAATCAATGCCGTCATCATGATGCCGGCGGCGATGGTGGACTTCGAGTTCTTCTTCGGCAGGCAGACGAACCATTCCGTGATCAGCCGGCGGCCAGACTCAGGGTCGTATGCACCAAAGATTGAAGCGACAAGCTCGAAGACCCATTCCGCGCAGGCCTCGCCAAAGGTCGGGCTGCCTGGCGCGTCGACAATCCGCAACTCCTTGAAGATCGCCAGCGCCTGATCAGCCTGGTCGGGAAAGATGGGCGCTGGAATGATCGACCGCCCGGACTGCAGGCGTTCAGCCCAGTCGGGGCAGGCGGTCGTCCATTCCATAGTGTCACTTCACGGCTCGTAGCGGCGGCGCCGCGGCGGCGAATCGACCAGACGCCGCCTTCTTGGCTGCATCTGCCCTATCCTCTTTCTTCCCGGTATCGCCCAGCTTCCGATGGAAATAGGGCATCAGTTCTTTCGCGGCGAAGACCCGCAGCTTCGGCTCGGTCTCCACGTCATTCATCACTGCCTTGAGAAACGCCTTCGGGTCGGCATACCGAGTGGCCTGTTCCCAATCGAACGCCGCAACAGCTGCTTCTTCGTCCAGGGTCTCGGGCTCTCGGGCAACCGGCGCTCTGGTCGGCGTTGCCTTGGCCGGCGGTGCTGGCTTTTTGCCAGACTTCGCCTTTGCCTTTCGCTCCAGGTGGGCCAGGACGTCGGGATCCTTCGCCAGGCGGGATCCGGCAGCTGCGGCCGAGCTCGCGCTGTAGCCGGCGGCGACCGCCGCATCCTTGTTCGACAGCCCGCGGGCTTTGGCCTCGGCAAACTTCTGCTTCTTGCCGGTCAGTGCCATGTTAAAGCCCGCTCAGAGCGGCCCAAATGTTAAACACATATCGCGCCAAAAGTCCTTTCTGCTCAACGACTTGCGGGAAACTCTTCATGCGCTCGCCGTGTTAAAGCTTTAACAAATTCCACAGCGGCGGAAATTTTCCCTGCGTGAGGGAACGGGCGGTCTAGAGGCGGCGACCCGGCCAGACTTCTCCACCGCCCCTCCCCTTGGCGCCGTGGTCGCCCAATCGCAACGTTGCGGGCCAGCGCGGCAGGGGTCGCACTCATTTCGGCCGGCCCTCACCGGCCAACCGCACCAATCAGGTGCACCAGAGCCCTCGCCCTGCTTCGGGTTCTTGTTTTTATGTCGTTAAAGTACGGAGTGGAACCGGACACGAACCGTGCCAGCTACGGCTTCACCACTCGCACGCTGGCCTTCACTCCGCACCGGGATACAAAGCCCCCGACCGACTCAAGGTCAGGACGGTAGCCGGCACGACAGGCTACGCGCAGCAGCGCCATGTACGGACGGACCCACCAGGCCAGCCGCACCGACAGAGCGGTCGTGATCATCGTCAAGGCGCGTTCTCCTGCCGCTGCTTGTCGCGGCTGTGGTGAGTAGTGCAGAGCGTCTGCCAGTTCGTTCGGTCCCAGAAGAGAGCTTGATCGCCGCGGTGAGCGATGCGGTGGTCCACCACGTTTCCATACGGGACCGCCAACCCACGGGCTGCGCACTCCAGGATAACGGCCGCTACATCCTTGGCGATGATGCGCAGCTCGCGCATGCAGATTTCACAGAAGGGATGCTCGCGCAGATGCACTGCGCGCTCCTTCTGCCACCTGTACCCGTAACCACGCTGAGCACTGGTCTGCGCGCTGGTGCGCCACGACCCGGGCTGCATCACAGCCGTTCTTGCGCCGGCCTGTTGCAGCCTGGCACCGAGCATTGGGATTCGCCGCGCAGCCATCACGCACCTTGCAGGGCGCAAACCAAGACAAACAGAGGCACGCCACACACGAGAGAGCCCAGCAAGAATGCAGTACGCCGACTAATGCCTGGTCGCGGCTCGTCGACCCATGGTGAAGCTCGCCCACCGCACGCAGTCAGTCGGTACTCGCTCAGCAAAGGAATGGGATCAAACCCCTCAGCGTTATTCGCGTCGGGGAAGTACTCGCACCGCACCGTCACCGCTTCGTCGACCGCGGCTCGCAGTTCAAACCAGCGGACATGCTTAGGCAGGCCTAGCGCCTTTGTCAGCTGCGCGACAAAAGGGTCGTAGCAAGCCATCACTTTGGATGCCATGGAATCGACCCTTTGAATAGAAAAGCCTGGACTGAGCCAGGCAAACCCCGGCGAGCGCCGGCGGAGGAGACAACTGGGTTGCGGCGCCGCGCATTGAACGCGGCGCCTGCGGGATTACTTGTGCGGCGACGGTGCGGCGTTCGCGTTTTTCCTGCTCACTCGACCAGCTGCTTGCGCCCACACACCCCAAATCAGCATGTAATAGACCGGCAGAAACATGGTTGGCCCCTAAAGCAAGTCTCAACACCTGCATTTAAGGAGACACAGCGCTAACCGCCTGTCAGCCATCGTCGAACGCGAGTGTCAGACAAATTCCATTCGAAAGGCATCAATGCAAAAAGCCCCGCTCGGCGATAACCGGCGGGGCTTAGGGCGGAACTCTGCAATTTGGGAAAATTCTAGGGCCACTGTCCCACGGCGTCAAGCAGTTACTTCTTCCGAGGAAATCAGTCCCTTGCTCATGAAGTACCCATCCAGTCGTCGGACCGCAGCATCCTCCAATCCCCTCAATCGCTCTTTCACCCCGGCATAGGCCCGAGCGTAGGTACTCTTGCCCCCGCCGAAGTTGGATTCCATGTCGCGGAAGCTGAATGCCAGTCGTTCATGGTTAGCAAAGACCTTGGCAACCAGCATGTCCAGCGCCGGCCCAGCGATCGAGCTGATGCTGGGCGACAGCCAGTCGGAAAGGTAGCGGATGCCCTCCACGCGGCCAGGCCCGTAGAAGTAACGGCGCTGCCGCTCGCCGCCTACTCCGATCTCCTCGTACTCGGCCGGCGTGAAGCGCGCGCGCACTACCGCCCGCTCCGGCGCCGGCAGCTTCGAATCCACTGCCGACATCACCATGGCGCACTGACCGCGCACCTCGTCGCTGGTCAGGCCACCGAAGTCCACCGTGCTGTCCGACGGCGAGCCGCGCAGCTGCTCCAGCCACGCCTCCTGCATGCCGGTCAGCTTCGGCGTGGCCTCCATCGCGCGGATCAGCGCTGTCCGGAATGGCGTCTTCTGCCGCGGCGGCAGGGCCATCACCATGTGAGCCACGTACAGCGCCTGGCGCGTGTCGGCGAATACTGCGTTCATGCCCTATTTCCCCCGTATTGATGTTGATCCCTGGCTCCCTGCTGCCAGCGCATGAACGGCAGCCGCACGCCGGCGTGGAATTTGGCCTCCGCCGCCGGCACCTGGTCCAGCTGCGCGCGCGACTCGATGCCGCTCACCTTCAGCACGTAGGCACGCGCCGCCGCGGCGGACTCGCAGGGCTGGCCGCTCCGCTGCGCCACGAAGCGCCAGAATTCCGGGTTACCGCACCACATGCCTGCCAGCCGCGCCAGCGCGCCACCTTTCGCCTGCGCCGTCATGCCGGGGCTCCCATGCCGAACAGCGCCCGCACTACCGAATGCTGCTTCCGCACACTGCCGTTTCGGCGGGCACGGTTCACGGTGTTGCGGTCGATTAGCGCCTTGTAGGCAAGCGGATCCTCCTCCTTCAGCCTGGCGCGGCGCGCACGGCAGCGCTCGGTATTGGTCAGGGCCCGCGGCTTTGGCTTGCTCTTGCCAGGGAACGGCAGCCAGAGAGGGATCGGCGAGCCGGCGCGCTTCTTCCAACCTGCCACATGAGCCGCGCCGGCCGCTTCCTTGAGGCGCATCAACGCGTCGATCGTGTGACGGCTGGCGCCGGTGACCTGGACCATCTCATGCACCGTCCGACTGCGACGGTCCTGACAAACCCGGATCAGGAACAGCCAAGTCGGCGAGGCTTCTCCCTGGAACGGCTTCGAGCCCAATCCCAAGTCCTTGCCTTTCCGGTAGACCGATTCGATTGAGCGGCCCAGCTCGGCGCCGATCACCCGGAACGACTTGCCGGTCGTCCAGAGGGAGCGCAGTCGGGCCACGTCCTCTTCCGTCCATTTCATCGCAGCATTCCCCACAAGATCGGGCCGACGATCACCCCCATCACCATCACCGAGAACAGATCGCACATGTCAGCGGCGCTCACGAGGCTTCCTCCCCGGCATGCTTGCGGCGATCCACCACAATCTCGCAGTGCGCTTCCTTACGGGGTCCGGTGCTGGAATCTCGCGATGTCACATACGCGCGTTTGACGTAGACCCCGGGCTGGTCGAGATCCACGCCGGCCGCGGTCGCCACAGCCTGTGCAATCAACCGTTCCAACTGCTTCTCATCCAAGACCGCGAAATACCGCTCTTCATCGACAACGGACCGGCTCACTTCGATCGTACTCACTTGACCTCCTTGATCTGGATTCCCTTCACCGCCATCAAGTGCCGCTTGATCCGGTACTCTGGGGTGATGGCACCCTTCACGTCCTCTACCGTCAGCCCGGCCGCGCCAGCCTCCCGGTACACGAAATCCGCCACGTAGCGCAGCGGCGGGCGCTTCCGCCCTTGCACCACCACCGCCGGCGCCAGCTCGAACACCACCTGGCGCTCCAGCTCGCTGATCCTCCCGGCTCGCTGCAGGATTCGCAGGTGGTGGTACCGCTCCATCTCGCGCTGGCTGTCGAAGGACTCGCCGCCTACCGCCACGCGGGTGTTGCGGTACTTGCTCGGCTTCGACTCCTGGCTTCCCACGCCGCCCGGGCGTCCTGCCGAAGCCTTTCCGCCGCCGCGGCGCCTCGCTTCTTTTCCACCGCCATCAGGTAGACCTTGATCGCCGGCGGCGCCAGGCTTATTACCCACCTGACCTCGCATTCGTGCCGCCACGCCTCGTCGGTTCGCATTGCCCCACTTCCCCCACGTGCTCACAGCGACTCCATTACGGCTTCGACCCAGACGCGCGCCGCTTCAGCATTGATGGCGTTTCCGTAGGCGCGCAGTCGTCCCACGCGGGCGGGAGACCCATGAGCCAGCGGGAATGTGCCGGGCTCAACTGGCCGCCACTTTCCATCCCGGCACAGGAGCCAATCAGCAGCTCGCCAGATGCCGTTAGTCGCGCCGGCTCGTTCAATTCGTGAAATGCAAGCTTCGTCGCCGCCGACAGATCCATCGTGACTTTCGACCCGTCCGGCATGCGGCCAGTCATCGAGACGCCCGGTCGAAAACCTTTGCCCCCCGCGCCGTCGGCTGCCGCTGGTGTCGGCCAGCCCGCCAGCCACGCAACGCGGCCCAGCAGTGCGTTGATCGGGACGTTGGCGCACTCGACGCCGTCCTTCCAGTCGCGTGTCGTGGGCGTTGGCCACCCAGTAGAGTCGGTCGCGGATATGCGGAGCACCGACGCCCGCAGACGGGAACGGGACCGCCCCGAAGGCGTACCCCACGGCTTCCACGTCAGCGCATACAAGGTCGATCCAAGGGTCTGCGTCCTTTGACGCAACCTGCTCTCCAAGGACGATTGCAGGTCGGCGCTCGCTGATGAGATGGAAGAAGTGGGGCCAAAGGTGCCGCTCGTCAGCAAACGCAAGTCCTGCGCCTGCCTGGCTGAAAGGTTGGCACGGACAGGAACCAGTCCAAACAGGTCGATCGTCGCTCCAACCGGCACGCCGGAGCGCGAACGACCAGACTCCCACGCCGGCGAAGAAGTGGCATTGCTGGTATCCACGAAGGTCGTCTGGTCGAACATCTCGAATGTCTCTTGTGTCGACGTCGCCAGGTGCGATGTGCCCGGCGGCGATCAGGTTGCGCAGCCACTGCGCCGCGTACGGTTCGATCTCGTTGTAGTAGGCAGTCACACCTGCCCCTCGATCGGCGGATGGCCGTAGAAGTACTTGTGGACCTCGGCGTAGATCGAGCTTTTGGTACGCAGCAGGTCGGCCAGCAGCACCTGGCGCCATGGGCCCTCGCCCGCGGCCTTGAACACGCCGATCTTGTAGCGCTGGAATTCCTCGCCGGCCTTGCGCGCGCGCCATACCTCCGCGCCCTTCGCCTCGATGCCCGGTGCCGACTCCCACCAGGTCGCGCCTCCACCGCCCGCCGGCGCTTCAGCCGTGCCCACCGGCTGCTGTGGCGCCGGCTCGTCCAGCCAGCGCTTGCCGTTCAGCCACGTAGCCGGGTGCGGGATGAACTTGCCGCCCTCTTCCCGCCACTCCGGCCAGGCCGACTGCTTCGCGATTGCCGCCAGCAGCTGCTCGAGCAGCGCCTCATCGGCATCGAGCTTTGCAAACGCCTTCTCGGCGTCCGCCTTCGCCACCTTCCGGGGGTAGGCCTGCCACAGCCTCTCGAACAGGACCGACTGCTTTGCTGCCTTTCCGCTCTTCGCGGGCGCGCCCTGACGGTTCCCTGATGGTTCCTTTGATGGTTTATTACGGTTAGACGGCACCTGGTGCGGGGGTTGGTGCATCTCCTGCGGGGGTACCCCGGCATCTGCTGCGGGGGTGTGGTGCATTTCCTGCGCCGGTGAATCTCCTGCGCCGGTGCACGGCGTGCAGGGGTGAATCTCCTGCGGGGGTGAATATGCTGCGGGGGTAACGGTGTAGCTCGTGTGCCGGCCGTTTGACCGATTCGCCGTCACCACGCCGGCGGCCTCCAGCCACTTGATGGCGTTCTGCACCGCGCGCTCCGAGGCGCAAACCCGCTTGGAAATCGTCGGAATGGAGGGCCAGCAAACCCCTTGGTCGTTGGCGTTGTCCGCCAGGGAGATAAGCACCGCCTTCTGGGCGATCGACATCCCCTCCAGCGGCCAGCATTGGGACATGATGATGGTGCTCATGCGACCACCTTCACCAGGCCGGCCTCGAACAACAGGCCAACGGTCTTGCGGTGCGCCGCCTCCCACATTTCCTCGCGCTCTGCGCGGGTTAGCTTGGCGCCCTGGTCCAGCTCGGCGTGGCAGCGATGGCACAGGGCCGCAATGCGGTAGTCGTGCGCCTTGATGCCACGGCCTTTGCCGTCCCGCAGCTGATTCGAGTGCGCTGCCACCACGGTTCCGTCTTGCCGCCCACAGTGCTGGCAAGGGAAGGCGCGTACGGCTTCGAGGAGATTCTTGCTTCGGAAGGTCATGCAACCACCTCAATAGAGCCCTTGACGAATGAAATGCCATGGCTTCTCCCGCTGCTAGAATCACTGCGGATGCCCATCCACAACAATCCAGAACACTGCAGGAGAAACCATGGGATTTCATTCGCCATACACCCCGGACGATCGCAGGACGCAGGTGCCTCCACGGCGCAGCCCAACGCAGCCGGGACCTCAACCAAAGAGCTGAAGCCATGACCCACGAACGCACGCCGTACGAAGCCCTTATCGACTGCCGCTACGGGAGGATGTTTTGCTCGCTGAATGCAAGGCTGTATCAGCGGCTGGACTTCGTACTGGGCTTTGCCAGCCTTTTTGGTATGAGCAGTGCGTTCGCAGGAATGGTTTCCAATCGGTCTACGCTTGCTATTTCTTTTGGCGCGGTCTTTGTCGTCGGGTCGATACTTGAGCGAATGATCGCGCCAGCCTTGAAGGCATACGAATTCCGTCAGCATGCAAAACGGTATGCCGACCTCGACGCCCGATCGGCCAACATGACGTTGGCCAAAATTGATGGTGAGTTGCGACGGCTCCAAGCCGACGGACCAGAGGGATTCGAGTCCCTCGCCCTCCCCGCCTTGAATCGGAACTATCTTTCCAACGGGCACGAGGACATGGTTGTTCCACTCCCGTGGCGCAGCCGAATCGCCGCGTTCCTTGCGTAGCGCCACCTTTTGGATCTCCAGCATCAAAACAGGCTCCCCTGCGGATGAGGCCGGCGCACCGGGCGGATGGTCCGGCCGGTGACCTTGCACGCGCGCGCCGGCCCCTGCTCGAGCTTGCCCTTCTGGCGCAGCTCGTTGGCCCGCCCGCTGACGGTGTTGATCGCCAGGCCGGTCGCCTGCGCCAACTCCTGCAACGAGTAGTCGCACGGGTAGACGCCGATGGCGTCCATGATTTCCTGCTGGACGCGGCCCAGCTCACCAGTGGTGCGCATCCGGTCGTAGTTGCGAATGCTGGTGTGAGCGACAGCGGTGTGCATGCCCTCTCCTATGCTTTGTCGGCCGTCTTGGGCCGGTATTGCTCGTCCTTGAAGCCCGCATGCCACTCGAGGTGGGCGTCAGTGCCCGGCGGCCAGTGCGGGTTGTCGTCCACCGCCAAGCCGCGGCGAAAGGCTTCGGCGCCGGCTTCGCGCAGCGCGGCGCGCGGCATCAGTTCGTGAATCACTGGCCGACCTCCGGCACCGCCAGGCGCAGGTTCTTCTCGGTCAGGTGGAACACGCGGTGGCGAATGTCCGTGCCGTCGTCCTCGTAGACGAACTTGTGGGCCTTCTGGGCTGCCACGTAACGCGCGTAGAAGGCGCGGCGGCCGCTCGGCATGCGGTAAGCCCCGCCGGGTGTGAGTCGGTCATTCATTGGGAAGCCCCAGGCTGCGCGGCCCAACTTGTCCCAGCTTGGGCCGCTGTTCGAATGCCAGCACCTCCGGGTGAAGGGCCCCGTATGCACTGCGCAGGATGTGATAGCCGAGCAATTCCGGCGTGGTGACGCCCTGCTCGGCCGCTTTGATGACAAGTTCCCGGGCCTCGTTGGCCGGGAGCAACGCTTTGGTCTCGTTCTTACCGCCCGTCATGCCGTCACCGGTGTCCCAAAGTGTCCCAAGTCGTCACTGACGCCGCCGATCGCCACAGGCAAAGTCCCCACAGCGCCGAACAAATGCTGTTCAGCGATACGCGCCAGGGCTGCGGAATCGCTCTCGATACCGTTGACCTGCTTGTAGAGCTGAAGAGCGTCGTAAGCGCGGTCTCGGAGTCGTGTCTTCACTTCGTTACGAAACTCGGATCGGCGGGACATAGTGGTTTCCGTCTTGGGAAAGCCGCGGCAAGAGCCGCAAAATCACGGGGTCCAAACCCCGCGTACCTACTTCTTCTTGGTGCCCACATGGAACATGGACAGATTCATTCGATGGATCGGCTAGATGGCCTCTCCTTCGCGCCGGCGGTGCCGTCGAAGCACGGCCAGGTCACCCTGCATTTCGGCAACGCCGGTATTCCTTGCGAGCTGTGCATCCCTCTGCCACTCGCTGTTCAGCTGCTCAACTCGCTACAGCTGCTTGCATACGAGCATGTTTGGCGCAAACCCGCCCACTAATAGGCGCTTAGCACTCTCATTGCTCATTCACTCGGCTCGTGCCATCGACCAACTCCGGCCAGATCAGGTGCCAGTCGTCTGGGCACACCATCCTTCGACTTACCTTGGGCCCGTAGAGGCGTTCGAGACGAGACGCGATCAACGCTCGCTTGTCCGCTGGAATGCCGTTTCGGATCCAGTTAGAGATGTTCTGTTGGGACTCGTCGAGCTGGCCGGCGAGCTTCGCCTGGGAGCCAGCGAGGCCCACAGCAATGGCGAGCGGGCTAGTCATTTCGTTGGTGAGGTGAGCCATGGCTAAGAAAGTCGTTCGCTACAAACGCATTTGTAGCACTCTACAAACCATTTTGCAAGGCGAGGCTACAAAATGCCTTGTTATGAACACGTACGCTGAACGACTAGCCTGGGCAATGAAATGCCGCGGGATGGACCCTCACACCGACCAGAGCGAACTGGCTCGGATGGTTGGACATGGGTGCAAGCCTCAGAACATCCAACACCTTCTCGACCCAAACAAAAACGCAAAGTCGAGCAAATACACAGTCCGCATCGCTGAGGTGCTGGACTGCGATGTCAATTGGCTTGCCTATGGGGGGCCGAAAAAGCCGCAGATTCGCAAAGGCACCCTACCAAAGGAGGGGACGGTGAAGTCTTCGGCAGACGCTTACAATGAATCGACACAAGTAGCGCCGCCGTCGCTTCTTGCCTACCCTGCTGATACAACGAAGTTCCGTCGCGTCTATGTCATAGGGAAGGCCCAAGGCGGCCTACCAGATCGCATATGGACGGATGGGGACTATCCAGTGGGAGCAACAGATCAGTATGCCGAAGTCGCGAGCCCGGACCCGCACGCATTCCTAGTGCCCGTGGTGGGGACGTCGATGGTTCCTAGATTCAACCCCGGCGAGTTCGCGCTAGTTGAGCCTGGCACTGAGCCGGAACTGGAAGATGATGTGCTCGTTCGGCTAAAGAGTGGCGAGACGATGATCAAGCGCCTTCTGTCGCGTCGGCAAGGTATTCGCCTGGGCAGCTACAACGATCCTGAAATCCTCACCTATGAGCCAGAAAACATCGCCTGGATGTACTACATAGCTCATCACGTGCCCGCCCGAAAAATCAAAACTCGCCTATGAAAATCAAGTTTATTGCTCCTCTAATAGCTGGCCTTGTGGCCGCAACGTCGGGGGCGAGCGCCTATGCAACTGAAGCGGTAAGACCCGCCACAAAAGCGGAAGTCGCCGCCATGACTCAGCAGCTCAAGGAGCGATTGAAGGATCCAGGGAGCGTTCAGCTACGCAACGTCAAGGCCATAAAAACTCCTGATGCTGGAACTCAAATTTGCGGCGAGGTTAATGCGAAGAACAGCTTCGGAGGATATGTCGGATTTTCGGCCTTCATCGGTTCAGTTTTTTATCTCGACGCCAAGAAGTTCGTTATGCCGATGATTGTCGGCATCGATGATGCCGACGGGACAGTAGTAAGGGACATGTGCAGGGAAAAAGGCATCACGCTATAGACGCACCAGCTTCGCCCACCAGCCCGCTCCTCGAGCGGGCTTTTTTGTGTCTTTGCTCGCCCACCCTCCGCTAATCTACGCATATTTTTGTAGATCGGCCTTGACCATCTACAAATTCATTTGTAGGATGATCTCCATCAACGGTTCGCAACGGAGATGGAGGGATGGACCTTCTCGTACTTATCGCAGTCATGGCCTGGACACTTGTTGTCATCCTGGCCGTGTCCGTCATTCGCGGCGCAAGGGGCTGAGCCATGACGCCCGATCAAGCCGCCATCCGCCAGGCCGTACTGGACAACTCGCGCGCCGAGCTGCTGCGCGAGCTGCAGGCCTCCCACCGAATCATTCGCAACATGCTGGGCCTGCTCTCCATCAGCCAAGTGGCAGTGCTAGCCGAGCGCAATGCCCGCGACCAGGTCGACGGCGACGGCATCACCCGGGCCAATGAGCGTGAAGCGGTCATCCGCCGCGCGGGAGGGGCAGCGTGAAACTCCTCCGCGCCCTCTTCTTCTGGATTGGCATCGCCGTGGGCTTCATTGCCCTGTGTGGCGCCTACACCGTTCTCAACCTGGACGCGCCTACCGCCGCCCCGATCTGGAGGCAATCGTGACCTTCCGCATCTACATCAACCGTCAGTGCGTCTATACCGGCCGCTTCGCCAGCTGGTGGGCCGCCCATGACGCTGCCATCAACCGCGGTCTGCTGTGCGGCGCGCGCAATGTGCAGGTGAAGCCAGCATGAGCGTCCCTGGCTTCCTCGTCCGCACCGCGGAGAACAGCAAGGCCTTAGCCGAGCGTGCCAGCCTGGTGGGCAAGGTGCCAATCCCGCCCGGCTTGCCATCCGCGCAGGAGATCGTCGCCGCGATCGATGGTGTTCTGCAGTGCGACAACTTCTACTCGGCCGCGGCGCAAGACGCGCTGGCCCGCCTGGCGATTGTGCGCGAGCAGTTCGCCGCCTCCATTTCCCAACCCAACGGACAGTGACAATGTTCTCGATCGCTGGCAACCACTTAACCGAAGCACTCAAGACGGCAGCACAGGCTGCCGCTGCGCGGTCGCCTCTCCCGGCGCTGACGCACATCCGCGTACAGGGCGCAGCCGGCTCCTCTGCGCTGACCTTCACCGGCTCCGACGGCTACGTCACGGCTATTGCCACCGTCCCGGCCAGCATCGGCCCCGATGATGTGGACGTTTGCCTTCCCGCTGACAAGCTCCAGGCAATCTCAAGCATGGACGCTGCAGCCGTGGTCTTCTCCCAGAAGGATGCCAAGGTCGTTGCGCGCGCCGGTTCGTGTCGCATCACCGTGCCGACCATCCCCGGCGCCAGCTTCCCTTCGCCGAACGTCGAAGGCGAGCCGATTGCCGAGTTTGATGCGCCGGGCCTGACGACGATGATCCCCACCGTGGCGTTCGCAATCGCCGGGCAGAAGGTTCACGACAAGCCGTTCCTGCGCAATCTCTGGCTGGAATCGGATGGGTCCGCAATCCACGCGGTGGGCTGCGATGGCTTCATGCTAGCTGCGAACTGCCTGCCCATCGAATGCGAGACATTCGGCGTTCCTATTACGTCGGAAGGCGCATCGCTTCTCGCCGCTGTTGGTGCGGACCATTTCCAGATCTACCAGAGCCACCTGGTCGGCAGTCGCGCTGGCGTGCGGGTCATTTGCAATCGCCCGCCGCCCAAGTATTTCGAATGGCGCCGGCTGTTCCCGGTGCCCGATCAGTTCGTTACGTTCTCCCGCGACGACTTGCTGAAGATCTGCCCCCTGCACAAGGTCTTCGACAACAACGGGGTTATTCGATTCGAGCAGGAGGGCGACCTGTGCGCAGTCACCATCTCGGACACGGTCCAGGCCGTGGATGCCGACATCGAGCTAAAGGCCCGCGGCTATGAGTCGCACCTGGAAGGTTCATTCGATGGCACGCAACTGCTGCGCCTGCTCGGCCAGGTGAAGACCGAACAGGTTTCCCTTTCGTGGGCTGGCGAGAAAAGTGGCGCCTGCCTGCTCCAAGACGGTAGCTGGCGCGGCGTGCTGGCTCCCCTTCGCGCTTAATCAGGAGTCGACCATGAATATCGAAGAAATCAAGCACCAAGCGGCGCGAGCCGCTCGCAGAGGCGACATCGCCAAGCTGGATCAACTGGAGATTGCCTACATGAAGGCGGCCGTTCCGCTCACCAAGGAAGATCCGGCATACGACGGTGGCCGGGCCGCAATTCCAGCGCAGCCAGTCCGCCTATTCCGCGGAGCAGGCCCGAATGGTGAAACGCGCGTCCAGTGGGTACGGTTCGACGGCATGCACGTCATGTCGGACATCGAGGGCCACCTAGTGGACACCGGCGAAGACCAGCCGAGCCTCTTTTCGCTGGCTGAGGCGGCCTAAGCGGGCATGGACTGCACCGCCTACCTGGTCTATCTGATCGTCATGGCACTCGCCTTCTTCGGCGCTGTCGCCTTTGGCGTCTACGCGAACTACCGCTTCATGAAGCGGATCGCAGAACGAGAGGATTTGCATCATGGCAACCACTGAACGCGCCGCTCCTGTTGATCTGACCGGACTGGCCGACCGTCTATTAGCGCCGCGCGAGATCGTGCGCGACGAGTATGGCCACTTGTTCAATCCCGCCTTCCCGATTCTGGATGAGGCCGACGACGTGCACATGTTCCTGGGCGCCTTCGGTGTTGAGTGCTGCCAAGTCAGCATGGAAAATGACTGCGACGACGAAGCGCTATGCGAAGCTGTCTGGGCTGGCGAGAAGGGTTGCAGTGAGTGGGCCCCGACCCCGCCGGCGGGCGAAGGCTGGCTTCTGTCGAACATCTTTGACACGGAAGACGGCCCCTACGCACTGTTCATCCGCCGCAAGCCGAAGGAGCCGAAGAAATCGCGCCGCGAACGCCTCGCCACCGCTGCTCTGAATGCACCGCTTGCCGCGCCGTTCCAGGCGCGCGTGCAGCCGTGGATGATGGAATGCTTCGGCGCCGAGATTGCCGCCGACCAGCAGGAGCGCAACCACCGCTTTCTGGAGGAGGCGCTGGAACTGGTGCAGGCATGCGGCGCCACGGCCAGCGAGGCGCACCAGCTTGTGGACTATGTCTATGGCCGCCCGGTCGGCGACAAGCACCAGGAAGCCGGCGGCGTGATGGTGACGCTGGCCGCGCTGTGCCTGGCGCAAGCACTGGACATGCATGCAGCTGGCGAAACGGAGCTTGCCCGCATCTGGACGAAGGTCGAGCAGATCCGCGCCAAGCAGGCCGCGAAGCCGAAGCACTCACCGCTGCCAAAGCATGTGCCAGCCGCCTCGCCTGCCCCGGTACAAGAGGCGCAGGAGGATGCGCTGGAACCTGTCCCGGGGGATGTGCTGCCAGCCATCGGGGCCCGCGTGCAGATTCATCTGACTAGCGTCGATGCTTGGCGGGAATGCACTGTGGTCGGCTACTACGTATGGCCGAGCCTAGAAGGAAGTCGGTGGCTGCATCGCGTGAATGTCCGTGTCCGGATGGATGATGGAACGCTCAACGCACGCATGCTGTGCGACATCCGCGCCGCCGTGTCCCGCGACCAGTCGCAAGGAGGTGAGTGATGAGCCGATCCGGATATAGCGACGACTGCGGGGGCTGGGACTTGATCCGCTGGCGCGGCGCGGTGGCGTCGGCCATCAAGGGCGCGCGCGGGCAGGCGTTCCTGAAGGAACTGGCCGCAGCCATGGATGCGATGCCGGACAAGCGCTTGATCGCGCATGAGCTGCAGGCCGACGGCGGCTACTGCACCATCGGCGTGCTGGGCCAGGCGCGCGGCGTCGACATGGCGCGCATCGACCCCGACGACCGCGAGCAGGTGGCTCGGGCGTTCGGTATCGCGCCCGCGCTTGCCGCCGAAATAGTTTTCGAGAACGACGAGCAGGTCAGCACGCATGAATGGATAGTGGTCGAGATCTGCGGTCCGGTGCGGCCGCACCATCCGGAATGGGGCGAGCACGCCAAGACCGTGCGCGTGCCGCTGCCAGGTGAGTCTGTCGAAGCCAACCGATGGCACCGCATGCGTAAGTGGGTGGACGAGAACATCGCCCGCGCCCCAGCCACTCGCGAGCACTCGCCTGCCAACGCTAACGATAAGGGGAAATGATGGCTGTCACGGAAAGCGGAACACTCCCGCCGTTCGAAGACGGCCCGCGCGACGGCGCCGACGATGAGTGCGGCGACCTGACGCTGGAAGGCATCGAGCACACGGCTGTGATGTGCTCCAGCTTCTTTGCGAAGCGTCTTAACTTCCTGATCGCCCGCATCCGAGAACTGGAGACAAGCGCCGCGACGGGACAGGTGCCGGATGGATGGAAGCTGGTGCCGCTGGAGCGCAGCTACGACATGCGCGCAAAGGCCATCATCGCGTTCAACACGGCAACCGCAAGCGGCGCAGATCGCGACGACGCGCTGAAGGCCGCATGGGATGCTGAATATCACGCCGCCCCCACGCCGCCCGCTACCAGCGCAAACGATGCGGCGCCTCAGGTGCGCACGCTGGCCCAATACCATGAGGACCGCGGCCCGGTGGTGTGGTTCTGCTGGGATTCGAAGCGCAATGAATGGCTGGGCGAGCCCGCATGGATCGGGAGGCCTGACGACAGCGACTGGCCGGGCTATCACACGCATTGGATTCCGCACCCGAAGTTTCCCGCCGCCCTGTGCGCCAGCAAGGAGGGAGAGTGACATGTACAAGAGCGCAGTGATATCTGACTGTGGCGCATTCCGCTACCACCTGGTGCGCCGCTGGGGGCCTGCGAAGCCCATGCTGTTCGTGATGCTGAACCCGAGCACGGCGGACGCCAGCGATGACGACGCAACCATCCGGAAGTGCATCGGCTTCGCGCAGCGAAACGGATGCGAAGCCATCGAAGTCGTGAACCTGTTTGCGTACCGCGCCACGGATCCTCGCGACTTGGCGCGCGCTGGACACCCGATCGGCCCGCTGAACGATGACCACATCGCGGCGGCTGCTACCAACACCGTTCGTGCCGGCGGCATCGTCGTCTGCGCATGGGGAGCCAACGCACGCGGCCTGTACCGGGCGAACGATGTCTCGATTCGCCTCATCAAGATCGGCGGCCAGCCGCACGCGTTCAAAATTCTTTCAGACGGTACGCCGGCCCATCCACTCATGCTGCCGTACAGCAGCCAACTGGTTCGACTTTGACAGCCCAAACCCTGTATTCGGAATTTACAAGTAGTAGCCTGTAATGCAGCAGCAAGCACAACGCATCATCGAACTAACCCGCATCGCATGGGGGATCGCAAAATGAAGACCGGATGGATGACGCCGGAAGACCTGGAAGAGCTCACCAGCAAGAAGCGCTACTCGGCGCAGGCTCGCTGGCTGCAGCGCGCCTTCCGCATCGAGCCGCTGCGCCGCGGCGACGGTCGAGTCATGATGACCTGGGAGACGTACCGCGCGCTGGAGGCGAAGCAGGCCGGCGTTGGGCCTTCCACCGCCCCGCCAGTACCGGATCGCCCTGCCCTGCGCCCCGTCCGCTTCGCTGGTAGGGCGGCATGAGCCCACGGCGCCGAAAGAGCGATGGGCTCGGCCTGCCGAACCGCGTCTACGCCCGGGGCGCCAGCTACTACTGGGTCAGGCCGAGCGACGGCAAGTGGATCCGCCTGAGCCGGCTTGATGAAGGACAGGCCAAGATGCTCGCACGCTTGGCAACGGAGGTAGGCGACTTCGAGGCGAACCGCGGCGCCGGCAACATTCCGCCCTTGGTCGACGAATACGTGCGACTGCACAAGGCCGAACACAGGGAGAAGGCCTGGCCCGCTTATGGCCGCTACGCCAAGGACGCGTTCGCCGACTGGGACGTGCAGAACGTGGCACCGGCGGATGTCCGCGACTTTCTGAAGGACAACTGGGCCGGCAAGCTGCACATGCAGCGGGTCATGCGGTCGTTCATGTCCGGGTTCTTCGACTGGTGTATCGGGAAGCGCCTGATCAGCGCCAATCCCTGCCGCGAGGTAAAGCTGAAGAAGCCCCCTCCGCGCGCGGTCTACATGCCCGACAACGAGTTCCTGGCGATCCGCAGCAACCTGGCCACTTACGTCCGGGAGACGAAGCGCGGCCCGGTCCAGGCCGCGGTGCCGGCCGGCGACATGATGCAGTGCTTCGTTGACCTGTGCTACCTCACGGTGCAGCGGTCGACCGAGATCCGCTTGCTGCGCTGGAAGCCTGATCCCGGCAACCCGGGCGGCGCATCCTGGGTGGACAAGCACGCCGGCGTGATCCACTTCGTCCCCACGAAGACCGAGGACAGCTCAGCCGAGTCGGTGGACTGGCCCATTACGCCGGAGATTGAGGCGGTGCTGGAGCGCGCACGAACGATCGGGAAGGTTAAGAGCGTCTATGTCATCAACAACAACGTGGGCAAGGCCTACACGGCCAACGGCATCCTGTCTGCCTGGAAGCGGGCGGCCAAGCGCGCCAAGCTGACGGAACGTGGCTACACCGTGAAGGACATCCGGGCCAAGGCGATCACGGACGCCGAGCGCCACGGCTACAGCCTGGAGCAGCTCCAGGTGGCCGCGACCCATACCGACGCCAAGACGACCCAGATCTACCTGAAGGCGCGCAATGTGCCCCGCAGCGAGGTCAGGCTGACGCTGCCGAAAGCGGGTTGAGGGCGCGGCCAGGGTTCCAATATGCAGCTTGGCGGTTCCTGCAAACCCGCATGGCGTCGTGATCTGTTGAGCAGCGGGATATTGGAAGCCAGAACACGCAAAGCCTTTACTGGCGCCGCTCTCCGGGTGGATCAAGTTCTGTTTTGGGATCAGAGGGTCGTAGGTTCGAATCCTATCGCTCCGACCAGAAATACCCAGTGGAAACAACGGCCTGGATCGGAAGATCCGGGCCGTTTTTCTTTTCCGGCCCGTTTGCGCAAGGCAGCCATGCGGCGCTTGCAACGCGCTGTCACCACGGGAACAAGTCCGGCCAGATCACCGCGCCGGCGCATAGCATCAGTATCACGGCCGCCATCACCAGCCCCCGCCCGGGGCCATGCTGGCTGGCTTCGACTTGAGGCATCCAGGAAGACGAGAGTTCCGGCGGCGGCGCCAGGGGCGGCGGAGCGGGCACGCTGCCGGCATGCGGGGCGGCGCTTATCGCGAAATCGGCTTCGGCCAGCAGGAAACCCATCGGCGTCGCCTGCTGGGTGGCGCCGATCGGCCGGAACAGCAGCTTGGACAGCGCCAGGCAGTCATCCAAAGCCACCTGCGGCCGGGGGCGGAAGATATGCAGGTGCTCGCACAGCGTATCGAGCTTGTGGTTGGCGGCGTGGAAATACTGGGACCAGCGCACCTGCCGCACCGAGCAGCGCCAGCGCTTGTGCTGGATGCCGGGCAGCACTTTCTCCAGCATCCTGGCGTTGAAGGCGGCGCCGTGGGCCACCAGCACCTCGGCCTCGTCGACGATGGCGCGAATGGCGCCGAGGTCGAAGCGGCGCCCGCGCAGCATGTCGGCGGTCAGGCCGTGGGTATCGGTGGCTGCCGCGCTGATCGGCACGGTCGGCTCCTGCGAACCGTAGTACTCCGCCACTTCGCGCAGCAGGCCGCCGGCGCGCGGCGACACCTCGACCAGCAGCAAGCCGATGCTGACGGGCTCATCGGCTGGCGTGAGCCCGGTGGTTTCGGTACTGACGATTGCGACCCGCATGGGCACTCCGGTGTGACTGTGCGCGGATGTGCCAGGCGCCAGCCGCTATGGTCGTTTGCCTCTAGCGTAGTGCGAGCGCGTTAATCGTCATATCAACCAGATGGGCTAAACGGTTCAGGCGGGGGGCTGCGCCTGCGCCCCGCCGCGCCGGCGCTCCAGGTTGCAGTACACATCGGCCGCGACCAGCCCGAACAGCGCATGCGCGAACAGGGCTTCCCAGCCGCGCGCCTCGTCGAACCAGTTCATGTAGCGCCCCAGCACATAGAAGTTGACCAGGTAGACCACCACGCCGAATACGATCCCCACCACCGAGGCCAAGCCCAGGCTGGTGTCGAACCGGAACGACGACAGGATCAGCGCCAGCGCCGCCGCCAGGATGATCGACAAGGCAAAATGCACCGTGCCCGCGGCCAGCACGATGGTCCAGTTGAAGGCATCGGCCGACAGCGCCTCACGGCCCAGGATGATGGCTGCGACCATCTTCACGGTGCCCCAGGCGCCCTGGTACAGCAGAAAGCGCGCGGTCAGCAACTCCAGCACCATGTAGACCGCGCCCGCAATCAGCCCCGCCAGCACCGCGGCGCGCCAGTCGGGGCGGCAGCGGACATAGCGGTGCGATTCCAGATGGAGTTCCATGGCAGTCTCCTTGCGAGATCCGGCCCGGCACGGCCGTACGCGTTAGTTCTAGCTCATATGGCTCAAATACCAAGCGGACTGCGAGCCGGTTTGCGCCTTTATCGCCATTTTGTTGCGCCTAGCCCGAGGCCGGTGCAACCGGACGCACCGGCAATGCTGCATCCGCGTACGTGATACAATGTCGCAGTAGCCCCCGGGGTGTCCGAGCATCCCTGTAACCGGGCGTTCTCACCAGCGCGCTCCTGCGAGCGAACAGCAGCCGCCGGCGCGGGCCACCGCGACGACACCGAACTGGCGAACCACCGGGTACACCTGCCCGCCTGCTCCGCGAAGCACACGGCCTCTCCGGCTGTCAGCGACCAGGTTTTCGCCCAAGCAATCCGCGCCCGCATGGCGACACCGCTGACCCCGCCGATTGATCCGGTCATGCAGGGCGCCAGCCGCCGCAGCATGCGCGCCCTGCCCCCGACCGCCTCAGGCGCGATTGGCCGTATCGGCGCAAGGTGCCGCGACTGGGCGACGTTGCGGGCGAACCGAACAGATTTTTTGAAAACGTAACCATGCAGCCTTCGCGGGCTGCCGAAAAGGAAGACAGATTGGCTAAGGAAGAACTCATTGAATTTGGCGGCGTGGTGTCGGAAGCCCTGCCTGACAACCGCTATCGGGTCACGCTGGAAAACGGCGTTGAAATCTGGGCATACGCTTCGGGCAAGATGCAGAAGCACCGCATCCGCATCCTGGCCGGCGACCGCGTAACCCTGGAAATGTCGCCCTACGACCTGACCAAGGGCCGCATCAACTTCCGCCACAAGTCCTGAGTTTCCCGACGGCGCCGGTGGCAATGCATTGCCATCGGCGCCGCCGCTGTATTGCGCCGACGCGCTGTCACGCCGCTGACACCGCGCCCGGAGACACTTGCGGGCTGCCCTGACCGGCAGCCCGCTTTTGTTCGCGCCGCGCTTGCGCCGGTCGGGCGGCTTCACCATACTCGAAGCAAGCCCATTGCCCCGTCCGACATGAACCTGATCCTGTGGCGCCATGCCGAAGCCGAAGACCTCCCGGACGCCCTCAGCCTTAGCCGCCATGCCGATCTGCAGCGCCCGCTGACGCGCCGCGGCCGCAAGCAGGCCGAGGCCTCGGCCAAATGGCTGCGGGCCCACCTGCCAGCCGATACCCGGGTCCTATGCAGCCCCGCCGTGCGCGCCCGCGAAACCGCGGCGGCGCTGACCGGCGACGCACAAATCCTCGATGCCCTGGCCCCCGGCGCCGACGTCAGCGCCGTGCTGACCGCGGTCGAATGGCCGGAGCGCCCGGAGCACGTGGTGGTGGTCGGTCATCAGCCCTGGATCGGCCGCGTCGCCAGCCTGCTGCTGGCGGGCACCGAAATGGACTGGAGCGTGCGCAAGGGCGGCCTCTGGTGGCTGACCGGCCGTACCCGCGAAAGCGAGGCCCAGACCGTGCTGCGCGCGGTCATCAACCCAGAATTCCTCTAAGTCCGGTCGGGGTGCGGCACCGCCCAAGGGTGCCCCTGAAGGCTTCCCGGACAGACCCGGCTGTCGAAGTCACGCAACCGTCATCGCCGGGTCACGGCATTGTCACCGGCCCTCACTACATTGCATCGCAACAGTTTCGTCACCAAAAGGACATACTGATGCGAGATCTGCCGACGCCTACCCAGCCGCTCTTCGACTCCCTGCCCAATGGCCTCGGCGGCCAGACGGCGCGGAGGCGTCTTCATCGCCCATCGGATACACCGGCACATGAGTCGCCTGTTCTCAGCGTGGCGTGGGCGCGCCACCAGGACGAAGTAGTCGAGGCCCAGCGCCTGCGCTACAAGGTCTTTGCCGAGGAAATGGGCGCACGCCTGACGTCTTCGGTGCCTGAACTGGACATCGACATGTTCGATGCCTACTGCGACCACCTGATCGTGCGCGACATGGCCACGCTGCGCGTGGTCGGCACCTACCGCGTGCTGCCGCCGCACCAGGCCAAGCGCCTGGGCTGCCTGTACGCCGAATCGGAATTCGACCTGGTGCGCCTGTCGCACCTGCGCCCCAAGATGCTGGAACTGGGCCGCTCGTGCGTGCACCGCGACTACCGCTCCGGCAGCGTCATCATGGCGCTGTGGGGCGGGCTGGGCGAGTACCTGCAGCGCTGGGGCATCGAGTCGATGCTGGGCTGCGCGAGCGTGCCGATGAGCGATGGCGGCCACTACGCGGCCAGCCTGCACCGGCTGTTCACCGAGCGCTCGCTGGCACCGATCGAGTACCACGCCTTCCCGCGCCTGCCGCTGCCGGTGGAAGACCTGAACCAGCAGCTGGCGGTCGAGCCGCCCGCGCTGATCAAGGGCTACCTGCGCCTGGGCGCGAAGATCTGCGGCCAGCCCGCCTGGGACCCGGACTTCAACGTGGCGGACTTCCTCACGCTGCTGCGCGTGAACGACATGAACCCGCGCTACGCCCGCCACTTCCTGGGCCTGAACAACGCCGCCTGAACGGCGCGCCCGCCAACAAGCCCTTCCGGTCACGGCCGCCTTATCGGCGGCCGGTCGATCCCTTCCCTCTCAGTCGTAGACCACCTTGTAGCGCTTGCCGATGCGCTGCCATTCGTCGGCTTCCTGCGCGAGGCTGTATTCGATCAGCGGATTGGCGTCGATCCACGCCTTCGGCAGGCGCACGGTGAAGCCTTCGTCCAGCGCTTCGGCCAACTGCGTGACGCGGATGTCCGGCAGCGCCACGTCCGAGCGGCGCCGGCACAGCACAAAGGCCAGGCGCAGGCTGAACAGCATGCGCCAGTCGACGAACTTGCCGCTGCCCGAGAGCTTGCCCAGCTTGCCCGCATGGCCCAGCAGCAGCGTCGCCAGCCGCGCCTGGTCGGTCTTGGAAAAGCCCGGCATGTCGGCATGCGTGGCGATATAGGCGGAATGCTTGTGGTAGCCGCTGTGCGAGATCGACATGCCGATCTCGTGCAGGCTGGCGGCCCAGCCGAGCAGCGCAAGGTTGTCCTCGCGCCGTTCGTTGGCCGGGTCCGGGAACTGTGACAGCAGTGTCTGCGCGGTGCGCCGCACGCGGCTGGCCTGCGCGCGGTCGACACCATAGCGGCGCATGAACTGGTCCACCGTGACCGTGCGCATGTCCTCATGGTGGCTGCGCCCGAGCAGGTCGTACAGCACGCCCAGCCGCAGCGCGCCGTCGGTCACGTCCATGCGCTCGATATCGAGTTCGGCGAACACGCCCAGCATGATCGACAAGCCCCCCGGCAGCACCGGAATGCGGTCCGGCTTGAGACCGGTCAGCTTGACGCGGTTGGTGTTCTCGGCCTTGATCAGCGCACGCTTCAGGCGCTCCAGCCCTTCGCGCGTGATGCCGTGCTCGGCATTGCTGTCGTTCATGCCGTTGAGTTCGATCAGCTCGGCCAGCGCGCGCGCGGTGCCCGACGAGCCCACCGCCTGCTCCCAGCCGGCGGCACGGTACTGGCGCACCAGCACCTGGATCTCGCGGCGCGCCGCCAGCTCGGCCTGCTTCATCGCGTAGTCGTCGACATTGCCGCTGGGGAAGAACTGGCGGCTGTGCGACACGCAGCCGATATACAGGCTTTCCATCAGCTTGGACTGGTAGCCGTTGCCGATGATGAATTCGGTCGAGCCGCCGCCGATATCGACCACCAGGCGGTTGCCCTGGCAGGCCGGCGCGTCGTGCGACGCGCCCAGATAGATCAGCCGCGCTTCCTCGCGCCCGGCTATCACTTCGATCGGGAAGCCCAGCGCGCCTTCGGCCTCGATCAGGAAATCGGACGCATTCTTTGCTACCCGCAGCGTATTGGTGGCAACCGCGCGCACCTGTCCAGGCGCGAACTCGCGCAGGCGGTCGCCGAAGCGCCGCAGCGCATCGATACCGCGTCGCCGCGCGGGCTGGTCAAGGTATTTGTCGGGGGTCAGGCCGGCCGCCAGCCGCACCGGTTCGCGCAGCGCGTCCACCTGGAAGATCTGGCTGGCCGGGCCATTGGCCGTCGGGGTCTCGTCCACCCGCCCGATCATCAGGCGGAAGCTGTTCGAGCCCATGTCGACGGCGGCCAGCAGGCGTGGAGTGTTGTTCATCGTGTGCTTGGAGGGCAGGTTCGCATTGGCGTGGCGAAGCGCGGCAGGGACCCGCTGGCGCCGGAGCCTGCCGCGATTCGGGCCCGGAGAAAATATGTCGTGGTCATGTCCGCATCATGACAAAATCAAACTGTCATGAAAGTGACACGATTCTATGAAAAAGTCGCCACATTACCAAAAGAAGGTCATGACCATGTCGACGACTCCGTCCAGTACGCTGCTCAATCGCGAACTGGGCATCCTGGAATTCAATGCCCGCGTGCTGGCGCAAGCCGCGGACCCGAAAGTCCCGCTGCTGGAACGGCTCAAGTTCATCTGCATCGTGTCCAGCAACCTGGACGAGTTCTTTGAAATCCGCATGGCGGGCCTGAAGGAACAGATGCGCGACAATGCCTCGGGCCTGACGCCGGATGGTCTTTCGTTCCAGCAGACCTACCAGCTTGTCACCGAGCGCACGCAACGGCTGGTGGCCTCGCAGTATGACATGCTGCAGAACACCATTTTTCCACTACTTGAAAAAGAAGGGGTCTTTTTCCACCTGACCACCACTTGGACCGACGCCCAGCGTGAATGGGCGCGCGAGTTCTTCCAGCGCGAACTGGCGCCGGTGCTCACTCCGATCGCGCTGGACCCGGCCCACCCCTTCCCGCGCGTGCTCAACAAGAGCCTGAACTTCGTGGTGGAACTGTCCGGCAAGGACGCGTTCGGGCGCGACGCCGATCTCGCCATCGTGCAGGCGCCGCGCGCGCTGCCGCGCGTGGTGAAGATGCCGGAGAAGCTGTCGGGCTATCCGTACGGCTTCGTCATGCTGTCGTCATTCATGCAGGGCTTCGTGCACGAGCTGTTCCCGGCCATTACCGTGCATGGCTGCTACCAGTTCCGCGTCACGCGCAACTCGGACCTGTTCGTCTCGGAAGACGACATCACCGACCTGCGCGAAGCGCTGCAGGGCGAGCTGCCCGCGCGCCATTTCGGCGACACGGTGCGGCTAGAAATCTCGTCCGATACGCCGGCCCCGCTGGCGCGCCGGCTGCTGCTGGAATCGGGACTCGCCGAACAGGACCTGTACCGCGTATCGGGCCCGGTGAACCTGGTGCGGCTGATGCAGATCCCCGACATGGTCGACCGGCCGGCGCTCAAGTTCCCGCCTTACGTGCCGGCGCCGGTCAAGGCCTTTGCCGGCGGCGCGTCGATGTTCGACGTGATGCGCCAGCAGGACGTGCTGCTGCACCATCCCTACGAGAGCTTCAGCTCCGTGCTGGACTTGCTGCAGCTCGCCGCGGCCGACCCCAACGTGGTCGCGATCAAGCAGACGGTCTACCGCACCGGTAACGAATCGCTGGTGATGGAAGCGCTGATGACCGCCGCGCGCAACGGCAAGGAAGTGACGGTGGTGGTGGAACTGCTGGCGCGCTTCGACGAGGAAACCAATATCAACTGGGCCGAGCGGCTCGAGTCCGCCGGCGCGCACGTGATCTACGGCGTGGTCGGGCACAAGTGCCACGCCAAGATGCTGCTGATCGTGCGGCGCGAGCCCACCGGGCCGAAGGCCAAGCAGGTCAAGCTGCGCCGCTATGCCCACCTGGGCACCGGCAATTACCACCCGCGCACGGCCAGGCTCTATACCGACTTCGGGTTGCTGACCGCCGACGAGGCCATCTGCGAAGACGTGCACCATGTGTTCCAGCTGCTGACCGGCACGGCCGGCACGATCCGGCTGAACCACCTGTGGCAGTCGCCGTTCACCATGCAGAGCAACCTGGTCGACCATATCCGCGCCGAGGCCCGCAACGCGCGCGCGGGCAAGCCGGCGCGCATCATCGCCAAGATGAACGCCCTGCTGGAACCGTCGATCATCGACGAGCTGTACAAGGCCTCGCGCGCCGGCGTGAAGATCGACCTGATCGTGCGCGGGGTGTGCGCGCTGATGCCGGGCGTGCCCGGCATGTCCGAGAACATCACGGTGCGCTCGATCATCGGGCGTTTTCTCGAACACCATCGCGTCTATTACTTCCACGCGGCCGGCGAAGAGGTGCTCTACCTGTCCAGCGCCGACTGGATGGACCGCAACCTGTTCCGCCGCGTGGAAGTCGCGTTCCCGGTGCTGGACAAGGCGCTCAAGGCGCGCGTCATCAAGGAGAGCTTGCAGGTCCACCTGCGCGACAATGCCTCGGCGTGGCTCATGCAATCGGACGGAAATTACGTGCGCAGCCAGACGCGTTCCAAGCATCCGCATGTCAGCCAGAACGATATGCTGGTGATGTTTGGCGGTACGCCCTGAACGCGCGCCGCGAGCACAAGAAACCCCGCCTCGGCGGGGTTTCTCTTTGAGATCAGGCTGCGCGCCGGGAATTGTCCGGTGCCTGCGGCGTTACCGTCGGACCCGCGCCCGGCACCGGGCTGTCCGCGCTTGCGGCAGCGGAGCGCAGGCTGCGATCCAGCGGGAACACCACGCGGAACACGCTGCCCCGGCCCTCTTCGCTGGTGACGCGCAGTTCGGCATGGTGGCGCGACAGCACATGCTTGACGATGGCCAGCCCAAGGCCGGTGCCGCCGGTGTCGCGCGAGCGGCTGCGGTCGACGCGGTAGAAGCGCTCGGTCAGCCGGGGAATATGCTCGGCCGCGATGCCCAGGCCGGTATCGGCCACCGAGAACACCGCGTGGCCGTCTTCCCAGGCCAGCCGCATGGTAATGCGCCCGCCCTCCGGCGTGTAGCGCACCGCGTTGGACACCAGGTTGCCCAGCGCCGACATCAGCTCGGTCTCCGCGCCGCGCATGCCCACGGTGGGATCGATCTCGGCCGCGACGTGGTGCCGGCCCTGCGACAGCGCCTCGGCATCGTGCATCAGGTGCGCCACCATGGCGCGGATCGGCACCACCTCATGGCCCGGCGGCTGGGCGTCGCTTTCCAGCTTGGCCAGCGCCAGCAGGTCTTCGACGATGCTCTGCATGCGCACCGACTGCGCCAGCATCATGTCGATATAGCGGCGCCGGTCTTCCTCGGACACCGGCAGGTCGCGCACGGTTTCGAGGAAGCCGGTCATCACGGTCAGCGGAGTCTTCAGTTCGTGCGAGACATTGGCGACGAAGTCGCGCCGCATCGCCTCGGTGTTTTCCAGCTTGGTGATGTCCTGCGTGATCACCAGCTTGCGGTTGTCGCCGTACGGCAGGATCTGGACCGCGATCACGCTGTGCTTGTGCTCGCCCATGTCGCGCATCACCAGCGGGTCGTCGAACTGCTGCCGCGTCAGGTAGTGGACAAACTCCGGCCGGCGAATCAGGTGGGTAATGCGCTGGCGCACGTCGCGCCGCGCGTTCAGGCCGAAATGCTGCTCGGCGACGTCGTTGCACCACTCGATCTGGTCGGCGTCATCGAGCATCAGCACGCCGTTGGGCGAGGCCTGGATGGCCTGGATAAAGCGGGTGTGCTGCTGCTCCACCTGCAGCACCTGGGTGCGCCAGCGCTTGACCAGCCGGTGCAGGCGGTAATACACCTCGCCCCACAGGCCGAGCGCGCTGGGGATCTCGCCGTAGACCGGCGCGTCCAGCACCTTCCACAGCCGGTTGATCTGGTACAGGTAGTAGAACAACAGGCCGAGCAGCGACACGCATGCCAGCGCCAGCGCCGGCACCGGGCCGGCGACCAGGTAGACGCCGGCGGACAGCACCAGCAGGCTGATCAGGATGGCCGCGGAACGGGCCCAGATGACATTCATGCGCAGGGTTCAGGCTCGCAGGCAGCCGCGAAAACGGCTGCCTGCAGGGTTGCGACGGAGTGTGCCACGATTTCGCCGCGCCCTGCCAGCGGCTTGAGACCCGTGCGGCGGCTCAGGCGCCAGGGGTGCGCGCCAGCCGGTAGCCGCTGCCACGCACGGTTTCGATCATGTTGCTGTAGCCGCCGGGCGTCAGGGCCGCACGCAGGCGCTTGATATGGACGTCGACGGTGCGTTCCTCGACAAAGACATGGTCGCCCCAGACCTGGTCGAGCAATTGCGAACGGCTGTGCACGCGCTCCGGGTGCGTCATCAGGAAGTGCAGCAGCCTGAACTCGGTCGGACCCAGGTCCAGCTTGATCGGGCCGCTCTCGTCCTGGCCGGTCACGCGGTGCGTGGCCGGGTCGAGCCGCAGGCCGTTGATCGCCACCACGTCGTCGGTCAGCTGCGGCGCGCGGCGGCGCAGCACGGCCTTGATCCGGGCCAGCAGCTCCTTGGGCGAGAACGGCTTGGTGACATAGTCGTCGGCACCGGCTTCCAGCCCCATCACCTTGTCCTGCTCCTCGCCGCGGGCGGTCAGCATGATGATGGGAATCTGGCGGGTGCGGTCATTGGCGCGCAACTCCTTGGCGAAGTTCGCCCCCGACTTGCCCGGGAGCATCCAGTCGAGCAGCACCAGGTCGGGCAGCACATCGCTCATCAGCGACAGCGCCTGCTCGGCGTTATAGGCCCGGATCGGATAATGCCCCGCGTGCTGCAGGTTCACGGCGATCAGTTCGGCGATCGCCGGTTCGTCTTCGACAACGAGAATACTGCTTGGCATGTGTATGGTTCTCCGTGGGCGGCTGACCTCAGCTCAGCGCTTCGCGCTCCATGTCCTCGCGCGAGACATGGCGGACGTCCGTCCCCTTGACAATGTAAATGATAAATTCCGCGATGTTCTTCGCGTGATCGCCAATGCGCTCGACGGCCTTGGCGATGAACAGGAAATCCAGCGCGACCGAGATGGTGCGCGGGTCTTCCATCATGTACGTGATCAGCTTGCGCACGAAGCCGCGGAATTCTTCGTCGATGGCCTTGTCGTCCTTGACGATGCGCGCCGCCGCTACGGTGTCCAGCCGCGCAAAGGCGTCGAGCGCCTGGCGCAGCAGCGAGATCGCCATCTCGCCCGACAGCTTGACCTCGGCGTAGTTGATGCTGTGCGCCGACGCGTCTTCCATGATGTGCTTGGTGCGCTTGGCGATCTTCTCGGCCTCGTCGCCGGCGCGTTCCAGGTTGGTGATGGTCTTGGAGATGGCCATCACCAGGCGCAGGTCGCGCGCGGTCGGCTGGCGCCGGGCGATGATGTTGCCGCAATCGGCATCGATCTCGACTTCCAGCGCATTGAGCTGGATTTCCCGGGCGATCACCTGGTCGGCGATCTCGGCGTCGAAGTCGGTCAGCGCGCGCATGGCCAGCTCGATCTGCGACTCCACCAGGCCGCCCATCTGCAGCAGCTTGGTGTTGATGGCGTTGAGGTCTGCGTCGAACTGGGTCGACAGGTGCTTGTCAGTCATGGGATTCTCCTGGCCGCTTATGGATATGCTAGTCCCTGCCCTGCGCGTCAGCCGAAGCGGCCGGTAATGTAGTCTTCCGTTTCCTTGCGGTGCGGCTTGATGAAGATCTTCTCGGTCTCGCCGAACTCGATCAGTTCGCCCAGGTACATGTAGGCGGTGTAATCCGAGCAGCGCGCCGCCTGCTGCATGTTGTGCGTCACGATCACCACGGTGTACTCGTCCTTCAGTTCGGCGATCAGCTCTTCGATGCGGCCGGTGGAAATCGGGTCGAGCGCGGAGCACGGCTCGTCCAGCAGCAGCACTTCGGGGCGGATGGCGATGCCGCGTGCGATGCACAGGCGCTGCTGCTGGCCGCCGGACAAGCCGTAGCCCGACTGGTGCAGCTTGTCCTTGGCCTCGTTCCAAAGCGCCGCCTTGGTCAGCGCCCATTCCACGCGGTCGTCCATCTCCGAGCGCGACAGCTTCTCGAACAGGCGCACGCCGAAGGCGATGTTGTCATAGATCGACATCGGGAACGGCGTCGGCTTCTGGAACACCATGCCGACCTTGGCGCGCAGCAGCGCGATATCCTGCTTGGCCGTCAGCAGGTTGTCGCCGTCCATGTTGATCTCGCCCTCGGCGCGCTGCTCGGGATAGAGCGCGTACATCTTGTTGAAGGTACGCAGCAGCGTCGACTTGCCGCATCCCGACGGCCCG
This sequence comes from Cupriavidus sp. 207A1, assembly GCF_057798955.1. Taxonomy (NCBI): domain Bacteria; kingdom Pseudomonadati; phylum Pseudomonadota; class Betaproteobacteria; order Burkholderiales; family Burkholderiaceae; genus Cupriavidus; species Cupriavidus sp. 207A1. The sequence goes on along the minus strand of NZ_JBYOJO010000003.1, from coordinate 57,623 downwards.
ATGAAGGCCGTGACCTTGCGGTCCGGGATCGACATGTTGATGTTCTTCAGGGCATGGAACTGGCCGTAGTAGAAGTTCAGGTTGCGCACGTCGATCTTGGCGCGTACCGAATCGGGAATGTCGATGACGGTGGAGGTCATTGCGTTCTCTCGCTTGCAGTCTTGGGGCGGTCCGGATGACGGGCGCGCCGCTTATTTCTTGAACAGGATGCGCGCCAGGATATTGAGGGCCAGCACGCCGATCGTAATCAGGAACACGCCCGCCCAGGCCAGTTGCTGCCATTCGGTGAACGGGCTCATGGCGAAGCGGAAGATGGTCACCGGCAGGTTGGCCATCGGCTTGTTCAGGTCGGTGGTCCAGAACTGGTTGGACAGCGCGGTGAACAGCAGCGGCGCGGTTTCGCCGGCGATACGGGCCACGGCCAGCAATACGCCCGTCACAATGCCGGCGTACGATGACTTCACCGTGATCGACAGCACCATCTTCCACTTGGGCGTGCCCAGGGCGAAGGCGGCCTCGCGCAGGGCGTTGGGCACCAGGTTCAGCATGTTCTCGGTGGTGCGCACCACGATCGGCACCTGCAGCAGCGCCAGCGCGCAAATGCCGGCCCAGCCTGAGAAGTGGCCCATGCGGGTCACCACCAGCGCGTAGACGAACAGGCCGATCACGATCGACGGCGCCGACAGCAGGATGTCGTTGATAAAGCGGATAAAGCTGGCCAGCGGCGAGCTCTTGCCATACTCGGCCAGGTAGATGCCCGCCAGGATGCCCAGCGGCGTGCCGAACAGCGTGGCCATGCCGACCATCACGAAGCTGCCGAAGATGGCGTTGGCGAGGCCGCCGCCGGCGGTATTGGGAGCCGGCGTCATCTGCGTGAACAGGTCCAGCGACAGCCCGCCCACGCCCAGCGTGACGGTGGTCCACAGGATCCACGCCAGCCAGAACAGGCCGAAGGCCATCGCCACCAGCGACGCGGTCAGCGCGTACAGGTTGACGCGGCGGCGGCGGCCCTGCAGGCGGGCACGCACGGCATCGGCATCAGGACGGACGGCGGGCATCGATACGGAAGTCATGGCTTGGCTCGATTGGCTCATTTTGCGCCCTCATTCTTGGCGAGTCGCAGCAGCAACAGCTTGGACAGCGCCAGCACCACGAAGGTGATGAAGAACAGGATCAGGCCCAGCTCCATCAGCGCGGCGGTATGCAGGCCGGCGCCGGCTTCGGCGAACTCGTTGGCGAGCGCCGAGGTAATGCTGTTGCCCGGCGAGAACAACGACGCGCTGTCCAGCAGGTTGGTATTGCCAATCACGAAGGTGACGGCCATGGTCTCGCCCAGCGCGCGGCCCAGGCCCAGCATCACGCCGCCGATCACGCCGGCGCGGGTGTAGGGCAGCACCACGTTCCACATCACTTCCCAGGTGGTGCAGCCCACGCCGTAGGCGGATTCCTTGAGCAGCACCGGGGTGACCTCGAACACGTCGCGCATCACCGAGGCGATGTACGGGATGATCATGATCGCCAGGATCACGCCCGCGCACAGCAGGCCGATGCCCAGCGGCGCGCCCTGGAACAGCTTGCCGATCACCGGCAGCTGGCCCACCGTGGCGGCCAGGGGCTTCTGGAAATACTCGCCGAAGATCGGCGCGAACACGAGCAGGCCCCACATGCCGTAGACGATCGACGGCACCGCGGCGAGCAGTTCGATGGCGGTGCCGAGCGGGCGGCGCAGCCAGGCCGGCGACAGTTCGGTCAGGAACAGGGCGATGCCGAAGCTCACCGGCACCGCGATGATCAGCGCGATCAGCGAGGTCACGATGGTGCCGTAGATGGGCACCAGCGCACCATAGACATCGGCGGGAGGATCCCACTCCGCGGACCACAGGAAGCGCGCGCCGAAGGCCTCGATCGAGGGCCAGGCGCTGATCGCGAGCGAGACGATGATGCCGCCCAGCAGCAGCAGCGTCACGATCGCGGCGCCCCGCGTCAGGCCGCCGAACAGGATGTCGCCCATGCGGCTCGGGGGCCGGACGTTGCGGAACTCGGAGGGGGTAGTCGCCATGTCGGGAATTCAGGGTGGATCGCCGCTCGCGCCTGGGCGCGAGCACGGTGGCCGGGCCGGTTTCGGGCTGCCCGGCTACCGCCGCCGCGCTGGCGCGCGGCCGGCGATGCCGTCAGATCAGTACAGCGCCTTGCCCGAAGCGTCCTTGACGCTGGTCTTCCAGGTCGAACGGATCTGGTTGACCACGTTCTCCGGCAGCGGCACGTAGTCGAGATCGGCGGCCATGCCGGCGCCGCTCTTGTAGGCCCAGTCGAAGAACTTCAGCACTTCGGTGCCCTGCGCCGGCTTTTCCTGGTTCTTGTGCACCAGGATGAAGGTGGCGCCGGCGATCGGCCAGGCGTCCTTGCCGGGCTGGTTGGTCAGGATCTGGTAGTAGCTCTTGCTCCAGTCCGCGCCGGCGGCGGCGGCCTTGAAGGCGTCGTCACCCGGCTTGACCACGGCACCCGACGCGTTCTTCATGTTCACGTGGGTCATCTTGTTCTGCTTGGCATAGGCGTACTCGACATAGCCGATCGCACCGTTCAGGCGCTGCACGAAGGCGGCCACGCCCTCGTTGCCCTTGCCGCCGGTGCCGCCGCCCGGCCAGTTGACCGTGGTGCCCTCACCGACCGTGCCCTTCCAGTCAGCGCTGACCTTGGACAGGTAGTTGGTAAAGATGAAGGTGGTGCCCGAACCGTCGGCACGGCGCACCGGCAGGATGTCCTGGCTCGGCAGCTTGGCTTGCGGGTTCAGCGCCTTGATGGCGGGATCGTCCCACTTCTTGATCTTGCCCAGGTAGATGTTGGCCAGCAGCTCGCCGGTGATGGTCAGCTCGCCCGGCTTCACGCCTTGCAGATTGATCACCGGCACCACGCCGCCGATCACGGTCGGGAACTGGACCAGGCCCTGCTTGTTCAGGTCCTCGTCCTTCAGCGGCGCGTCCGAAGCGCCGAAATCGACCGTCTTGGCGCCGATCTGCTTGATGCCGCCCGACGAGCCGATGGATTGATAGTTGACCTTGTTGCCCGTTGCTTTGTTATATGCGTCGGCCCACTTGGAATACACGGGCGCCGGGAAGGAAGCGCCTGCACCGGTAATTTCCGCCGCGAACGCAGTACCCGCTACCACCATCGAAACGATGCCTGCCACGGCAGTCTTGACCAGCTTCATATGTCCTCCAGAGAACATTGGTTGGGAATGACAAATTTTTGACAAGACGAACTTTATGCTGCCTGTATGACAATTCCGTGACATCTTTAAATCTTCTTGAAACTGGCCTGCAGCAAGGTAATGACGGGATCGCCCCGCTCTGCCGTGTGGGCAAGATGACGGCGGTTAATTGCGTAAGCGGGCAAAAAAAACGCCGGGCGAGCCCGGCGTTCGCTTCTCGGATGGGTGCTGTCAGGCACCCAGCGCGTCCGCCAGCTTCCTGGCTGCGCGCTCGGCCATCTCTGCCTGCTCCGCCTCCACCATCACGCGCACCACGGGCTCGGTGCCCGAGGCCCGGATCAGCACGCGGCCGCGCCCTTCGAGTTCCGGCTCCACCGCGGCACGGGCCGCCTGCAGGCCGGCATGGGTCTGCCAGTCGAAACCTTTCTGCACGCGCACGTTGATCAGCGTCTGCGGGAACAGCTTCACGCCGTCAAGCAGTTGCGCCAGAGTCTTGCCGCTGCGGCGCAGTGCGCCCAGCACCTGCAGCGCCGACACGATGCCGTCGCCGGTGCTGTGGCGATCCAGGCACAGCAGGTGGCCCGAACCCTCGCCGCCCAGCGTCCACTTGCGCTTGTTCAGCTCCTCCAGCACATAGCGGTCGCCCACCTTGGCGCGCACGAAGTCTACGCCCTCGCGCTTGAGCGCCAGTTCCACCGCCATATTGGTCATCAGCGTGCCGACCGCGCCGGGCACCGCCTGGCCCGCGGCCTGGCGGTCACGCACGATCAGATACAGCAGTTCGTCGCCGTTGTAGAGCCGGCCATCGGCGTCCACCACCTGCAGCCGGTCCGCGTCGCCATCGAAGGCCAGGCCCAGGTCCGCGCCGTTGGCCTTGACCGCCTCGATCAGTTTCTCCGGCGCGGTGGCGCCGTAGCCGGCGTTGATATTGCGCCCGTTGGGCTGGTTGCCGATGGCGACCACGTCGGCGCCGAGCTCATGGAACACCGGCGGCGCGATGTGGTACGCCGCGCCGTGGGCGCAGTCGACCACCAGCTTCAGGCCATGCAGGTCCTGTTCATACGGGAAGGTGCTCTTGCAGAATTCGATATAGCGGCCGGCGGCATCGTCGATGCGGCGGGCGCGCCCGAGGTCGTCGGACGGGGCGCACACCATGGGCTCGTCGAGGGCCGCCTCGATCGCCGCCTCGACCGCGTCGGGCAGCTTGTCGCCGCTGGCCGAGAAAAACTTGATGCCGTTGTCGTAGTAGGGGTTGTGGCTGGCCGAGATCACCACGCCGGCGGACAGCCGCAGCGCCCGCGTCAGGTAGGCGATGCCGGGGGTCGGCAGCGGGCCGGTCAGCAGCACGTGCACGCCCGCCGAGGTAAAGCCGGCCTCCAGCGCGGCTTCCAGCATGTAGCCCGAAATGCGCGTGTCCTTGCCGATCAGCACGGTCGGCTTGCCCTGCCCGGTCCTGGCGCCGTGCGCCAGCACCTTGCCCGCGGCATGGCCCAGCCGCATCACGAAGTCCGGCGTGATCGGCGCATCGCCGACCTTGCCCCGCACGCCGTCGGTCCCGAAATACTTGCGTGTCATTCTTGGTTTCCCTTTCTCTTCTATGTTCTGTCCTGGTGGCGCCAACCGGTGTCTGCGCCTGGCTCAGCCCGCGCTGACGGATTCGTTGCGCACGGCCCACCAGGTCTTCACGGCGTCGACGGTCTGCTGCACATCATGCACGCGTACGATCCACGCACCGCGCTCCACCGCACAGACCGCCGCGGCGATGCTGGCGGCGACGCGCTGCTGCGGCGGCCGGCCGCCCAGGATGGCGCCCAGCGTGGACTTGCGCGAGATGCCCGCCAGCACCGGCAGGCCGTCGAGCGCCAGCTGCGGCAACTGCGCGAGCAGGCGCAAATTATGATCCGGTGTCTTGCCGAAGCCAAATCCCGGATCGAGGCAGATCCGGGCGTCGTCAATCCCGGCGGCGCGCAGCACGGCGACGCGCTCGGCGAGGAACTGCGCCACTTCGGCGACCACATCGTCGTAGTGCGGGTCTTCCTGCATGGTCTGCGGATCGCGCTGCATATGCATCACGCACAGGCCCGCCTGTCCCGCCGCCACCGCTTCGACCGCGCCCGGCATGCGCAAGCCCCAGATATCGTTGATGAGATCGGCTCCGGCCGCAAGCGCGGCGCCCATGACCTCGGGCTTGTAGGTGTCGATCGAGAGCGGCTTGCCGCAATCGCGCAGCGCTTCCACCACGGGGATCACGCGCGCCAGCTCGTCTGCCAGCGGCAGCGCGGCTGACCCGGGCCGGCTCGATTCCCCGCCGATGTCGATGATGTCGACGCCCTCGGCAATCATCTGCTCGGCATGGCGCAGCGCCGCATCACGGCTGGCATGCTGGCCGCCGTCGGAAAAGGAGTCGGGCGTGACGTTGAGGATGCCCATCACCAGCGGACGCTGGTCCAGGGCAAAGCGGAAACGGCCGCACTGGAAGTGCCGGGTCTGAGTCGTCTGCTGCAAGGTAGGAAGGCTTTGGCAATGCGCGCGGCTGGGGCCGCACAAAAAGGAAAAGCCGGTGCGCCAGGCACCGGCTTCAGGGACAGGCACTACACAGCCATCGCTACAGCGTCGTCAGTGGGACGAGCGCCGGGTCAGGCCGTGGCGGGCGCGTTGGTCGGCGCCACCGGCGAGCCGCCCGAGGGCGTGCTGCCGCCACCGTTCGGGCCCGACGCGCTGCGCGGCGGACGCGGCGGCTTGCCGGCCATGATGTCGTTGACCTGGTCGGCGTCGATGGTTTCCCATTCCATCAGCGCGTTGGTCATGGCTTCGACCTTGTCGCGGTTCTCTTCGAGCAGGCGCTTGGCCAGCGCGTATTGCTCGTCGATGATGCGACGGATCTCGGCGTCGACCTTCTGCTGCGTGGCTTCCGACACGGTCTTCGACGACAGCTTGCCGAACATGCCGTCCTGCTCGGTATCGACGTAGACCATCGCACCCAGCGAATCGCTCATGCCGAAGCGGGTCACCATGTCGCGCGCGATCTTGGTGGCGCGCTCGAAGTCGTTGGAAGCGCCGGTGCTCATGGCGTTGAGGAAGACCTCTTCCGCCGCGCGGCCGCCGAACAGGATGGCCACTTCTTCCAGCATGCTGTCCTTGTACTTCGAATACTTGTCATGCTCGGGCAGCTGCCAGGTCACGCCCAGCGCCCAGCCACGCGGCATGATGGTGACCTTGTGCACCGGGTCGGCCTTGGGCAGCAGCTTGGCAACCACCGCGTGGCCCGACTCATGGTAAGCCGTGGCGCGGCGCTCTTCCTCGCGCATCACCGTCGACTTGCGCTCCGGACCCATGTAGATCTTGTCCTTGGCGTCCTCGAAGTCCTGCATGTCGACCACGCGCTTGTTGCGGCGGGCGGCAAACAGCGCGGCCTCGTTGACCAGGTTGGCCAGGTCGGCGCCCGAGAAGCCCGGGGTACCGCGCGCGATCACCGAAGCGTCGACGTCGTTGCCGATCGGCACCTTGCGCATATGGACCTTCAGGATCTGCTCGCGGCCGCGGATGTCCGGCAGGCCCACGTAGACCTGGCGGTCGAAACGGCCCGGACGCAGCAGCGCCTTGTCCAGCACGTCGGCACGGTTGGTCGCGGCGATCACGATCACGCCCGAGTTCGCCTCGAAACCGTCCATCTCGACCAGCATCTGGTTCAGGGTCTGCTCGCGCTCGTCGTTGCCGCCGCCCATGCCGGCGCCACGATGGCGGCCGACGGCGTCGATTTCATCGATGAACACGATGCAGGGCGCCTGCTTCTTGGCGTTCTCGAACATGTCGCGCACACGCGCCGCGCCCACGCCAACGAACATTTCAACGAAGTCGGAGCCCGAGATGCTGAAGAACGGCACCTTGGCCTCGCCGGCGATGGCACGCGCCAGCAGCGTCTTGCCGGTACCCGGAGGGCCGACCAGCAGCACGCCGCGCGGGATACGGCCGCCCAGCTTCTGGAATTTCTGCGGATCCTTGAGGAAGTCGACCAGCTCGACGACTTCTTCCTTGGACTCGTCGCAGCCGGCCACGTCCTGGAACGTGACGGCGTTCTGGTTCTCGTCGATCAGCCGCGCACGCGACTTGCCGAATGAGAATGCGCCGCCTTTCCCGCCACCCTGCATCTGACGCATCATGTAGAACCAGAACACGATGATCAGCAGGGTCGGCCCGAGGTAATACAGGGCCTGGACCAGCACGTTGGGTTCGTCGTCCGCCTTGCCGGTGACCTGCACGCCGTACTTCATCAGGTCGCCGACCATCCAGATGTCGCCCGGCGAGATGATGGTGTACTTGGCGCCTTCCTTGGGCGAGACCACCAGGTTGCGGCCCTGCACGTCGACACGCGACACCTTGCCGTTCTTGGCGTCATCCATGAACTGCGAATAGGTGACGCTGTCCTGCGCACGGGGCTTGTCGAACTGCTTGAAGACGGTAAACAACACCAGCGCGATCACGAGCCAGATTGCCGCCTTTTGAAACAGGTTGTTATTCAAGGCCGAACTCCTTTGCAATTGCCTTGCCAACGGATAGCTGCATTGTAATGCAGCCCCCGCCCTCGAGGGGAAACAGAGAAACTATGATGCCGATAGCACCGGGTGAGGGTATTTCCCTCTACATTTCTTATTCCGCCCTGGCTCGTATCGAGATCGGTCAATCCACTGTCTTCAGGTAGCGCCCAAGGATAAAGGTTTCGGAAGACTTGTCGCGCGACGCCTTGGGCTTGCGCTTCGCGACCACTTTGAACTGCCGTTTGAACTTTTCCACGATCTGGCTGTAGCCGCTCCCGTGGAAACACTTTACCAGCAATGCTCCCTCCGGCTTCAGGTGGGCCTGCGCGAATTCAAGCGCCAGGTCGCACAGGTACTCGATCCGGGCGGCGTCGGCGGAGGCCACACCGGACAAGTTGGGGGCCATGTCGGACAAAACAAGATCGATCTTGTTGCCGCCGGAGGCGCCGAGAACCACACTTTCGAGCTCACGGAACACCGACTCCTCGCGGAAATCGCCCTGGATAAACGTGACGTCGGCGACCGGTTCCATTGGCAGCAGGTCGATCGCGACGACCGCGCCGTCGATCCGGCCGTCCCTGGCGCGCGGCGAGTCGGCCAGTTTGTTGCGGGCGTACTGGCTCCAGCTGCCCGGCGCCGCGCCCAGGTCGACAATGACCTGGCCCGGGCGGATCAGCTTGTCCTGCTCGTCGATCTCCTTGAGCTTGTACGCCGCGCGGGCGCGGTAGCCCTCGCGCTGCGCCATTTTGACGTACGGATCGTTGATGTGGTCGTGCAGCCACGAATGGTTGAACTTGTTCTTTGCCATGCCAGATACCAGCCTGTTCCCTGCCCGCGCGCGCCGGTCGGGCCGGCGGCGCAGGTTTTCCTACTGTTTTGATGATTTTGCTGCCCGACAGTGCCGGATTGACGGATAATACGCGCCAATCCGAATCCCGGCTTTGCCGCCAGCCGGCGGCCGCCGGCAGCCTGTTCCAGCCGCCGTGTCACGACCGGCGCAGCTGCAGCGCCCGATTACCAGCGCCAAGCGCTCTATCACTATTTCAAGCGCCTTATCCAGCGCCAACCTATGCCTGCTCTACAACTAGTCCCTGCCCAGCGCTCTGACCTGCGCTCCCGTGCCCATGCCCTGAACCCGGTGGTGATGGTCGGCGCCGAAGGCCTGACCCGCGCCGTGCTGGCCGAGATCGACCGCAGCCTGGCTGCCCACGACCTGATCAAGATCCGCGTGTTCGGCGACGACCGCGAAGCGCGCATCGCCATCTACGAAGAAATCTGCGACCAGCTCAGCGCCGCGCCGATCCAGCATATCGGCAAGCTGCTGGTGGTGTGGCGTCCGGGCGAAGCCCGCCTGAAGGAAAACCAGGCCGAAGAGCTCGGCCGGCACACGCCCGCCCGCCGCGGCGGCGCCGCCCCGCGCACGGTAACGGTGAAGAAGCCCAGCGCCGCGCCCAACCGCCGCCCGACCCGCAAGGAAGTCACGGTGCTTGGCAACGAGCGCGTCACCGCCGGCGGCAATGTGAAGCGCTCGCGCGCCCGCCCGACCAGCCAGAAGAAGAAGGCGCTGGGCTGAAGCCCCGGCAGCCGGAAACAAGCGGGCGCCGCCAGGCGCCCCGATGCCGGCACGCCGCGCCTGCGTCCGTGCCGGTGGTCGGCTTCACCCCCGGCCTCACTCCCCGGCCGAACGCGGCGCCGAAGCGCGCCACACCAGTGCCAGCGCCAGCAGGCTTTGCAGCAGGTAGAAGGCGCTGGAGACGCCGTGCAGCATGCCGAATTGCGCCTTGTACGGCGATTCCGACACCCCCACGCCCAGCGCCAGCGCCTTTTCCTTCAGGCTGCCCATGAACGGCTGGGTACCGAAGTAGCCGACCAGCACGCAGCACAGCATGCCCAGCACCAGCCAGCGCAGGCCGCGGTAGCGCTGGGCGCCGCGCCGGATCATGACGTTGCACAGCACCAGCTGCAGCACGCCGATGGTCACGCCGACGATGGCTTCGGTATGGAACAGGTGCCCGGCGATCATGCCCGCCATCTCGCGGCTGGGCAGCACCGAAAACAGCGTCGGCGCCACCATGTAGCCGACGGTCCACAGGCTGCCGGCCCACACCACCGTCAGCAACAGGAAGATGCGGTGCGGCAGCGGCGGCAGGTTGTTATAGGAAGTGGAGAACACAAGCCGGCCTTTCCGGTGGCCAGCGCAGGCGCAAGCCCGCCGGCCGGGCCGGCATCAGATGTAGCGAACGGTAATGACTTCGTACTCGCGCTCGCCGCCCGGGGCCAGCACGGTGGCGACGTCGCCTTCGAACTTGCCGATCAGCGCGCGTGCAATCGGCGAGCTGACCGAGATCTTGCCGGCATCGAGGTCAGCCTCGTCATCGCCGACGATCTGGTAGCTGACCGGACTGCCGGACTCCAGGTCTTCCAGGTCGACGGTCGCGCCAAAGACGATGCGGCCATCGGTATCGAGCTGGGTCGGGTCAATGATCTGCGCGGCCGACAGCTTGGCCTCCACTTCCAGGATGCGGCCCTCGATAAAGGCCTGCTTTTCCTTGGCGGCATCGTACTCGGCGTTTTCAGACAAGTCGCCCTGTGCGCGCGCTTCCGAGATGGCATTGATCACCGCCGGACGCTCGACAGCCTTCAGGCGCTGCAGCTCCTCCTTCAGGAGCTCTGCGCCACGCTTGGTAATCGGAATGGTGCTCATGTCTTCGTTCAACAAAAAAATGAGCCGCAGCGGAGCTGGAGCCAACCCCGGCAAACCTCGCCAGGGCACGTCCGCTCAACCGCGGCTTTCAGACAGGATCGAACGCGGGCACGCCGGTTCGATCGACGAATTTGACGTAGTTTAGGCCAGGAAGCCCGCCGGCAGCAACTCCGGCGGGCTTCCTTGGGCGGGGCCGCCGCGACGCGGACGCCCTTTTGCGATGTGTTGCTTCCTTACCTTGACGGCATCAGGCCAGCGAGGCATGCAGTCCCTGCAGGTCGTAGACCTCCAGGCTCTGCATGTGCTTCAGGCCTTCCACCGCGGCGCGCGCGCCGGCGATGGTGGTGTAGTAAGGAATGCGGTGCGCCAGTGCCGAGATACGGATCGAGCGCGAATCGGCGATCGCGCCGCGGGTTTCGTCCACGGTGGTGAACACCAGCGCCAGTTCGCCGTTCTTGATCATGTCGACGATATGCGGACGGCCGTCCTTGACCTTGTTGACCACCTTGACCGGGATGCCGGCAGCCTCGATCGCCGAGGCGGTGCCGCGCGTGGCGACGATCGGGTAGCCCATGTCGTGCAGCATGCGGGCCACGGCCACGGCGCGCGGCTTGTCGCTGTCCTTCACCGTGATCAGCACGGCGCCCTTCTCCGGCAGGCGCGAACCCGCGGCCAGCTGGCTCTTGAACAGGGCCTCGCCGAAGCTCTTGCCCACGCCCATGACTTCGCCGGTCGAACGCATTTCAGGTCCGAGGACCGGATCGACGCCCGGGAACTTGTTGAACGGGAACACCGCTTCCTTGACGCTGTAGTACGGCGGGATGACCTCGTCGGCGATGCCCTGCTCGTCCAGCGACTGGCCGGCCATGCAGCGCGCGGCGATCTTGGCCAGCTGCATGCCGGTGGCCTTGGACACGTACGGCACGGTGCGCGAGGCGCGCGGGTTCACTTCCAGCACGTAGACGGTGTCGACACCGTTGGCCTGCTGGATCGCGAACTGCACGTTCATCAGGCCGACCACGTTCAGAGCCTTGGCCATGGCCGCGGTCTGGCGCTTCAGTTCGGCCACGGTCTCGGCCGACAGCGAGTACGGCGGCAGCGAGCAGGCGGAGTCGCCCGAGTGCACGCCGGCCTGCTCGATGTGTTCCATCACGCCGCCGATAAAGACGCGCTTGCCGTCGCACAGGGCGTCGACATCGCACTCGATGGCGTCGTTCAGGAAGCGGTCGAGCAGCACCGGGGAATCGTTCGAGACTTTGACCGCCTCGCGCATGTAGCGCTCGAGGTCGCGCGGCTCATGCACGATTTCCATGGCGCGGCCGCCCAGCACGTACGACGGACGCACCACCAGCGGGTAGCCGATTTCCTCGGCCAGGCGCAGCGCTTCGTCCTCGGCGCGCGCGGTGCGGTTGGGCGGCTGGCGCAGGCCCAGGTCCTGCAGCAGCTTCTGGAAGCGCTCGCGATCTTCGGCCGCGTCGATCATGTCGGGGCTGGTGCCGATGATAGGCACACCGTTGGCTTCCAGGTCCAGCGCCAGCTTCAGCGGGGTCTGGCCGCCGTACTGCACGATCACGCCGACCGGCTTCTCGATCGCGACGATCTCCAGCACATCTTCCAGCGTCACCGGCTCGAAGTACAGGCGGTCCGAGGTGTCATAGTCGGTCGACACGGTTTCCGGGTTGCAGTTGACCATGATGGTCTCGTACCCGTCTTCGCGCAGCGCCAGCGCGGCGTGCACGCAGCAGTAGTCGAACTCGATGCCCTGGCCGATCCGGTTCGGGCCGCCGCCCAGCACCATGATCTTCTTCTTGTCGGTCGGCGCCGCCTCGCACTCGCCGTGCTCGGCCTCGTAGGTCGAGTACATGTAGGCGGTGTTGGTGGCGAATTCGGCCGCGCAGGTATCGACGCGCTTGTAGACCGGACGCACGTTCTGGGCGATGCGGGCCGCGCGCACGGCCTTGGCGTCGGTCTTCAGCAGCCGCGCCAGGCGGCGGTCGGAGAAGCCCTTTTGCTTCAGGAAGCGCAGTTCGGCGGTCGACAGGCTGTCGAGCGTGCGCGACTTGACCAGGCCTTCGGTGCGGACGATATCTTCGATCTGGGCCAGGAACCACGGATCGATGGCGGTCTCGTGATAGACCTCTTCCAGCGACATGCCCAGGCGGAACGCGTCACCGACGTACCAGATGCGGTCCGGGCCCGGCTCGCCGATCTCCTCGACGATCTCGTCGCGATCGGTGGACTTCTCGTCCAGGCCGTCGACACCCACTTCCAGCCCGCGCAGGGCCTTCTGGAACGACTCCTGGAAGGTGCGGCCCATCGCCATCACTTCGCCCACCGACTTCATCTGGGTGGTCAGGTGGCTGTCGGCCTGCGGGAATTTCTCGAAGGCGAAACGCGGCACCTTGGTGACCACGTAGTCGATCGAGGGCTCGAACGAGGCCGGGGTGGCGCCGCCGGTGATCTCGTTCTTCAGTTCGTCGAGGGTGTAGCCAACCGCCAGCTTGGCCGCGACCTTGGCGATCGGGAAGCCGGTGGCCTTGGAGGCCAGCGCCGACGAACGCGACACGCGCGGGTTCATCTCGATGACGATCATGCGACCGTCCTTCGGGTTGATCGAGAACTGCACGTTCGAGCCGCCGGTGTCGACGCCGATCTCGCGCAGCACGGCCAGCGAGGCGTTGCGCAGGATCTGGTATTCCTTGTCGGTCAGGGTCTGCGCCGGGGCGACGGTGATCGAGTCGCCGGTGTGGATGCCCATCGGGTCCAGGTTTTCGATCGAGCAGATGATGATGCAGTTGTCCTGCTTGTCGCGGACCACTTCCATCTCATACTCTTTCCAGCCCAGCAGCGATTCCTCGATCAGCAGCTCGCGCGTCGGCGACAGGTCCAGGCCGCGCTTGCAGATCTCTTCGAACTCTTCGCGGTTGTAGGCGATGCCGCCGCCGGTGCCGCCCAGCGTGAACGACGGGCGGATCACGATCGGGTAGCCGCTGGTGCCGGTCTCCTGGGCGATGTGGGCCTGCACGGCCACGGCTTCGTCCATCGAGTGGGCGATGCCGGACTTGGCCGAGCCCAGGCCGATCTTGGTCATCGCGTCCTTGAACTTCTGGCGGTCCTCGGCCTTGTCGATGGCTTCGGGCGACGCGCCGATCAGTTCCACCTTGTACTTGTCCAGCACGCCATGGCGATGCAGGTCCAGCGCGCAGTTCAGCGCGGTCTGGCCGCCCATGGTCGGCAGGATGGCATCCGGGCGCTCCTTCTCGATGATGCGCTCGACCACTTCCCAGGTGATCGGCTCGATGTAGGTGACATCGGCCGTGGCCGGGTCGGTCATGATGGTCGCCGGGTTGGAGTTGACCAGGATGACCTTGAAGCCTTCCTCGCGCAGGGCCTTGCAGGCCTGGGCGCCGGAATAGTCGAACTCGCACGCCTGGCCGATGATGATGGGGCCCGCGCCGATGATCAGGATGCTCTTGATGTCTGTGCGTTTTGGCATTGCACGCTCTCTTTATGGGCCGGCCCGCCTTGCCTGCGGACCGCGCCGGTAATCAGGGAATCCGTCCGGATTCGAAAATGTGGTCTGGCTCAGTTCATCGTGGCGGTCGCCAGCTTGGCGCCGAAGCCGATGAACATCGCCCCTACCCCGCTGGCCATGCCGGCCGACAGCCGGCGGCGGCGCCGGAACGCCTCGGCCAGCTTCGCGCCCACGAAGATGATCGTGGTCAGGTAGGCAAAGCTGCAGATCTGGCACACCAGCCCCAGCACCCCGAACGACAGCACCGGGTAAGCAAAGGCCGGGTCGACAAACTGGATGAAGAACGAGATGAAGAACAGGATCGCCTTCGGGTTCAGCAGGCTGATCAGCAGCGCCTTGCGGAACGGGTCGGACTGGTCCGGCGTGGCCGCAGGCACCGCAGCGCCGGCGGCATCGCCGCGCGCGGCCCAGCTGCGCAGCGCGCCGCGCAGCATGTTGAAGCCGATCCACGCCAGGTAGGCCGCGCCGACGTACTTCACCACGTAGAACAGCGCCGGGCTGGCCTTGAGCAGCGAGGCCACGCCCGCCGCCGACAGCACCATCAGCACCGCGTCGCCCAGGAACACCCCGCACGCGCCCTTGTAGCCGGCGCGCACGCCGCGCTGCGCCGCCACCGACAGCACGTACATCGAGTTCGGCCCCGGCAGCAGCACGATGAAGATCGTGCCCAGCACATAGGTCCAGAAGTCGGTGATGCCGAAAGCGGTATGCATGAAGGCGTTCATGGGATGTCCCGGTGTCTCTTGCTGTTCCCGGGCGCTTACTTGCGCGCGTCGGTCATCAGCTGGATGAAGCGGTCGAACAGGTAAGCCACGTCGTTCGGGCCGGGCGAGGCTTCCGGGTGGCCCTGGAAGCAGAACGCCGGCTTGTCGGTCAGCGCGAAACCCTGCAGCGAGCCGTCGAACAGCGACTTGTGCGTGACGCGCACGTTGGCAGGCAGCGTGTCGGCGTCGACCGCGAAGCCGTGGTTCTGCGACGTGATCACCACGCGGCCGTCGTCCAGGTCCTTGACCGGATGGTTGGCGCCGTGGTGGCCGAACTTCATCTTCAGGGTCTTGGCGCCGACCGCCAGGGCCATGATCTGGTGGCCCAGGCAGATGCCGAAGGTGGGGATGCCGCGCTCGATGAACTCGCGCGTGGCGGCGATGGCGTAGTCGCAAGGCTCGGGGTCGCCGGGGCCGTTGGACAGGAACACGCCGTCCGGATTCAGCGCCAGCGCGTCGGCCGCGCTGGCTTGCGCCGGCAGCACCGTGACCTTGCAGCCGCGCTCGGCCAGCATGCGCAGGATGTTGTACTTGACGCCGTAGTCATAGGCGACCACGTGGAACTGCGGCTGGTCCTGCTTGCCGTAGCCTTCGCCCAGTTTCCATTCGGACTGGGTCCAGTCGTACGGTTCCTTGACCGAGACCACCTTGGCCAGGTCCATGCCGGCCAGGCCGGGGAACGAGCGGGCCAGGTCGATGGCCTTCTGGACATTGTCCTCGCCGGCCAGGATGCAGCCGTTCTGGGCGCCCTTTTCGCGCAGGATACGGGTCAGCTTGCGCGTATCGATGCCGGCGATCGCGACCACCTTTTCCTGCTTCAGGTAGTGGGCAAGGGTGTGCTCCTTGCGGAAGTTGGAGGCCAGGATCGGCAGATCCTTGATGATCAGGCCGGCGGCATGGACTTTCGTGGCTTCGACGTCCTCAGGATTGACACCGTAGTTGCCGATATGCGGATACGTCAGCGTGACGATCTGCCGCGAATAGCTCGGGTCGGTGAGGATTTCCTGGTAACCGGTGATGGCGGTGTTGAACACCACTTCGCCGATGGTATGGCCGGAAGCGCCAATGGAATAGCCACGAAAGACCGTGCCGTCTGCAAGCGCGAGAATGGCGGACGGAAAAGACGGTAACACGGGTAGGCTCCTGCTGGACTCACCCCGTGACCGACCAATCGACGCCTCGTGCCTCCCAGGCTGGATCCGTGACGGCGGCAGCGGCATTGCGCCGATGCGGTCGGATCCGGTTGCGACATGCGCTTTGCATCACATCAGACATGAACGGCAAAGGCGGCGCGGTGGGGGCGGCGGAAGGTGGAAAGCGGTTGGCGCTAGGGTGAAGGGTTCTGAAAGCGAAACTTTCGAATTATATCCCGAGCCACCCAATTTCTCAAGTTTTCAAGGACTTGCGCGCGGCAGGCGGCAACCTCGCCGGGCCAGCGGCGGCCGCGCTGCCCGCGCCCGCGGTCCGGGTTGCACCCCGGCAGCCGGATTATCGCGGCGGCGGCACCACCGCCGTGACCTCGATTTCCACCTTGGCGCGCGGCTCGACCAGGTCGGCGACCTCGACCGCCGTCATGGCCGGGAAGTGGCGCCCGATGATGGCCCGGTAATGTTCGCCGATCGCCCCATAGGCGCCGACATACTCGGCCTTGTCCTTCACATACCAGGTCATGCGCGCGATATGCTCGGGCCGCGCCTCGCCGGCCGCCAGCACCGCGACGACGTTGCGCAGCGTCTGCGCCACCTGCAGGCCGAAGTCGTCGGTCTCGAATTCACATTGGCTGTTCCAGCCGATCTGGCCGCTGATGAACAGCAGGCGGCTGCCCGCCTGCATCTCGGTCATCATGCCGTTGGCGTAGCCGCGCGGCGGCGCCCAGTCGGGCGGCTGCAGGATCTTCATGTCGTTTCCCTGTGGTTGCTTGGTATGAATGGATGGAAATCGGGGTTCAGGCCGCGGCGACCAGGTAACGCGCCATGGCCTCGCGCACGGATTCGGGCAGCGGCTGCGGCGCGATCGCGCCGGTATCGACGCAGACCAGCCGTTGCGTCACTTCCATGCGGGTATCGTCATGCGGGCCGGCAAAGCGGATCGCCAGCGTGAAGCTGGACTGGCCCAGCTTCAGCACACGCAACTCGCGCGTCAGCACCTCGCCCAGCCGGCTGGGCGCCAGGAAGCGGCACTCCAGCTCGGCCGTGGGCACGCCGGCGCGACCCTCGCCATGCATGGCATCGAACGGCCAGCCCAGCGCTTCGCCGAACCAGTCCTCGATCAGGTCGTTGAGCATCTCGAAGTAGCGCGGATAGAACACGATGCCGGCGGCGTCGCAGTGCTTGAAGCGCACCAGCACGGTATTGCGGAACACATCGCTCATCGCTGCCCCTGCTGTGGCTTGCCGCCATTGCCCGCGCCCGGCCCCTGCTCCGCCATCTGGCGCAGCCGGAAGCGCTGCAGCTTGCCGGTCTCGGTGCGCGGCAGCGCCGGCACGAACTCGATGCGGCGCGGGTACTTGTACGGCGCGATCTGCCGCTTCACGTAGTCCTGCAGCGCGGTACGCGTGACGTCGTCCGCGGGCACGCCTTCGCGCAGCACCACGTAGGCCATCACCACCTGGCCGCGCCCGTCGTCCGGCGCACCGACCACGCCGCATTCGGCCACCGCCTCGTGCTGCATCAGCGCGCTCTCCACCTCCGGCCCGGCAATGTTGTAGCCGGCCGAGATGATCATGTCGTCGGAGCGTGCCTGGTAGAAGTAATAGCCGTCCGCGTCGGCGACGAAGGTATCGCCCGGCAGGTTCCAGCCGGCCTTCACATAGTTGGCCTGGCGCGGGTCGTCCAGGTAGCGGCAGCCGGTCGGGCCCTGCACCGCCAGCTTGCCGACCTGGCCCGGCGGCAGCGGCCGCATCTCCTCGTCGACGATCTGCGCCACGTAGCCGGGCACCACCTTGCCGATCGCGCCCGGCCTGACCTCGGCGCCGGCGCTCGAGATAAAGATGTGCATCATCTCGGTGCCGCCGATGCCGTCGGTCATCTCGATGCCGGTGGCGGCCTTCCAGCCCTGCCGCGTGGCGTCGGGCAGCGCCTCGCCGGCGGACACGCTGTGCCGCAGGCTGGAGATATCGAAGCGCGGCGCCAGCGCCGCCATCTGCCGGTAGAAGGTGGGCGCGGTGAAGACGATGGTGGCGCGGAAGTCGTGGATCAGTTCGAGCAAAGTTTCAGGGGTGAGCTTCTCCGCCAGCACCGTGCTGGCGCCGATGCGCAACGGGAAGCACAGCATGCCGCCGAGCCCGAAGGTGAAGGCGATCGGCGGGGTACCGCAAAAGATGTCGTCCGGCCCGGAGCGCAGCACATGGCGCGGGAACAGGTCGCACATGGCCAGCACGTCGCGATGGAAATGCATGGTGCCCTTGGGCTGGCCGGTGGTGCCGCTGGTAAAGGCGATCAGGCAGACATCGTCGCTGGCGGTGTCGCAGGCGTCGAAATTGTCGGGCTTGCCCGCCATCGCGGCTTCCAGCGAACCCTCGCCGGTGCCGTTGAAATACAGCGCGCGGGCCAGCGTCGGGCAATGGAATTCCCCGCCGGCGCGCTGGTTGGCATCGAGATCCTCGCGCAGCCGCGCATCGCACAGCGCCGCGGTGACCTGCGCCTTGTCGACGATCTGCTTGAGCTCCCTGGCGCGCAGCAGCGGCATGGTCGGCACGGCGATCAGGCCGGCCTTGATGGTGGCAAGCCAGCTTGCGGCCATCATCAGGTTGTTGGGGCCACGCAGCAGCACGCGGTTGCCGGGCACCAGCGCCATGTCCTCGACCAGCACATGGGCGATGCGGTTCACCAGCGCCGCGAGTTCGGCATAGGTGACCGTCTCGATGCGGCCGTCGCGGCGATGGCGGATGGCAACGCGCTCGCCGCGGCCTTCGCGCACGTGGCGGTCGACCAGCTCCGCCGCGGCATTGATCCGCTCCGGGTAGGCGGTGTCGGCATTGAAGCGGAACACCGGCCACTGGTCCTGCGGCGGCAGGCGGTCGCGCGCGAAGGTGTCGAGGTGGGCTGTGGTCGCCATGGCTTGTCTCCTGTCTGCTCTGTATCGGTACGGCAGTTCGTGGGTGGCGCGGGGGCGCACGGTCCGGGCTCAGGCCGGCTGCCCGGCCAGCGTCTCGCGCGCGATGATCAGCTTCTGCACTTCGGTGGCGCCCTCGTAGATGCGCAGCGAGCGGATCTCGCGGTACAGGCTTTCCACGCGCGTGCCGACCTTGACGCCGAGGCCGCCGAACATCTGCACCGCGCGGTCGATCACCTGCTGCGCGTTCTCGGTGGCGACCATCTTGGCCATGGCCGCCTCGCGCGTGGTGCGCTGTCCCTTGACGTCGCGCAGCCAGGCGGCGCGGTAGGTCAGCAGCGCCGCGGCGTCGATCGCGGTGGCCATGTCGCCGATGGCGGCCTGGGTCAGCTGCAGGTCGGCCAGCACGCCGCCGAACATCGGGCGCGCGCAGGCACGTGCCAGCGCATCGTCCAGCGCCGCGCGGCCGAAGCCCAGCGCCGCCGCGGCAACCGAAGCGCGGAAGATATCGAGCGTCATCATCGCCACCTTGAAGCCCTGCCCCGCCTCGCCCAAGCGGTTGCCCACCGGCACGCGACACTGGTCGAAGCGCAGCGTGGCCAGCGGATGCGGCGCCATCACGTCGATGCGCTCGGCAATGGACAGGCCCGGCGTATCGGCGTCTACCACCAGCGCCGTAATGCCGCGCGCGCCCGGGGCCTCGCCGGTGCGCACGAACACGCAGTAGAAATCCGCGATGCCGCCGTTCGAGATCCAGGTCTTGGCGCCATCGATCACATAGTGGCTGCCGTCGTCCGACAGCCTCGCGCTGCATTGCATCGCGGCGACATCCGAGCCGGCCTCGGGCTCGGACAGCGCGAACGCGGCAATCGCCTCGCCGCGGGCCACGCGCGGCAGGTAGCGCGCGCGCAGCGCGTCGCTGCCCGCCAGCGTGATCGCGCCCGAGCCCAGGCCCTGCATGGCAAAGGAAAAATCGGCCAGGCCGTCATGGCGCGCGAGCGTCTCGCGCAGCAGGCACAGCGAGCGCGAGTCCAGCGCCGGCAGCGCGCCGCCATGCGCGGCCGGCACGCAGTAGCGCAGCCAGCCCGCCTCGCCCAGCTGCCGCACCAGCGCGCGGCATGCGGCGTCGGTATCGCTGTGGTCGACGCGCAGGTGTTGTCCGCACCATGCGTCGAGTTCCTGCTCCAGCGTGCGGTGGGCGTCGTCGAACAGCGGCAGATCGAGGTAGGTCTTGTCGGACATGGCGCTTCAGTCCCCTTCGAACACCGGCTTGGTCCTGGCGACGAAAGCCTCGTAGGCGCGGCGGAAATCGCGCGTCTGCATGCAGATGGCCTGCGCCTCGGCTTCGGCTTCGATGGCCTCGTCCAGGCCCATGTTCCATTCCTGGTGCAGCAGCTTCTTGGTCACGCCATGGGCGAAGGTCGGGCCGGCGGCCAGTTGCGCGGCCAGCGCCTGCGCCTGCGCCAGCACCGCGTCGGACGGGTGCAGCGCGTTGAAGAAGCCCCACTGCAGCCCTTCCTCGGCGCTCATCGAGCGGCCCGTGTACAGCAGCTCGCTGGCGCGGCCCTGCCCGATCACGCGCGGCAGCAGCGTGCACGCGCCCATGTCGGCACCGGCCAGGCCGACGCGCGTGAACAGGAACGCGGTCTTGGCCTGCGCCGTGCCCAGCCGCATGTCCGAAGCCAGCGCCATCATCGCGCCCGCGCCGGCACAGATGCCGTCGACCGCGCTCACCACCGGCTGCGGACATGCGCGCATCGCCTTGACCAGGTCGCCGGTCATGCGCGTGAAGTCGAGCAGCTCGGGCATGGTCATCTGCGTCAGCGGGCCGATGATCTCGTGCACATCGCCGCCCGAGCAGTAGTTGCCGCCGGCGCCGGTGACCACCACCGCCTTGATGTCGCTGGCGTAGCACAGGCCGCGGAACAGGTCGCGCAGCTCGGCATACGAGTCGAAGGTCAGCGGATTCTTGCGCTCCGGCCGGTTCAGCGTGATGGTCCCGACCTTGCCGTCGTCGGACACCGACCACAGGAAGTGCCGCGGTTCATAGCCGGCAAAGCTGCGCTTGTGGTGGCGCATGTCGAGTGCGATATCAGTCATGGTTCTCTCTCAGGTCCTTGTCTTGTCAGCCCGCCATCACTTCGCCGCCGGCCACCGGGATCGCCTGGCCGGTGATCGCGCCGGCGGACGGCTGGCACAGCCACGCCACGGCGTCGGCCACTTCCTCGGGCTGAACCAGGCGGCGCTGCGGATTGCGCGCGGCCAGTTCGGCACGCGCCTGGTCTTCGGTGCGGCCGGTCTTGCCGACGATATTGGCGACGGCGTCGCGCACGATGTCGGTCTCGGTGTAGCCCGGGCAAACCGCGTTGACGGTCACGCCCCTGGCCGCGGTCTCCAGCGCCAGCGCGCGCGTCAGCCCGATCACGCCATGCTTGGCCGCGCAGTAGGCGCTGACATAGCCGTAGCCGATCAGCCCGGCGGTGCTGGCCACGTTAACGATGCGGCCCCAGCCGGCTTCGAGCATCGCCGGCAGTGCGGCCTGCGTGCACAGGAAGGTGCCGGTCAGGTTGACGTCGAGCATGCGCTGCCACAGCGCGGCATCGGTCTTCATGAAGGGGGCGCTGTGCGCCTGCCCGGCGTTATTGACCAGCATCGAGACCGGACCTGCCTGCTCCGTGGCCGCGGCGAAGGCGCGCGCGACGCTGTCGACATCGGCGATATCGGCCGTGACGAACGAAACGATGGCGCCTGCCGGTGCCTGCTCGCGCAGGACTTGCACCGTCGCCTGCAGCGTGCCGGCCTCGCGCCCCAGCAGCGTGACGCTGGCGCCGTCGGCCAGCAGCCGCCGCGCGATTGCCGCGCCGATGCCGCGCCCGCCGCCGGTCACCAGCGCGTGCCGGCCGGCCAGAGTTGCCGTGCTGCCCGTCATGCCTGCTTCTCCTGCGCCGCGGCGCGTTCGAGGTTGGTTTCCAGCTGCCGCTTGCCCGCCAGGTATTGCTTGGGCCAGGCGATGTCGCGGTAGCCGATGCGCGCGGCCTCCTGCAGCGTCCAGGCCGGGTTGGCCAGGTGCGGCCGCGCGATCGCGCACAGGTCGGCGCGGCCGGCGGCGATGATCGAGTCGACATGGTCCGCCTCGAAGATCGCACCCACGGCGATGGTGGCGATGCCGGCCTCGTTGCGGATGCGGTCGGCGAACGGGGTCTGGTACATGCGGCCGTAGACCGGCGCCTGGTCGGGGCTGACCTGGCCCGACGAGCAGTCGATCATGTCGGCGCCCGCGGCCTTGAACGCGCGCGCAATCTCGACCGCGTCGTCGGGCGTGATGCCGCCTTCGACCCAGTCATGCGCGGAGATGCGCACCGACATCGGCTTGTCCTGCGGCCACACCGCGCGCACCGCGGCAAACACCTCGAGCGGATAGCGCAGGCGCGCCGCCAGCGAACCGCCGTATGCGTCGTCGCGCGTATTGGTCAGCGGCGAGATAAAGCTGGAAAGCAGGTAGCCGTGCGCGCAGTGCAACTCGAGCCAGTCGAAGCCGGCCTCGGCCGCCCGCCGCGCGCTGGCGACAAAATCATCGCGCACATGGTCCATGTCGGCGCGCGTCATCGCGCGCGGGGTCTGCGATTCCCCCGGCAGGTAAGGCAGCGGCGAGGCCGACATCACCGACCAGTTGCCCTGCGGCAGCGGATGGTCCATCGCTTCCCAGCCGAGCTGGGTCGAGCCCTTGCGACCGGCGTGGCCGATCTGCATGGCAATGCGGGCATCGCTGCTGGCATGCACGAAATCGACGATGCGCTTCCAGGCGTCGCGCTGCGCGTCGTTCCACAGGCCCGGGCAGCCGGGCGTGATGCGCGCATCGGGGGACACGCAGGTCATTTCCGCCACCACCATGCCGGCGCCGCCGAGCGCGCGCGAGCCCAGGTGGACCAGATGGAAGTCGCCCGGCACGCCGTCGAAGCAGGAATACATCGCCATCGGCGACACCACCACGCGGTTCTTCAGCGTGACGCCGCGCACGCGGAACGGCGTGAACATCGGCGGCAGCGGCTGGTGCGCCTGCAGCTTCAGGCTGTCGGCCGGCACCCCGGCCTGCTGCGCCAGCCAGTGCTCGAACTGCGCGACATAGCCGGCATCGCGCACGCGCAGGTTCTCGTGCGAGATCCGTTGCGAGCGCGTCAGCAGCGAATAGGCGAACTGCTCCGGCGGCAGGCTGCCGGCATAGCGCTCGACGTTCTCGAACCACTCGGTCGAGTTGCGCGCCGCATTCTGGATCTTCAGCACTTCCACGCCGCGCGTGGCTTCATAGCGCGCCAGCGCATCGGGCAGGCCGTCGTGGCCGCTGCCACGGATCTCCTCGGCCAGGTCGATGGCATCCTCGAGCGCCAGCTTGGTCCCGGAGCCGATCGAGAAATGCGCGGTGTGCGCGGCGTCGCCCATCAGCACCACGGGCACGCGGCGGCCGTCCGGCAAGGTGTTCCAGTGCACCCATTGCCGGCAGATCACGCGCGGGAAGCGGATCCAGATTGCCGAGCCGCGCAGGTGCGCCGCGTTGCTGATCAGCTTGTTGCCGTCGAGGTAGCGCGCGAACAGCTTCTCACAGTAGGCCACGCCCTCTTCCTGGCTCATCTGCTCGATGCCGGCGGCGCGCCAGACCGCTTCCGGGGTCTCGACGATAAAGGTCGAGGTGTTGTCGTCGAAGCGGTAGGCATGCGCCTGGAACCAGCCGTGCTCGGTCTTCTCGAAAGCGAAGGTGAAGGCATCGAACAGCTTGTGCGTGCCCAGCCAGACAAAGCGGCACTGGCGCGTATCGATGTCCGGCCGGAAGGTGTCGGCATAGCGGGTGCGGATGCGGCTGTTCAGGCCGTCCGAGGCGATCACCAGGTCGGCCTGGTATTGCATCGCCAGCGCCTGGTCGTCGGACACATCGGTCTCGAACACCAGCTTCACCCCGAGCGCTTCGCAGCGCGCCTGCAGGATGTTGAGCAGGCGCTTGCGGCCGATGCCGATAAAGCCATGCCCGCCCGAGCGGATGGTGCGCCCGCCGATATGGATGTCGATATCGTCCCAGTGGTTGAAGGCGGCGTTGATCTCGCCGGCGCTGGCCGGGTCGGCCTGCTTCAGGTTGTCCATGGTGGCGTCCGAGAACACCACGCCCCAGCCAAAGGTATCGTAGGGACGGTTGCGCTCGACCACGATGACCTCGTTGGCCGGATCCTGCAATTTCATCAGCAGGCCGAAATACAGGCCGGCGGGGCCTCCGCCAATACAAAGCACGCGCATCTGTTGCCTCCTGCCGGCTGTGCCGGGCGCGCCGCATATCGCACGCCGTCCCGGACTACACCGCCATCTAGATCAAGATTAAATATTTTATGCCTCAAATATTAGACTGCATCACGACCGATGGCAAGGCGGCGATGCGGTGTGCCGTGTGCGACACCGCCACCGCTCTTCCTTCCGCGCTGCCCCGCTAGCCCTTCAACGCGGCCTGCAGCTGTTCCAGCGCGCCCGGATCCTCGATCGTCGTCAGGTCGCCCGGATCGCGGCCCTCGGCCACCGCCTGCATGGCGCGCCGCAGCAGCTTGCCGGAACGCGTCTTCGGCAGCGCATTGACGAACAACACGCGCGCCGGGCGGGCCACCGCGCCCAGTTGCTGTTCAACCGTCTTCATCAGCTCGCCCTCCAGCGCCAGCCGAGCCTCCGGCGTGGCAGTGCGTGCCGGATCGCGGGCGATGCAGAACGCCATTGCCACCTGTCCCTTCAGCGCGTCCTGCACGCCTACCACGGCCACCTCGGCCACGGCGGCGCTGGACGACAGGCTTTCCTCGATCTCGCGCGTGCCCAGCCGGTGCCCCGCGACGTTGATCACGTCGTCGGTGCGCCCCAGGATAAAGACGTAGCCGTCGGCATCGCGCACGCCCCAGTCGAAGGTGGAATAGCACAGGCGGTTCGGCACCGCCTGCCAATAGGTGCGCACGAAGCGGTCATCGTCGCCCCAGACCGTGCTCATGCACCCCGGTGGCAGCGGGCCGTCGATGGCGACCACGCCCTTCTGTCCCGGCGGGCATTCCTCGCCGGTGCTCTCGTCGACGATCTTGAGGTCATAGCCGTAGGCCGGCACCCCGGGCGAACCCAGCTTGGGCGGCAGCGCCTCGAGGCCACGCTGGATGGCAATGATGGGCCAGCCCGATTCGGTCTGCCAGTAGTTGTCGACCACGGGCTTGCCCAGGCCGTCCTGGATCCAGCGCGCGGTGGGCTCGTCCAGCGGCTCGCCGGCCAGGAACAGCAGGCGCAGGCTGGACAGGTCGTATCGTGTCAGCCACGCGGGGTCCTGCTTCTTCAGCACCCGGATCGCGGTGGGCGCGCTGAACATCAGGTTGACCCGGTATTGCTCGACCAGGCGCCACAGGATGCCGCCATCGGGGCGGACCGGCGTGCCTTCATACATCAGCGTGGCCATGCCGGCCAGCAGCGGGCCATAGACGATATAGCTGTGCCCCACCACCCAGCCGATGTCCGACGCGGTGAACATGGTGTCGCCGGCCTTGCCGCAGAAGATGTATTCCATCGAGGTGGCCAGCGCCACCGCATAGCCGCCGGTATCGCGCTGCACGCCCTTGGGCTTGCCGGTGGTGCCCGAGGTATAGAGCACATAGGACGGCTCGCTTGAATCAAGCCACACGCACGGCACCTGCACGCCGGCGACGCGCTCGCGCCACGCGGCATAGTCTTCATCGCGGCCTTCGGTGCGGGGCATGTCGGCCAGTTGCCGGTCCACCAGCAGCACCTTCCCGGGCTGGTGCGATGACAGCCGGATGGCCTCGTCCAGCAGCGGCTTGTACGGCACCACCTTGCCCGCGCGCGAACCGGCGTCGGCGCTGACCACCACGCGCGGCCGGGCATCCTCGATGCGCGCGGCCAGGCTGACCGAGGCAAAGCCGCCGAACACCACCGAATGGATGGCGCCGATGCGCGCGCACGCCAGCATCGCGAACGCGGCTTCCGGGATCATCGGCATGTAGATCAGCACGCGGTCGCCCCGCTGCACGCCCAGCCCTTGCAGGATCGCCGCCATGCGGCTGACCTCGTCGTGCAGTTCGGCGTAGGTGAAGCTGCGGGCCTGGTCGGTCTCGGTCGAGACCCAGTACAGCGCCGGCTGGCTGGCGCGGGCCGCGAGGTGGCGGTCGACCGCGTTGTGGCACAGGTTGGTGCGCCCGCCGACGAACCAGCGCGTGAAGGGAGCGCGGCTGTTGTCGAGCACGTGGCTGAACGGGGTTTCCCAGTCGATGCGTGCCGCCTGTTCGGCCCAGAACCCCTCGGGGTCAGCCAGCGAACGGGCATGCACGGCATGGCTTGCCGTCATGTCTGTCTCCTCCGCTTTTGCGGTGGTTGTTGATATGCCCGTAGTTTGCCACCGGCCCGGGCAGCCGTGGCCACGCTTTCAGCGCGCTGGCGCACGGGGCGGCACCGGCACATGAAAAAAGGGGCGTGCCGACGGCATCGCCCCTTCTTGCTGCCCCGGCGTCGCGCCGGCGCGATCCCGTCAGCGCGCCTTGACGCTTTTCGCGCTGGCCTTGCTGGTGGTCTTGGCCGACACCTTGGCGACTGCCGGCGCCTTGGCCCCGCGTCGCGGCGAGGCCTCGACCACCACGCGCGGGCGCGTCTCGCCCTTGCCCTTGGCGGATACCCGCACCACCTTGGCGCCCTTGCCGGACGGTTCCTTGCGGCTGGCCTGTTCGCTGCGCTCGGCCCGTTCGGCCCGGTCCGCGCGTTCGGCACGGGCCGCGCGCACGGCGCCGGCGCCGCGCACCGGCACCATCAGCACCAGGCTCTGGCCGGCCACCAGCTTGGTGCCGGAGAGCTTGTTCCACGACTGCACCTGCCCCGCCGAGACACCATAGCGCCGCGCCACCGAGGTCACGGTATCGCGCCGGCCGGCGCGCACCACCACCCGGCGGGCATCGGGCAGGTCCGGCTCCATCGCCAGCATGGCGCTGTCGGCGAGGGTGGCGCTGATGTCCTGGTCATGCCGGCCCGAGCGCGGGATCATCACGGTCGAGCCCGCCTTCAGGCGCATGCCCTTGGGGATGCTGTTGATCTCGCGCAGCGTGTCGGCGTCGACATTCAGGCGCGCCGCCAGTGACTCGACGCGCTCGCGGCTGTCCACCGTCACCGCGGCCCAGCTCGACAGCCCGCCGCGATAGGTGTTCAGGTTGTACTGGAAGCGTTCGGCGTTATCGAACGGCAGCAGGATCTGCGGGTTCGACGCGCCCAGGATCACCGGCCGGTTGAACGACGGGTTCAGTGCCTTGAACTCCTCCACCGACATGTCCGCCAGCTTGGCCGCGAGATTCACGTCGATGTCGCGCGAGGTGGTGACCGTGACGAAGTACGGGTGGTCCGGGATCTCCGGCAGCTTGACGCCGTACGCGGCCGGGTTGGCGATGATGTTCTTGACCGCCTGCAGCTTGGGCACGTAGTAGCGGGTCTCGTTGGGCATCGGCAGGCTGGCGTAGTCGGTCGGCAGCCCGCGCGCCTGGTTGCGCGCGATCGCGCGCGACACCGCGCCCTCGCCCCAGTTGTAAGCCGCCAGCGCCAGGTGCCAGTCGCCGAACATGTCGTAGAGCCGCGCCAGGTAGTCGAGCGCGGCGTCGGTCGAGGCCAGCACGTCGCGGCGCTCGTCGCGGAACATGTTCTGCTTCAGGTTATAGAACTTGCCCGTGCTCGGAATGAACTGCCACATCCCGGCCGCCTTGGCGGTGGACTGCGCCTGCGGGTTGAAGGCGCTCTCGACGAACGGCAGCAGCGCCAGCTCGGTCGGCATCTTGCGCTGCTCCAGCTCCTCGACGATGTGATAGAGGTAGCGGCTCGAGCGCCCGACCATCCGTTCCATGTACTCCGGCCGCTGCGCATACCACTGGGTGCGATCGTCGACCAGCGTGCCCTCCAGGTCCGTCATGGCAAAGCCGCGCCGGATGCGATCCCAGATATCGTTGGACGGGCCGCGCAGCCAGTCCAGGCCGCCCTGGTCGACATTGATGGTGGAAGTGGAAGAGAGCGCGGACTTGTCGCTGAGGGTGTTGAGCGGGTCCCGCTTGGCAGTCTGGGCGGTCGCGGCACCGTCGGCGCCTTCAGGCGGCGTGGGGGTGCTGGCGCACGCTGCAAGCAGCGCGGCGCACGCGACCACCGCCAGTAATCGACCAATTTTCATTAAGTTCTCAAATCGTGACGCTAAAAGGTTGCGTGATGCTAAAAAAAACCGCGTATCGCGTCAATCAGATTTTCCACATAGCCGGTATCCGGAGCCGACCAGGCCTCAGCGGAAGTTGTCCTTCCAGCCCCGCAGCGCGCCGAACGCCTGCGCATCGCCCGCGGTGGCGCCCCCATGGGCCGACACCGCGGCGCGCACCGCCGGTTCGCGCGAGCGCAGGAACGGGTTGACCTGGAGCTCGTGGGCGATGGTGGTCGGCAGCGTCGGCCGGTCCGCGGCGCGCAGCGCCTCGACGCGCTGCTCCCATGCCTCGAGCGCGGCGTTGCCGGGCTCCACCGCGCGCGCGAAGCGCACGTTGCTGCGCGTGTATTCGTGCGCGCAATAGACGCGGGTGTCCCCGGGCAGCGCGGCCAGCTTGTCGAGCGACGCCAGCATCTGCGCCGGCGTGCCTTCGAACAGGCGCCCGCAGCCGCTGGCGAACAGGGTATCGCCGCAGAACACCGCCGGGCCGGCTTCGCCGAGGTCGGCGACGTAGGCGATATGGCCGGCAGTGTGGCCGGGCACGTCCAGCACGCGCAGCGTCAGCGCCGGCGCCTCCAGCGTCGCCACGTCGCCTTCGCGCAGCGCCCGGGTGCGCCCGCCGATACGCTCGCCCGCCGGCCCCAGCACCGGCAGCGGTTCGCCGGACGGCGCGCGCGGATGCGCCGCCAGCAGCTCGGCTACGCCGCCCTGGTGATCGCCGTGGTGATGGGTGATTACAATAGCGCCCAGAGCCAGACCGCTTTGCGCCAGGAAGCGCTCCACCGGCGCGGCCTCGCCAGGATCGACCACGGCGGCGCAGTGCCCGTCGTGGATGGCCCAGATATAGTTATCCTGGAACGCCGGGATCGGCTCAACCTTCAACATGCGCATGCTCCTATGTCCAATCGTCCCAATCACCCGATTGTAAGCTGGGAAGAATGGCTGGCCTCGCCGCCCGGCGAGTACATGCTGCGCTGGGAGGCGCAGCAGTACGACCGGACCGTGGCCGACATCTTCGGCTATCACGCGGTCCAGCTGGGACTGCCCTATATCGACACCCTGCGCGAGAACCGGATGCCGTTCTCGGCGCTGGCGCTGGATCCGTCCAGCGGCCCGCACGGGCCCCGTGCCGCACATCCGGACGCGCGCCAGCTGCTGTGCCGCTTCGATGAACTGCCGTTCGACACCCAGAGCATCGACCTCGTCACCCTGCCCCATATCCTGGAATTCGCCGAAGACCCGCATGAAGTGCTGCGCGAAGTCTCGCGGGTGCTGATGCCCGAGGGCCGCGTGGTGGTGACCTGCTTCAACCCGATGAGCCTGTGGGGCGCGCGCCAGGGCATGAACCGGCTCGGCGCCACGCCGTTCCTGCCGACCGACGCCCAGCAGATCGGCTTCGTTCGCATCAAGGACTGGCTCAAGCTGCTCGGCTTCGATATCATCCGCGGCCGCTTCGGCTGCTATTGCCCGCCGTACCGTACCGACCGCTGGCTGCAGCGCGCCGCCTTCATGGAAAAGGCCGGCGACCGCTGGTGGCCGATCTTCGGCGCGGTCTATATGATCTCGGCGATCAAGCGCGTGCGCAATATCCGCCTGGTCGGACCCGCCTGGAAGACCAAGCCGGCGCTGGCGCCAGTGTCGGCACCGGTGGCCACGCCCACCGGCACCCACGGCAAGACCCCGGGCAGGGAACGCTGACGCGGTGCGGCCGCGCGCGCTCCGCCCTCGCCCTCAATGCGCCGCCCGACCCGCGGGCGGCCACCACGGAATCACATGCAAGAAGTCACGATCTACTCCGACGGCGCCTGCAAGGGCAATCCCGGCCGCGGCGGCTGGGGCGCAGTGCTGGTCGCCGGCACCAGCGAAAAAGAGCTGTTCGGCGGCGAGCCGAACACCACCAACAATCGCATGGAAATGACCGCCGTGATCGAAGCGCTGCGCGCACTCAAGCGGCCGTGCGTGGTGCGCGTCTATACCGATTCCCAGTACGTGCAGAAAGGCATCAGCGAATGGCTGCCCGGCTGGAAGGCGCGCGGCTGGAAAACCGCCGACAAGAAGCCGGTCAAGAACGCCGACCTGTGGCAGGCGCTGGACGCCCTGGCGCAGCCGCACCAGATCTCCTGGCACTGGGTGCGCGGCCATAACGGCCACCCCGGCAACGAGCGCGCCGACGCGCTGGCCAACCGCGGCGTCGAATCGATCGGCCGCTGACCGGAACCTTCCGCACCACCAACAACAAGCGCGGAACGCCCGCCCCGCTCCGCTAGAATGCCCGCCATGCGACAAATCGTTCTCGATACCGAAACCACCGGCCTGAATGCCGCCACCGGCGACCGCCTGATCGAAATCGGCTGCGTCGAGCTGATGAACCGCCGCCTGACGGGACGCCACCTGCACTTCTACGTCAACCCCGAGCGCGATATCGACGAGGGCGCGATCGCGGTCCACGGCATCACGGTCGAGTTCCTGGCCGACAAGCCCCGCTTTGCCGAGGTCGTCCACGATATCCGCGAGTTCGTGCAGGACGCCGAGCTGATCATCCACAACGCGCAGTTCGACCTGGGCTTCCTCGACATGGAATTCCAGCTGCTGGGCCTGCCGCCGTTCCGCCAGCATGTCGGCAACGTGATCGATACCTTGCGCGAAGCGCGGCAGATGTTCCCCGGCAAGCGCAACTCGCTGGATGCGCTGTGCGAGCGCCTCGGCATCAGCAACGCCCACCGCACGCTGCACGGCGCGCTGCTGGACGCCGAACTGCTGGCCGAGGTCTACCTGGCCATGACGCGCGGCCAGGATTCGCTGGTGATCGACACGCTCGACAGCGGCAGCGGCCAGGGCGGTGTGGTCACGACCGCCGACCTGTCGCGGCTAGCACTGCCGGTGCTGCGCGCCACGGATGAGGAGCAGCAGGCCCACTTGGCCCTGCTGAAGGGACTGGACAAGGCCAGCGGCGGCAAGACGGTATGGCAGGAAGATCCTGTCGAAGCCCCCGGAACGCTGGCCGCCTAAGAAAATTCAAAAAAGGGCTTTACAAGATACAAGAACCTCTGCATAATCTCATTTCTCTGCTGCACGGCAACGACGACGCAGACAGGGGTGGTTAGCTCAGCGGTAGAGCACTGCCTTCACACGGCAGGGGTCACAGGTTCAATCCCTGTACCACCCACCAGTTTCAAAAAAGCCAGCCTCGCGCTGGCTTTTTTCATTTCCGCATCCATCTCCCCGCCCTTTCCGAAAGCACCCCGCTTCTGCACTTGCACCCGCTGTTGCAAACAGTTTCGAAATGTCGCTTGACTTCTGCTAATCTTCTTTTCACGTCACCGGACCGACGATTCCACTCTCGAGCGGGTCGATGGACGGGACACCGGGTCAGTGCGCACAATAAAGAAGTCAATCATGCAGCACTCTTTGAAGTATCGGATGGCGTTGGCCACGGCGGGGGTGGTGACGCTGATCATCGTGCTGCGCGCGCTCTACGCCCAGTATTACGCCTATGACAGCCTGAAAAACCTGCTGCAGGCGCAGCAGGACACGCTGGTCGAGATGGTCGCCGAGCAGCTCGATGAAAAGCTGCAGGCACGCGCCGCCGTGCTGCAGCGGGTGGCACGCCAGTTCTCCGCGCTCCATGGCGCCAAACCGGCCGATTTGCGCAAGGCGGCGCACGGTCTGGTGGAAATTCCCGAGACCTTCAATGCCGTGTTCCTGGCTTCGCCCGATGGCGAACTGACGTTCAGCACCGCCGTGCCCGATGGCGTGCGCCTGCGCGTCAACGACCGCGACTATTTCCGCGATGTCCTGCACGGCCAGTCGTTCGCGGTGTCGGACCTGATCCAGGGCAAGCAGACCAA
The DNA here is from genome assembly GCF_057798955.1 of Cupriavidus sp. 207A1. Classification (NCBI taxonomy): domain Bacteria; kingdom Pseudomonadati; phylum Pseudomonadota; class Betaproteobacteria; order Burkholderiales; family Burkholderiaceae; genus Cupriavidus; species Cupriavidus sp. 207A1. The sequence goes on along the minus strand of NZ_JBYOJO010000003.1, from coordinate 25,747 downwards.
TGCACCGGGCGTGGTGCTGGCGGTGCCGATGCTGGGGCCCGCCGGCGAACTGCGCGGCGTGGTCGGCGGCGTGCTGAACCTGGCGGACAGCAACTTCCTGCGCGAGCTGTCGCACAGCCGGGTCGGCACTACCGGCAGCTTCTGCCTGGTGTCTTCCGGCACCAATCCCCGCTACGCGATGCATCCTGACGTGTCGCGCCTGCTGGCGCCCGCGCGCGCCCTCGACGAAGCCTGCGGCGCCGAGCAGCCGCCCGCGCTGCTGGAGATCCTGACGCCGACCCAGCCGATCGTCGCGCGCTACCTGCTGGCGTCCAACGGCTGGGAGGTGGTCGCGGTGCTGCCCGCGGCCGAAGCCTATGCGCCGTTGCTCACGGTGCGCAAGCGGACCCTGGTGATGGGGGCGATCACCATGGTGATCGCGGCCGCGCTGATGTGGCTGGTGATGTGGCGGCTGCTGGCGCCGCTGCAGCGGCTGCACCGCGCGGTGCGCCAGCTCGGCACCGACCCGAAGGCCGTGGCGGACCTGCCGGTCGGCCGTGCCGACGAGATCGGCGAGCTGGCGTCGAGCTTCGCCGAGGTCGTGGCCCGGCTGTCGGAGCGCGAGGCCGCGCTGCAGGCCGCCAAGGACCGCGCCGCCGCCAGCGAGAAGCGCATCGAGGCGATTGCCAACCATGTGCCGGACTTTATCTCCTTCATCGACATGCAGCAGCGCTATGTCTTCGTCAACGAGGCGTATGCACGTCGCTACGGCTTGCCGGCGCAGCAGATCGTGGGCCTGTCGCTGCGCGAGTTGTGGGGCACGCAGGAATACATGGCCTGCCAGGCCTACCTGCAGCAAGCCGGCACCGGCCAGGCCGTGACCTTTACCCGCGAAAGCGCGGACGGCACCGAGTGCATCGAAATCACTTGCCAGCCAGCGTGGAACGATGCCCAGGACACCGTGGTCGGCCTGCATATGTTCGGGCGCAACGTCACCCACGAGCGCGAAAAGCTGCGCAGCCTGGAAGCGCAGACCGTCTCCGACTACCTGACCGGCCTGCTCAACCGCAAGGGCTTCGACCGGCGCCTGGCCGAAGCCATGGCGCGCGCCGGCGCCAGCGCGTGCCCGCTGGCGCTGCTGCTGGTGGACCTGGACGACTTCAAGGCGGTCAACGACAACCACGGCCACCCCATCGGCGACCAGTTGCTGGTGGCATTCGCGCAGCGGCTGCGCGCCTGTGTGCGCAAGGGCGATGCGGTAGCGCGCATCGGCGGCGACGAATTCGCGGTGATTCTTGACGGCATTGCCGACCGCCATGCCATGGCGTCGGTGGCCAACACCATCGTGCAGGCAGCGCGCATACCCTTCGTGATCGATGGCCATACGCTGGCGGCGTCGGCCAGCGTCGGCGCGGCCCTGCGCGATGCGCGGCACGCCATGACCGTGAGCGAACTGTTCCTGCACGCCGACATGGCGCTGTATCAAGCCAAGCGGCATGGCAAGGCGCGTTATGCCGCGCAGGCGGCCGATACGGCAGAGCCATCCGACCTGGCATCGCAAGCAGGCTAGCTCAGGCGGAATGAATGCGGCGGCTTTGCTCCCTCTCCCGCAAGCGGGAGAGGGAGCATCCAATGGGCTATTCAGGGCCGGACGTTTGCCGCAGCCTAAACCCCTCAGCGCACCTGCCCTTCCTTCCACGCCTGCAACAGCTTGTCGTAAGGGATGGTCTCGCCCTTGGGCTTCTCGTTGGCGAGCTTCTTCCACGGCGCGTGGTCGTTCGACAGCCACTTGCCCGGATCGCCCTTCGCATTCAGCTTGGGCGCGCAGTGGCTCATGCCGGCGCGCTGCAGCCGCGCCATGACCTGGTCCATCTCATCGGCGAGCGTGTCCATCGCGGCTTGCGGCGTCTTCTCGCCGGTCACCGCGGTGGCCACGTTCTTCCACCACAGCTGGGCCAGCTTTGGATAATCCGGCACGTTGGTGCCGGTCGGGGTCCAGGCCACGCGCGCGGGGCTGCGGTAGAACTCGACCAGGCCGCCATACTTGGCCGCGTTCTTGGTCAGGTAGTCGTGATGGATGTCGCTGTCGCGGATAAAGGTGAGCCCGGTCAGCGACTTCTTCAGCGATACCGTCTTCGAGGTCACGAACTGCGCGTACAGCCAGGCCCCGGCCAGCTTGTTGGGATCGGTGTTCTTGAAGAAGGTCCACGAGCCCACGTCCTGGTAGCCATTCTGCATGCCCTGCTTCCAGTACGGCCCATACGGCGACGGCGCCATGCGCCACTTGGGCGAGCCGTCGGCGTTGACGACCGGCAGGCCCTTCTTGGTCATGTCGGCGGTAAAGGCCGTGTACCAGAAGATCTGCTGCGCCACCTGCCCTTGCGCGGGCACGGGGCCGGCCTCGGAGAAGGTCATGCCCATCGCCTGCGGCGGGGCGTACTTCTTCATCCAGTCGATGTACTTGGTCAGCGCGTAGACCGCCGCCGGACTGTTGGTGGCGCCACCACGCGCCACCGAGGCGCCGACCGGCGTGCATTTGTCCTCGGCCACGCGGATGCCCCACTCGTCCACCGGCATGCCGTTGGGCAGGCCCTTGTCGGCGGTGCCGGCCATCGACAGCCAGGCGTCGGTGAAGCGCCAGCCCAGCGAGGGGTCCTTCTTGCCGTAGTCCATGTGGCCGTAGACCTTCTTGCCGTCGATCTCCTTCACGTCGTTGGTGAAGAAATTGGCGATGTCCTCATAGGCGGACCAGTTGGTCGGCACGCCCAGGTCGTAGCCGTACTTGGCCTTGAACTTGTCCTGCAGGTCCTTGCGCGCGAACCAGTCGGCGCGGAACCAGTACAGGTTGGCGAACTGCTGGTCAGGCAGCTGGTACAGCTTGCCATCCGGCGCGGTGGTGAACTTGGTGCCGATGAAGTCCTTCACATCCAGCCCGGGATTGGTCCATTCCTTGCCGGCGCCGTTCATGTAGTCGGTCAGCGGCAGGATCGAGCCATAGCGGTAGTGCGTGCCGATCAGGTCGGAGTCGGAGATCCAGCCGTCATAGATCGACTTGCCTGACTGCATCGAGGTCTGCAGTTTCTCCACCACGTCGCCTTCCTGGATCAGGTCATGGTTGACCTTGATGCCGGTGATCTCCTCGAACGCCTTGGCCAGGGTCTTGGATTCGTACTCGTGCGTGGTGATGGTCTCCGACACCACGTTGATCTGCGTGACGCCCTTGGCCTTGAGCCGGGCGGCGGCATCGATGAACCACTTCATCTCCGCAGCCTGCTTGTCCTTGGACAGCGACGAGGGCTGGAATTCGTTGTCGATCCACTTCTTCGCTTCCGCTTCGCCCGCCCAGGCGGCGCCGCAAGCCAGCGCGGCCGCGCAGGCAAGGGCTGACATCCCCAACGTCACGTGCACTTTCATCGGTGTCTCCTCAAGAATCCCCTGCCCCGGTCGTGGTCTGGGTGGCGGCCCCGGGGTGGGGACAAGCCGCGTTTCCCGTTATTGCTTGCTATTGCTGGCCAATGCCGGCCGGCAGCGGCGCTAGCCCTTGCGCAGGATCAGCGCCAGCACCAGCATCGAAGCCACGAAGCTGATCCACACCGAGGGCTCTTCCGGCAGCGCCAGCCAAGCGGCGACCTTTTCGCCCAGCCCGACCCACGCCAGGTTGATCCACGCCGCGCACATCAGCCCGATGAAGAGCCGGTCGCCGCGGGTGGTGGCGATTGGCAGGAAGCCCTTGCGCAGCACCGACGGCGAGCGGATTTCCAGGATCGTCATGCCGATCAGCATCACCACGATGCAGCCAAAGAACACCGCCACCGGTGTGGTCCATACCATCCAGCTCAGCATTGGCGCCGTCTCCTTGCGAAGGCCTGCGTTAAACGCGGCCCATCGCGAAGCCCTTCGCGATGTAGTGCCGCACGAACCAGATCACGATGCCGCCGGGTACGATGGTCAGCACCCCGGCCGCGGCCAGCACGCCCCAATCCATGCCCGATGCCGACACCGTGCGCGTCATGGTGGCGACGATGGGCTTGGCGTTGACCGAGGTCAGCGTGCGCGCCAGCAGCAGCTCGACCCAGCTGAACATGAAGCAGAAGAACGCGGCCACGCCCACCCCGGCCTTGATCAGCGGCAGGAAGATAGTCAGGAAAAAGCGCGGGAACGAGTAGCCGTCGACATAGGCCGTCTCGTCGATCTCGCGCGGCACGCCCGACATGAAGCCCTCCAGGATCCACACCGCCAGCGGCACGTTGAAGACCAGGTGCGCCAGCGCCACGCCCAGGTGCGTATCCATCAGCCCGATGGTGCTGTAGAGCTGGAAGAACGGCAGCAGGAACACCGCCGGCGGCGTCATGCGGTTGGTCAGCAGCCAGAAGAACACGTGCTTGTCGCCGATGAACTGGTAGCGCGAAAAGGCGTAGGCGGCCGGCAGCGCCACGCCGATCGAGATCACGGTGTTCATCGCCACGTAGATCATCGAGTTGAGGTAGCCCGAATACCAGGACGGATCGGTGAAGATGGTCTTGTAGTGCTCGAGCGTGAACTGGCCCGGCCACAGCGACAGCGTCGAGACGATCTCCTCGTTGGTCTTGAACGACATGTTGACCATCCAGTAGATCGGCACGATCGCGAACACCAGGTAGGCCAGCAGGAAGCCGGCGCGCCACCAGGCGGCGCGGTTGGCCTGCGCCGGGATCGCGGTGGGGATCACCGCGGGGACTGCCGAAGAGATCTCAGCCATGGGGCATGTCCTCGCTGCCGGCGGTGCCCGCGCGCTGCATCCAGTTGTAGAGGATGAAACACATGAGCAGGATGATCAGGAAGTAGACGATGGAAAATGCCGCCGCGGGACCCAGGTCGAACTGGCCAACGGCCTTCTGGGTCAGGTATTGCGACAGGAACGTGGTGGCGTTGCCCGGCCCGCCGCCGGTCAGCACGAACGGCTCGGTGTAGATCATGAAGCTGTCCATGAAGCGCAGCAGCACCGCGATCATCAGCACGCCGCGCAGCTTGGGCAGCTGGATAAAGCGGAACACCGCCAGGCGCGAGGCGCCGTCGATCTGCGCGGCCTGGTAGTAGGCGTCGGGGATCGCGCGCAGGCCGGCATAGCACAGCAGCGCCACCAGCGGCGTCCAGTGCCAGACGTCCATCACCAGCACCGTGATCCAGGCATCGAAAGCGCTGCCGGTGTAGTTGTAGTCGAAGCCGAGCCCCTCCAGCGCCGCGCCCAGCAGGCCGATGTCGGTGCGGCCAAAGATCTGCCAGATGGTGCCGACCACGTTCCAGGGAATCAGCAGCGACAGCGCGATGATCACCAGCACCGCCGACGCCTTCCAGCCCCGGGCCGGCATCGACAACGCCAGCAGGATGCCCAGCGGAATCTCCACCAGCAGCACCGCCAGCGAGAAGCCGAGCTGGCGCAGCAGCGCGTCGTGCAGCTCGCCGTCGCGCAGCACCGTGCGGAACCATTCGGTGCCGACGAACACGCGCCGCTCGGGCGAGATGATGTCCTGCACCGAGTAATTGACGATGGTCATCAGCGGCAGGATGGCGGAGAACGCCACGCACACCACCACCGGCAGCACCAGCAGCCAGGCCTTCTGGTTGACTGGTTTCATGACACCAGCTCCTCGTTGACGTAGTAGCAGGTATGCCGGTTGAACACCGACAGCCATGCCGTGTCGCCCGCGCGCAGACCGGCCGCCTCGGCGCCCAGCCGCGCGCGCAGCGTGCCGGCCTGCGCGCCCGCCTCCTGCACCGCGCCGGTCAGCAGCCAGTAGGTGCCGATGTCCTGCGCGCGCTGCACCTGCACCGGCACCGCCTGGGTGTCGCGCTCGGGCGCCAGTTGCAGGTATTCCGGGCGGACCCCGATGCGGAAGCTGCCGGCCGCGCGCAGCGCCGCTTCCACCGGCGGCGCCAGCGACGGCAGATAGCGCCGCCCGGCCACGTCGATGGCGCCGTCGCGCCATTGCCCGGACAGGAAGTTCATGCCGGGCGAGCCGATAAAGTGACCGACGAAGGTATGCGCGGGCCGCTCGAACAGCGCGTCGGCCGGCCCCACCTGCACCGCCTTGCCGCGCGACATCACCACCACCTGGTCGGCAAAGGTCAGCGCCTCGGTCTGGTCGTGGGTCACGTAGATCAGCGTCAGGCGAAACTCGTGGTGGATTTCCTTCAGCTTGCGCCGCAGCTGCCATTTGAGCTGCGGGTCGATCACCGTGAGCGGCTCGTCGAACAGGATGGCCGACACGTCCTGGCGCACCAGCCCGCGCCCGAGCGAGATCTTCTGCTTGGCATCGGCGGCCAGGCCGCTGGCGCGGCGCCCGAGCGTCGCCGACAGGTCCAGCATCTCGGCAACGCGGCCGACCCGCTCGCGCACCTGGGCTTCCGGCACGCCGCGGTTGCGCAGCGGGAAGGCCAGGTTTTCGCCGACGGTCATGGTGTCGTAGATCACCGGGAACTGGAACACCTGGGCGATATTGCGCGCCTGCGGCGTGGCGCCGGTGACGTCGCGTCCGTCGAAGGCGATGGTGCCGTGCGAAGGCCGCAGCAGCCCGGAAATGCAGTTCAGCAGCGTGGTCTTGCCGCAGCCGGACGGGCCCAGCAGCGCATAGGCGCCGCCGTCTTCAAAGGTGAAGCGCAGCGGCAGCAGCGCGTAGTCGTCGTCGGTGCGCGGATCGGGCACGTACGAGTGCGCCAGGTCCAGGTCGATGCGCGCCATGTCTCAGCCTCCTGCCGCCGCGATGCCGCCGGGCACCTCGGCGGCGAGGCCGCCGGGCCGGCGCGGCGCATGGATGCGGCGCCCGTCGGCGTCGAACAGGTAGAGCTGTTCGGGCAGCAGATGCAGCGTCACCGGCGCGCCCAGCTGCAGGTCGAGCACGCCCGCGAACTGCGCCACCAGGTTGCCCACCGACGTAGCGGCGTGGACGAAGGTGTCCGACCCCGACAACTCGGCCAGCGCCACGCGGCCCGGCACGGCGACCGCGCCGGCCTCGCCCGTCAGGCGCAACGCGGAGGCGCGCACGCCAAGCGTGACCGGGCCGTCGTGCGCCGCCACGCCAGGCACGGGCACCTCGATCCCTCCCGGCAAAGCCACCTTGCCGCCCTCCAGCCGGCCCTCAACCAGGTTCATCGGCGGATCGTTGAAGGCGCGCGCCACGCGCAGCGAATCGGGATAGTGGAAGACCTGTGGCGTGGGGCCGTACTGCAGCAGCTCGCCGGCATCGAGCACCGCGGTGTGCCCGCCCAGCAGCAGGGCCTCGCCGGGCTCGGTGGTGGCGTAGATCACGGTGGCGTCGCCGTGCGCAAACAGCTGGGTCAGCTCTTCGCGCAGTTCCTCACGCAGCTTGTAGTCCAGGTTGACCAGCGGCTCGTCCAGCAGCATCAGCGGGGCTTCCTTGGCCAGCGCGCGGGCCAGCGCCACGCGCTGCTGCTGGCCGCCGGACAGCTCGGCCGGATAGCGCTCCAGCAGGTGGTCGATATGCAGCCGCGCGGCCAGCTCGCGCACGCGCGCGGCGATCTCGCCGGCTGCGGCCTTGCGCCGCAGCCGTAGCGGCGAAGCAATGTTGTCGAAGACCCTGAGCGACGGGTAGTTGATGAACTGCTGGTAGACCATCGACACATTGCGCTCGCGCACCGGCATGCCGGTGACGTCGTCGCCGTCGACCAGCACGCGCCCGGCGCTGGGCCGGTCCAGCCCCGCCATGACCCGCATCAGCGAAGTCTTTCCCGCCTGCGTCGCGCCCAGCAGGATGGTGACCGCGCCGGGAACCGGGGCCAGCGTCAGCGGATACAGATACGCCTGCGAACCTGCCTGCTGTGCGACGCCTTCCAAACGTAGCTGCATCCGGCCTCCATGTTCGATATGCTGCCGGCCGATGACGCTGCCGACATACGGCATGCGTTCGATGCAGGCGCACCAATCTTGGCTTCATGCTCGTTTTAGCAACAAAACGAACATAAAACAATAGTGCACCGCATCATTTTGTTTTCGTTTGTGTTTGAACTAGAATCCCCGCATGACCCTCAATCCCCGCCAGACGGCCCTGCTGGAAGAAGTCCGCACCCAGGGCTTTGCCTCCATCGACGAACTTGCGCGCAAGTTCGGCGTCACGCTCCAGACGGTGCGCCGCGATGTCAACATGCTGGCCGAGAACGGCATGCTGGCGCGCTTCCACGGCGGGGTGCGGGTGGAAGACTCCACCACCGAGAACATCGCCTACCGGCAGCGGCAGGTGCTCAATGCCGAAGGCAAGGCGCGCATCGCGCGCGCGGTGGCGGCGGCAGTGCCCGAGGGGTGCTCGCTGATCCTGAACATCGGCACCACGGTGGAAGAGATCGCGCGCGGCCTGGTGCACCATCGCGGCCTGCGCGTGATCACCAACAACCTGCACGTGGCCAATATCCTGGCCGACAACCCCGATTGCGAAGTCATCGTCGCCGGCGGCGTGCTGCGCTCGCGCGATCGCGGCATCGTCGGCGAGGCCACGGTGGAGTTCATCCGCCAGTTCAAGGTCGATATCGGGCTGATCGGCATCTCGGGCATCGAGGCCGACGGCACGCTGCGCGACTATGACTTCCGCGAGGTCAAGGTGGCGCGGACCATCATCGAGCATTCACGCGAGGTCTGGCTGGCGGCGGACGCCAGCAAGTTCAACCGCCAGGCCATGGTCGAGCTGGCGCATGTGTCGCAGGTGGACCGGCTGTTTACCGACGCGCCGCTGGCGGCGCCGTTCGATCAGATCCTGGCCGACAGTGGGGTGAAGTGTGTGGTGGCGGAGCGGGAGTGATTGCGGGACAAGCGCTGCTGCTGCCGTGTCGGCAGTGGCGCCACTGCGCGTGCCGGCAGTGCCTGGCGCGTTGGTTCTGGCGCAGGCCTGCCCTCTCCCTTGGCCCCTCTCCCGCAAGCGGGAGAAGGGAGCAAACCAAGGGCACAGGAAAGGATTACTTGAACACCACGGTCTTGTGGCCGTTCAGCAGGATGCGGTGTTCGGCATGCCACTTGACCGCGCGCGCCAGCGCCACGCATTCGACGTCGCGGCCGACGGCGGTGAGCTGGTCGGGGTCCATGCTGTGGTCCACGCGCTCGATCTCCTGCTCGATGATCGGACCTTCGTCGAGGTCGGCGGTGACGTAGTGGGCGGTGGCGCCGATCAGCTTCACGCCGCGGTCGTGCGCCTGGTAGTACGGCTTGGCGCCCTTGAAGCTGGGCAGGAACGAATGGTGGATATTGATCGCGCGGCCGGCCAGCTTGCGGCACAGGTCGTCGGACAGCACCTGCATGTAGCGCGCCAGCACCACCAGGTCGATCTTCTGCTCCTGCACCACGTCGAACACGCGCGCTTCCTGCGCGGCCTTCTGCTCCGCCGACGCGTTCATCAGCGGCAGGTGGAAGAACGGCACGTCGTACGACGCCGCCAGCTGGTAGAAGTCGCGGTGGTTCGAGACGATGGCCGCGATCTCCACCGGCAGCCCGCCCGCCTTGGCACGGAACAGCAGGTCGTTCAGGCAATGGCCGATCTTCGACACCATGATCATCACGCGCGGCTTCACCGTGGCGTCGTTCAGCTCCCACTGCATGCCGAACTGGTCGCCCACCGGCGCGAACGCGGCCTTCAGCGTGGTCAGGTCGGGACCACCGGCGGCCGGGGTGAAATGCACGCGCATGAAGAAGCGGCCCGCGTACTCGTCCCCGTACTGGTCGGAGTCGACGATATTGCAGCCGTGCTGGAACAGCAGGCCCGAGACAGCGTGGACGATGCCCGGCTGGTCAGGGCACGAGAGGGTCAGGATGAATCCGGTGTTGCTCATGGTGTGTGGTTCTGTCTGGGTGGCGCGGCGCAAGGCCGGGAAAGCCAGGGGGGCTCGGTCCGTGCAAAGGTCAATACGGCAGGCAATACCGGGACAAGCGGCGATGGACCCTGCGGCGGCTCAGTCGTGGAGGCCGGCCTCGAGCCAGCCACGCCGTCCAAGGGCATCCAGCGTCACCAGTGTCGCATCGACCGTCATGGCGCCGGCCGACATGATAGCAAGCAATGGCGCCAGCCCGACGCGCCGGTGCTCGCTGACCTCGCCGTCCTGGTTGTGCGGAATGAAGTCCGGCGGCAGCAGCAGGTCGTAGACATAGACCTGCTCCCACTGCACGCCTTCGGGCAGGTCGCGCAGCACCTCGATCATGCCGTGCGCCTGCACGCCACGCGCCAGCGCGGGCGGGATGCCAGACTCTTCCTCGCACTCGCGCACCAGCGTCGCCAGCGGATCGCTGCCGTGGGGCATGCCGCCGGCGACCAGGTTGTCCCACATGCCGGGGTCGACGGCCTTGGCCGGGCTGCGGCGCGAGATCCACAGGGCGGGCGGGTCGCCCGCGGCGCCGTCGACGATGCCGTTCAGGTGCGAGGCAAAGGTCAGCAGCCCGAGGAAGCGCGCCGCGGCGCGCTCCACCACCGCGACCGACGGCGCATCCAGCGCGGCGGTGACGGCGAACAGCTCGTCGCGCCAGCCGCGCACATGGCCGGCGTCGGCCAGCTGGCGGGCCAGCGCCTGCAGCGCGGCGCTGCGCGCCTCGAAATCGTCGCGGCCGGGCAGCAAGGCCACCGCCACGGAGCCATCGGCGAGCGCCTGCTCCGGGCCCAGCATGGCGCCAGGGCCGATGTCGATACCGCGCAGGATGCCGGCATGCGCGCGCGGCAGCCAGCCGACCTGGCGGCCGTCGGCCATCAGGCGCAGCCTGGCGGCGGCATCGAAGCCGCTGCGCGCCGCCAGCGAGGCGGCGATCCGTGCGGTGGCCCCGGCCGCCGGCAAAGAAGATGTTTCAGCCATCAGGATTCCATGCACCGGCCACGCCGGCGCGCATTGTCATTGTCAGGATCGAACGCATGAACCAGCCCGCCGCGCAGGCGCAGCGCCCTGCCCCGTCCCAGCTTCCCGCCGAGCCGCAATACGTGCTGGCGCTCGACCAGGGCACCAGCAGCTCGCGCGCCATCCTGTTCGACCATGCCGGCAACGTGGTGCGGCTGGCGCAGCGCGAGTTCCGCCAATATTACCCACATCCCGGCCACGTCGAGCACGACCCTTACGAGATCTGGCAATCGCAGCTGGCGGTGGCGCACACGGTGCTGGCCGACGCCGGCATCGGCGCCTCGCAGGTGCGCGCCATCGGCATCACCAACCAGCGCGAGACCACCGTGCTGTGGGACCGCAAGACCGGCGAGCCGGTCGGCCGCGCGCTGGTCTGGCAGGACCGCCGCACCGCGCCGATGTGCGAGGCGCTGCAGGCCGCCGGCCACGGCGAGCTGTTCCGCGAGAAGACCGGCCTGATCATCGATGCCTATTTCTCCGGCACCAAGCTGCGCTGGATGCTCGACAACATCGAAGGCGCGCGGGAGCGCGCGCAGCGCGGCGAACTGGCCTTCGGCACCGTCGACAGCTGGCTGATCTGGCAGCTGACCGACGGCGCGCGCCATGTCACCGATGTCTCCAATGCCTCGCGCACGATGCTGTTCAACATCCACCGCTTCGAGTGGGACGACGCGCTGCTGGCGCTGCTCGACATCCCGCACGCGCTGCTGCCAGAGGTGGTGCCCTCCAGCGGCGAGGTCGCGCGCACGTCGGCGCGGCTGTTCGGCATGCCGATCCCGATTGCCGGCATCGCCGGCGACCAGCAGGCCGCCACCTTCGGCCAGGCCTGCCTGGTGCCCGGCATGGCCAAGAACACCTACGGTACCGGCTGCTTCCTGCTGATGAATACCGGCGCGCAGCCGGTCACGTCGCATAACCGGCTGCTGACCACCATCGGCTGGCAGTACCGCGGCCAGACCCAGTATTGCCTGGAGGGCGGCGTGTTCATGGGCGGCGCCACCATCCAGTGGCTGCGCGACGGCCTCAAGATCATCCAGAGCGCGCCCGAGGCCGAGGCGCTGGCGCGCCAGTGCGACGACAGCGGCGGCGTGGTGCTGGTGCCGGCCTTTGCCGGGCTGGGTGCGCCGCACTGGGACGCCTTTGCGCGCGGCACGCTGGTCGGCATGACGCGCGGCACCGGCAGGCCGCAGATCGCGCGCGCGGCGCTGGAATCGATCGCGCTGCAAAGCGTCGACGTGCTCGAGGCCATGCAGAAGGACGCCGGCATCGCGCTGGCCGAGCTGCGCGTGGACGGCGGCGCCTCGCGCAGCGACCTGCTGATGCAGATGCAGGCCGACCTGCTCGGCACCCCGGTGGTACGTCCGCGCGTAACCGAGACCACCGCGCTGGGCGCGGCCTACCTGGCGGGCCTGGCCACCGGCTACTGGAGCGACCCGGTGCAGATCGCGCAGCAATGGCAGGTGGAGCGGCGCTTCGAGCCCAACCTGTCGGCCGACCAGCGCGGCCACCGGCTCGCGCGCTGGCACCGGGCGGTCGAGCGCGCACGCGACTGGGCGCGCGAGGACGACGCCGCCGCCGGCCACGGCTGAGCGTCGATCAAACCCGCCCCGCGCCACCACGTCCGGACCATCCGAACATTCCAGCCAGCACCCACCACACACCAGCGTCATGCAAAGTCTTCCCACCCCGATCCAGCCGCCCAGCCGCGCGGCCCTGCTCGCCACCCTGGAGCGCGAGCCGCGCTGGGACGTGATCGTCATCGGCGGCGGCGCCACCGGCCTGGGCACGGCCGTCGATGCCGCCTCGCGCGGCTACCGCACGCTGCTGGTCGAAGCCGCCGACTTTGCCAAGGGCACCTCGAGCAAGGCCACCAAGCTGGTGCATGGCGGCGTGCGCTACCTGGCGCAGGGCAATATCGGCCTGGTACGCGAGGCCCTGCACGAGCGCGGCCTGCTGGCGCGCAACGCGCCGCACCTGGTGTGGCCGCTGGGCTTCGTGGTGCCGGCCTACCAGATGTTCGACCAGCCCTTCTACGGCATCGGCCTCAAGCTCTACGACATGCTGGCCGGCAACCTCAACCTCTCCGGCAGCCGCTGGCTGAACCACCGCGAGGTGCTGGCCGCCGCGCCCAACCTGGCCGAGCACGTCGGCGGTCGCCCGCTGCGCGGCGGCAACCTTTATTTCGACGGCCAGTTCGACGATGCGCGGCTGGCGGTGGCGCTGATGCGGACCCTGTTCGACGTCGGCGGCACCGCGCTCAACTACATGCGCGCGACCGGGCTGAGCCAGCAAGGCGGCGTGATCAGCGGCGTGACGGTGCAGGACGTGCTCGGCGACGCCACCTTCCGGTTGCGCGCCGATTGCGTGATCAATGCCACCGGCGTGTGGGTCGATGCCATCCGCCAGATGGAAGACGGGCATGCCCGCACCATGGTCGCGCCCAGCCAGGGCGTGCACCTGACGCTGCCGCGCAGCTTCCTGCCCGGCGAGCGCGCCATCCTGATCCCCAAGACCGACGACGGACGCGTGCTGTTCGTGGTGCCGTGGAACGGCCACACCATCGTCGGCACCACCGACACGCCGCGCCGCGACCTGCCGCTGGAGCCCGATGCGGGGGCCGACGATGTCGATTTCATCCTGGAAACGGCGTCGCGCTACCTGGCCAAGGACCCCACCCGCGCCGACGTCACCAGCGTCTGGGCCGGCCTGCGGCCGCTGGTGCGCGCCACTGGCGAGGCCTCCACCGCTTCGCTGTCGCGCGAGCATACGATCCTGGTGTCCAGGGCCGGGCTGATTACCGTCACCGGCGGCAAATGGACCACCTACCGCAAGATGGCCGAAGACGTGATCGAGACCGCGATCCAGCGCCAGATGGTGCGCGCCGCGCCATGCGTGACCGCGGAGCTGCCGCTGCATGGCGCCGCCGGCTTGCCGGCCGACCTGCCGCCGCCGGATTCGGGCTCGCCGGACCGCTACTACGGCAACGAGCTGGGCCTGCTGCGCGCGCTGCCGGGACACGAGCGGATGCTCGCCGGCGCCTCGGGTCTGACCGAGGCCCATGTGCGCTTTGCCGCCCGGCATGAGCTGGCGCGCCGGGTCGAGGACGTGCTGGCGCGCCGCAACCGCGCGCTGTTCCTGGACGCGCGCGCGGCCGTTGACGCGGCACCGGCGGTGGCCGCGATCCTGGCCGAAGAACTTGCCGAGGATGCAGCCTGGCAGGCGCGCGAGGTGGAGAGCTTCCGCACGCTCGCGGCCGGCTACATGCTCGGCTGATCGCTCGCCGGAGCTGTCGCCATCCACCCGAACACAAACTTTCGACCAGACCAGACCACGCCATGCGCGATCGACCGACGCTGTCCCGCATTCATATCGTTGCCCTGCTGGCCGCGCTCTGCGCCAGCGCCACGGCCTACGCCGCCCGCGCGCCGGGCATCGACGGCGTGCGCTTTCCCGAGGTGCGCACCATGCGTTACCAGTGCGACGGCGGCAAGACGCTGACGGTGCGCTACTTCAACAGCCCCGACAACCAGGCCGCGGTGCTCCGCGTCGAAGGCAAGCCGGTGCTGGCGGTCAGCACGGTGGCGGCGTCCGGCGCGCGCTATGTCGGCGGACGCTACGAATGGTGGACCAAGGGCGAGTCAGGCACGCTGCGCGACCTGATGCAGGCCGAGAACGCCCCGCCCGCGCTGGCGAACTGCCACGCCGGGAGGTAGCGGGCACGGTCGCGGCACGGCCCGGGCCGCGCCATCTTTTGAAGCCGCGGCGTTCCGGGCGATAATGCGGGGATTGAATCAGGGAGAACACCATGGACGAGATTGAAGATCTGTCCGATCTGCCGATGCCCCGCTTTATCTGGGGCTTCGCCGTGATCGCGGGCAAGGGCGGCGAGGTCATGCACGACGAATTCGAGTACCTGACCCACACCCGCAGCCCGCGCTTCACCTGCCGCGTGGTCGAGCTGGAGGACATGCCGGCCGAAAGCGAAGAAGACGCCATCGACGGCCGCATCGTCCACGATGACGACCCGAGCCGCATGTTCTACATCACCGATGCCGGCATGGCGCTGGTCAATTTCCAGCTGTTCGACAAGATGCCCGACAAACAGAAGTTCAAGCGCATCTGCGACGAAGCCATCGCCAACTGGATGCTGCGCCGCGAGTTCCTCGACGAAGAGGAATAGGACTGAAGCAACGCCCGGGCCAGCGGCGGCGCGGCCGCCGCGCGGCGCTCAGGCCTGGCCCGGTTCCGGCGGCAACGCGCCGGCCAGCACTTCATTGAGCAACCCGGTCATGCCGCCCGGGTGATCGGCGGCCAGCGCCTGCAGGCGCTTCACCAGCGCGCCGTCGAGCTTGCACGCGAACGGCACCAGGCCTTGCTCCTGGTCCAGCCGGCGCTGCTCGCGCCGGTCCGGACGCGCCGCGGCGCCGGGAATGCCGCCCCGCCCCGCCGCCGCCTGCTTCAGGCTGTTGGCGATCTTCAGGCCCTTGTTTTTTTCCAGGTCCGTTTTCTTCACGGCAATATCCGAAAGTCTGTAGAGGGCGGTATTGTACGCACCCGCGGCGCCGGCGCGGCCGGCGCTACGGTGGTGGTGTCCGTTGCAGGCCTGTGCCTAGGCTATTCGTCGCTGACTTCGATCAGCTCGGCCGCCACCCGCTGGATTTCCGCATAGACCGGTATCGCGTCCATCGGGCCGGTGCAGCCCACCGCCGTGGCCTGGCTGGCATCGGCGCCGGGCGGCAGGAACACGAAGGCCATGCCCGGCTGCCAGCCGGGATGCTTGCGCAGGCTGTCGTTGAGGATGTCGAGATACTGCGCGCGCGTGAAGACGTGCCTTGCCATTGCTACCTCCGGAATCCGCTGCCGATGCGCCGCGCGGGCGCGGGTGTCATGGCGGGGATCGTAGCATGGCAGGGGTGTCCGGCGTCACCGCGCGGCGCCTGGCAGCGCGCCGGTCAGCATTCGCCCTTCTTGGCCTGGCCGGGCGGGCAATGGCCGCCCTTGTTGCCCTTGTTGCCGTGGCCTTGATTGCCGTTGCTTTTGCCCTTGTCCTTGTACCCGCCCTGGTCCCAGCGACCCGGCACCAGCACCCAGCCGTCGCGCGCCTGGATCCAGCGCGGCGACTCATAGACATAGCCCGGGCGCTCGCGCTCCCAGCGGCCCTTCTTCCAGGCGTGCTTGCGGTGGTGATCGTCCCAGTCCCAGTACCCGGGCATCCAGACATAGCCGGCGCGCGGAGCGGGCGCGGCCTCGTAGATCGGCGCCGGCGGCGGCACGCCAATGGCGATATTGACCGAGACCTGGGCCAGCGACCCCGCACTGAGGGTCAGGCCCGAACCTAGCAACGCGGCCAGCAGCAAGGCCCTGGCCGGGCGAAGCGCGCAATCCGACATGGCAGTCCTTTCTTGTGGAGGAACATGCCCATAGTCTAGTCCGCCGTGAGTCCCCGGCAAGTCAAGAATCGATATCGGCCGGCCATGGATGCCGGCGCGCAACAGCCCGGTGCAAGCCCCGCTTGCGCGCGGACGATGCTAGTGATCCTCGGCCATCGCCTTGAGCTGGGCCTCGCCGGCAACGCGCGCGGCATCGGAAGTGGTGAAGGTATCGTCCGACACGATCGCGCGCCTGACCTGCTGCGCGCTGAAATCCACCAGCGCGATGACCCACACATAGCGCCCCGACTGGGGTGCGGTCTGCACGAAAGCCTTGAGGTTGTGGCGCGATTCGTTTGCCATGATCCATCTCCGGTTGAGACGTGCCGCAGCACAGGGGTCAGGCAACTCTAGCACAAGGCCCGCCAGCTCACCGGCCGGCGGCCTCGGTGGCGAAGTCGCGCAATTCGCGCACGCGCGCGGCGGTCATCTCCAGCAGGCAGGACGCGCCCGCCACGCGCGCCGCGCTGCCGCCGGCAGGATTGGAGACATAGGCGCAATTGGCCTGGCGGTAATCCAGCCAGGCCCGCTGCGCCACCCGCAACTGTCCGGTGCGCGGCGCCTCCAGCCGCCGCAGCAGCGACTGGTAAGCGCGATTCAACGCCGTATCCTGCACGCGCGACTCCAGCGCCGCGCAGTTGAGCATGTCGGCGTTCGAAACGGCCTTGTCCATGCAGCGCTCATAGTCGGCGCTCAGGCCGCCATTCTGCGTGCCATTTTCCGCGGCGGCGACGGGGATGGCCGCCACGGTCAGACCAGCGACGGCAACACATGCGAGGACGCGCATAGCAATTCTCCGTTTGCGTGGTTGTGACAAGACCAGCCGACGCGGATCCGCTCAGGCAAGCCAGCGACCCAGCGTTGCCACGGCGATATTGGCCAGCCCCAGCACGAGGTTGGTCCCTACCGCCTGCCGGATGCGGTTCAGGGCGGCACCGGCGGCCGGCCAGTCCTGGGCCTCGACGGCCCGGCCCAGCACCCGGTAGGGGCCGAACCAGACGTAGCAGAAGATCCCCGCCATGACGAGGCCGATGCCCAGCATCAGGTGCCAGTTGCGTGGTGCGCCCGCCATGCCAGCTGCCGCCATCATCGCGCCACCGCTCAGCAGGATCGCCGCCACCGACGCCCATACCCACGGGAAGAACCGGGCAAACACCCCGCGCCACAGGCGCAGGCGCGGCGGCGGCTCCAGCAGGTTGACGGCCACCGGCCGCAGGCACAGGTAGGCGAAGAACATGCCGCCGACCCAGACGGCGACGCCGGTCAGGTGCAGCAGGCGGAGAAGAGGATCGGCGATCATGGCGGCAGGGGGCGAGTTGGACGAATTGGGGCGATGGCCACATTCTAAGTGTTGCGTCCGCCACGGCGAAGCCTGGCATGCGCGCAGCAGCGGTCGCAGCGGGGTTCAGGAAAACAACCGCGGGGCCGATAAACATTTCGTATCACGCCGCGCCACGAGCCGGTCTCCGAAGCATCCCGCTCGTGCCGCCCGTTTTCGCCCGAGCCACGGCAAAGCCGCACGCTTGACCGCCCGGAACTCGGCCACAGACAATACGCGCGGCCAGACTACAACCCCGCAACCGGCCGCCCCGCCCCCTTCGCTCCAGACCATGGCGCCTGCCCCAGCAAGCCCCCCGCCAACCCCGCCCGCTGCCCGTGCACGACCGCTGCTGCGCCGCGGCCTGACCGCGCTGTTGCTGGCGGTGACGCTGGCAGTGCTGCCGGCCATGCTGCCCCCGGCGGTCACCGCGCAGCCCGCGCCGCAACGGGCCGACCTGGTCGCGCGCGTCGTCATCAGCCTGCTCGGCTACGCACGCTGGCCGGTGGAGCGCGATCCGGTGCGGCTGTGCGTCGATCACGCCAGCCGCTATGCGGCCCGGCTCAAGGAAGGCGGCACGCTCGCCAATGGCCGCACCGTGCAGACCCGCCAGGTCGACGTGCTGGCCGAGATGCTGCACCCGGCGTGCGATGCGCTGTACGTGGGCACCATGAACGAACCGCGCCGCAAGCGCCTGTCGGCCGAGCTGACCGGCCGCCCGGTGCTGGTCATCGCCGAAGAAGACTTCGAGTGCGAGGTGGGCAGCATGTTCTGCCTCAACATCCGCGACAACCAGGTCTCGTTCCGCGTCAACCTCGATACCCTCGCCCGCAGCGGCGTGCATATGCACCCCGGCGTGCTGCAGCTCGGCCGCCGCAAGGGAGCGCCGTCATGAGCCAGCGCCAGCCGGTGCGCGGGCAAGGCGCGCGCCCCACCCTCTACAGCGTGCTGCGCCGTATCCACCTGGGCGTGGCGCTGATCGCGGTATGCACTGCGGGCCTGGCGCTGACCGCGATCGGCGTCACCGCGCTGCGTGTCTACGCCGACCACAACGTGCGGCTGGTGGCACGCTCGATCGCCTATACGCTGGAAGCGCCGGTGGTGTTCCGCGACCAGGCGGCCACCGCCGAAACGCTGGCCGCGATCGCGGCCTCGGAAGACATCGCCCGCGCCACCGTCTATGACCGCGACCACCACGTGCTGGCGGTATGGCAGCGCCCCGGCCAGGCCCCGCTGACCGGCCTGCGCCACGCGCTGCTCGAATGGCTGGGCACCGATGCGGTCGAGCAGCCCATCGTGCACCAGGCGCAGCAAGTCGGCACGCTGCGCGTCAGCGGCGACCCGCGCAACCTGCTGCACTTCCTGCTGCAAGGCGCGCTGGGGCTGCTGGCCTGCCTGCTGCTGACCGCGGTCGGCGCCCACTACCTGGCCAGCCGGCTGCTGGTGCAGATCATCGAGCCGCTGCGCAACCTGATGCGGGTGGCGCACGCAGTGCGTTCGCAGCGCGATTTCGCGCAGCGAACGCCGCCGGCCAGCATCGCCGAGCTCAATGCCCTGAGCGATGACTTCAACGGCCTGCTCGACGAACTGCAGACCTGGCAGAACCAGATGCAGCACGAAAACCGCTCGCTCGCCCACCGCGCCAACCATGATGCCCTGACCGGGCTGCTGAACCGCGCCGCCTTCGTCGAAGCGCTGGAGCACGCGGTGCGCCACGCCGCCGCCAACGACGAATATGCCGCGGTGCTGTACCTGGACAGCGACGATTTCAAGCACGTCAACGACCGCCACGGCCATGCCGCGGGCGACGCGGTGCTGGTCGCGGTGGCCCAGCGCATCCGCGCCAGCCTGCGCGGCCGCGACACCGTGGCGCGCATCGGCGGCGACGAATTCGCGGTGCTGGCCACCGCGCTGCGCGCGCCGGCCGACGTCATCCAGATCGCCGAGCATATCCTGCTGGCCATGGCTCGCCCGATCGACCTGCCCGACGGCAGCTCGGTGCAGGCCTCGCTCAGCATCGGGCTGGCTGTCTTTCCGGTCCACGCGCAAGGCAGCCAGGCCCTGCTGCACGCCGCCGACGCCGCCATGTACGGCGCCAAGCGGCGCTCCGGCGGCATCTGGCAAAGCGCCGAGCCGCGCCTCGACGTCACGCAGTGAGAATCCACATGTTTGCAAGCCGTCCCCCGACAAGCCTCACATCCAGATGGAAAGCCTGGGTGGCCGCCGTCATGCTGGCCAGCCTCGCCGTGGCGGGCTGCCAGGCCACGCCGCCCGCCGGCCGGCTGTCGCCGGCGCAGCTGGCGGTCTTGCAGCAGGAGGGCTTCATGCAGACCGGCGAAGGCTGGGAGCTGGGCCTCACCGACAAGGTGCTGTTCGGTTTCAACGAAGACCTGATCGAAGGGGACCGCGCCGCCAATGTGCAGCGCATCGGCCGGGCGCTGAGCGGCGTGGGCATCGAGCGCCTGCGCGTGGATGGCCATACCGATGACGCCGGCTCGGCGGACTACAACCAGTCGCTGTCGGTGCGGCGCGCCGAGGCCGTGGCCAGGCTGCTGGCCGATGCCGGCTTTGCGCGCGACAGCATCGAGGTGCGCGGGCTGGGCAAGGCCCGCCCGGTGGCGGACAACCGCACCGCCGCGGGACGCGCCGAGAACCGGCGCGTCGCCATCATCGTTTCGGTGGATTAGACCGCCGGCTCAGTCGCCGAAGGGATTGGGCGCGCGGTTCTCCAGCGCCTCGTTCAGGTCGAACTCGTCGCGCACCTTGTCGACCACCGCGCGCACACTGGCGGCATAGCCGTGCAGATTGTCGAAGGCCATGTCCCAGTTGCGCCCGCGCGCGTCGCGCGGATGGGGCTGCGGTGCCGGCACCCGGATCCTGGCACCGTCTTCGCCGATTTCATCGATCTGCTGGATACGCCGGCCGACCTCGTCCTGCAAGGCACGCCGGCCGCGCTCACGCTTGGCCATGACTGACTCCTGGCTGAATCCCAACGCATCCTAGCACGCGTCGGGAGACCCTTCCAGGCACTTACAGCGCCGCCTTGGCCGCCTGGTAAGCCGCGTACAGGCGCGCGAACACCGGCCCCGGCACGCCCTTGCCGATCGGACGGCCATCGATGCTGACCACCGGCAGCAACTCCTTGCTGGCCGACGACAGCAGCACCTCGTCGGCGGCAAATACCTCGTCCCTGGCGATCCGGCGCGACTCCAGCGCAATCCCCATCGCCTCGCAGATTTCTTCCATGAAGCCGTAGCGGATGCCTTCCAGGATCAGGTTGTCCTTGGGCGGCGCCGACACGCGGCCATCGCGCACCACCCACACATTGGACGCCGACGCCTCGGTCAGCCAGCCGTCGCGAAACTGGATCGCCTCGGTCACGCCCTGCTCCACCGCATGCTGCGCCGCCAGCACGTTGCCGAGCAGCGAGGTCGACTTGATCTGGCAATTCAGCCAGCGCCGGTCCTCCATGGTCACGCACGCGACACCTTGCTCCACCATCTGCGCCGACGGCAGCGCCATCGGATTGGTCATGATCAGCACCGTCGGCACCACCTCCTTCGGAAAGGCATGGGTGCGCTTGGCCACGCCACGGGTCACCTGGATATAGACCAGCTGATCCGACAGGCCATTGGCCCTGACCACCTCGCCGACACGCTCCAGCCACTGCGCGGCGCTGTACGGGTCGGGAATGCCGATGCCCTCCAGGCTCCGGTGCAGCCGCGCCAGGTGCTGCGCGCCGCGGAAAGGCTTGCCGTGGTAATACGGGATCACCTCATAAATGCCGTCGCCGAAGATAAAGCCGCGGTCCAGCACAGGGATGCGGGCCTCGGAGAGCGGGGTCAGGGTGCCGTTGAGGTGGACGATGGGGTCGGACATGGTTGCAGGAGGCAGTTCGAAAGAGATGCCTGATTCTTTCACGCGCGGCCCGGCAAGGTCATGCAATCTACGCATGAGCACGGCCGCGCGCCACTCCGGCAAAGTGGCCCGATCAGGCCGGCGCCAGCGCCTTTGACAGCAGCACCGTGGTGAAGCCGCTGTCCCAGCTTTCATCGGGATAGAAATCGATCTCGGCATAGCCGTGGCGCCGATAGAATGCCCGGCTTTGCTGGTTGAACGTATCCGTCTCCAGCCGCGCCTCGCGATGTCCGGCGCGCGCCATCTCGGCTTCCGCATGCGCCAGCAGCGCCCCACCCAGCCCCATCCGCTGCCATGCCCGGCCGACATGCAGCGCCCAGACGAAATTGTTTTCCCAATCCACCATCGCGGCCGGCACGCCGTCCACGCAGGCGACACGGAATTCCTGCAATCGTGCTTCGACGTAGCTGCGGGTCTTGCCTTGCTGTTCGAACGCCGCCGCGGCGGCGGGAGCCAGTTGCGGCTTCCAGGTGCCGAGGTAGGTGTCGATGAGGATCGCTTCCACGGCTTGCGCGTCCGAGGGCAAGGCGGGGCGGATTTCGAAATGGGAGGTGAAATTGGTCATGGGACGAGAGCATAACCGGGACGCGGAAGAATCGGCAGCCCTTGCGCGGGCTCGCTCCAAGCCAGTTGACCGGCCCGGAAAACGAAAAAGCCGCCCGGAGAACGGGCGGCTTTGCATGGTCTTGCTCGGTGTTCTGGCGGAGAGAGGGGGATTCGAACCCCCGATAGGCTATTAACCTATACACGCTTTCCAGGCGTGCGACTTAAACCACTCATCCATCTCTCCGGGAAGTCCGCGATTATAGCAGAGTTGCCGGTCGAATCCAGTACCTCGTCACCACCCTGCCCTACCCCTTGCGCAGGTAGGTCACCAGCCGATCGATCACCGGTGCGTTGCGGGGCGTCAGCAGGCTGACCACGATCGCTACCGCGAAGCCCGCGGGAACCCCGAAGGCGCCGGAGGCGATGGGATCCACGCCGAACCAGCGGTTGCCGAAAATGCCGGTCATGCGGGTGAAGAAGGGATAGTTGACGAAGATGTAGTACACCGCCACGCCGAGCCCGGCGACCATGCCGGCGAAGGCGCCGGCGGCGGTGGTGCGGCGCCAGAAGATGCCCAGGATCAGGACCGGGAAGAAGCTCGAGGCCGCCAGCGAGAAGGCGGCGCCGACCAGGAACAGGATATTGCCGGGGCGCAGCGATGTGACGTACGAGGCGAACAGTGCCACGGCCAGCAGCACGATCTTGGCGGTGGTGACGCGCCGCTGGTGGCTCGCCTGGCGGTCGACCATGTGATAGAAGACGTCGTGCGAAAGCGCGTTGGCAATGGTCAGCAGCAGGCCGTCCGCCGTCGAGAGCGCGGCGGCCAGCGCGCCGGCGGCGATCAGCCCCGAGATGACGTATGGCAGGCCGGCAATCTCCGGGGCGGCGAGCACGATCATGTCGGGCTGCAGCAGGATTTCGGCCCATTGCACGATGCCGTCGCCGTTGACGTCGCGAATGCCGAACACCGGCGGATCGACCTTGCGCCATTGCACCACCCACTGCGGCAGGTCGGCGTACGGGGTACCGACCAGGTGCTCGAAGAACTCGTACTTCACCAGCGCCGCGAGCGTGGGTGCCGAGACATAGAGCAAGGCGATGCAGAACACGGCCCAGGCCACGGAGTTGCGCGTCTCCCTGACCGAGGGCGTGGTGTAGAGCCGCGTCAGGATGTGAGGCAGGCTGGCGGTGCCCACCATCAGGCAGAACACCAGCAGGACGAAATTGAGCCGCTTGGTCTTGCGCTCCTGCTCGGACGCCGCGGGATAGGGTTCGGTGGACGACATCGAATGGCGGCTGCGGGCCAGTGCCTCTTCGCGTTGCTGGTGCCATTGCTGCTGCGCGGCGGCGGCATCGCGCGGGAACTCGAGCCGTTCGCGCTCGAGCGCCTTGATCTCGCGCAGCGGCGCATTGCGTGTGCGCAGGTCCTGCAGGCGCGCATCCAGCGCGTCGCGCTCCTGCGCGAAGGATTCAGGCAAGCGCGCGATGCGCTCCTGCAGCAGGATGGCCTGCTGCCGGTAGTAGTCGCGCACCGCCCGCTCGGCCGGCTCGCGCTCCAGCTGCTGTTCACGGGCATCCAGCTGCGTCAGCAGCGTGCCGTAGCTGAGTTGCGGCAGCGGTTCCTGGTGGTGTTTCCACGCGATCATCGACACCGTGACCAGGAACGCCACGATCATCATGATGTACTGCGCCACCTGCGTCCACGTGACCGCGCGCATGCCGCCCAGGAAGGAGCAGACCAGGATGCCCGCCAGGCCGAAGAAAATGCCGACGGCAAATTCGACGCCGATGAAGCGCGTCACCACCAGCCCCACGCCCTGGATCTGCGCCACCAGGTAGACGAACGAGCAAAGCGAGGCGGCCAGCACCGCGATCGCGCGCACCGGCAGGTTGCCGCCGGGCTTGCCGTTGCCGTAGCGCGCGGCAAGGAAGTCGGGGATGGTATAGCCGCCGTACTTGCGCAGGTATGGCGCCAGCAGGAAGGCCACCAGGCAATAGCCGCCGGTCCATCCCATCACATAGGCCAGCCCTTCGTAGCCCGAGGAAAACAGGATGCCGGCCAGGCCGATGAACGATGCCGCGCTCATCCAGTCGGCGGCAATCGCCATGCCGTTGAACATGGCCGGCACGCGCCGCGACGCGACGTAGTACTCGTTGAGGTCCGAGGTGCGGCAGATCAGCCCGATGCAGGCATAGATCGCGATGGTGATGAACAGGAAGACGTAGCCCAGCCACAGCGCATCGGCATTGGAGCGTTCCAGCAATCCCATCATCCCCACGAAGCCGAACAGCCCCAGCGTGAACAGGCCGTAGTAGAGCAGCAACCGTCGGCGAAAGCGCGCCTGGGCTTCGGGCATGAGGGGACAGTCCGTGTCGGTGGGAAGCTATCGTAACAAACCCGCCGGCGCGCGGGTGCGCGGCGGCGGGTTCAGGGCTCGGCTCCGAGTAGCCGGGTCACCGGCGGGGTTACTGCGCCAGTTTCAGCTGCTCGAGGATGGCCGGGTTCTCCAGCGTCGAGGTGTCCTGCGTAATCTCTTCGCCCTTGGCCAGCGACCGCAGCAGCCGGCGCATGATCTTGCCCGAGCGCGTCTTGGGCAGGTTGTCGCCAAAGCGGATGTCCTTGGGCTTGGCGATCGGGCCGATCTCCTTGCCGACCCAGTTGCGCAGCTCGGTTGCGAGCTTGGCCGCTTCCTCGCCGCTCGGGCGCGAGCGCTTGAGCACGACGAAGGCGCAGATCGCTTCGCCGGTCATGTCGTCCGGGCGGCCCACCACCGCGGCTTCTGCCACCAGCGGGTTGGCCACCAGCGCCGACTCGATCTCCATCGTGCCCATGCGGTGCCCCGACACGTTCAGCACGTCGTCGATGCGGCCCATGATGGTGAAGTAGCCGGTGTCCTTGTCGCGGATCGAGCCGTCGCCGGCCAGGTAGAGCTTGCCGCCGAGCTCTTCGGGGAAATAGCTCTTCTTGAAGCGCTCCGGATCGCCCCAGATGGTGCGGATCATCGCCGGCCACGGGCGCTTGACCACCAGGATGCCGCCGCTGCCGTTGGGCACGTCCTGTCCGGTCTCGTCGACGATGGCGGCCATGATGCCCGGCAGCGGCAGCGTGCACGAGCCCGGCACCAGCGGCGTCGCGCCCGGCAGCGGCGTGATCATGTGGCCGCCGGTCTCGGTCTGCCAGAAGGTGTCGACGATCGGGCAGTTCTCATTGCCGACGTTCTTGTAGTACCACATCCACGCTTCCGGGTTGATCGGCTCGCCCACGGTGCCGAGCAGGCGCAGGCTCGACAGGTCGTACTGCTTGGGGTGGATCTTCTCGTCGGCCTCGGCGGCCTTGATCAGCGAGCGGATCGCGGTCGGCGCGGTGTAGAAGATGCTGACCTTGTGGCGGGCGATCATGTCCCAGAAACGGCCGGCGTTCGGGTAGGTCGGCACGCCCTCGAACACCACCTGGGTGGCGCCGGCCGCCAGCGGGCCGTAGGCGATATAGGTGTGGCCGGTGACCCAGCCGATGTCGGCGGTACACCAGAACAGGTCGTCGGGCTTGATGTCGAACGACCACTTCATCGTCATCAGCGCCCACAGCAGGTAGCCGCCGGTGCTGTGCTGCACGCCCTTGGGCTTGCCGGTGGAGCCCGAGGTGTAGAGCACGAACAGCGGATGCTCGGCGCCGACGGGTTCGGCCTCGCAGGTATCGGGCTGG